>CAWFBQ010000004.1:0-179496 GCA_963814105.1 uncultured Chloroflexia bacterium
CATACGGGGCCGCCTCACCGAGGCGGCCCCGTGTGGAGCCTGCTAGCTCGCCACGCGGTAGCGGAGGTAGACGACTCTCGAGCCGAAGGTGCGGGTCTCGACGAGTTCGAGATCCACCCGGCGCTCGTGCTGTGGAAAGTACGGAATGCCACCGCCAACCAGCATCGGGTAGACCCTGAGCCGGTACTCGTCGATCAGACCCAACGCGGCCGCCTCGGCGGCGAGGGTTGCGCCACCGATCGCGATGTCGCCCTCCCCCGGCTCGGCACGCAACCGCTTGATCTCCTCCGCGAGGCCGCCGGAGGCCAGGCGGGCATTGCCCTGCACCGCCGACAGGGTGGTGGAGAACACCACCTTGGGGAGCGGGTTCCAGATCGCGGCCCACGCGCGCTCGGACTCGTCGAACGATGGCTCCTGGTCGGGGTCCTCCCAGTACAGCATCGTCTCGTACAGCTTCCGTCCCAGCAGGTGGACGCCGACCTGCCGTATCTCGTCGGTGACGAAGCGCCAGACCTCCTCGTCGGGCGGCGGCGCAGTGATGTCGCCGTCGGGTCCTACGATGTAGCCGTCAAGCGAGACGCCCAGCGAATAGGTCACGCGGCGCATCAGCCGGTCCTCCGGCGCTCGGGTGGGCTCGTCCGACATGAGGCTGAGGCTAGCACCCTGCGCATATCACCAATGCCGCAGGTTCGCCCCGGCGAGTAGGCCTGTGATGAGCGGCAGCGCCTAGGCTCCCCTGGATCCGTTCGGGCGAGCCCGAAGCGAGGCACGCAGACTCCGGCCCTCGCCAGCCGCGGTGTACCATCGGCGCTCGACGCGATTTCTGGAGGTCCCCCTCGTCCGATGGGCAAGCCTTCAACAGCCGCAAAGGGGATTCCGTGACGATCCGCACCGTCCTGCTCCTGCTCGCGGTGACGTTCTTCGTGGTTGCGTTCTTCGTGATGTCCGACGGATGTTCGGGTTACGAGGACCCCGGCCGCATTTGCATTGACCCATCGGGAGTCGGGCAGATCGTCAGCCAGGGCGCGCACATGCTCTTCGCCGGCCTCGCGATCCTCTCTGCCGCGCTGATCGACCACGAGGCGCTGCTGGGTCGACCGTCGGACTGACGACGGAAGCCGCAGCCCGCCGGTGAGGGGCCGGCCTCACTACGCTCCACACCCCATGCAGCGCGTCGGGCAGGGTGGCCGGCGAGTAGTCGGTCGGCATCGTCGCCGAGATCACCGCCCAGCGCCCAGGCCGGTATCAGCTGGACAACGTCCGCCTTCACTACCGCATCAATGGTGGGCCCGAACGAGTCGGCGAGGGCATTGACGTCGTGTTCGTAGTGTGCGCGGACCACCCGAAGCCCGCGCGTTGCGACGAGGCGTGAGAGCCCGCGCCGGATTCCAGCCGCGCTAGCGGTACGACGTCCGAGAGTGTCTTCGGGAGCCGCCGTGCTAGCCAGGCTGGCCAACCGACGTCCGGAGGGTGGGTTCCGCGGCACCGGGAGGCCGTAGGGCTAGCCTGACTAGAATCCGTCGACCGCGGAGGACTCGACCCACGCTCATCCCTTGCGCGCCGGCATAGATCCAGAACGTGGCAGCCAGGACACCCGCGACCGAGAGATTCACGATGAGCCGTTGTGAGAGTCCGGCCCGATGGCGAGCCGAGAGCCTCTCGTACTTCTCCGCGGCCGATCCACCTGCGCGTCCCATTCTTCCTCCCTGTGTGTGCGCCCGCGAGCGAAGTGTAGGCGGGTGCCAGTGTCCGTCACCCTCGCCGCTCAGCACGCATCTGGATCATCCGTTTGGGGCCTATCCTCGGGTCTATGAGTACGACACGCGTGGCACGCGCGGACCCTGTGATAGACGACCGGGTGAGGATAGTCGCCTGGAACTGCCTGCAGGGCCTCAAGCGCAAGGCTGAGCCGTTGCTGCAGTTGCGCCCCGATGTGGCCGTCATTGCCGAATGCGGGAATGAGCCTCAACTTGGTGTCAGCTCTCTGGGATTGGTGGCATGGACTGGGCGCAACCCTAGGAAAGGACTAGGTATCTTCGCAAAGCCGTCCGTCGCCGCAAGCGTCGCGGCGGAATGGGACCCAGCTCGCGAGTGGTTCCTGCCAATTCACCTCGACTTCGCCAGGCAGATCGACATCATCGGGGTGTGGGCTATGAACCACCGCGGCAGTGAGTCGGGCCTGAGGCGCGGCCGCACGCAGCGCGCTCTGGCGCATTACCAGGCCCTTCTCGCGCGCGGTCGCGCGATTATCATCGGCGACTTCAACGCGAACGCCCGGTGGGATACCCGAGCTCACCCCGAGTTTCGGACGCTGGTCGCCTGGCTCGAGGGCCTGGGCTACTCGAGCGTGTACCACTCACTACGACATGAGGAACACGGGGCCGAGACTGGCGCAAGCCTCTACTGGCAACATCACCGTGAGCAGCCATACCTCGTCGATCACGCCTTCGTTCCCACGCGGTGGTTGTCTAACGTCACGGCGTTCGAGCTGGGCAATCCCGACGACTGGCTCTTGTGGAGCGACCACGTACCGGTCGTGCTTGAACTCAGACTCGCACTTGACCATCCCTCGGGAGGGGGCAGGGAGGTGTGAGGAGTGGCAGTCGGGTATCAGTGCGAAGCCAGAATCGTTCGGGAAGCGACCGACCCTATTGGCTCCCAGGCGGAGCCAAAAGACGGAGCGTGAAGACGATCAGCCTGCGGTTCGACTCGGGGTCGATGTGCCAAAGGGGATCACCAACCCCCGCCCACACTCCGTGATCCAGGTATCGATTCTTCCCGAGCTGCTCGAAAACGCGGATAGGCACGCCTCGCTCCACAGCTTGCCTGAGGGACTCATTGTCACGATCCAGCGCCTGGTCGCCATCGAGTCCTCGTCCAACGTAATGGAGGACATCCGGGCCTAGGAACCGATCTGGATACGGGGCGTGAGCCCCGGTGTTGCAGATGATCGACGCTTCAGCACCACCGCGTGGAGCTCGAATCCCTGCGCGAGTCCGGTGGATCTTGACGACCTCAGCCCAAGGCAACTCGGCAGCATGAGCGACGACATCAGCCGCACTTTCGGCGATGTGTTTCCGGGTCGCGTTGGGCAGCCCCACGAACGGTGACTTCGAGAGGTGCGTTAGCAGCTGAAGGGTTCGGTAGAAATCGTTACCGGTGCCTGTCGTCCGCTCGCTCGCAGTCTCGACCAACTGATCAATACGGCGTGCGTAGTCGTCATTCGCCACAAGCTCAATCGGACGCCTGACGGCGTTGGCGACATCCGCCATCCGGTCCACTACTCCCTTGGGGACCTTAGGGGACCACAACGCCAAGGCAGGCTTAAGCCCGGTCCGCTCCTCGAGAATGTCAGCGTACGCGGACGACAACGTGAACTTCCGGGTCAGTTTGGCGACGGATGCGTCCGGGCCGCCGCCGTACAGCAGGCCGTCGAGATGCGTTGTGCACTCGGCCAGGTAACTCTGCCGCCGAGGCGTGTGCATGCCGATGACATCCAATTCGCCAAGTCGAGCCGAAACGCCAGCTAGCCCCTTCGGGGCGATGGATTCTGGAAGATCGCGACCGGGACGCTGGTTGTAGACGACGAAGTCGTACCCCTCAACCTGCGCTAGCCAGGCACCGACAACAAGCTCCCCAATGTCGGGCATGCACACATTGTAGCCAGCAGCCTCCGCGGGCCACGTCACGGTCAAATAGCCACCAGCACCGAGGACCAAACGCCGGCAACGGGCCGAGGCTCAGTCGGCGGCGATGAAATAGAGGCGCCCGAGTCCGAAGAGAACCTCATGAGTGCCGTCCGCGAAATGTGCCTTGACCGTCATGCCGTACGCGGAGGTGCCGATTGACACGACGGTGCCTTCGCCGAAGGCCGCATGGCGCACCGCGCACCCGCGGCGAACGCTGTCAGGGACGATCCATTCGTCGGATACCCAGCGCTCGGTGACGTGAGGAGGCGGGGAGCCGCCCGGGGCAGGCGCAGGCTGAGGGCGAGGAGCGCGCCGATGCGCTGGCGGACTGCGATGGGGCGCTAGATACTCCACCAGCGCTCGTGCTCGCGTGGACGCCGGGAAGACGGCCACGTCCTGCGCCACATCGACGACCTCGTCGAGGAAGTCTTCGTGTGCACCGTCATTCGGGTCCTCGGCAGTGCCCTCCACGTAGAGGACCACTAGTCTCGCCGACCGGCCGTCTGTCTTCTTCCGAATGATCCGGCCCATGCGCTGGATAAGCTGTCGACGCGAGCGGCTTGTCGCGAGCACGATGGCAAGATCGGCTGCAGGCACGTCGACCCCCTCATCGAGGAGCTTCGGAGCCGCCACGACGTTGTAGTCGCCGCGCTCAAACGCTTCGAACGCCTCAGTGCGGTCATCGCGCTCCATCGTCGCTTCGATCACTTCACCGACGTGACCGTACCGACGCAGCTCCACCATGGCGGCAGATGCGGCGTGGACCGTCTGAGCGAAGACGATGGTGCGCTGAGCCTGCGCTACGGCGGCACTCAGGTCGCGCATTCTGGCTTGCTTCGCGGTGGATGCCGCAAGAATGCTGCGCCGTTTCCCGAACGCCGACAAGTAGAAGCCGGCTAGTCGAGAGCCTTCCCCTTCGCCAGATCGGCTCAACCGCTGAGCCGCACGGATGAAGTCGCCAAATGGTTGAGCTGGCAGGCCCCACTCGTCAATGAGCTTGCCTCGATAGCGACCGGCCTTCGCTGTCGCCTCGTCGTACTGGTATCGCTCTTCGCCAGTGAATTCGACGCCCACGAAGGCGATTCGGAACTGAGCGATGACGTCATCAGCAAGTGCTTCCTCGTAGCCGACGCGATAGCAGACGCCGCCGAAGTAGGGATCCAGATACGTTTCAAGCCCCGAGTCGTCCCGCGCATACGTGGCGGTCAGTCCCAAGCGAGCGTCGAAGTGTGGCTTCAGCGCACGCGACCAGATCTCGGCGCCGTAGTGGTGGCACTCGTCGGCGATGAGCAGGCCCGCCAGTCCGCGCGGCAACAGCCGATACTGAGCTGCGGACGACGCCGTCGCGACCAGCACCTCGCAGAGGCCCAAGTTGCTCGTGCTCCCGCCCCCAAGGGTGTGGACCCGCAGTTGGGCACCGATTCGGCTCCGCACGTGCGTCTGAATCTCCCGCTCCCACTGTCTCATTAGCTCCAGTGTGGGAACCACGACGGCGACCCGTTGACCAGCGCCGAGGGCGTCAAGCGACGCCTGGAGGGCCATACGCGTCTTGCCCGCTCCAGTCACCGCCTCCACCACACCGCGCGATCCAGACGCTCGCCATCTGGCCAACGCTCGCTGCTGCCACGGGTACAGATCGAGCTGATGATCTCCGCCGAATTGAGGCGGGGCCAGCACCGGCGCTGCGCCATCGCGCACCTGGCCGGTATCCGAACTTCGGTGCATCTCGCCCTGTCGCACGTACCACGCGCGACCTCGGGTGTCATCGCGCCACTCTAAGGCGTCCTGATGCGAATACAGGAAGGCGTTCAAAGCGTGTGCGTCGCTGAAGCCGACACCCTTCCGGACCAAGGCGCTGAGCAGGCGTCGTTTGTCCAGCCCTGGGTTGGCGAGCAGCACCTCTCGCACCTGTGCGATGGTGGCCATAGGCCCCGGCCCTCTCCCCTATTCTTTGTCCCAGTCGAACTCGTCGAACTTCAGAGTCTTCGCATTCTCGGAGATGGTTCGTATCGTCTCGTCGGCGAAGCCGTCGGCACCACCGTGACGCGCATCTATGCGAACCGTGACCCGCAGGTCGACATCCGGCTGCTGGGCTAGCCGGTCGATGACCTCGTCGACGATCTTCGTGAGTTCTGGGATGGGTCGCCGCGGGTCACCGAGGCTCACCTCACCGTGGAATCGCTTGACGCGCCGAACAGGTTCGGGGCCTGGCCCGGGGCCCGGAGGCGACGATTTGGGGGGTTCGACGCCCGGCAAGGGGTCTGGTAGAACCGAGCCGTCGACGATGAGGCTTGTGTAGGTGACTGGCGTCTCCGCGATGCGCCCCGCCACGATGCCGAGGTACTCGCCGTCATCCCCACGCGCGGCGGCGTAGGCAAATGTCTCGGACCGCCACAGGAGGCTCGAGGATCCGTCCCGCACGGCACCTTCCAGGACGGAGATGTCCCTCAGGCGCGGTAGGTACGGGTACTGGGCAAACCAGCTCCACAGCTGCTTCAGACCGAAGGCGCGCTCGGCGGTCCACTTCTCCTTGAGCGCGCCATCGAGCACCAGCCGGAGATTCACGCCGCCGAACTTGGTTATCAGGTGCTCCTCGTTGCGGAGCTTGGCGCCGGCGCGCACGGCCAGAGGATCTGATCCGGACACCTTGACCGGGAGGAGCGCCACCTTCGCCAGCGGGTCAGCCTGTTCCGGCACAAGGAGCCACTGATAGGTCTCGGGGATCCGGGCGCGGGACGTCTCGTCGGCACCATCGCGCTGCGACTTGGCCTGGTTGCGCTGGAACGCATCGAGGTTGAGACGGCCGGCCTCGCCGTCGTCGACGATCGAGCTCCAGGCGAGGTACTCGCGAACGGCGGTTGCCAGCTCAGCAAGCCGGAGGTGGTCGGCGACGAGGAAGACGACCATGTTCTGGTTCGTGCGGGCGCCGGCACCACGTGAGGCGAGAATCTCGCCCGCGGCCATGGTGGCCTTCGACGTTGCGGCTTTGGCATCGTGCGGATACCCGGGCCCCAGCGCGACCAGCGCGACCTCATCCTCGTCCGGCACGTCCGAGCCCGATTGCGGTGACGGATGAACACGGGCGAACGGCCCCCGGTCGGCGAGCGCGCCCTTGAGCCGGCGCTCGATCTCCATCTCAACCCGGTCGTCGGCCTGCTGCTCCGCCCGGTCGCGGGCCAGCTGATTGACCGACGGCTGTGTTGCGTACCAATAGCGGCCAGCGTTCTCGTACAGGTAGGTCGCCTGGCTCGCGAGCTTTCGCAGGGCGTCGCCGAAGGTCGCGGGGGTCTCGCCGGGCTGGACCGAGCCCAGGAGGATCCGTCGGTCGTCGATGCCACGGTTCGCGGCTGCCGGGAGCGGGGCCGAGCCAAGGAAGACAGTGCGTGCCACCCGCCGAGCCGCTGAGTATCGACCGTACGTTCCGGCGTTCTCCCGATCGAGCCGCAGCGGCAGCGATGACGTTCCGTCGACGTCGGTCTCGATAATCGGCTGCCAGCTGTCGTCGAGGTATTGCGTCAGCTGTGGAAGGACCATCGTATCGTCGAGCGGGATGGAGGCCGGCCAGATAAGCAGGTTCCCGTCCTGCTTCTCCCACAGTGAATGGACAACCGCTGCCATCAACTTCAGCACGCCGCGGGTCCGCTGGAACCGCTCAAGCGTCGACCAGTCGTCGAACAGCCGGTCGAAGAGCTCGGGGTGTATCGGATAGCAGGTCCGCAGGCGCTCGAGGTACACCTTCTCCTTCGTCTCGGCCGGGAAGCTGCCCTGATGCTGGGCATACAGCTCGCCGAAGCGCTGAACGACCTCGTCGCGGCCCTTGATCGCCTCCGGCGTCAGTGGCTCGAAGAGTCGCCTCCGGACGATCTCGAAGGACTCCTGGGCCGCCGCCGGTCGCCAGGGTGCGTCCACCCGGTGGACGACGTGCTTGAGCGAGGCAAGCGCCGTCTGGCCACCCTCGCCGCCGACCTCGATTGCCGACGACGGCAGAGAGACAACCAGGACCGCGCCCGGAACCTGGTCGACAGCGCCGGTCAGCTGCTGGGCGAATGAAAGGGCAGCGTCGAAGGTGCCGCCCGGAAGATCATCCTTGCCCCACTGAAGCCGTGCGTACGTGACCCATTCGTCGATGAGGACGACGACGGGCGCATGAGCAGCGAGGAGCGCGCGGAGAGCATCGGCGCCCGGAGGAACGCCGGTGCGATCAGCTTCCGCGACGGTCGCGAACGAAGTCGCCCCTCCGAGGCGCCACGCGAGCTCGCCCCACAGCGTCCGGATCTCCGTTCCCTCGACGATCCGCGGGGTGATCGGGGAGAGCGCCGTCCCGACGATGGCTGCACGGCTCACCTTCGGGAGTGCCGAGACCTTCGCCTCGGTGGTCACGCCCTCGAGCCCCGGTAAACTCGTGACCGGGGTCGCCGGATTGACGAGATGCCATAGTGCCAGCATCGAGTGCGTCTTGCCGCCGCCGAACGTCGTCTGGAGGTCGACAACCGACTCGCCACCAGTCCCGGTCAAGCGGCGCAGCGCGCCGGTCAGCAGGAGTCGCAGGCCCTCGGTGAGGTACGTCCGGGCGAAGAACTCGCGTGGATCGACGTATTCCTTCGCACCCTCGCCCCGGGCGACCTGGGCGAGGTCCGCCGCGAACTCTGCCTGGCGGTACCGGCCAGCAGCGACGTCCGGGTGCGGGGTGGCAAGACTCCGCCACGGCGCGAGACCCTTGAGTGGTTCCGCGGCGACTGGAGCCGCCGTAGTCGCCTTCCGCTTCTCTTTCGCCTGGGAGACCGCGTTCTCCATGAGGATGACGCCCTTCGCCTTCGCCAGGTCGTCGGCCTGGGGAGCGGCGACGGAGCGGAGGAGGCGCTCCGCGGTGTCGTAGGCGCGGTAGACGTCATCGCCGGTGAACGGCTTCTCGCCCGGATGTGCCGAGCGGTTGCGGGTCAAGCGCAGCTCGGCGACGTAGTTCTTCTCGGCCATGCCGAGCGTCTTGCCGAGCGTGTCGTTCCAGTGGAACCAGATCGCGTTGAGGAGGAACTGGGGATCGTTCGGGTCGGAGACGCCTGCGTTCTGCCCCTTCGCGTCCTCGACGGTCGAGACCCACGTCGCACCGTACGCCTTGATGAACGATTGCTCCACGACCGGCTTGAGCCCGGCGGCAAGCCCGTCCAGCAGCCGACCGATCCGCTCCTTGTTCGTCAGCGCCATCGTGCGTCCCCTACTCGAGCCCGAGGCTCGTCTGTGCCGGCTGAGCAGCTCGAGCCGACTCCGCCCCGCGGGCGAGGTCAGTCCAGGCCACTACGAGCGCGTTGTATGCCCGGGCCTCATCGGTCCAGCCCTTGCGTTCGGCGACGTGGTACATGCGGTAGGCGAGGTCACGTGCCGTGTCGCCGAGGCCACCGAGGCGCGCGAGGAGGTCGCCCGCAGGCCCCTCGCCCTCGATCAACAACAGTTGGACTAGACGTTGCGTTGCTTCCCAGACGGGGACGCGATTGTCCTTCGCAGGATCCCAGTCGTGGGAATACTCATCGCGAGTAAGGAGTCTCACCCGACCGCGCGATGCAGCGACGATCCCCGCCTCGACGAGGCCCGCGACCGAGCTGTTCTTCGCCTTCGATAGTGTCTCAGCGGTCCCAAAGGCCGCCTCGCCGAGGCCGAACTGCTCGTACCAGGCGATCGCCCATCGCGTATCTGCGTCGAACTCGCCTTCCTGCTCGCTGAGTAGTTCATCGAGCACCTGGTTGATGAGCGAGAGCGCCGTGCGGACCCGCATTGGCGACCCGTCGGGCTCCAGTATCTTCGCGTACCGGCTGAAGATTGCCATCCCGGGCCCGATCGACGACTGCGCAAGGTCCACCGGCGCGATGTTGCCGTGCTGAAGCGTCCGAAGGGCCTCGGGTAGCTCCCGCTTCATAGCAGCGACGAATTCCTTGCGGGTGGTAATGCCGGCATCGACGAGCAATGGCCGACACACGAGGACGATCGACGAGGCGAGAGCATTCGTGCCACTCGCCGTCATGCGGGTCGCACCTTCGGTCCTCATCGGCCACGTTCCGAGGACAGAAAGGCCTGCGCCGAGCAACGCCTCCAGCATGGTTTCCCACCCGGTGGATGCTGTGGTCGGTCCCCCGTCGTCAACCCCAGCGTCGGATTCCGCCTGTTTGAATGCGTAGTAGACAGTGAGCGGAACGCTCGGGTCGGAGACTTCCCGCAATCGGCGGAACGCCGCAGTCAGACCCAGCTCGAAGTGGTCCTCAGCCTTCTCCTTGCTCCCGCCGTGCCGATAGGGCATCGCCACCAACTCGGCCGACTTCGGCGTCAGCATCGTGGCAAAGAGCTCGGGAAACACGCTGCCCATCGATCGCCGAAGCCAGACATAGAAGAAGTCGGAGAGGTCCGCGTAACCGATGTTGTCGTAGTAGGGCGGGTCAGTCGCGACCATGCACGAGCTGACCAATGGCGCCTTAGCGGCGTCACGCATTACGACCACGCCCGCGCCGGCCGGCGCAAGAGCAGTCAAGCAGTCGGCCACGTTTGCGACAGCCTCCCGGAAGCCCGCGCTCGACTTCCCGAATGGGTTCCCTTCCGCGAAATCCCAGACCATCGGGATCGCCTGCCGGGCAAATAGGTTTCGAATCGCTCCGTCCTTTGGCATCCAGCTGGCGAGGCTATTTCCATAGTCTGCGATCCGACTGATTGCGAAGCTAAGGTAGGTCGCGACCGCGTCGGCATACGCGTGTGCGCCGGTTCCGCCTGCGTGGAAGGGCACAGAATCGCCAGGCAATCCGCACGCGGCGGCGTCTTTGCGGACGCGCTCATGAACGTCGCCGATAAGGTCGGCGAACGTCGTCAGGGCAACGAGTTGCCGCCGCGTGAAGAGGTGTCGAGGGGTAGTCAGGCCGAAATTCCGGCACCAGACGTCGCGCGGGTTCAGAGCGAGATCAACATCCAGTACAGATGTGTCGACATGCGGCAGGTCGGTTGGCACTGTCGAAGGATCCGCGGGCAGGTAGATGCGGCCGCGAGTACCCTGTGCGACGGTCGCAGTCTGGACCACCCCTATGCGACCCGCGATTCCTTCCGCAGCGACGTAGTCGCGAGTAGTGACTGTGCCGCAAACCGCGCACTCGAAGACACCCGACATGCCGCGTTTGAACCCTTTCTTCGGGTCTCCCAAAGGCGATGGCGCTGGTGATGCGACTTCAAACGACACTCGCCGATCTCGGACTACCGGAATAAGGTGAACCTCGCGGCCGGGTTTTGAGGACAGCACAAAGGTGGAAAGCAGCGGGGTGACCGCCCCGCAAGCTGGGTTCGGACATGTGACCGTCCGAGCCCAGAGCCAGGCCGCGACGGTCGCCTCGCCGCCACCGTGGGCGCTTGGGAGGCGTACCTTCGGGTATAGGTGGCCGACCCGACGCTCGGCCTCGAGACGCATCCAGGCGCCGTAGCGACGGACGTCATCTGCCAACCCTGCGGCGCCCTTCCACGAGCCCGATACCCCGAGAGCGCGCCGCGCATCCGGATTGACGGGCGGGTGGCCGGCGAACCTCGGCGGGATCTCGACAAGCGCCTTGGTGATAAGGACGGCGACGGGATTAAGGTCAGACGCGTACACGGCCAAGCCTAGCCGCTGGGCCTCGAGCGGAATGGTTCCGCCGCCACAGAACGGATCGAGAAGCGGGGGTGGGTTGCCGTTCGTCGAGCGCCTTATCTCCACCCGTGCCTCTTCGAGGACGGCCTCGTTCGTTGAGTTGTCCCACTCAACGAGTCGCTCGATGATGGAGAACAAGCGAAGGCGCTCGTCCTCCTGCGCTTGTCGGGAGGGGAAACGGGCGGGGTCCGAGCTCGGGTCGTCCACTAGGCTGGCAAACAGGACCGCGCGGACCGCTGCGACTGGGCGTTGTGCCCACCACTTGTGAACCTGCGTGGGATAACCGGTGGGCGCCTTGGCCTTCCTCCGTCTTGACTCCTCGTTTACGACGTCGAGCGGCAGGGCAACCTCGATGAGCTTGCGCATCAGTCGCTCGCTCACGCTGAGACCTCCACGACTTCTCCTTGGGCAAGCAGATCCCTGATCGAGTAGTTCACCGACGTCGCCGCAGGGTCCGGCGCCAGCGAGAATGGCCGGCGTATGTAGATGGGCTCGGCGACCCGCTCGCCGTCGACGCTGACGATCGCGAGGTACCAGCGGTCAGGCACGTTGAGGCACTTCCCAATCTCGTTCCGAGTCACTGTGACGGTGGTGGCGCCCTCTGCTCGGCCCTTCACTTCGATAAGCCGAAGCCGGCCGTCGGGCTCCCGGGACTCCACATCCCAGCCGTACTTGCGGTCCCCGACGTCTTCGGGGATGCGTCCCACCGCGCGCTCCGCAGACATGACCGCGGCCATGGCGAGGCGCTCGATTCGTCTGGTTTCGCGGGCGAATTGCTCGGGTTCGGACGGCGCTGTTCCGGTCAGCCGATCTATCAAGCCCCGCGGTACGACGATCGCCCCACCGACGACGACCGGCGGAAGTGCCTGGACCTGCGCCTCGAGCTCAAGCTCCCGCGTCCGTGAACGAAGCCGGTCGGCGAGGTCGTCGGCGCGCTGGCGGGCAACGCTGCTGGCGAGCCGCGTTTGCTTACCGGCTCGCTCCTGCTCACGCAGGCGTGCGTACTGGCCATCCCAGTAGTTGATCTCGTAGGTCAGGCGGGCGTGAACCTCGCGCCGCGTTCGCTCGATCCGGTCGATGGTTCGCTCGCGGACCTCTGCGAGGTGGGAACGTGCGAGGCGCTCTATCGAATAGTCGGTGGCGCGGCCCTCGAGCGTCGTGCCGATGAGCCATGCGGCGCCATCGATCGTTGGCCCAACGAGGGCACGTTCCTCTTCCACGCATGGTCGGTAGTCGAGATAGGGCGCTGCTCCGGCGCCGCCGGCATCAACGTCCCCGAGCTCCACGAACTCGAGACGACGGCTCACGACGGTCGGGTGCCCGTCACGGGTGGGTCGCCCGTCAACGATCGCGTGCTCGAGGTAGACCAGGGCTCGGATCGAGTCCGACGGGTCGGTCTCGTCGACCAGCAGCGCACCACGGCGGAGGAGCTCGCGATGGTCCTGAAGGACGAGGTCGATCGTTGCCTCGAGGAGCGGGTGGCCGGGGCATATGAACTCGGCGAGTGGGAACCCGACGACCGCGACCCGATCCTTCTCGAACGCGATCCGTTCGTATGCGCCGAGGACGCCGGGTCGCATCGCCGCCTCACGGGCTCGATCGCGAATCCGCCCGGGCACCTTCGTCAGCTCGTAGCGGCCGGGCTCACGCTCACGGACCTGCCCGCCGAGGCGCCGGTACGCGAGGAGGAAGAAGTCTCGGACGTAGTGCGGCTGGAGCCGGTTCGCCTCGGCGCGCTCGAGCTCGTCACGTACGGTAGCCACCTTGGTCGTATCGAGGAGGTTGGCGCCCAAGGCACGGGTGGCGAGGAGTGCTCGGAGATGCTCGACGTCGAGGGCCTCGTCGATGACCCGCGTCATCTGGGTCCGGATCTCGGGACTGTCGCCCAGGCGGATCGCCTCGATGAGGAGCTGGCGGAGTGGCTTGCCCTCGAACGTGACCTCCCCGAGGACGTCGAAGACGGTCCCGCTCAGGGCTTCCGCCTGGACGGCGATCTTCTCGAGCAGGCGGGCGTAGACGTCGCCTTCGCGGGTCTTGTGGGCAACCAGGTTCCACAGGTGGCACGGTTCGGTCTGACCGATCCGGTGGATCCGCCCGAACCGCTGTTCGATCCGGTTCGGGTTCCAGGGCAGGTCGTAGTTGACCATCAGGTGGGCACGCTGGAGGTTGATGCCCTCACCCGCGGCGTCGGTCGCGACCAGGACGACGACCTCGGGATCGCTCTTGAAGGCAGACTCCGCCGCACGCCGCTGGTCGCGTGGCAGCCCACCGTGAATCGCGACGATCGCCTCGGGACGACCGAGGAATGTGCCGATCCGCTCAACCAGATAGTCGAGCGTGTCGCGGTGCTCTGTGAAGACGATGAGCTTGCGCCGGCCGCCTCCGGCATCGCGCATCTCGGGCGCCTCCTGGAGGAGGGTCGAGAGTTCGGTCCACTTCGTGTCGGTGCCGAGCTTCCGGACCTGTGCGGCGAGCGTCTCAAGCTCCTTGAGCCGTGAGATCTCGAGACGGAGCTCCGCGATCGTCCTGGCAGCTGTGGCGAGATCAACCGCGGTCTCCTCGGCCGCCTCGGCCTCCTCCGCAGTCGCCTCGTCGTCGTCGATCTCTTCGATGTCGGCGATGGTGATCGCATTGAGTTCCGGCTGATTGATCCAAGCCTGAGCGCCGTCGCGCTGAACGAGCGTCTCGGCAAGAGTCCGCTCGAGGCGGGCGAGCCGTCGTTTGAGCGACATGTGAATCGCCGCGGGAGATGAGGCAAGCCGACGCTGCAGGACCATGAGGGCGAAGCCAACGATGAGCCCACGCTTCCCCTCGCCCTCTGCCTTGAGGCGCTCGGCGCGGTTCATCTCCTCGCGGACGTACGTCGTGACCTGCTCGTAGAGGTCAGCTTCGGGCCCCGACAGGTCGTACGGGACCACATAGGCATACCGGGGTGGGAAGAGCGCTGTCCCGTCGAACTTGACGAGCTGCTCCTTCATCAGCCGGCGCATGAGCTCGCCTGGGTCCGAGACGGGCGGCGCAGCATCCGAGGCCTTGCGCTTGTGCCCCGCGAACCGGTCGGGATCGAGCAGGCTCATGAACAACTCGAAGTCTTCCTCCTTGCCGTTGTGCGGCGTAGCGGTGAGGAGGAGGAAATGCCGGGTGTGGGGCTTGACCCGCTCCGCCAGGAGGCGGCGTTTCGTCTTCTTGATCTCGCCCGAGAACAGCTGGGCTGAGAGCTTGTGGGCCTCGTCAAAGACGATGAGGTCCCAGTCGGGGGCGTTGTCGAGGATGAGCTGAAGGTCCTCGTCGCGGCTGAGCTTGTCCAGGCGGGCGATCAGCAGGTCGCTGTCGGCGAAAGGGTTGCCGGACGCCGATCCTTCGATTCGGTCGCGGGTCAAGAGCGTGAAGTCGAGGTGAAATTTCTCGGCCAGCTCGGCCTGCCACTGCTCGACGAGCGAGCCCGGGGTCACGACGAGGCAGCGACGGAGGTCGCCCCGCACGATGAGCTCGCGGATGTAGAGCCCGGTCATGATCGTCTTGCCGGCGCCTGGGTCGTCGGCCAGCAGGAAGTTGAGCGGCTGGCGCGGCAGCATCGCCTCGTAGACGGCCGTGATCTGGTGCGGGAGCGGCTCGACGAGGCTCGTGCTGACTGCGACGTACGGGTCGAAGAGGTAGGCGAGATCGATCCGCTTCGCTTCGCTGGCCAGCTTGAAGTCTTCTCCATCGCCGTCGAAGGCCCAGGGCTTCCCTTCCTCGACGATCGCCATGCGCGGCTCGTCCTCGCGGTACACGAGGCGCTCGGCCACGGCGCCGTCGGCGGTCCGGTAGGTCAACGTTAGGACCTCGGAGCCGTGCCAGCCGACGTCGATGACGGTCACCGCGCGATCCGCGACGACGCCTGAGACAAGGGCGCCCTTCGTTAGGTCTTCAAGGCGAGCGATCGGTCGTCCCCCATGACTCGTGCGTCTCGGTGATCCTGAGAGTGTAGGCGTACCTCGGCCCGCGTGGCGGTCTCGACCATCTCGGTCTCCCGACTCCCTCACGACTGCTCAATGCCAGTCTGAAGCACCTTTCGCAGCAGCGGCAGTTTGTACGTCTCGACCAACCCGAACTGCGTGACGAACGCGTGCAGGGTCGCACGCTCCTTCGCGTACTCCGCCGTGAGGTCCGCCGGACCGACACACAGGTTCACAAGGCTGTCCTTAGCGCGCGAGAAAGGAATCCTCGCCAGCCGTCGCGCTAGGTAGTTGTTACGGCCCGACCCGGCAAAGCCGATGTCCATCTCTGCAAAGGCCGGCAAGCTCAACACGATGAGCACGTGCTGGAACTCGAGACCCTTCACCTCCGACAGCTTGTCCCAGACCCCAGACGCCACCTTGTGGTTCCAAGCGATATCGATTCTTTGGTAGTCCATCCCTGCGAGCAGCCGAGGCCAATCCCATTCCGAAGCAGAGCTGTGGGTATCCAACACGAGGAGGAGCGGAGGCGAATGCGTCCACACCGGTGACGCCCGCATCCGGTTCAATTCGCGACGCACGCACGCGGTGGTCCCCGGGATATACGTCTGCTCGTATCCGTGCGGGTTGGGGTACCGCGCATCGTTTGCCAGCCGACTGAGCCGCGAGTGGCTTTCGTGGAACCACTCGACCCTACGTTCGGCGAGGAAGGGTGTGGCTCTGGCGATCGTGTCCATGACCCGCCGGGCCGCACGCCCAACATTCTCTTTCTGGCGGTAGCAGACCCGGAGCTCGCGGACCTTTGCGTCGCAGCGATCAATGAGCGCTTGATATTCAGTGTCTGACATGTCGCCCGTGAGTTGGTATGGATCGAACCCGACCACAGCCAGGCGGACGGTGCCTGTCGCTCCCAGCAGCGCTGAATGAATCGACTCTGCATGTGGCGGGTCGTCGAACAGCAGGACGTCGAACCCCTCGAAATCGCGATCGCCACGCTGCCAAGCACGGAGAGGAATCCGCGCGCTCCCAAGGATCACCCCGCTCGCCCGCTCGATGTAGTCCGCAAGCGGATCAGCGACCAGTAGGCCCGGCTTCCCGCCCAACTTTCGCAACTCGATGAAAAGCTTCAGGAGAATGCTGGTCTTGCCGGTGCCCGGTCCGCCGACTGCGAACCGGAATGCCGGCCGATTGAGGGTGGCTCGCTTATAGCTTGCCAAGCAGCTGTGTACAAACGCGTTCTGTGGAGTTGCTAGGAAATAGATCCATTCACTGGACAGCTCGGTGCCGTACACGCGCTGCCTGCGATCAGGGTTCGAGCCAAAGATGCTGTTAACGTCGGCTGCGGACGTTGAGGCGAAGAGCCGATCAGCCGGGAGGGCACCGGTCAGGTCGCGACGCAGGTTGCCTACGCTGTACTCCTCGGTGACCTCGTGTCGACCCATGTCCAGAAGGGTGACCGTCCCCGCCCTATACGTCGCAAGGAGGCGCGGACCCCCGCCGAGCTTGAGTTCGCGGACGCCGCTCCTGGGTAACCCGCGAACGCTCTGGTAGTCATTGAATCCAGTCGCCGGGTCCGCTTGTAGGCGGCGCAACAGAGCGTGAACTTCTTGGTATGCAAGGTGCTGGAGACCTGGGCTCGCCTCATCGAAATGTGCCTTGAAGCGCGGCGAACTCAAGAGTGCGATTGAGCCCGCCGGGCGTGGGCTTTGCGTTACGCGGGAGACCCCAGGTCGCGCAACCCTAGGTGTGGCTCTCGGGAATTCCATGGCGGCTTCATGCGTGAGGGCCACGAGCGGATCGGGTTCTCGAACCGATGCGGCTTCGACCGGGATTGCAGCGAAGCGATCCGCCTGGGTCATTGGCCGCCCAAGCGACGCGTCAACCCTGCCAGAGAGCAGCCTGAGACTCTCCTCGGCAGCGCTCCGCCGACGCGCCTTCCGGTTGCGCCGGCTCCTGGCTGACGTGGGCGGCGGCGGCTTGTGAAATGGATTGATCTCGTCGCTCTCAGACACTTGTCCCTCCGCCTATCATCACCAGCCAAGCAGTCGTAGTCTCGGTCAGAGCCGACTCGGGCATAGCCGAGCAAAGTCACAGTGGCCGCATGTCTTCTCTGATGGCGTGGCCGCGAACTCGCCGGAGCGAATGCGCGCCGTTCTAGCGAGGATATCCGCCCGGGCGGCGTCGAGCTCTTCATCGCTTCGGGTGGTGCTCATGCGGGTGGCGGACTCCGTGAAGTAGAGGGTTACCTTCTCCGGGGTGCCCAGGTCCAGGGCGTCGCGACAGGCGAGCGCGTAGATCGAGAGCTGCAGGCTCTGCGCCACGTCCTTCTGGCTGCTCATCTTGCCGGTCTTGTAGTCGATCACCTCCACCGCGCCGGACGGCAGCCGGTCGATGCGGTCGATGAAGCCGCCGATGACCACCGGCGGACCGCCCTCGGGATCCTCGATGACCAGGTCAAAGGCCTGCTCCTCCACGATCGCCTGGCCAATGCTGCTCACCTCGCCGGTCCAGAAGTTGTCCAGCAGGTCCGTCACGCGACGCTGGTACGCCTCTTCCGTTGGCCTGTCGCCGAAGTCGGCGGGCACCCACAGCTCGCGGAAGTGGCGCTCCAGGTCGTCGCGAGTGGGCGGCGCCTCGCCGCGGGCCAGCCGTTCGCGGCGCTCGCGGGTGAAGGCCTCGAACGCCTCGTGGGCGGCGCTCCCGAAGGCGAACGAGGCCACCGGCCGGTCCGGCTGCGGGATCTTGTAGACGTAGCGGAAGGCGTACTGCAGCGGACAGCGCTCGTAGGTGTCCAGGGACGAGTAGCTGAACTTCTCCGGCAGCGCGGCGACCTCGAGCAGGTTCGCGCCGGCGGCGCCATCGCCGGCGACGTGGCGCAGCGTGAGCGGGTCGAGCCCTTCGGCCCGCGCCGCATCTGCCGCCATGGCCGCCGATCTGCCGACATCGGCAAGGCGAGCCTCGAGGCCGGCGCGGGCGGCGGTTGCCTCGGCATCGGCAGCATTTGTCCCCTCCAGTAGCTCGATGAGCTCGTTCGCGCGCAGGCGCAGCTCCAGGCGGCGCTCGCGCTTGGACGGCAGCGGCATGACGCGGCGCAGGAGGGTGGCGGAACGGTCGGTGGCGGCGCCATCGGCCTCTGCGTCAGCAGTGCCTCGTCTGGCTCAGCCTCCTCAGGGAGCGCCCAGGAACTGGTTCGGTCGACCCGCGCGACCTCCTTGTCCTCGCCCTCGAGCACCTCACCAATGAACAGCGACGAACCCTTCTCCGCGGACGGCCCGCGCGTGGGTCGTGAGCATGAGGCGGTCCTGCGCACGGGTGATGGCCACGTAGAGCAGGCGGCGCTCCTCCTGGGTGTGGATCTCCTCGCCCTGGATCCGCTCGCGCAGCAGCTCCTCCGGGAAGTAGCTCACGTAGCCCTCGCGGGTGGGCCACTCGTCCACGAGCAGCTGCGGGATGAAGACGTGCCGGAACTCCAGCCCCTTGGCCTGGTAGAGGGTCATGAGCCGGACACCCTCCACGTCCTCCGTCAGCTCCACGCTGGTCGGCAGCTCGCCGCCGGCGGCCTGGTAGGCATCCAGGTAGTCCACGAACCCGCCCAGCGTGCCCTCCGGATGCTGGGCCTGCCAGTCAGCGGCGAAGCGCAGAGAAGCTCGCGATGTTGGCCACGATCCTGTGGGCATCCGTCGAGCCCACGGCGACCATGTCGAGCACCTGGCCGGTGAGCTCCAGGTAGCGCTGGAGGATGGTGAAGGGTCCCTCCCGGAAGGTCTGCGGCTGGAGCTCCTGGATCACGTCGAGCAGCCGCCGCAGCTTGGCGCGCAGGGTGGGTTCTGTGGTGGCGTCTGCGCTTGCGTTGGCGGTTGTCTCGGGCCGCGGTCACGATCTGCTGGACCATGTCGACCAGGTGGGCGTTGTCGAATCGTGCGGTGCGGCTGACATGGAGGATCTCGAGCGCGTCCAGGCGCCAGGGGCCGGCGGTCATCATCCGGGTCAGGGCCACGTCATCGTGCGGATCCGCGATGGCGCGCAGGCCCTGCTCCAGGTCCCGGATCTCCGGCGTGGCGAACAGCGAGAGGCCGCCCACCACCGTGTACGGGATGTCCTCCTCCTGGAGCCGGGCGACAATGGCCTCGCGGTGCCTGTGCTTCCGATACAGGACCGCCATCTCCGACCAGGGCGTGCCGGCATCGTGGTGCTCCTGCATGGCGTCCACGATCGCCACCGCCTCGTCCTCCGCCCCGGCGCAGACCACCACCTCCACCTGGCTGCCGTCTTCGCGACTGGTGCGCAGCCGCTTGTCCGGTTCGTAGCGGGTGGTGTTGCGCCCGATCAGCCGGTTGGCGGCGGCCAGCACCTGCCCGGTAGAGCGGAAGTTCTCCTCGATGCGCATGATGGGCGGCTTGCCGGGCGGCGGGCTGTCGGGAGCGTGTGCGGGCGGCCGGCTGAAGCGCCGCTCGAACTCCGCGAAGGCGGCAAAGCTGGCGCCGCGGAATCTGTAGATGGACTGGTCGTCGTCCCCCACCACCATGACGTTGTCCGGGCGATCCGGCGTGCGTCCCAGCAGCTCGATCAGCTCGATCTGCGCAATGTTCGCGTCCTGGAACTCGTCCACCAGCAGGTAGCGGAACTGGCGCTGCCACCTGCGCAGGATGTTGGGGCGGCGCCTTGAACAGTTGCGTGACGGCGGCGATCTGCTCACCGAAGTCGAGCGCACCCCGCCGCTCCAGCTCCACCTGGTATGCGCGGTAGACCGATGCGATCTCGCTCCAGCGCATGACCTCCAGGGCGGCGCCATCGGTGACGTACGTGGCTGCCAGCTCGTCGATGCGGTTCAGCTGCTCCGGCGTGAAGTGCTTCCGCTGCACGAGCTTGCCGCTCCCGCCCACGGCTCGCCGGGCGGTCTTCTCGGCGACGTGCTCGACATCGGCCGGGTCGTACTCGACCTCCTGGCCCAGCTCCTCTGCCCGCTCGTTGCGGCGCAGCCGGGCATACGCGCTGCGCACGTCCCGGACAGGTCGCAGGTTGCCCTGGATGAGGAGGCCCGCGGCGGCATCCGCGTAGCTGCCGTATCGGTCCTCGAAGACCTCGCGCTCTCGGGCGACGAAGGCGTCGAAGTCGTCCGGCGTGACGAGCTCGTCCTTGGCGCGATTGATGAACCGAACCAGGTCGCCATACGCCCACTCCCCCGAGTGGTAGATGAGCGTCAGCTTTGGGCAGATCTCCCGCAGCATCAGGAATTGACCGATGCCGTCCAGCACATCCGGCCGTGCCGGCAAGCCCACCTCCGGGCCGGATTCGGTCAGCACCCGATGGCAGAAGCTGTGGAAGTTGGCGACGGTGAGGCGGGCGGCGGTCGCGGCGCCCACCGCTGTTTCGATGCGCTCGCGCAGCTCGCGGGCGGCCTTGACGTTGTAGGTCAGGACCAGGAGGTTCTCGGGGAGGAGGTCTTCGTGCGTGGCCAGGAGGTGGCGGACGCGCTCGACGATGACCCGGGTCTTGCCCGTGCCGGCGCCGGCGATGACGACCAGCGGCCCATCGCCGTACTCGACGATGGCGCGCTGCTCGGGGGTCAGCGCGGGGCGCTCAGTGGTGCTGGCGGCTGCCTGTGCCGTTGCCTGTGCTGTGGCGATCTGAAGGTCCTCCCCTGCTCCCCGCGGTCTGCCAATGATGCACCGGCGACATCGGTTCCCGCATGACCCATTAGTCACCGATGGTGCCCTCGGGTGGGCCCTCGCGTGGACTCGCGTGGTGCCTCCGCCACGCGCAGGGCTTGCCCCGCGTGTTCCGGCCCACCCTGGTTCGTGTGGCGAACCCTACGACCGGCGAACGCGCCTGGGCGGTCACCCGGCTTGTGGGGCTGTCCAAACGACCGCCCAGCGGGGGCAAGAGTCGATCCCAGCGGTCGTAGGGTCCGTCTGGCTAACCACCACGCACAACCGGAGCCCCGCACAACCGGAATGCTCCGGCGCCTCTAGAGCTCGAGCGAGTCGAAGTTGCGGGCAGCGTCGCACTCCCCGCAGATCCAGACGTCGCCGTCCAGCGCCGGCGGGAGACCGTCCTCCTACGTAGCGCTGCTAGTTGAATCCTGGCCGACGGCAACGGCTTGCTGCGTTGCGCATCGTTGCGACCATCGGCGCGCCGCTCGGACGCCGTTTGGGTGCGTACGCTGGCCAGGCGACGACGGAAGCGCCGCCATCGGCCACTCGATCGTCGTAACGCTGCTCCTGGCATCAACGCCCGTTGTGGGAAGGACTCCGACCGGAACCGGGCGGAGGACGCCCTGCTGGACCAGGTGTGGTGGCTGTAGCGGCCTGCTTCGACGGAGGAACCGGCACAATGTCGGCCGCAGCCGGCGGACGCCGGCCCGCCCCGTGGCGTTCGGTGGTGATTGATGCAGGGCCAGGAGGGCATCGCTTGGACGAGGGTCCGTTCTACCACGGCACCAAGGCCGACCTGCGGGTGGGCGATCTCCTGACGGCCGGCTTCCGGTCGAACTATCGGCCCGATGTCGTGATGAACCACATCTACTTCACGGCGCTGCCCGATGGCGCCGGGCTCGCCGCCGAGCTTGCGCCGGGCGACGGCGAGCCGCGCGTCTACGTCGTGGAGCCCACGGGACCCTTCGAGGACGACCCCAACGTGACCGACAAGAAGTTCCCCGGCAACCCCACGCGCTCCTACCGCAGCCGCGAGCCGCTGCGGATCGTGGGTGAGGTGACGGACTGGAAGCGGCTGACGCCCGAGGAGCTGCAAGGCTGGCGCGACCGCCTGGCGGCCATCCCCCACGACGAGCGGGGCGAGATCCTCAACTGAGGTGCTCGACCGGCTGTGGTGGCTCTGGGGCCGCGATGAATCGCGGCCACGGCCGCGTCATGGGCACCACCGCCGACGCTTGCGCCCAGGGGAACCCTCGCCACACCATGGCGCCATGGACAGACCCACGCCCCGGGAGAGATCGAGGTCGTCGTCGCCCACAGCGAACGCGCGACGCTGCGCGCCGGCGACGTCTTCCTGAAGATCGACACTCGATGAGGCGCGTGTCGGCGTCGAGGTCAAGGCGATGGCGTTGGCGCCGATTCCGACCGCGGAAGTCCTGTGGTGGAAGCCGCCCGTCCTTGCACTCGCCGCCCTCCCGGGAACCCCGCTCGGGCGTCTCGGAGCGCCGTCCTCTGCACCGGCGTCGGCATGGATCGCCGCGGGCGCCGCGTTGCGAACGCTGCATGACGCGCCGCTGCCGCCATGGCCCAGCAGCCGAGCCGACGCGTCGGTCGCCGAGCCTCGACACGGAATGCCACTGGCTCGTCTCAAGCGGCGTCCTGCCAGCCGACCTGGTCACGAGCAACCGCAAGGTTGCCGAGGCCGTGTTCCGGCCGTGGGAGCCGGTGTTCATCCACGGTGATCTGCAGGTCACCCACGTGCTCGTCGACGGTGATCGAATCACCGGGGTCCTCGACTGGTCCGAAGCGGGCCAGGGCGATGCCCTGTACGACCTTGCCATCCTGACTCTCGGCCACGAGGAGCGCCTCGACGACGTCCTCGCCGGCTATGGCACCGACGTCGACCGTGACGTGATCCGGGGTTGGTGGTCGCTGCGAAGCTTGATGGCGATCCGCTGGCTCAACGAACACGGCTTCGACCCATTCATGCCCGGCTGCGAGGTCGACGTTCTGCGATCCCGGATGTGACGGTGCGCTGATCCACCCGTGGCGGCGCCCCAACCTCGCCCTCCTACTCAGGGGGCGCCCCATGAGCCAGCCCATCAGCGCGTAAGCGAGGTCGAACCAGAGCCCGATGACGAGGTAGGCGGGTGCGGCCAGGAAGAGCAGCCCCGCCCGCAGGACGACAGGACCGGTGAGCCCGGAGCTCGCGTACGCGCTCCGACTTCAGGTGCTTCCCCGCCGCTCAGCCTGAGGCTGGTGGTCGGTCGAACAGGGCCAGCTCGGCTGCATCGGGCGCCTGGAACGCGCGCAGCCACCCGTCGAGGTCGGCGCGGCGGATCGGGTGGCTGTCCCAAGGCGGTTCAGAGTTCCGGGCCTCAATGCGCCGCCAGAGTTCCTCGACGGGCGCGTCGAGGTAGTGCAGCTCGACGCCGACACCAAGGCCACGCGCCACGGATCGCATCTCGTCACGCTCCTCGCGCGCCCAGAGCCCGAAATCGAGGACGACGCTCGGGCCGAGCCGCAGGATCTCCTGGGCGAGGCGCCAGAGCTCGTGTTCGACCTTCTCCTGGGTGGGCATGTCCCAGGGAGTGGATCCCAGGGCCCAGAGCCATTCATCCTTCGTGAGGCGCACGGCGCCCCGGTCGGCGGCGAGTTGCCGCGCCAGCGCGGTCTTGCCCGTTCCGGGCAACCCGCAGGTGAGAATCAGTCGGGCCTGGCTCATGGTGTCTCAGCCTAGCGGCTCTATCGCGCTCCCGAGTATCGGCCATGTCCGGCCGCCCCTCCCGGTCGCTGCGGGCATCGCGACCGTGCCTGGGTGACCAGTCTCGGGCTGGAGGATGCGTGGGAGGAGGCGCTGCAGCTCGCCGAGTGATGCCACTCTGCGGCCGCCTCACGATGTGATCGCGAAGGTTGTCGATGCGGTGCCTGCCGCCCCGGCCGAGCGCACACGAAACCTTGACCTGCGCCGTCCCGGTCCCGGTGTTGGAGGTGACCGTCCAGGTCCAGTTCACGGCGCCGCTTGCCGATGCGGTGTGGGTCTGCAGCAAGGCGGCCACGGTCGATACCCGGCCCGATGGCAGCGTCACCTTGATGGTGCAGGCCGCGCCCGCGGTCGTCGCCGCCGAGACACCCGCCGTCGTGCCTCGGACCACCGGGTCCACCACGCTGGTGATCCGGACCTTGAGCGTGCCGGTCGTCACGGGGGTGGACGTCGCCACCGGCTGCGGGGTGGCGGATGCCGTGGTCCCGGTGGGTGCCGTCGACGCGCCCGCAGAGAGCGGGATGCCGTAGAAGGCGTGGACCCAGTGGATGCCGATATCGGCCTGGGCCTGCGCCAGCGTGATCTGCCCGGCGCACACCTCCCGCTTGAGGGCGTTCTCGAACGTGTCCTTGACACGGGCACCCGTGTCGCGCCCGTCCGCGAGTGACGCGCTGTACGGCTCGGGCCACAGGTTCGCCGGGTCCCGTGGGGCGCCGCCCAGCTCGAGCGAGATGAGATGGTCCTCCTCGTAATCGGCGGTGCTGGTATCGGTGTAGCCATACAGGGCGATCTGCTGGATCTTCAGGCCGGTGGTGTAGCTGGAGCTGGGCCGGATGGTGGCCGTCCAGCCGGAGACGCAAATGGTGGAGCCGATGGTGGCCTGCGTGACATCGGGGTTCAGCGCGCCCGGCGTGAGCGCCGGATTGGGCTCGCCGGGCAGCCAGCCAATGGCCGTGGCGTTCGGATTCGTCGTCGCGGCCGGCGATGGCAGCGCGGGCGGAGCGGTCCCCGTTGCTCCGTCGTCGAGATCAACCGGGACCGATGTCGCAGCCCCACCCGGGGAGGGGGTGGCCACGGGCGTTGGAGCCAGGGTGGGAGTGGATGTCGGCGATGCGGTGACCAGGGCCACGGCACTCGACCCGGCACCGGGCGTCGCCGAGGGTGCCGGCGGTGGCGAAGCCGCGACGACCGCAACCACAAGCATGAACACCGTGGCAGCCGCTATGACGGCGCGAACCCTGGGCGTCAGCCGCCGTCCCGTGAGCCACCCGAGCGCCGCATACAGCAGGTCGAACCAGAGCCCTGCCACGAGGTAGAGCGGCAGCGCGAAGATGAGAAGCCCGGCGAGAAGGACGAGGCGCCCGGTGAGTCCCCGGCCGGCGAAGGCGCGTCGACTCCAGGCAATGGCGCGTTGTCCCAGCGGCATGCTCCGCTCCCCTCTCAGCCCGGCTCCATTGGCACGCGGCCGGTCACGTTCGCGCGAAGAAGCGTTGCGCGGGTCGCGACGACACGCAAGGGGAGATGTATCTGAACTTGGCCAGCCGATTCTCCCAGTTGCTCCCGGCGCCTCTAGAACGCCGAATCCGGCGCAGCGAGGTCGGACGAACGACCCGGTTCCTCTGCCTCCCGCGGACGCCCGCTCACCATGGCCACCACAGCGCCGATGATCAGGGCCGCCGCCAGCAGCGTCCTGGGGGTCAGCTGCTCGCCGCGGAACAGCACACCCAGCGCCACTGCGACGATGGGGTTGACGTACGCGTAGGTCGCCACAGTGGTGACCGGCACGTGGTTCAGGAGCCAGGTGTACGCGGTGAAGGCCAGCAACGACCCGAACACCACCAGGTAGCCGAGCGCCACCCAGGACTGGACCGATACGGATGCGAGGTCCACGCGCCACACCTCCCCCGCCACGAGCGCGGCGAGGATGAGCGTTCCCCCGCCGGCGACCTGCTCCATGCCCGTCGCCAGCAAACCGTTGCGCGGCAGGGGCCCGTGCCGCGCATAGATCGATCCTGCCGCCCATCCGATGTTTGCCAGCACCAGCAGGCCGATACCCCACGGTTCCAGAGCCCCGCCACCACCGCCGGGTACCAGCAGGACCGCCACGCCGGCGAGGCCCACCACGACCCCGACCATGGCCATCAGGCTGGGCCGCCGGCGCGTGATGATCGCGTCGAAGAAGGCCAGCCAGATGGGCTCCGTGGCGATCATCACCGCGGCGATGCCCGAGGGGATGACCTTCTCGGCCACCATCACCATCCCGTTGCCGCCCAGCAGCAGGAGCGCGCCAACGATGAGAGCGGTGCGCCATTCCACCAGCCGAGGCCGTGCGAGCGGGGTGGATCCGCGGCGTCGCCGCCATCGGTCCTGTGCTATGAGGAATCCCAGCAGGATGCCGCCGGACAGCAGGAATCGGGCGCCCGCCGCCAGGAAGGGCGGGAGTGTCTCCACCACGTAGGCGATGGCCAGGAACGTGGACCCCCAGACCACGTAGACGATCAGGAGGGCCAGCGCCACGGACAGCGTCGACGGGCTCGCTCGGCGGGGAATCATGGCCCGAGTATCACCGTTATTCCGGCCAGGATCTGTCAGCTTCGGTGGCGTCGTCGGGCCATGGGTCAGTAGGCGAGAACGGTGGCCCCCTGGCGCTCGAAGTCCGGCCGGTTGCGGGTCACGATGGTGGCGTCGAGCGAGGCCGCCACCCCCGCGATGAGCGCATCGCCCAGGCCCAGCTTCCCGCCCTGGCGATGACGCCGAAGGCGCGAGGCTGCTGCCCAGCGCGCCGCCTCCGGGGTGGTCGCAACGTATTCGAGCGCCTCGACCAGGCGGCCGATGGCCTGGAGGTGCTCATCGGACCCGCCTGACAGCGCCTCGCAGACGACGACATCGCAGGCGAACAGCTCACCGCCCTCCTCGAAGAGACGAGCGAGGGTGGCCATGGCGGGCGGGTACCCGTTGGCGTGGTCGATCAGCAGGGTCGTATCGAGGAGGTACCGCACTCAGCCGGTCTCTTCTGCCCGCAGCGACGCCACCCAGCGCACGACCTCGTCGGGCGTCATGGCTCCGGGTTTGCCCTGCATGGCGCCGGCGGTTTCCCGGATCGCCTTGCCGAGCCGATCTCGCTTGACCCGCTGGGCCACCGCCTCGGCCACGTAACGGGAACGGCCGCGGGGGCCGGCCAACTCGTCGACCTCCGCCATGAGGTCATCGGGAAGGGTCAGGTTGGTTCGTTGCAGCGCCATCGGGTCACCCGTTAGTGTGCGTCACTATGCGCAGAGCGTAGCACACCGGCGGCTGAGCTTGACACCGTACGGTAGGCCGTACATGCTATCGCTATGAAGAGCGTACCTGTGAGCGACCTCCGACAACGCGTGGCCGAGGTTCTGAACGACGTCAGCGGCTCTGACGAGCCGACCGTGGTCCTCCAGCGCTCGCGCAAGGCGGCGTACCTCGTCAACCCGGAGAGGTACGAGCGCGACCAGGCAGAGCTGGCCGCGCTGCGGCGCGCGCTATTCCTGGCCGAGGTGCGCGAGGCGGAGGCCGAGTACCGCGCCGGCGATGCTCCCGCCTTCGACGACGTGGAGGCGCTCATCGACGAGCTGCGAGCGTGACGTGCGCGTCACCGTCTCCAGCCGCTTCCTCCGCCGCGCCAAGAAGCTGAAGGATCCTCAGGCGAGCATGCTGCGCGGGGCCCTGCGCCGCTTCGCGGCAGATCCGCAGGATCCCCTGCTCCATACCCACAAGCTCAAGGGCGAGCTCGCAGGCTACTGGGGCTTCAGCGTCGACGAGGACCTGCGCGTCCTGTTCCGATGGGACGGCGACGTGGCCTTCCTCGTCAACCTGGGAACCCACGACGAGGTGTACTGAGGCAACCCTGCTGTTCGGCCCCGCCGCCTAATGCCGCACCTTGTAGTGCACGAGCAGAGAGCCCGTTGGCGAGGTCTCGCTCGCGATGGATTCGAGCTGCAACGGTGGCACGCCGTCGAAGAGCCGTCGCCCACTTCCGGCGATGGTCGGTGCGATCACCAGCCGGAGCTCGTCGACGAGCTCGGGCAGACCGCCATGCCGCGGAGTGTACCGGCGCCCGAGTACCCGGGTGGTGGTTGCCGTCATCGTGTGGGCAGGGGATCGTCACCTTCCAGGACGCCCGCGGTCCTGCCGTCACTGTCGGCACCCTTTCGTGCTGCACGACTGCACGGCTGCACAGGTGCACGGCTGCACGACTGCACGACTGCACGACTGCACGGCTGCACAGGTGCACATCCGCACGAACGGTCTCGACACGCAGGCAAGGACACCGACATCAGCGCTGGCGCCCGGCAGTCCGCATTGCTGACCGATATCGGCGCATTCGGCTGCTACACTGCCACCCCATGCAAACCGACGAGATTCGCACCCTCTACGCCTACGACCGATGGGCGACGAAGCGCATCCTGGCGCAGCTCCCGGGGCTGGACCCCGAGGTCTGGTCGCGCACCAACGTTGTCGACGAGCGTGGCCTGGGTGGGATCCTGGTCCACCAGCTGGGCGCCATGCAGCGCTGGCGCCACGGGTTCATGCAGGATGGCCAGGAGCCGAGCCCGGAGCGCGCGCCGCTGCCGACCATCGACCAGCTGTGCGCCATGTACGACGCGGAGTGGGAGGCGGTCGACGCCTGGCTGCCCACCTTGACCGATGGCTTCCTGGGCCACGTCGAAGACGGCGTCCCCGTCTGGCAGATGCTGCTGCACGTCGTGAACCACGGGACCCAGCACCGCTCCGAGGCCGCTGCGCTCCTCACCGCGGAGGGCCGCTCCCCCGGCGACCTGGACCTGATCTTCTTCGCCGAGGAGCTGGCCGCCCAGGAGGCTCATCCGACCTCCTGACGGGACCATCCCGTCGAGTGTTCGCCAGGCGAGCGTTACGACCGCCGGAAGCTCCGTGAGATCCCGCCACCGGTCAGCTCGTTCGCGGGACTGACCAAACGACCGCCCAGGGCGCTTCCTGCCGCGTGTCGCCGGTCACAAGGTTCGCTGGACGAACACCGCCGGCGCGGAGACCTCCTCAGGGATCACAGGGGGAGCCAGGTCCCCCGGCCATCGGCCACCGCGCGCCGGTACAGCTCCGGGGCCACGGCCATGTCGTCCAGGGCGAGGCCCAGGTTGATGGCGATGATCCGCTCGTCATCACGCTCCCGCCCGGGCTTCCCCCCCGCCACGATCTCGCCCAGGTCCGCGGCCGGATCGGGGGTCGCGGCGAAGTAGCCCTGCTCGCGGTAGTAGGCGAACTGGGCATGGTCATCGGTCGTGACCCGGTCGAACTCGGCCAGCGCCTCGCCGGTCCAGTAGCTGTCGAAGTCCACCGCGCTGGCGAAGGTCCCCGGCCGCGTCCAGCCGGCGGGGATGGCGGGCGTCGGGTGGTGGAGGATCGGCCCGGAGGTGACCACCAGGTCGGAGGAGACCACCGCCTCGCGCGGGCTGTCCACGGCCACCACGTCCAGCCCCAGGCGCTCGCGCATATCGGTCACGAATCGGTCTCGCGCAGCCGGCACCACGTCGTAGGCATAGACCTTCTTGAGCGTGAACAGGACCGATAGCGCCTCCAGGTTGGTCCGCCCCTGCACCCCGCAGGCCAGAATGCCCGCGGTCTTGGAGTCTGGGCGCGCCAGGTACGAGGCGGCCAGGCCGGTCGCCCCGCCGGTGCGCACCGCGGTGATCCAGGTGCAGTCCATGACCGATAGCGGGATTCCCGTCTCCGGGTCGTTGAGGACCAGCAGCCCGCTGATGTAGGGCAGCCCCCTGGCCTGGTTGCCCGGGTAACCGCTCACCCACTTGATGCCGGCAGCGCCCATGGACTCGATGTAGGCCGGCATGGCGTGGATGAACGCGTCGGGCTGGGTGTGGATTCCGGGCTTGGGGGGCATCTCCGTGCGCCCCTCCCCCTTCTCGAGGAAGGCCTGGCGGAGCAGGTCGATGACGGTGCGCATGTCCAGGCCCACGGCCTCGACATCGGCGCGGGACAGGTAGAGGAGGCGGCCGTCCCCGGCCTGTTGAGCATTCATGGCGGGCTCAACTCTACTCGTCCGATATCCACTCGCTGACACCAGCCAGCGGCACCGCGCATCTCTGCGGGCCACATGGCTAGCGTGACTAGCACCGCGACCCCCGAGACAGAGACCAAGCGTCGTACGGCTAGCCAGGCTAGAAACGCTCTACCGCTGGCGGTCCGGCCGAGGCGGGAGGGAACCGCGAGCGGCCCGCGGCCGTCTGGTGATTGAACCGCCAAACCGCCAGACCGCCAAACCGCCAGACCCCCAGCCACGAGGTGCCCTATGTCGCTCCCCCGCTCCGTTTTCGCCCGGTCCATGCTCGTCGCCGCCATCGGCCTCGCGGCACTCGCCCTTGTCGCGCTCAACCTGAGCGCCTGGCAGTCGGTCGCGCGCGCAACCACGACCACGCTGCCGGTTACCACCGGCAGCGGCACGCCGACCACCGGCATCACCGTCCAGGGCGTGGGCAAGATCACGCTCACGCCGGACCTCGCGACGGTCTCGGTGGGGATCCAGTCCCAGGCCCCAACCGCCGCCGCCGCGCAGTCGCAGGCAAGCGCAGCCATGACCAAGATCATCGCGGCGGTGAAGAAGGCCGGCATCGCCGAGACCGACATGACCTCGCAGTGGGTCTCCCTCCAGCCCCAGTACGCGTACTCGTCGGGCGGGACCACGCCACCGCGCGTCACCGGCTACCAGGCCAACCAGAGCCTGTCCATCAAGGTCCGGCAGATCGAGTCCACCGGCCCGGTGATCGATGCCGCGGTCGCCGCCGGCGCCACGCAGGTGAACGGGATCAGCTTCTCCGTGTCCGATCCCACCGCGGCCACGGCCCAAGCCCGTGACGCCGCAATGGCCGATGCGAAGAAGCGCGCCACCGCCCTGGCCCAGGCCGCCGGCGTCTCGCTGGGATCGGTGATCGCCATCACGGAGGTGTCCGCACCTGCGCCCGTGCCCTACATGGCCGGGGACCTGCGGGCCACGGCCGACGCCGCGACCCCCATCCAGGTGGGCACCACGGACCTCGAGGTGGACGTCACCGCGACCTTCGCCATCGGCGGCTAGGCAGCCCGCCGCGGGCGAGTACCCTCTGCGGATGAGCTCCGCGCGGGTGACCGACGTCCTGATCATCGGTGGCGGCATCGTGGGCACCTCGGCTGCCGCCTTCCTGGCCGATGCCGGCACGCACGTGACCCTCGTGGAGCGCGAGGGTCTCGCCTCCGGCGCATCGGGCGCCAACCAGGGGATCGTCCAGCACCCGTTCGACCCCGTGCTGGACCCGCTCTACCACGACACGGTGGCGCTCTACCGCGAGCTCTCCACGCCCGGTTCCGGCTTCCACCTGCCCGATGAACCCGCCGGGATGCTGTTCGTCTCCCCGGACGAGGACGTGGTCCGCGCCGAGGCGGCGGAGATCGCGACGACCTTCGACCACGTCCGGACCGATGTCCTGGGCGGCGCCGACCTGCACCGGCTTGAGCCCGCGCTGGGCGAAGGGCTGTGGGCGTGCCGCGCCGATATCGGCTACCCCGTGGCCCCCGGCGCCTCAACGTACGCATACGCGACGCTTGCCGAGGCGCGCGGCGCGGTCATCCGCCAGGGACGGGGCGCGACGCTGGCCGTGCGTGGTGACGCCGTGGCGGGCGTGGAGGTCTCGGGGCGCCTGATCCCCGCCGAGGCCGTGCTGGTCGCCGCCGGCCCCTGGACCTCCGACCTGCTGGAGCCCCTGGACCGCGCCGTCCCCATCGCGCCCCGCTGGGGCGTCGTGGTGGAGGCGGATGTAGCCGCTCCCCCGCGCCACATCCTCGAAGAGGCCGGCATCGGCTCAATGCTCGCCGGCGAGGAGGCCGGGCCGGAGCAGGACTTCAGCCTGGTCCCGTTTGCGGACACCAGCGCGGTGGGCGCCACGTTCCTCGCGGACGAGCCGGATCCGGACGCCTGGATCGAGGCCATCCTGGTGCGCGCCTCACGTTTCGTGCCCGGCGTCGAGGATGCCCCGATCCGCAGCGTTCGCGCCTGCGCCCGCCCCATGAGCGCCGACGGCCGCCCGCTCATCGGCGCCGTGCCGGGCATCGCGGGGCTGTTCGTGTGCGCGGGGCATGGCCCGTGGGGGATCTCGACGGGACCGGCATCGGCTCGACTGGTGGTGGATCAGATCCTTGGCCGGAGTCCGGTCATCCCGCCCGAACTGGATCCCGCCCGCTTCCTGCGCTGAACCGCGTGGGCATCGGCCCGTTCGTTCGCCAGGCGAGCCCTGCGACCGCCGGGGGCTCACGCTGCGCGGGCTCGCCGGTCAGGGTGTTCGGCCAGCGAACCGGAGGACGACGGAAGGGCCCTGCGGCCGCCTCTCGCCGGTCACAACGTTCGTCGGGCGAGCACCGGCAACGGAGAGGCAAGGTGGCCGACATGACCTGACGCGCCCCGTCGGCTGCTACGCTCCGCGCATGGCCGAGCGCCCAACGGGCACCGTGACCTTCCTCTTCAGCGATATCGAGGGGTCCACCAGGCTCCTCGGCCGGCTGGGGCCGGAGCGCTATGGAGCCGCGCTGGCCACGCATCGCCGGATCCTGCGCGATGCCTTCGCCAACCACGACGGACACGAGGAGGGCACGGAGGGCGACTCCTTCGCCGTCACATTCCAGCGTGCCGCGGACGCGGTCCACGCCGCCGCCGAGGGTCAGCGTGCGCTTGCCGCGCACCCCTGGCCAGAGGAGGGACCCATCAGGGTCAGGATGGGCATCCACACCACGGATGCCGCCCTGGTCGACGGCACCTACGTGGGCCTGGGCGTGCACCGCGGCGCGCGCCTCGGTGCTGCGGCCCACGGGGGACAGGTCGTCCTCTCGCAGGCGACCGCCGAGCTGCTCGCCGACGAGCCCGAGATCGCGCTCCGGGACCTGGGCGAGCACCGCCTCCGCGACCTCCCGGACGCGCAGCACCTGTACCAGCTGGAGATTCCTGGCCTGCCGGGTGACTTTCCGACGCTGCGGACGGCATCGGCCCAGGCCAGCCGGCGCACCAATCTGCCATCCCAGCTGACGAGCTTCATCGGCCGCGAACGCGAACTGGCGGAGCTGGCCTCGCTGTCGGAGCGGCAGCGGCTGGTGACGCTGATCGGCGTGGGCGGTACCGGCAAGACGCGCCTTATGCAGCAGGTGGGCACGGGGTTGGCCGATGACCGGCCCGATGGCGCCTGGTTCGCGGAGCTGGCCCCCATCAGCGACCCGGAGCTGGTCCCCGCCCAGGTGGCCCGTGCCCTGAGCTTGTCCGAGGAGCCCGGCCGGTCGCCGCGGGACACCCTGCTGGACTTCCTGGCCGCCAAGTCGATGCTGCTGATGATCGACAACTGCGAGCACGTGATCGGAGCCGCCGCAGACCTGGTCGCCGACGTCCTGGCCGGCTGCCCGCAGGTCTCGATCATGGCCACCAGCCGCGAGGCGCTGGGCGTGGATGGCGAGACGATTGTGCAGGTCCCGTCCATGGCCCTTCCCTCATCAGCCGAGACCGATGGCGACGAACAGCTCGACCAGCAGCTCGACCTGCTGCGGGAGAGCGAGGCGGTGCGCCTCTTCACGGACCGGGCTCGCACCGTGGTCCCGACGTTCGAGGTGACGACCGCCAACGCGCGAGCCGTGGTGGACATCTGCCGTCGCCTGGACGGCATCCCGCTGGCGATCGAGCTGGCCGCGGCCCGGGTGCGCGTCCTCTCCGTGGAGGAGATCGACGCCGGCCTGGGCGACCGCTTCCGGCTCCTGACCGGGGGCCGGCGCGGCGTCCTGCCCAGGCAGCAGACGCTCCAGGCGCTCATCGACTGGAGCTGGGACCTGCTCGCCGAAGAGGATCGGCGACTGCTGTGCCGGATGGGGGTCTTTGCCTCGAGCTGGTCGCTGGACGCGGCGACGGCCGTCGTGGCGCGGACCGAGGGCGGCGGGGAGGATCGGATCGGGGTCCTCGATGGCCTGGCCCGGCTGGTCGACCGCTCCCTGGTGATCGCCGAGCACACGGAGCCCACCCGCTATCGGATGCTGGAGACCATTCGGCAGTACGCGCTCGACAAGTTGGTGACCTCCGGCGAGGTGAACGCGCTGCGGGCCGCGCACCTGGGCTACTACCTGGACCTGGGGCTCGCCGCCGAGCACCCGCTGCTGGGTCCCGAGATGGCCTCGTGGCTGCGGCGCCTCGATGCCGAGAAGGACGAGCTGCGGACCGCGCTGGACTGGGGCCTGGAGGCCGAGCCGGAGCGCGCCATCCGGCTGACGATCGCCCTCGTCCCCTACTGGCGCGCGCGCTCGTTCGGCGCCGAGGCGAGCGACCAGGTCGTTCGGGCCGCGGAGATCGCCACCGCGTTGCCGCCGCCGCCCGCCGGTGAGGAGCACGAGCGCACGGTCCTGGTCGCCCGGATCCTGGCCGCGGCGGCGTCCGCACAGGCCATCTCCGGCAACGGAGGCGTGGCCCCCGCTTACGCGGACCGCGCCGTCGCACTGGCGCGCGAGGCGAACGATATCGAGGCGCTCGCCGACGCGCTTTCGGCGCTTGCCATGGCCAGCATGTTCTCCGGGCACGCCGAGCGCGCCATCGATCTTGTCGACGAGGTGGTGGAGGTCGCGCGGCGGCGTGGCGATCCATGGCAGGCGGCCATGAGCGAAGCCGGCGCCGCTCTCGCCGATGCGTCCGCCGGCAACCTCGAGAGCGCGATGCAACGCCAGGCCCGCGCCACCGAGTTCGCGTACCAGTCCGGCAATCCCTTCGTGATCGCCTTCGCCGCCCTGAACAACGGCCGTCTCGCCGGCTTTGCCGGTGACCTGGTTGAGGCGCGCCGATGGTTCGGGGAGGCCAGCCGGGGCTACCAGGAGATCGGCGACGAGCGCTTCATCCTCGTGGCACGCAGCGACAGCGCCCATGCCCTGCGCCGCGGGGGTGAGCTGGACGAGGCCGCCGCCATCTACCGCGAGGTCATTGGCGCCTGGCATCACCTCGGGAGTCGCGGGGCGGTCGCCAATATCCTCGAGTCCGTGGCCTTCATCGCCATCGAGCGCCAGGACCTCCTCCGCGCGGCGCGGCTCCTGGGTGCGGCGGAAGCGCTCCGCGAGCGGGCCGCCGCAACCATGGTGGGAGCGGAGGTCGCCGAGTACGAGGCGTATCGCGTTCGCCTCGAGGCGGCCCTCGACGCCGATGCCATGGATGAGGCATGGCGGGCGGGTCGGCGCTTTGCCACGGACGAGGCCATCGCCCTGGCCCTGGCCTGACCACACCCCAAACGCGCCGGCTCCAGCCCGGCTAGCGGTACGACCCTCGAATGCTCTCGCCACCGCCTTTGAGGGCCGTCACGCTAGGCAGAATTGCATGGGGGCCCGTGGGTGCGCGGTCGTGGCGCACACCGCTAGTCAGGCTGGCAACGCCCGGACCTGATGCCAATCGCCAGTCCCGCTGGCATAACGTCGCGGTAAGCGGCCAGTACGGCGGGCGAACCATCGTGTCGCCATGCCGGTCCGCCACAACCCGATTCACGAGGCCGGGCTGCGCGCCAGGGGCCAGATGGCGGCGCTCGTCCGCGACCTTCGTTCCGCGCGCCTGGCTCGAGGGCTGTCCCAGGTCGCCATTGCGGACGCCATCGGGACGTCGCACCAGCTGATCTCGCAGTGGGAACGGGGCGCAGGGTCGCCCAGGCTCACGCGGGCAGCTGCGTGGGGCGCGGCCGTTGGCCTCGACGTCACGCTGCGCTCCTTCCCGGGAGCTCCCGCACTTCGCGACGCGGGTCAACTGCGAGCGCTTGCACGAGCCCAGCAGCTCATCGGTTCCCACTGGACCTGGCGGACGGAGGCTCCCGTGTCATCGGCGCCGCTTGACCGCAGGGCAATCGACGCCGTCATTGCCCGTGGATCGATGCGCATCGGCCTCGAGGTGATCACCAGGCTGACGGACGCCCAGGCCCAGGTGCGGGCTGCAACCCTCAAGCAGGAGGCGGCAAGGCTGGATCGGATGATCCTGGTGCTCGCCAAGACGCGTCACAACCGCGCAGCCCTGCGTGCTGCTGCCCCCACGCTCCATCCTGCGTTTCCCTTGCCGGCTCGGGCTCTCCTCCGTGCCCTCCGGGCCGGCCATCTGCCCTCGGGCAACGGCGTTCTCGTCGTCTGAGCTCTCGTGGTCATCGTGCCTTCCAGCCCAGCTAGCGGTGCGACCCCCAAACGCCCCGGCACCGGGATGCCAAGGACCGCCGCGCTAGCCCCACGTGCGCCACGGTCCACATCGGCAGCGCCGCGGCGCACACCGCTAGCGCCACTAGAACCGCGCAGTGGAGCGACCGCTAATGCTGGCGGCAGCGACCAACGGCTCTTGCGTTCGCGCGAAATGGATGGAGACTGGGCGCCTACCGCGAGGGAGGGCTCCATGGCCGCGTCCGCAGCATCCCAACCAGCGTCAACCACGCGGCGGGGGCCGCTGCCCGGTCCGGTCTCCCAGTGGGCCCTGGAGATCCTGCTGCGCAGCGTGGCCCGCCGATACGGCGCCCTCCAGTGGTTCCTCGAGGTCATGCCGCCCGGGCCGGCGGACGCGTTCAGCCAGGCCCGGGCCCTGCGGGCGGCCCGCGATGCCGGGCGCCACGTCCCTGCCTACCGCGACTACCTGCAGAAGGCCGGCATCAACCCGGATCGCATCCGCGACCTGCACGACCTGCCCGAGACCGACAAGAAGCGATACATCGATCCCTACCCGCTCACCCAGCGCTGCGTCGACGGGCGTCTGCCGCTGGTGGGCACCACCATCGACGAGAGCTCCGGCTCGACGGGCACGCCCTACAACTGGGCCCGCGGCGCAGAGGAGCGGCGGCACGTCCGCCGCATGATCGCCTTCTTCGCCCGCTACACGTTCGGCGACCAGCCCCTGGTGGTGCTCAACACGTTCTCCATGGGCGCCTGGGCCACGGGCATGACCACCGCTGCCGCTCTGGAGGAGCGTGGCCTGGTCAAGCCCACGGGGCCGGACCTCGACAAGGTGCTCGACACCCTGGTCGAGCTGGGGCCGCGCCATCGGTATCTCATCGTGGGCTACCCGCCGTTCCTCAAGGTCCTCCTGGACGAGGGCGAGCGGCGCGGGCTGGACTGGTCCGCATACACCATGTCCGCCCTCTTGGGCGGCGAGGGCAACTCCGAGTCGCTGCGCGCCTATCTGGGCCGGCACTTTCAATCCGTCTATTCGGGCTACGGCGTGACCGATGTCGAGATCGGCCTGGCGGCCGAGACCCCGGTCTGCATCGCCCTGCGCCGGCTGGCGCTCGAGCGCCCGGACGTGGCGGAAGCGGTCTTCGGCGAAGCGGACCGATCACCGATGGTCTTCCAGTTCAACCCGTTCTTCCACCACATCGAGACGAATGCGGAGCGCGAACTCCTCTTTACGGTGGCGCGCCACGCCACGTTGTCACCCAAGATCCGATACAACCCCCACGACGAGGGCGGGGTCCTGCGCGACGACCAGATGCGGGAACGGTTGTCGACCGTGGGCGTGGAGCTCGAGTCGCTGCTGCCCGCCGGCGGGCGACGGCTGATCCGGATGCCGTACCTGTTCGTCTTCGGGCGCAAGGACTCCACGGTGTCGGTCATGGGGGCCAACATCTACCCCGAGGACATCGAGTCCGCCATCTACTCGGATGAGTCGGTGGCCGCGCGGGTGCTGTCGTACCAGCTCTCCGTGCTGGAGGAACGTCCCGGCGAGACGCGGCCGAGGGTGGCGATCCAGCTGCTGCGGGACGCGCCGGACGAGGCGTTCCGGGCGCAGGTCGCGGAGCTGCTGACGACCCACCTGCGGTCCATGAACCGCGACTACCGCGAAGCGTTCGGCGAGTACCCGGCGCTGATGCCGGTTGTCGTGGAGCTCTACGCCCGCGGTGAGGGGCCCTTCGAGGGCGGTGAGAAGCGGATCAAGTTCCGGTATATCGCCAAGGGCTGAGCCCTCGCGCGGCCGTTGGTGCGGCAACGCCCGGCGGGATTTGACGCAACGCCCGCGCGGGTCTACGGCGAAGGGCAACAAACGGTCATCCACGCGGCAACCGTTCTTCACATTTCCTCCTGTGCGGAGTACGGTGCGTCTGCCGGGCCCGCCGGCCTCCACGCTCATCGGCCGGGGTCTCGCCCACGAGGATGCATCCATGTCGTCCGCGGCCATCCGTCGTTCGTCCCGCCTCTCCGTCATCGCCATGGCCATGCTGCTGGCGGCATGCTCCGGTCCGGGCGGCTCGCCGAGCGAGGCCGCGCAGTCGGCGGTCGCGTCCGCCGCGGCATCGGCAAGCGCGCCCACAGGAAGCTCGGCTGCGACCATCTCCGCTGCTCCGACCTTCGCCGCCGGCCCCCTGGCTCCCGGCACGTACGAGGTGGGAACCAACCCCTATGTCCGCTTCACCGTTGATGACGGCTGGTCCACCTCGAGCACCGACCCACAGGCGTTCGACCTCCAGAAGGACCCGGCCTATGTCGCGTTCGGCGTCGTGGCACAGGTCTTCACCAGCGGGCAGGACTCGACCGACGCAGGTACCGATCCGGCGGCAGCGGCGCAGCTCTTCGCGAGCAACACGGGCCTGCAGGTCACTGCACCGCAGCCGGTCACCATTGGCGGCACCGATGGCGTCTGGTTTGACGTCACGACGGCTGATCCGGTTCCAGTCTTCGGCTTCCTGTCGGCCAACGGCCAGATCTATCGATTCGCACAGGACGTCAAGGTGCGGGTCAACCTGATCAGCACCGGTGGCCAGCTCCTGGTATTCACCGTCGAGGCGCCGCCGGAGCACTTCGACGCCGCCCTCTCCGTGGCCCAGCCGGTGATCGAGTCAGTCACCTTCGGCTGACACCTAGACTGGCGCGATGCACGTCGAGCAGCTGGGCGACCACGGCCCGCGCCTCCTCCTGATCCACGGCAGCACCTCGCCCGGCTGGGCCACGTGGTCGGCACAGCGCGAACTGGCCGAGGGGTATCGCCTGGTCGTGCCGCATCGGACCGGGTATCCGCCGAACCCACCCCTGGAGCGGATCGACTTCGACGTGCAGGCCCGCGAGATGACGGAGCTCATCGAGCCGGGGACACACGTGGTCGGGCACTCGTACGGGGGCGTCATCGCGCTGCTGGCGGCGGGACTCGTTCCAGAGCGCGTGCGGTCGCTGTGCCTGATCGAGCCACCCGCGCTGGGGCTCGCACGCGGCAACCCGCAGGTGGAGGCAGCCATCGCCAAGGTCAAGGCCGCGTTCGAGGCCCCGGGGAGCGTGCGCGAGACCTTTGTCCGATTCCTCGACGCGGTGGGCGCTCGTGCCAAGGTGCCGGATGTCCTCACCCCTGCCATGGAGGCGTCCGTGCGAGCGACGCTGGTCGAACGGTTTCCCTTCGAGGCCGTCTTCGACTTCGACGCGTTGCGCGCTGCCGCCTTCCCGATCCTGGTCGTCTCGGGCGGCCACGATCCTGCCGCGGAGGCGGTGTGCGACGTCCTGCAGCGCGAGCTCCAGGCGGAGCGCGTCGTGATCCGCGGCGCGGGGCACGGCGTCCAGCGCACCGGCGGCGCGTTCAACGCCCGGCTGCGCGAGCTGGTCGACGCCGCGGAGGCGCGCACGACCGGCGCCGAGAGGGTGGGGCTCAGCCCTCGCGAGGGGCAGTCTTGAGCAGGCCGAACATGGCCCCCTGCGGGTCGTTGATGATCGCGAAGCGGCCTCCCGGGAAGTCCATGGGCGCGACCATCTCGGCGGCGCCGCCGGCCAGGGCGCGGCGGAACGCGTCATCCACATCTGCCACGTTGAAGTAGATCATCCAGTAGGAGGGCACCTCGGCGGGGATCCCCGGACTCATCTCCATGGCCCCCGCGATGGCCTCGTCCCCGCTCTTGAACTGCGTGTAGTCGGGCTGCCCCTCGCCCATCGGCAGCACCTCGGCATCCCAGCCGAAGACGGCCTTGTAGAACGGCAGCACCTTGTCGAGACCGCGTGCGTTGAGCTCCGCCCACCCGTACTCGTTCACCCCACCCGAGCGGAAGCCGCCCATGTTCTGGGACTGCCAGACGCTGATGAACGCCCCGGACGGGTCTGTGAAGACGGCCATCTTGCCCTGGTCGCCCACGTCAAAGGCCGGCATCACCGCCTTGCCGCCGGCCGCCTCGACGGCCTTGCCGGTGGCAACCGCATCCGCTGAGCCGATGTACAGCGACCAGACGCTCGGTACTCCGGGCGTCATCTGCGGACCGATGCCCGCCACGTCCTGCCCGCCCACCCGCGCGATGGCGTAGCCGCCGTACTGCGGGTCCTCGTTGACCTCGATCTCCCAGCCGAACAGCTTCGCGTAGAAGTCGCGCGACGCCGATGCATCCGTGCTCCCGAGATCCACCCATCGGGCCCGGTTCACGCCATTCGAGTCAGCCACCGGTCGTACCTCCAGATCACAGCCTATTCCGTGCTCCGCGGAGGCGGTCCGACGTCCACGTCGCGGAAGAACGGTCATTCTTGCAGGAGGTGACGCCGGTGACCAGCATTTCTCATCGCGGGACCGATGAGAACCCGGACCACCCGACGTTGCACCAGCGAACACCTGCCCGGATACGACGAAGGGACCTGCGAGTCCTTCACGGAACCACAGATCCCTGTCGGTGAGCCCATCGGGTCCCGGGGCCAAGGCCCCGAAGCGCAACGAACCCGCCTCAAACGTCGCGCCCGGCTTGCGGTGGCTGGTGTGGACGGCGCGCGCTAAGCGGCGACGAGCCAGGCACTCCAGTGCCAGCCGAACATAGATCAGCGGCTCCTCGTTTGCAGAGCCGCCCGGCGGATTCCACCCCGCCGAACCAGAGCCGTGGGCCGGCCCGATCGGATTGGCACCTCACCCGAAGGTGACGCGCGCCGGTCCCGATCGTTACCTCCGCCCGCCGGACCCTTCTCCCGTGACGATCCCGACCGGACCTCGAGCAGGGCTTTTGACCCTCCTGGATCCGCCCGGGCGAGACAGTGTGCCCACCGAGCATTGGGACGGGAGCTTATCCCCGTCTCCCACGCTACCTGCGCCCCGACAGTCAGCCCGCGACGAATGACAGCGTCGAACGTCTTGGGCTTTCCCTTTCGCGTGCCCCCGCTCGCAACGAGGCGAGCGTTCGGCGCGCTCTCTGGAGTCTAAGACCGGGCTCACCGGCGGTCAATGGTCTTCCTTCGATTCTTCTCTGGTGCCCTCCGGGCATGCTCAGCAGGCTCATGCGTGGGCCCCATTGCCGGGCCAACGCGCTACCCTTGCGCCGATGTCGCGCTATACCCAGGCTGAGGCGGCCCTCCGAGCCGGTGTCGCCCCCGAGTACCTCGCTCGTCTCGTGGAGCTGGGCATCCTCACCCCGGGCCAGGGGGGAGTCTTCTCGCCCGGCGACGTGCGCCGCGCTCAGATCGTCCGCGCGCTCGACGATGCCCAGGTTCCTCTCGAGGGTCTGGCCCAGGCGATCCGTAGTGGGGGGGTTGGGTTCGAGTTCATCGACTCGCCCCTCTACGAGCGCTTTGCCGCGCTGACCGACGAGACCTTCGAGCAGGTCTGCGACCGGACCGGGGTCCCCATTGCCCTCATGGGCGTGCTCCGCGAGTCGACCGGCGCCCCGCCGCCCCGCCCCGAGGACCTGGTCCGCGACGACGAGCTGGCGGTGGTGCCCATGCTCCAGATCCGGTTGGCGATGGGCTTTCGCCCGGTTGTCCTGGAGCGTGGACTGCGGGTCATGGGCGACACCCTTCGCCGCCTGGCCGAGACCGAATCGGATGCCTGGCGCTCCGAGTTCATGGACCGTCTACTGGCGCAGGGCGTGAGCATCACGGAGATGGCCGCCTCGTCTGCAAACGAGCAGGGCCAGCGCATGGACCGCGCCACCGATGCGGCGCTCCTCGCCATGTTCCACGCACAGCAGGCCCGGGCGTGGATGACGAACATCATTGGCGGGCTGGAGGACGCGCTGGGCGCCGCCGGCCTGTATCGCAAGGTGGAGCAGCCGCCGGCCATGTGCTTCCTGGACATCACCGGCTACACGCGCCTGACCCAGGAGCGCGGTGACGAGGCCGCCGCCGGCCTGGCGGAACGGCTGGGACGCTTCGTCAACCGCCAGGCCCTGGAGCACGGCGGCCGAGCGGTCAAGTGGCTGGGTGACGGGGTGATGCTCCACTTCCGCGAACCCGGGCCGGGGGTGGTCGCTGCGCTGGAGATGGTCGAGACCGCCGCCCGCGAAGGGTTGCCTCCCGCTCACGTGGGCATCCACGCCGGTCCAGTCCTCTTCCAGGAGGGCGACTACTACGGCCAGACGGTGAACATCGCCTCGCGCATCGCGGAGTACGCCCGCCCCGGCGAGGTCCTCGTGAGCCAGGACGTGGTCGCCCAGGCTCGGACCACGGAGGCCACCTTCACGGAGATCGGCCCGGTGGAGCTCAAGGGCGTGAACGAGCCGATCATCCTCCACGCCGCGCGGCGCGCGAGCGCCTGAGCGCACGGGTATGACCCACCGCCCGGACCCGAGCATGGCGGCTCGCTGGGACAGCGCCTACCGCGAGGGGTGGGCGCCGTGGGACATCGGCAAACCGCAACCCGCCTTCGTTCGCCTGGCCGGGGCCGGCGAGATCACGTCCCCGGTCCTCGACTGCGGGTGTGGCACCGGTGAGCAGGCGCTGATGCTCGCTGCTCGCGGCCTCGAGGTGATGGGCGTGGACCTGGCCCCCACCGCCATCCATACCGCTCGGGAGAAGGCGGCTGCGCGTGGCCTCCCGGTCGAATTCCACGTGGCCGATGCGCTGCACCTCGACGCGCTGCAGCGCACGTTCGCCACCGTGGTCGACTCGGGGGTCTTCCACACCTTCGACGACGACCTGCGCGCCGCCTACGTGGCCAGCCTGGGGTCCGTGGTCCGTCCCGGAGGGGTCCTGCACCTGCTCTGCTTCTCCGACCTGACCCCCGGCGACAGCGGCCCGCGGCGCGTCACCCAGGACGAGATCCGCGAGGCCTTCTCGAGCGGGTGGACGGTCGAGCGCATCACCTCGGAGCGCTTCGACGTGAGGGACGAATTCGCGGCGGAGCGTCCGCACGCCTGGCTCGCGCGCATCGTTCGCGGCTCATGAGGGCGCGCTATCCTTCGGCTTCCGAGCCGAATCGGCCTGCGCGGGAGGGAGGTATGCGACTCCGCGGACACGTTGGCGGCGTGGTCGCCGTCCTGGTTCTCCTGGCCGGATGCGCCACCGGCACCTCGAGCCTGGAGGCATCACCGGTCGGCAGCACCTCCACCGGCGCCACCGCGCCGCAGTCGGCTTCCGCGGCACCCTCGTCCACACCCTCGGTGACACCCACGCCGGCGCCGACCGACACCCCGTCACCAACCCCCGCCGCCACGCCGATCCCGCCGCTTGCGAAGCTGTCGCTGGCAACCGTCGCGGTGGGCAGCCTCAACGTGCGGGTGGCGCCATCGGCCTCTGCCGCACTTCTCAAGGTCCCGACCTTTGCCGGGGGCAAGAATCCACTCACGTCCGGGGACCAGGTGCTGGTGGTGGACGGACCGGTGGACGCCGACGGATACCGCTGGTACGCCGTGGGCCTCTCCCAGGACCCCGGGTACACCAGCGCCAGCACCCCGGTCGGTTGGGTTGCCGCCGCCTCGGGCGCCACGGCCTGGCTGGTCCCGGACACGAACGCGTGCCCCAAGCCGGGTGTCACGGCCATCTCGGCCATGAGCTTCATCGCCCGCGTCGGCTGCTTCGGACCCGGCTCCATCAGCTTCGCTGCCCACCAGGCCGCCATACCGCTGGACGCCGGGCTCGGCGGTGCGTGCCAGCCTCCACCCGGTCAGCCGGGATGGCTGGTCTGCGACAACATCGGCTATGACTGGGTCAACGCCGATGGCGGCACCACCTGGCTCCTGCTCCTCCACTTCGATCCGGCCACCGGGGTCTCGCCGACCGGCCTGGCACCGGTGGGCACCATTGGTCCGGCGTACCAGATCACCGGCCATTTCGACGACCCCGCGGCCCAGGCCTGCTCGGCGAACACCGATCCGAAGGACGTGGGTCAGCTCAGCGACTGGCTGACGTGCGCCACCAAGTTCGTGGTGGAGACCCTTTCGCCGGGTTGATCGCGGCGGGCTATCCCTCCTCCAGGGGCTCGATCTCGTCCACGAGGTCCGCGACTGAGGCGACGATCCGGGTGGGGAGGTAACCGAAGCGGTTCGCCTGCTCCTCCGTCTCGGTGATGCCGCTCAGGACCAGGATCGTCTCGCAGCCGGCCTCCAGCCCGGTCACCACATCGGTGTCCATCCGGTCGCCGATCATCACCGTCGACGCCGAGTGCGCGCCGAGCTGGCGCATCGCCGAGCGGATCATGAACGGGTTCGGCTTCCCGATGAAGTACGGCTGCACCCCCGTCGCGCTGGAGATCAGCGCAGCGACCGATCCGGTGGCCGGCAGCGGACCGTCAGGGCTGGGCCCGGTGGGATCGGGGTTGGTGGCGATGAAGCGTGCCCCGCGGGTGATGAGCTGGATGGCGCGGCTGATCCGCTCGAAGGAGTACGTGCGGGTCTCGCCCAGGACTACGTAATCGGGATCCGCCTCCGACTGCGTGTAGCCCACCTGGTAGATCGCGTTGGTCAGCCCCGCCTCGCCGATGACGAATGCCGTGCCGCCGGGTCGCTGCTCGTCCAGGAACTGGGCTGTGGCCAGGGCCGAGGTGAAGATCGACTCGGCCGCGATGCTGACGCCGATGCGGCCCAGGCGGGCCGCGAGATCGCGCGTGCTGAACATCGAGTTGTTGGTGAGGACCAGGAAGGGGTGGTGCGTCTCCGCCAGCCGCGCCAGGAACCGGTCCGCGCCCGGCACGAGGTGCTCCTCGCGAACGATGACGCCGTCCATGTCCATGAGCCAGCTGGTTCGCTGTCTGTTCACGAAACGGATGCTAGCCCTCCGGCGGCCGATGCGTCGGCCCGAGGGTGTGCACGTCGCACAGGCCAATGAACCGATACCCGCAAACAGCCCTTTGGGCCACCGCGCTCCCACATTCGACCATCCTCGGGGGGTGCGTCCTGCGCTCCGGCGGCGTATGGTGCCCGCTATGGCGCGTCGCAAGCGCGGACCCGACGATCCGCTTCCCTCGGATCCCTCTGCCGGCGCGGTGGTCGCGGGCCTCTTCGGCACGCTCGATCACCTCATCATCAACAAGCCGCGACCGGTGACCCAGATCGAGGAGCCCTACCGCGAGTCGCGCGACACGGCCGACGGGATCACGGTGGACGGCCTCGACGACCGCCCCGAGCGGCCGGAACCCCCGGATACCACCGGCGCCCGACTCTGATCGCCCCGATCGAGTCGCGGCGGCGCTCGCCGGAGATCCGACGGCGCGCCAGCGCCGGATCGCGAAGTCTGAGCAGTCGCTTCGTGAAGGCCGGCCGCGCTGATGACAGCGGGGTGGCGGCGGTCGCCAGCGGACTAGTCGGAGGGGAAGTCGTCCGGGTTGGAGGCGTAGGCCCACATCGTCACAGGCGCGAGGCGGAAGAAGACGATGTCCCCCCAGGTGTAGGGATCCGACTCGTACGTGTCCGTCCAGGTGCGGTGGATGACGTGGTGATCGGGATGGTCGCGCTCGATCCACTCCACGCGGCCGTTGGCGACCACCGCGATGCGATCACCGTCCATGTGAACCGCGGAGCACGCCGGATTGGCGTGCAGGTCGCGAACCTTCGTCGCGCGCACGCCGGTCGACATCGTGAAGCGGCCATGGATGAAGAGCGCGTCGAGCGGTGACACGCGGGGCTCTCCCTCGGGACTCACCGTGGCGAAGGCCACATGCCTGGTTCCCTGCAGGTAGCGCACGACCTGCCTCGCGCCCAGGCGCCGTCCGGGATGCACGATGCTGCGCATGTGCGGGTTCGCGTGGCGCAGCGTCTCGTCGAAGAGGCGCTGGAGCTCGTCGATCTCGCCCTCGGTCTCGAACATCGGTCCAATGCTACGCGGAGCCCCGGCTCGTGTCTCCGCCACCACGGCGCTATCGCGGGTCGGACACCTGCAGACGCGTGTCGACCGCCTCCGCCAGCTCGCGGCCCCAGGCGGCCGCCCGCTCGAGCTCGCCCGCCACCAGCTCTGGCTTCATGCTCACGATGAAGCTCGTCCCCTCGTCGATCACCCGCGCGCCCTTCTCGCGCAGGATCCGCGCGATGCTGGCCGCCGCCGACCCCGACAGGATCCGTGGCCACCACAAGCGCGTGTCGAAGGCCGCCGCCATGACGCTCCGCAGCCCGGAGCGGTCCAGGCGCTGCAGGTACGCGGCCATGGGCGGCGTCATCCCGTGCCCCTCCGTGGGTCCACCAACAAGCATGAGGTCCGTGCCTTCGGGAACCAGGCCGGGCGCATCGACGACGTCGTGCAGGGCCACGACCAGGCCCCGGGCCCGCAGGGCGTCGGCGATGGACTCGGCGACGCGCCGCGTGTTGCCGGTCCGCGTCGCGTAGACGACGAGCGCGTTCATCGCGGAGTGCGGCGGATTGCCGCTCCGTGAAGCCGGTTGCCGCGCGGAGCCCGCACGGCGAGGTACACCAGGGCCAACAGCAGGATCGCCTGGACCACCTTCAGCCCGATCCCCCACGCTTCGTATGACGGATCGCGCTGGGGTGCCACGGCCACGTACATCGCGATGACCGCGACCTGGAACAGGCCCCCCAGGGTCCAGAGGATTCGGCGGTCGAAGACGGCGAGCAGGATCGCGCCCAGGAGGAACGCCGCGCCGGACATCAGCCCGAAGGGCAGCAGGCTGGGCATGTCGGGCGGGTTGGTGTCGACGACCTTGATCACGTCGAAACCGATCAGGAGATAGACCGCGGCTATCCCCGCCGACAGCACCGCGGCGAGATACCGAATCGTGCGGCGTCCCCGGTCAATGGACATCAGCATCCCTCCGCGTCGCGGTTACACGCACCGGTGAGGTTGTCGTGCCGATCCTCTCCAACCGCCGGCGATCACCTCCAGTGCCGTTCCGCCCGATTGGCCGGGGCGGATGGGGCGGTTCGGCCGTTCCCTGCGCGACGTCAACAGCGCACGCTGCACATGACCAGGAGTGAACGGTTTGGCATGGGGATCCGCCTCTGATGGTGAATACCCGGAGCAGCAGGATCATGCAGCGTGCCGTCATCGAGCAGGCGAGCAGAGGGGACCGCAGGGCCTTCGAGGTTCTCACGTCCCAGATCATCGATCGCCTGTTCGGTGCGGCATACCTGATCCTTCACGACCGGACCCTGGCGGAGGATGCTGTGCAGGAAACGCTCATTCGGACGTGGCGCGATCTGCCGCAGCTCCGAGACCCGGACCGCTTCGACGCGTGGCTGCACCGTGTGCTGGCGCACGCCTGCCTCGACCTGGCCCGGCACGAACGTCCGGAGCGTCAGACCGCGGAGCTCCCCGCCTTCCTGGCCGATGACGGCACCCCGGAGGAGGACGTCGCCGCGCGCGACGCCATCGGCCGCGGATTGTCACGGTTGACGGACCGCGAGCGGACCATCCTGGTCCTGCGCTTCTTCCTCCAGCTGTCGGTCCCAGAGATCTCGGAAGCGATGCGTATTCCCGTCGGAACCGCGAAATCGCGGCTCCACCACGCGCAGAACGCGATGCGGGCGGCCATCGATGCCGATAGCCGCGTCACCCTGCGAGGAGAGCTGGCATGACCCGCGACGAAAGCCTGGATCCCATTCTCCAGCCCTGGATGGAGCGCAACGCACCGGCAGCTCCCAACGACCTGCTGCCCCGGGTCATGAGGGAGGTGGAAACCGTGTCCCAGCGAACAACCACGTGGCCACGGCTGCTGTTCAGCGCGCACCCCACGGCGTGGGTCCTCGCCACGGCCGCCGCGGCAATTCTCGCCGTCAGCCTTGGCGTCTTCCTGGTCTCCAGCGGGGCGCGCCCCATTGGCGGAGACGCCACGCCGGCGCCCAGCGGCCAAGCGGCCGGTCCCACGACGACGGCCGAGCTTATCGACGCCAACCTCGCCGCGTTCAACGCCCACGACTCCGTCGCGACCGCGCGCCTCTTCACGGAAGATGCGACGTACCGCGCGGCCATCGGCTGGTCCTACTGGAACTACAGCGCTGACGGCCTCGATGCGATCAAGCAGGAGTTTGCGACACATGCAGCCCCGGATGTGGCGACTCGCAACGGCTCGGTCCTGGAGAACGGATCCTTCGCCGCCGCGCCACTCTCCTGGACAGTCTCCTGGACAGGAGAGGGCACCTCTAGTCCGGTGTCCACCATGCTCGGCAGCGGTTTCGCGGTGTGGCACCTGGACGGCATGAAGGTGCAGTCATGGTCGGTGTTCACCGTCGACGGAATCCCCACCGGCGAACCGGCTGCGTGGGAAGCGGCCAACGACCCCGACAACATCGTGAGCAAGCTCATCGCCATGTGGAACACACGCGACGCGAGCGCCGCGTCGGCCCTCTTCGCGGTCAACGGCCAGGCGCGCTTCGCCCTGGGGTCATCCGATTGGACGGCCGAGTACCAGTCGCCGCAAGCGATCCGCAGCGCGCTCACCGACTTCGGGACAGCACCGGGCACGTTCACCCGGACCGGCGCGGTCATCAAGTATGGCCGGCTCGTGACCTTCGCCGCGACGCTCAGTTCGGACGATGGTGCTGCGAAGGTATTCGTGATCCTGAAGCTCAGCCCGGACAACACCCTCGTCCTCGATCAGTGGGTCATCGGCGGCTAGCGCCGCCCACCGCAGCGACCTGTCCCGGCATCGCCCCGCCTCACGGCCGGGGCGATGCTCCATGTCGGGTCCGGGCCATGATGCGGGCCGCGATCTCCTCCTCGACCACGCTGTCAGGGTCGCGAAGGGCACCCATCGCGTCGCGGATTCCCACCAGCGAGGCATACAGCGGCGGGCAGGTCGGGCAGCTGGCGAGGTGCTCCTCGACTCCCGTCTTCTCATCTGCCGACAGCTCCGCGTCCAGGTAGCCGGACACCAGGCGGCGAGCCTTCCAGCACCGCAGGGGCTGGGCGAGCGATGCGCGACGTCGGGCGTCGTCCGAGGCCAGCGCATGGACCAGCATCATCCGGCCACGCCGGATGCGCTGCTTCGTCGCCGGCAGGCCGATGCCCATGGCCTGGGCCACCTCCGGACCGCTCCAGTCCAGGGCGTCGTGGAGCACCACCGGGATGCGGTAGATGACCGGCAGACGGACCAGGGCGTCCTCCAGCTCGTCCCGCAGCTCCGCTCGCTCCAGGACCGCCACCGGGTCCACGGTGAAGTCGTCATCGCGCCAGTCCGCCTCCACGGCGGCGAAGTCGAGCAGCTCCGCGGTGGTTCGCCGCGAACGGTCGATCACCCTGTTCACCAGCGATCGGCGCAGCCAGCCGCGCAGCGCGGCCGGATCGCGGAGCTGCCCCCGCCGGCGCCAGGCCGCGACGACCGTTTCCTGGACCAGGTCCTCCGCCTCGGCCGGATCGCGGGTCAGGCGCGACGCGAGCCGGACGAGCCACGGCGCCTCGATGGCAAGGCGGGTGGCGAGCTGGTCCGGCTCACGCAGGTCTGTCACGGGAACGAATGGTGATGCGCATCGGCCCTCGTTCCTAGGGCCGATCGGCTCGGCAGCGGTGGGCTCAGTGGCGAACGGGCTTCGTGCTGAGCCGCAGCACCGCGTACAGCGGGCAGAAGCCCACGAGACCGGTGATGGCCAGGATGGCGGCCACGGCCACGCTCACGTACACCCACGGTGCTGCCGGGATGCCGGCGGCGGCAAGGCCCAGGAGCCCGGCGGCGGCGATGACGCGCAGGAACCGGTCGATGGTTCCCTCGTTCTTGAAGTTCATGGCTACGTTCCTCGTATCTCGGTGGTGTGAGGTCGGCTCGCTGGTCGACCTCGTCACAAGGGAGGACGCAATCGAGGATCGAATGGATACAACCGCGTCAGGTCGCCCCGGACAGGATGCCCCGGCGGAAACGCCAGACGGCGAGACCCATCAGGAGCACCGCCATGCCGGCCAGCACCCCGATCTGGGGAAGGATCTGGAGGAGGTGCCCGCCGTGGAGGCTCATCTCCCGGAAGGCATCGATCGCCCAGGCGTGCGGCGTGATATGGGAGAGGGTCCGCATCGCGGCCGGGAAGACCTCCGGCGGAACCATCGCGCCGCCGATCAGGGCGCCGAGCATGCCGAGCGCCGGTCCCACCGCACCCGCCTGCGACGGATTACGCGCCATCGCGCCAAGGAGCATCGCCGCACCCGCGCAGACCGCGCCGAAGACGAGGATCAGGACCGTGGTGGCCACCGGATCGGACCAGTCGACGCCAAAGAGGAGGGCCGAACCGATGACGATGAGGAAGCCCTGGAAGAGTGCGAAGGCGTATCGGCCGAGCGCCTCACCGAGGATGATCGTCCCCGCCGAGGTGGGGGTCGCATATTCACGGCGCGAGATTCCGAGCTGACGCGACGTGATCAAGGTCACGGACTGGGTGAGCGAGGTGAGGAACATGAACAGGATCACCTGTGACTGTGCTCCCACGGTGAAGCCGCTCGGATAGACCGCCGCCTCGCTCACTGATTGCGTGACGACCGAGACGCCCTTGATGACCGGTTGCTCGCCGGCTGCGGCCGCCAGCGCCGCGTCGAAGGAGATGGAGCGCTGCGCCGCGGCGAAGCGAGCCGCGCGTACCAGGGCCACGTGACCGGCGATCGCGGCGTCCACGGAGGTCCGGACCGCGGTCGCCACGCTTGACGGCTGAGAGAGGTACTCGATCGTCACGTCGCCCCCCTCGTGGAGGCGGGCGTCGTATCCGGCCGGGATCGCCAGCCCCACGTTGACGAACCCGCGCTCCACGGCGTCGCGCAGCGCGGCTGCCGTGTCGTAGGAGCGAATGTCCAGGTTCAGCTCCGCGACCTCGAGCCGCGAGACGAGATCATGCGCCAGCGGGCCGCCATCCTCGTCCGCGATGCCGACCCGGCCGCTCCCCATCCCGCCGTAGGTCATGCCCAGGACCACGATGAGAATGAGTGGGAAGAGGACGATGAAGAAGAGTGCCGTCCGGTTGCGGAATGTCCGCAGCATGTTGACCCGGGCGATCTCGAGCGCCTTCATCGGGCCACCAGCACCCGCCGCGCGCGAGCCAGCCCAATGCCACCGGTCACGGCGCCCATGCCCAGCAGGACCAGGATCGAGGGGACGATGTCGGCCAGCCCGGCGCCGGGCCCTGACAGCGTGTCGATGGCCCGAAGGAACCAGGCGTGCGGGGTGATGAGTGCCACGCGCGCCAGCGCCTCCGGTGCCTGGCTGAGGGGGATGTAGACCCCGCCGATGGCGGACAGGACCAGCGCCACGATGGCGTTGATGCTGCCAGCGTCCTCCGCGGTCCGTGCGAAGCCCGCCAGGAAGAGCGAGATCCCCGCGGCGGCGATGACCGCCGAGACGATGAGCAGCAGGACCGGTAGCGGCGGCCCCCAGTCGGCGCCGGCCACCGCGGTGGTGGCGCCCTCCAGAACAATCATCGAGATGAAGCCCAGGGCGAGGGCTGCCAGCGCCCCGCCCAGCAGGATCGAGCCGGCCGGGATGGGCGCCGCCAGGAGGCGGCTCAGCGTTCCCTCCTGCCGCTCTGCAAGCAGCGCCAGCGCGCCGTACTGGGTCGCGAAGAAGACGAACATGATCGCCATCGAGGCACCGTAGAAGGTGGCGATCCCCGCCTGGCGGCGCTCCGCGGTCAGGTCCTGCACAGTGACCGGGCTGGCCGCCTGGGCCGCCTGCTGGGCGGCGGCCACCGTGCCGGCATCCGCCGCCCCGCCCGAGACGTCCACGGTGGCCACCATGAGCTGAACCGTCCCGATGGCGTTTGCGAAGTCGTTGACGATCGCCCTCGCCACTTCGCCGGAGATCGTTCCCCCGCCGGCAAGGATCGTGAGCTCTGCCGAGCTGCCGGTCTGGACCGACGGTGTGAAGCCCGCGGGGACCACGATCGCGGCGCCGGCATCGCCGTCGACCACTGCCTGGCGCGCCGTCGCCGCGTCCGGCAGCGAGGTGACGTCCAGGATCCCGTCGGGGCCGGTCAGGCCGCCGAGCACGTCGTTGACCAGGATCCCCGCCACCTCGCCGCGGTCGTTGTCGACCACGGCGATGGTCGTGTGGAACGAGCCGGTGAAGTCCGGGATGATCGACGAAAAGGCAATCGCCAGGCCCAGCGGCGTCAGGATCGCGAAGATGATCGCCGAGCGGTCACGGAGCCGTTGCCGCAGGATGCGACCGGCGATCACCAGCGCTGCGCGCATCGGTCCGCCTCGTCAGTCTCTGAGCGCCTTGCCGGTGAGGTGCAGGAAGACTGCCTCGAGGTCAGGCTCCACCACTTCCACCGACTTCACCACCACGCCATCGCGGGAGGCGGCCTGCAGGAGCGCCGGGAGGTGCTTGCGTGCCTCGGTGACCAGGATGTCGATCCCGCCCTCGTGCGGCGTCGCCTCTCGCACGCCGTCGACGGTGCGCAGCACGCCCGCGGCGGTCGCGACATCACCCGACGCGGCCAGGCTCACCTTGTCCACGCCGCCCACCAGGGCCACCAGCTCGCGGCGGGTCCCCTCCGCGATGATGTGCCCCTCGTCGATGATCCCCACCCGGTCGCAGAGGCGCTCGGCCTCCTCCATGTAATGGGTCGTGTACAGGATCCCCATGCCCTGCGCGGAGAGGGCGGCGACGCTGTCCAGGATCGCGTTGCGGCTCTGCGGATCGACCCCGACCGTGGGCTCGTCCAGGATCAGGAGGCGCGGCCGGTTGAGCAGCCCGATGCCGATGTTCAGCCGCCGCTTCATGCCGCCGGAGAAGTTCGCGGTCCGCTCCTTGGCTCGGTCCACCAGGTCGATGACGCCCAGGACCTCGTCGACCCGCTCGCGCAGCTCGTGGCCGCGGAGGCCGTAGAGGCGGCCGAAGAAGGCGAGGTTCTCGCGCGCCGACAGGTCCGGATAGATGGCAAGGTCCTGCGGGACGTAGCCGATGGCGGCCTTGACCGAGGTCGCGCCCGGGTCGAGCGGCGACCCGTCAATGAGCACCTCGCCACCGTCACGGGCCAGGATCCCGCACACCATGGAGATGGTCGTCGTCTTGCCCGCGCCGTTGGGACCCAGGAGCCCGTACGTCTCGCCGTGGGCGATGGTGAACCCCACGCCGTCCACAGCCTGGCGCGCGCCGAAGCGCTTTGCCAGGCCGCTGCAGGCGAGGACCGGCGGGGCCTGAACGACCACGTGCGCATGGTACCCAGCGCGAGCCTGCAAGGTATGGACCGTTCGGCCTGTTCCCGGCCGTGCCGTTGGGCCGGGGAAGGGGGGAAAAGGCCCGGCGCTGCAAGGTGTACTGCAAGCCGCCGCGTGTACGGTACCGACATGAGCATCGACGCGACGCAGGCCGGAGACCAGGCGCAGCGCTTCGTGCTCCTCGATGGATCGGCATTGCGCTGCCGCGCCTGTCATCGCCCGGTCGGCCGGCTGCGTTGGGATGCCGCGGGCTGGCCGCACCCAGTGCTCAGCAGACCGCGCTGTCCGTCATGTGGACGCCAACAGATCGTTGACCCGAATCGGCTCGAGGCGGACACGCTCGCGCGCTACGGCGGCTGAGCCGCGGGCGCGCCGCATCGCCGGTGACGAAGTGATACGCCAGGGACAAGAACGAGGCTGCCCTGACGGGATCGACCCGTTCTCCTCGTATGTACCCTGGCGTAGGCGGCAGTCCTACTCCTTCTGTTGACATCTGTCAACAGGCAACGCCCGACTCGTCGCTATGGCCACAGGTGACGGAGCTCGTCAAGGCGATGGCGAGTCCGGCGTCTCGAGCGCATCGACCGCGCGGCGCGGAACGCGACGATGACGACCGCCACCAATCCCAGCAGCAGCAGCGTGAAGAACAGGAACAGGGCCAGCATCAATACACCCTCGCAACGTGCTATTGAGCCGAGGGCATGCGGCTGGTGGAGGTCACCAACTATAGACCCCTGTCAAGGGCCGTCTGCGGTCGAGGTATCCTTCCGATGCAGACCGAGGCGATCGTCATGACGTTCATTGAATCCGCCGGGTACCAGCCCGGCGCGTGCAACATCGGCCCGGACGAGATCACCCAGCGCCGCCGTGCGGGGCATGTGGGTGCCATCCTCACGCTCGCGCTGCTCGGCGTCCTGCTGGTCCTCGGGGTTGCGCCGGCCTGGCGCCTGCTGATCGCCATCCCGGCGGCCGGCACGGCGATCACCTACCTGCAGGCGATCCTGCGCTTCTGCGTGGCCTTCGGCTGGATGGGCGTCTTCAACTTCGGCAGCGTCGGGACCACGACCTCGGTACAGGAGGCAGCCGCGCGCCGCGCCGACCGCGCTCGGGCGCTGCGCATGATTGCCGGCGGGAGCGCCATCGGCCTGGTGGTGGGGGTTGCCGCCGCGCTCCTCTAGGTCGCCAGGGCCTTCACGAAGAAGTCGTGGGTCCAGATCGCGAAGTCCGAGCTGCACACCTCCGCGGGCATGCCCGCTGGAGCGTTGTGTCCGGCATTCGGGCACCAGTGCAGCTCCGCGGGAATCCCGGCCGCCATCGCCTCGTCGAAGAACGCCTGCGTCCGCCCTGGGAGGTCCTCGTTGTCGATCGCGCCGTGCGTTATGAGCAGCGGCCGGGTGCCGTACTCCTTGAGGGTGTCCACCGCGTCGATCGACTCGATGTCCACCCCTGTCCGGATGCTGACCCCGGTGATGATGGCCCAGGTGGTGCCGAAGTAGCTGGGGTACCCGCCGTGTGCCACCCGCGCCTCGATCTGGTAACGAATGCGGGTATGCATGGAGTCGAGGGCCAACGCCTCGACCCGCGGATCGTCACGAACCTCGCCCAGCGCCGTTGCCGCCCCGAGCGAGTTACCCAGCACGCCGACATGCGACGGGTGCTTCGTCTGCTCCAGCCAGTCGAGGACGGCCTGCAGATCCTTCTGCTCCAGCACCCCATCGGTCGTCTGGTTCCCGGTGCTGCGACCGGCGTTGCGCATGTCGAACGAGACCAGGTTGAATGCGTCGTGGAGCCCGATCCCGTACTTGAGGATTCCCGCCTTGGTGGCGTGGAACCCGTGGACCAGCACCACCGTGGGCGCCGTGGGTCCGGCGCCGTTTCCGGCCGGGATGTACCACGCCGCAATGTGCACGCCGTCCTCGGTGACGATCGCATCACCGGCGGTGGTTCCCTGGTAGGTGCAGTGCTCCGGGTCCGCGTTCTCGCCGGCGATCCGCGCGTCGTCCGCCGCGTCGTAGTTGACCGCCTCATAGTCCCAGCCGAACTGCATCTGCGGGGTCCGGCAGTCGATGAGCTCGGTCGTCCGCGCCACCGCCTGCCGCGAACCCTCATACCCGACGTACCCGGTGTAGCCGGCCACCCCGAGGACCACCAGGCCGATGACGCCAATGAGAAGCCATCGCCATCGGCGCATCTTCCCCACCTCCCTCGATCGCGGATCGTGCGATGCACGCGACCCTGCGCCTAGTGCCGAAGGTAACCCGTCCGCCTAGACTGGACCGATGGCGCCGCAGCCACCCTCGTCGCACGATCCGGGCCCCGACGTCTCCGCGGAGCGGGGCGAGGCCGTTGCCGAAGCGGCGCGCCATCCGCTGATCATCGCAGGCGCGACGGTGCGGGTCGGGACGGCGTCCTGGACGGACCCCACCATGCTCGTCCCGGGCGTCTTCTACCCACCGGATGCAACCACCGCGAAGGATCGGCTCGTGTACTACGCGAACCAGTTCCCGGTCGTGGAGGTGGACGCCACCTACTACGCCCTGCCGACCCGGCAGATGGGCGAGCTGTGGCTGGAGCGGACCCCGCCGGATTTCACGTTCGACATCAAGGCCCACGCCCTGATGACCGGGCAGCCGTCCGAGGTGAAGCGCCTGCCCCGCGAGATCCGCGACGAGCTGCCCGCGGAGCTGGTGGCCAAGGGCCGGATCTACGGACGCGACCTGCCGCCGGAGCTCCTGGACGCGGTCTGGGAAACGTTCCGTGACGCCATCATGCCCCTCCATTCGGCGGGGAAGCTGGGTGCGGTGTTCCTGCAGTTCCCGCGCTGGGTCTTTCCCTCCAACCAGGCGCGCGACGCGATCCTGGAGGCGAAGGAGCGGCTGGCGGACATGCCCATGGCGGTGGAGTTCCGCGCGGCGTCGTGGTTCAACGAGAAGAACGCGGGGCGGACCGTGGAGTTCCTCGACCGCAACCAGGTCCCCTTCGTCATGGTCGACGAGCCGCAGGGCACGCGCTCGTCGCTGCCACCCATCGTGGCCGTCACCTCGCCGCAGCTCGCGGTGGCGCGCTTCCACGGCCGCCGCGCGGAGACCTGGGAGGCGAAAGGCATCCCCGTCGTGGAGCGGTTCCGCTACCTGTACTCGGAGGAGGAGCTGCGCGATTGGGTACCGCGGGTGCGGGAGGCGGCCACCCGGGCCAAGGAGGTCCACCTCCTCATGAACAACTGCTACGCCAACTACGGCACGACCAACGCACGCGAGATCGCGCATCTCCTCAGCTCGTAGGCGGCACCGATCGGGGCTCCTCCCCCCTCTCGATCGCGGCGAGGTCGCGTCGGAGGCGCGACGCGAACAGCTGGTTGCCGCGCCCCTCTTCCTCCGCGATGGCCGCCTGCAACTCCACGGTCGCCGCCGCTGGCTTCCCGGACAGCCGGAGCACCTCGGCCAGGGCAAGGTGCGCGATGCCGGGCAACATGAAGAATTCGGATGCCTCCGCCTGGGCGACGGCATCCCGCGCCATGGCCTCCGCCTCCGCGAGCCGTCCGCGCTGCCCGAGCACGCGTGCCCGCGCCGACACCAGCTCCACCTGGGTGACGATGTCGTCGCTGGCCCCGGCATCGGCCGCGACGCGGCACGCCTCCTCTGCTTCGTCGGTCCGGCCCAGATCCAGGAGGGCGATGGCCAGCTCGGCGGCGGTTGTCGACAGGTAGCCGCGCTCCCCCATTTCCTGGAGCGCCCCAACACTCCGGCGGAGCCGGGTCACCGCTTTCTCCACGTCCCCGGCCCACCAGTCGGAGGTCGCGTCCTGGTGGCCTGCCAGCGCCGCGGTGACCTGACCCAGCTCAAGCGCCATCTCCTTCGACTGCTGGTACAGCACCAGGGCGCGCGCCCGATCGCCGCGCATCGCGGTGAAGAACGCATCGGCGCCGAGGGTGCCAGCCTCGAGCCAGAGGATCCCGTTGGCCTCAGCAAAGGCGCGCGACTCCCGGACAAACACGTCGCCGGCATCCGGGTTGGAAGTACGCCGCATGCTGTGCGACATGCCCCGACGGGCCAGCTGACGCGCCTGGAGGCCCACGTCACCCGCTTCGCGCGCATACGCCAGCGCCTCTTCCGCCAGCCGCTGCGCCTCCGCCAGGTGGCCCACGAACCATGCCAAGGTTGACTTCGCTTCCAACGCGCGGGCAATGCCCGCCGGCTCACCGAGTCGACGACGGATGGCCAGTGCCTCCTCCACTCGCGGACCCAACGTGGACCCGCTGACGCCCATCTGGAGCAGGGGCCCAACCTGCTCCAGGGCGGCGGCGCGCGCATCCTCCGGGGCATCGGGGAGATTCAGCACCGTCTCGATCGCGTCGCGCGCCTCCGGGAGGCGCCCGGCGTCCGCGAGGGCCGCGGCAAGCGTGGGCAGGTCGCGAAGCCGTTCATGGTCGTCCGCCCCACGCAGGTCGGCGGCGCGCTCGAACAGTCGAATCACCGTCTCGCTATCGCCGATGGTGCTGGCGCGTCGGGCTGCGGCCTCGAGGTGGGCGGCCGCCCGAGTTGCGAGGACGCGCGCAGCGGGAGCGTCGCCCCCGATCTCGGTGCTCAGGCGTGCCGCCTCGGCGAGGTGGTGTCCGACGACCTCATGAAGGGGGTCCGACTGCCCCGCCCGGGTCCGCTCCAGCCAGCCGGCGAAGAGCTCGTGGAGGCGTGCCCGCTCGTGCTTGGGCAGCGCCTCGTAGGCCGCGTCCCGCACGAGCTGGTGTCGGAAGCGGAACCTGAGGTCCTCGTCGGGAGGCTCGTGGCCAGGCTCGGCATCGGCGTCCTGGCGGACGAGCTCCTTGCGTACGAGGGCGAGCAACCGGGTAAGGAGCTCCGGCCTATCCGCCGCGGGGGTCAGCTCTCCGACCTCGGCTGCGCCGAACTGGCGGCCAATGACCGCGCCGCGCCCGAGTGCCGCTCGCTCCGGTGTCGGGAGCCTATCCAGCCGAGCGGCGAGGAGCAGCTCGATGGTGGCCGGGACGGGGATCTCGTCGGGCGTCCGCGCCACCTGGAACCCGCCATCGGCCCCTATCAGGACGCCGTCGTCGGCCAGCATCGCAACCAGCTCCTCCACGAAGAGCGGGTTACCTTCGGCCGCAGCCGCGATCTTGGCGATCAACGCCTCGGGCAGCTCACTGCCGCCCACCAGGTTCGCCAGGATCTGGCGCACCGCGTCGTCGGCGAGCGGCTCGAGGAGCAGGGTCGTTGCGTTGAGCTTACCGCCACCCCAGGAAGGCCTGACCTCCAGCAGCTCCGGTCGGGCCAGGGTGAGCAGCAGGATCGGGGCGTCGCGGGCCCAGTCGGCAATGTGCTCAATGAGGTCAAGGAAGGTTGGCGTTCCCCAGTGGATGTCATCGAACACGACCACCAGCGGCGCGCGGGCGGCCATCGCCTCCAGGAGCCGGCGCACGGCCCAGAACGTCTCCTGGCTGTCCGCCGGAGCCGCCCCACCACCAACCCCGATCGCGGATGCCACCCGCTGCGCGATGAGATCCGCCCGCGGTACGGCCCCGGCCAATGCCGAAAGGCGGGCGACGGCCACCTCCGGCCCGTCCCCGTCCGCGATTCCGGCCGCGGTGAAGAGCGCATCGGCCAGCGGCCAGTAGGTGATGGTGTCCCCGTACGAGAGGCATCGCCCGCGGATGACGGTCGCTCCCTCCAACTGCCCGAGAAACTCGTGCACGAGGCGAGACTTGCCGACGCCGGCGAGCCCCAGGACGGTAACCATCTGCGGTGCGCGGTCGTCCCTGGAGCGGGCGGCCGTGTCGTGCAGGACATGGAGCGGTCGATCGCGACCGACGAGCGGGCTGTCGAAGTGACGGCCGTCCGCGACCATGGAGCCAGCGTCGACAACGCGCCATGGGGCCATGGGTGCGGCCTTGCCCTTGAGCTCCACGGCGGGCGCCTGCTCCGCCCTCACGGCATGCCGCACCAGGCGGTAGGTCGCCGGCCCGATGAGCACCTCGCCGGGCTCCGCGACCTGCTCGAGGCGGGCGGCGGTGTTCACCACGTCCCCGGTGGCCAGCGCCTGGTGCGCGCTGGCGTCGCCGGCCACGACCTCTCCGGTGTTGATCCCGGTGCGGATCTGCAGGCGCACGCCCCAGCGCGCCTCGATATCGCGATTCAGGATCTCGAGTGCCGCGGACATCTCGATGGCCGCCCGCACGGCTCGCAGCGGATCGTCCTCGTGGAGCCGCGGGATACCGAATACGGCCATCACCGCGTCGCCAATGAACTTCTCGACCGTCCCCTCGTGTCGCTCGATCGCGACCCGCATGGCGTCGAAGTAACGCTGCATGACCTCCCGCAACGCCTCGGGATCGAGGCGCTCGCCGAGCGGCGTGGAGCCCACCACGTCGGTGAACAGCACCGTGACCCGGCGCCGCGTCTCGGCGGCGCGCTCGCCGCGCCCCGCTTCGGAGAGCGGCTGGCCGCAGCTCAGGCAGAAGCGCGCGCGCTCCGGGTTCTGCTCGCCGCAGGTCGGGCACCCCACCATCTGCGGAGTGTACTTGCACGGCGGCATGGTTTTCGTAACCGCGCGGTCGCAGGACGGCCCTGCATCGGCTAGTGTCAGAGCGTGAACCAGAGCGCGCCAATCACCGTTGCCTACTACTACCGGATTCGCTGGGGCTTCCACGACGAGTGGTGGGAGCTCTTCACCCGGAACCACTACCCGCTCCTCGCCGAGCAGGTCCGGACCGGCAGGCTCCTCGAGGTCCGCGCCTACGGGCCGCGCTTCCACGGAGATGGCCGCGCCGACTGGAACTTCCTGGTGACGATCACCTACCGCGACTGGGCCGCCATGGAGGCGCACGCCGAGGCCGATCTCGCCCGCCGGCTCTTCCCCGACCAGGAGCGCTACCGCGCCGAGGAGCAGCGGCGGTTCGAGCTGACGGAGGCCCACTGGGACGTTCCGCTCGAGGAGCGGCCGCTGCCGTGAGGCGGCGACGTCTCCTCGGCATCCTGCTCGTCGCGTCGCTCGCCGTCGCTGCCTGCACGGCCACGCCGTCTGAGCCTGCGTCCACGCCGACCAACCTCCCGAGCCTGACGCCCTCGTTGCAGCCCACCACGACCCCCGAGCCCACGCCGTCCCCGACCGAGACCCCGTCCCCCACGCCCAACCAGGCTGACGTTCCGATCTTCGCGGCCGGCGCTCAGCTCAAGACCCTGACCACGGTTCACCTCCGCGACCTGCCCGGCACCAACTGGGGAACGCACGGCAACCTGCCGTCCGGTGCGCTCGTGCAGGTCGTCGCCGGACCCATCCGCACGGACGGGTACGGCTGGTACCTGGTCCGCGATGTGGACCCCGCCGATCCCACCTTCGTCGACGGCTGGGTCGCAGCCGGGTTTGCACCTGACGCGTTCCTCGCCGCCACCGGCGCCGAGCCCAGCCCAGGGCCTACGGATCCGGTCTTCGTCGCCGGCTACGCGCAGAGCACGAGCGGCGATTTCGGCCCGTTCCGGATGGAGGGCAGCATGGCTCTGCGTTGGGCGGCCGCGGTTCCCAGCGGGACGGTCCAGGGAGCGACCTGCACGTTCACGGGGTCGCTGAAGCCGGGCCAGGGAGACACCACGCCGATCGTCTTCGTGACCACCACGGTCTCCCAGGCGCCGGCACCCGGCACCACCCAGCCGAGCTTCTTTGCCGCACACCAGACCCTCACGGGTGACGTCTTCCTCCACGTGGACTCGGACTGCAGCTGGGCCGTGACGGCGGTGCGGCTGCCGTTGTAGCGGCGCGAGAAGGGCCGTTCAGGCCGATGCCGGGAGGCGGACCTCGAACCGGGCTCCGCCGCCGGGTCTCTCCCCGGCGCTGACCGTGCCGCCGTGCCGCTCCGCGATCCACGAGGCGATGGCGAGCCCCAGCCCCAGGCCGCCGGCTGGCGCATCGGCGGCGCGCCAGAACCGCTCGAAGACCCGTCCCACATCCTCGGGGCGCAGGCCCCGGCCGGTGTCATCCACCCGCAGCACCGCCGACGCGCCATCCCGCCTCACGGAGACGTCAACCCGCAGGTTGCCGCCCCCGTGCCGGATGGCGTTGTCAACCAGGATCACCGCCAGCTGTCGGAGCCGGCCGAAGTCGCCCCGCACCTCGGTCGGCGCCGCGTCCAGCGACAGCTCCACGCCGCGCTGCTGCGCCAGCGGCGTCAGCTCACCCAGCGCGGCGGCCGCGGCATCGGCGAGGTCGACCGGCTCGTGCTCGACCTCCATCACGCCCGAATCGGCACGGGCGAGGAGCAGCAGGCCGTCCACCAGGTCGGTCATGTGCCCCACCTCGGCGTTCATGTCCTCGAGCGCGGTGCCCACGTCGGAGACGGGGGTGGCCGGGTTGCGACGCAGATCCTCGATCGAGGCTCGCAGGATCGTGATGGGGGTTCGCAGCTCATGCGACGCGTCGGCGGCGAACTCCCGCTGGCGTCGAAGCGACTCCCGGATCGGGATCAGTGCGCGCTGGGCGTACAGCCAGCCGCCGGCCATGGCCAGACCGATGGCACCCAGGCCGCCGATGAGCAGCACAAGGACCAGCGTGCGCAGGGTGCTCTCTTCCGCGGTCCGGAAGGCGACCACCTGCACGACGTAGCGCCCGTCCCGCTGGTCCAGCGGGACCGAGAGCACCCGTGCCGATGCGCCTCCCAGGTTCTCGACCCGCATGTCGTCGTTCCCCGATGCGCGCGCGGCACGGACGCCGGACTCCACCGGCAGATCCTGCGCAATCGCATCGCGCGGTACCCAGGCCACGTTGTTCGGGGTGACGATGGTGCCGATCGTGCCGGACGCGGGGCCGCCGATGGCCAGGCCGATGGTGTCGTAGAGCTCCGCCCCCGGCAGCAGCGGCCGACTCAGCCGCTGGACCGCGATGCGGAGGGCAGCTGCCCGCGTCTGCAGCGCGGAATCGGTCGTGCTGGCCAGGTTTGCCGCGGTGGTGGCGTAGATCGCGCCGCCCAGCAGCAGGAGGATGGCCAGGGTGATGGCTCCGCTCCACGCGACGAGGCGCCATCGGACCCGGTTGAGCAGGCGCGCATCACCGGCTGTCGTGGCATCGTCCGAGAGCGGCCGTCGGAAGACGGGCATCTTCAGCCGCCGTCCCGATCCGGGTGCGATGCGCGTTCGGGTGCGAGGAGCCGATAACCGACACCGCGCTCCGTGTGGATCCGCTCGCCCCCCGCCGGTCCGAGCTTCTCCCGCAGCAGATGCACGTAGGCGTCCACGGTGTTCGGGGTCACCGCCACCCCGTACGGCCACGCCGCGTCAAGGAGCTGGTCGCGAGAGAGGGCCTGGCCCGGGTGACGCAGGAAGCACTCGAGCAGCGAGAACTCTCGCGGCGAGAGCGAGACCGGGTCGCCTGCCACGGTCACCTCGCGCAGGGCCTCATCAAGGACGATCGGCCCATTCACCAGCCGCGCTGAGCGGCGCGCCGGGGCGCGACGCCGACGTCCGAGCGCGCGCAGCCGGGCTGCGAGCTCCTCGTAGGCGAACGGCTTGACGAGGTAGTCGTCGGCGCCCGCATCCAGTCCCTGCACCCGATCGTCGATGGCATCCCGGGCGGTCAGCATCAGGATTGGGATCGAGGAGCCCTCCGAGCGCAGCGTGCGCGCCACCTCGAGCCCCGAGGCGTCAGGCAGCCCCACGTCCAGGATGATCCCATCCAGGCCGTCGGTGAGCCGCGCGAGGTCCAGCGCGGTCCCGGCATCGGACGCCTCCTCCACCACGTGGCGGTCCACCGTCAGGAGGCGCGCCAGGAGGCGGCGCAGGCGGGGATCGTCCTCGACGACCAGCAGGTGCATGGGAGAACTATGGCATCCGGCGATCGCGCAGCGCCTACTGGCCGGTGACCGTGACGTCCGTCGCGGGGACCGTCACGGAGCCGTTGCCGCCCGTTCCACCCTGGCCCAGCTGTCCCCGCAGTCCGCCGGCCGCGTCCACCTGGACGACGACCGACGTGCCGTTGGTGACGTCCGAGGCAGAGCCGCTCGCCTGGGTGTGATACGTCGTGGATGCACTGGTCTGGACCTGGATCGTGCGACCGTTGTCGAGCTGAACGGTCAGCGTGTCGCCATTGACCGCGGTCACGGTTCCGCGCAGCTCGATGCCGCCGGAGGTCCCGCCGAACAGGCCCCCGAAGCCGCCGTTCGCACCGCCGGGAACGGCACCGTTGCCACCGTTGCCACCGTTGAAGGCTCGGCCAAAGGCGGCTGGATTCGCGCTGGTCGCAGGGGCCGTGACCCGACCCACGGCGAACGCGATGCCGGCCACCGCCACGACGGCTGCCGCGGCCAGCACGATCGAGGTGAGCGTCACCCGTGTCCGCGGCCTGGCAGCGGCGACCGAGGAGAAGATGTCCGGGTTGATGGCCGCCGGTGCGGTGAAGGTCGGTGGTGGGGTCGTCGTTGCAGGCGCGGTAGGCGCAGGCATCGTTGCCGGTGGTGGAACCGCGGTTGGCTGCTGCTCGGGCGTATCGGTGCTCATGATTTGTGCTGGAACCTCATTCGTAGCGCAGGGCGGTGACCGGATCCAGGCGTGCCGCCTGGCGCGCCGGCCACACCCCGAAGACGATGCCCACCGACAGGCTGAACCCCACGGCGAGCAGGACGGTAACCGGGCTGAAGGCGAAGCCCCACCCGGCGATGATGCCAATGACCCAGCTGGCGGCAAGACCCAGGGCGATCCCAAGCAGCCCGCCGAGCAGTGAGAGGGTGAGGGCCTCGACCAGGAACTGGGCGAGGATGTCGCGGCGGCGGGCGCCGATCGCCTTGCGCACGCCGATCTCACGCGTCCGTTCGCGAACGCTGACGAGCATGATGTTCATGATCCCGATCCCGCCCACGACGAGCGAAATCGAGGCGATCCCCGCCAGGAGGATGGTGAGCAGGCCCGAGATCGAGCTGACCGTGCCCAGCAGCTGCGCCTGATTGGCGATGGTGAAGTCATCGGTACCGCCGGCCGGGATCTGGTGTCGCGCCTCGAGGGTGGCCGTGATGGTGTCCTGGGCCACGTTGATCTGGTTGGCGCTGGCAACGCTCACGTAGATGGCGCGCACGCCGTCACCGGACACGAAGTGGCTGCGCATGGTGGAGATGGGAATCAGAACCTGGTCGTCCTGGTTGGCGATCCCCACGCTGCCTTTCGGTTGCAGGATGCCGATCACCTCGAACGGGATCCCGTCGATGGTGATGGTCCGACCCAGGTCGCTCTGTCCCAGCCCCAGGTCGCTGGCGGTGGTGGCGCCCAGCACCGCCACGCGCATGGCCGCGCTGTCGGCGGCATCGGTCAGGAATGAGCCCTGCCAGATCTGGTAATTGCGGACACTGAGGTAATCCGGCGTGGTGCCGACAACGGAGGTGGTCGTGTTCTGGGTGCCGGAGATCACCAGGCCCTGGGTCGAGACCTCCGTGGCCACCGACGCGATCCCCTGCAGCTGGCCGATGGTGCTCGCGTCCTCGGTCGTCAACGTGGTCGCGGACCCGGCCGCCCCGAACGTCCCGGCGGTGACGACACGTCCCGGGTTGATCGTGAGCAGGTTGGTCCCCAGCCCTTCGAGCTGCGAGGTGATGCCGCGCGTCGCCCCGTCGCCGACCCCGACCAGTGCGATGACCGCCGCCACCCCGATGACCACCCCCAGCATGGTGAGCGCAGCTCGCAGGCGCGCTGCGGCCAGGCGCGAGAGGGCCAGGTGCAGCAGCTCCACGACGTTCACGCGGCCACCGCCTCCGGCTCCTCCAGGACACCGTCGCGGACGCGGACAAGACGTGGGGCCACCGCGGCGACGTCCGTGTCATGGGTAATGAGGACCACGGTCCGGCCGGACCGATGCAGCTCCGAGAGGATGTCGAGCACCTCCGCGCCGGCGGCGGAGTCCAGGTCTCCGGTCGGTTCGTCGGCGAGGATCAGCGCCGGCTCGGTCACCAGGGCCCGAGCGATGGCGACGCGCTGCTGCTGGCCGCCGGACAGCTCGGTCTGGTCGTGCTGCAGCCGATCTCCCAGGCCAAGACGCTCGAGCAGGGCCTGCGCGCGCCGAAGCCGCTCGCGGCGGGCGACGCCCTGGTACAGCAGCGGCGCCGCGACGTTCTCGAGCGCGCTCGTCCGCGGCAGGAGGTTGTACGACTGGAAGATGAAACCGATGGCGAGACTGCGCAGCCGGGCCAGCCCATCGTCATCGAGCGTTGCGACGTCCACCCCTCCGAGGATGTAACGCCCCGCGGTCGGTCGGTCCAGGCAGCCGATGAGGTGCATCATGGTCGACTTACCGCTGCCCGACGGGCCCACGATGGCTACGAATTCGCTCGCTTCGATGGTGAGGTCCACTCCCCGCAGCGCGTGGACCGCGACCCGGCCCAGCCGGTAGTCCTTGGTGACTCCTTCGAGCGCGATGAGTGGAACCGCAGGGGCCGCCCCGGTCATCGGCCGAATGCCCCGCCGCCGCCGGTCACTCCGCGGAAGCCTCCGCCGCCCAGTCCACCGAAGCCCCCGGTGGTGGTCGTGGTCCCGGTGCTCGCGTTGGAGACACCCACTACGACGCGCTCTCCGACCGTGACGCCGGACTTCACCTCGGTCAGCGTGCTGGTGATGAGGCCCACCTGCACCGGCACGTCACTGACGGTGCCGGAGGCATCCATCACGCGCACGGTGTAGTTACCCGTCTGCCCCAGCAGAGCGATCGAGGGAATGGCAATCGCGTCGCCGACCTGGGCAATCGTGATCGACACGCTCACGCTCATGCCCGAGCGCGCGATCGCAGGGGCCGAGGTCAGCCCCACCGTCACGGCATAGGTCACGACCGAGCTGTTCCCGCCCGCCGCCGTCGGCGAGATGGCGGTCACCGTGCCCGCGGCGGTCGAGTCGATGGCATTGATGGCGACCGTGGCGGCCTGCCCCAGCTTGACGTTGGGCAGGTCTGTCTCGGTGACGCTGATCACGGCCTGGAGCCCGCCGGCGTCGAGGACGATCGCGTCACCGGACGGGGCATCGCCGCCGGCGGTCAGGTTGACGGCTTCGACGATGCCATCCGCGGGTGCGGTGATGGTCGCCAACGCACGTTCGGCCTCCAGGTCGGCCTTGTTCTGCGTGGCCGTGGCCAGCGAGTTCTTTGCGCTGTAGTACTGGCTCTTTGCCTGCCAGACGGCCTGGTCTCCAACGGCCGAGTCCAGGTTCGATTGCGCCTGGGCGAGCTGGATCTGCGCCGAGGCCAGGGTGTAGGTGGCCTGGCTGATCTGGGCGTCGAGCGAGCTCGTGTTCGCGGTCGCCAGCGTGTCGCCCTTCTTCACCGAGTCGCCGGGCGCCACGCTGACCGTCGTCACGGGCCAGGTCGTGGAACCTGATCCACTGCTCGAGCCGTTGCTCGCAGCCGCGCTCGAACTGCTCGCGCCCAGCACGGTCGCCGGCTGGCCGAAGGCCAGGCCATAGCGAATCGCCGGGGCGAGGGTTCCGTTCGCGGCGATGTCGTTCGTCACCGCGGCCCGCGTCACCTGCGCGGTCAGGTACTGATTACTCCCGGTCGAGGCTGCCCCTGGACGGACCACCACGACGACGATGGCCATGACTCCGACCAGCACGAAGAGTCCGGCCCCGACCAGCTTCCATCTCATGACAGCGGAGCGTGCGCCGTCCCCCTGAATGGAGTCTGAAAGCTCGACAGGGTCGGTCGCGACAGTCGAGCTGTCGCGTGGGTCGCTAGGCTTGCCGCATGCGGGGGACACCCTGATGCAGGACCTGGACGGCCGGACCGTCTACTCGGCGACGGACCTGGTCGGCTTTCTCGAGTGCGACCAACTGACTGCGCTCGAGCGAGCCGCGCTGGGTGGCCTCGTGGTGCGTCCCAACCGCGATGATCCCGAGCTTGCAATCCTCCAGGAGCGGGGGTTGGAGCACGAGAGCCGGTTCCTCGAGTGGCTGCGCGAGCAGGGGCGCACCGTCGTGGACGGCCGGACGACCCCGGATCCGCCGGATCCGTCGCGGCGCCGGGAGGCCATCGAGGCGGACGCTGCCCATACCCGGCGCCTGATGGCCGATGGGGCCGACGTCATCTACCAGGCCACCCTGTTCGACGGGACATGGCTCGGGTACGTGGACTTCCTCGTGCGCGTGGATGAGCCCAGCGCCCTCGGTGCCCATGGCTACGAGGTCTTCGACACGAAGCTCGCCCGGCGTACGAAGGGCGGCGCCCTGATCCAGATGTGCGTCTACTCGGAGCTGGTGGGCGACATCCAGGGGCACCTGCCGGAGCGGATGCACGTCGCACTCGGGGGTGGCGGCCATCGGGTGGAGTCCCATCGGCTCGATGACTATCTCGCCTACTTCCGCAGCGTGCGCAGCCGGTTCCTTGCCACGGTTCGCGAGACGCCGGTGCGCTATCCCCTGCCGGGGGTGCCGGACCCGGTGTCCCATTGCGATGTCTGCCGCTGGGACGCGCATTGCGCCGCGCTGCGCCGCGAGGCGGATCACCTGAGCCAGGTCGCCGGTCTGCGCACGGACCAGGCCCGTCGCCTCGCCGCCGCGGGCATCGGGACGCTCACGGCGCTCGCCACCCTGGCGGATCCGCTGCCGGCGGTCGACGGCATCGCGGAGCAGGCGCTCGGCAACCTGCGTGCGCAGGCATCCCTGCAACATCGGTCGCGCGGGCTGGCCGTGCCCCGGTACGAGCTCCTCCCCGTGCGGCATGGCCTGGGGCTGGCAACGCTCCCGGAGCCGGACCCGGCCGACCTCTTCTTCGACATCGAGGGTGACCCGTTCGCGGAGGAGGACGGGCTCGAGTACCTGCTGGGCCTCTGGGATCCCATGACGCCAGAGCTGGATGGGACGCCCGGCTTCCGTGCCTGGTGGGCCCATTCGCGCGAGCAGGAGAAGGTCGCGTTCGAGGGCTTCGTCGACTTCGTGATGGACCGATGGCGGCAGCATCCCGAGATGCACGTCTTCCACTACGCCGCCTACGAGCGCGGCCGGATGGGCCTCCTCTCGACGCGCCACGCTACGCGCGAGGCCGAGATCGACGACATGCTCCGCCGTGGCCTCTTCGTGGACCTCTTCAAGGTCGTTCGCCAGGGCGTGCGGGTCGGTACGCCCAGCTATTCCATCAAGAAGCTCGAGCCCCTGTATGCGCTGGCGCGAGAGATCGCCCTGAAGGACGCCGGTTCGAGCATCGTGCGCTACGAGGAATACATCCGCTCCGTGATCGCCGGCCACCCGGATCCCGCCATCCTCCTCGAGATCGCGGAGTACAACCGGGACGATTGCCGTTCCAACCAGGAGCTGCGGGACTGGCTCGAGGCCCGGCGCGAGGAGACGACAGCGGCGTCCGGGGAGCCGGTCCCTCGCCCCGGCCCACCCGAGGATGCCGAAAAGCCACCCTCTCCTCGCGATGCCCGCATCCGCGACCTGGTCGAGCGGCTCCTCGAACCCCTGCCCCTCGTCGCGGAGCGCCGCCGCGCGGAACCCGCCCAGGAGGCCACCTGGCTGCTGGCCAACCTGCTCGAATGGCATCGGCGCGAGGAAAAGGTGGAGTGGTGGGCCTTCTTCGACCGCTGCAGCCGTTCCGACGACGAGCTCGCCGAGGACCCCGAGGCCATCGGCCAGCTCACCTGGGAGGGCGAGGTGGATCGACCCAAGCAGTCGGTCCGGCACCGCTACCGCTTCGATCCCGAGCAGCCGTATCGGCTCAAGGTCAACGACGACCCGGTGGATCCGGCCACCGCGAAATCGGCGGGCAGCATCGTGGCCCTCGATCCTCTGCGCGGCACCCTCGATCTCCAGTGGAGCCGGCGCAACCCGCGACCCCATCCCACGTCGCTGATCCCGCATGGGCCTATTGTTGCCGAGGCGCAGAAGGGCGCCCTCGAGCGGATCGGCGAGTGGGTCGCTGCGAACGGGATCGCCGCCACCGGCGCCTACCGTGCAGCCCGCGACTTCCTGCTGCGCGGCGCGCCGCGTGCCGGGCAGCCGGCCGGGGCGCCGCTCGTCGCGTCCGGTGAGCGCGTCGATCTCGCTGCGCGCCGCCTCATCCGATCGCTGGACGGGACGGTGCTGCCCGTGCAGGGACCGCCGGGCGCGGGGAAGACCTACGTCGGAGCCGAGATGATCCTGGAGCTGGTCCGGGCGGGCCGCCAGGTCGGCATCACCGCGTTCACCCACCGGGCCCTCACGAATCTCCTCGACGAGGTGCTGGCGCACGCCGCCGAGGTCGGCACCCCGGTGCGTGCCATCCGCAAGCTCGAGAACGGCGAGGAGCCGGATCCGGCCTGGGGCTACTCGACGACCAGTTCGAACGACGATGTCGCCAACGAGCTGGCGAGCGGCGCGGCGCAGGTGGCCGCGGGCACCGCCTGGCTCTGGGCCCGACACGAGCTGGAAGCCCACGTCGATACCCTGTTCGTCGACGAAGCCGGCCAGCTCTCGCTCGCCAACGTGATCGCCGTATCCGGCGCCGCGAGAAGCGTCGTCCTGCTCGGGGATCCACAGCAGCTCTCGCAGGTCAAGAAGGGAGCACATCCGGAGGGCGTGGACGTCTCCGCGCTCGAGTTCGCCCTGGGCGGCGGATCGGTGATCGATGCGACGAGGGGCCTGTTCCTGCCGGAGACCCATCGGCTCCACCCGGACGTCAACCGCTTCACCAGCGAGGTCTTCTACGAGAGTCAGCTGCACGCCGCGCCAGAGACGCTCCGGCAGAGCCTGCACGCTCCCGGGGCACTCACCGGGACGGGGGTACGCTGGTTCGCGGTGACGCACGCGGGGAACCGCAACTCGAGCGATGAGGAGGCGGCTGCGGTGGCCGACCTGTATCGGAACCTGCTCCTCGGAACGTGGTCCGATCAGCATGGCGATCCGCGCCCGCTCGATCCCGGAGCGGTCCTGGTCGTCGCCCCCTACAACGCGCAGGTCGAGCTCCTCACCGAGACACTGCGACCCATCGCCGAGCTGCGGGGCGGCGCACCGCGGGTGGGGACCGTCGACAAGATCCAGGGGCAACAGGCCGCCGTGGTGCTCTACTCGCTGGCCACATCCTCGCAGGACGAGCTCCCCCGCAGCATGGAATTCCTCTACTCGCTCAACCGCCTCAACGTGGCCACGTCGCGCGGGCGCTGCCTGGCGGCGGTGGTCGGTTCCCCCGACCTGCTGCGGGTCAGCGCGCACACGCCGTTCCAGATGCGCCTGGCGAACGCGCTCTGCCGCTTCGTTGAGCTCGCCGCCGAAGAACCGGGCGGGGTCGAGGCTACCCCTCGTCCGTTGACGATGCCCTGGGCTCGAGACTGAGCGCGGCGGAGTTGATGCAGTAGCGCAGCCCCGTCGGCCGCGGACCGTCGGGAAACACGTGGCCCAGATGGCCGCCACACTGGCCGCAACGCACCTCGGTGCGGGTCATGAAGAATGAACGGTCCGTCTCGGTCTCGACCACATCGTCGGCCATGGGCGCGAAGAAGCTCGGCCACCCGGATCGTGAGTCGTACTTGGTGTCCGAGCTGAACAGCTCGTTGCCGCACCCGGCACATCGGTACACGCCGGATCGGTGCTCGTCCCAGTAGATGCCGGTGAAGGCACGCTCGGTGCCCTTCTCGCGCAGGACGCGGTACTGCTCGGCGGTGAGCTCCTGCGCCCACTGCACGTCGGACTTCGTCAGCTTCTGCATGCCCACAGTGTGCACCGCGGCGTGTGCCGACGGGATGTCGCATACATGACGCGGGCGTGAAGATGGGAACACGCCGGCCCGGGCAGGGGGCCGGCGTGTTCGCGAGGCAACGGGCATCCTTGCCCCGCTCCGTCAGGCGCGATCCGCATGCGCCGAACGACGGATGAATGGGTGGGCGCCGATGATCATCAGCAGGCCCAGGGCGGTCAGCAGGCTCGTCAGGGTGACGGTGTCGGTGACCGAGGTGTTCGGGAGCTGATTGGTGGATCCATTGCCGGCCGGCGTGCCCTCAGCCGGGCTGGCCGATGGTGCGGTCGAGCCGGTGGTCGCCTCCACGGCACCCTCAGTCGGGTCAGGCGTCGGGGTCGCCGTCGGATCCGCGGTCGGATCCGCGGTCGGATCGGTCGACGCTTCCTCGGTCGGGGTGGCGGTCGGATCCGCGGTCGGATCGGTCGACGCCTCCTCGGTCGGGGTGGCGGTCGGATCCGCGGTCGGATCGGTCGACGCTTCCTCGGTCGGGGTGGCGGTCGGATCCGCGGTCGGATCGGTCGACGCTTCCTCGGTCGGGGTGGCGGTCGGATCCGCGGTCGGATCGGTCGACGCTTCCTCGGTCGGGGTGGCGGTCGGATCCGCGGTCGGATCGGTCGACGCTTCCTCGGTCGGGGTGGCGGTCGGATCGGTCGACGCGTCGGCCACGACACAGGCATCATCGACCCAGAAGGTCTTGTTCTTGCTGCTATGCGCGCCGTCGGGGGTGTACTCGAGCCGATAGTGCCCAGCATCGAGCGTCATCTGCTCGGTCTCGTCGGTCCCGTTCACGGTCGCGTTGTAGTCGCCAGAGGCAACGGAGCTGCCGTCGCCCGTCGGTGCCCAGGACAGGATGTCCCAGCTCCCGGTCTGGTCGTCACTGGGGAAGCTGAAGATGACCGTGAACGTGCACACGGTCGGTTCGTTGCCGTTGTCTTCGTATGTCAGTCCGCTCGACACGTCATGGATCTTGACAGTGCCGGCGTTGGTGTTCTTGGCCCATGCGGGCGCAATGCTCAGGACGAGAGAGAAGGCAATTGTTGCTATGCCCGCACCGAGCAGCGCTCGGCGGGTCGGGCTAAGTTCGCTGAGTCGCTCACGGCGGTTCATTGGGCGGTTCCAGTTATTGCGGATCACGGCGTAAGCATGGGTGTCCTACCCCGACCTGCCTATGGCGAACTAGTACCTCTGGCTCCTGGGCTGCTGTGCAGCCACCTCACTTCACCGACCAGGTGCATTGCGGTGCAGTACTGCCGGGGTACTTTCAGCGACGTCGATCAGGCGCCGAAGCGTGCCAGCCCGAAGAGGCCGATGTCGTGGCTGGTGGACCCGTGCATCGCCAGGTCGGCCATCACCTCGCCGACAACCGAGCAGAACTTGAATCCATGGCCACTGAACCCGGCGGCCACGCACACCTGGGGGGTGCCCGGGAGGGTGTCGAGCACGAAGTGCTCGTCGGGGGTATTCGTGAAGATGCAGGCCTTGAGCATCACTGTGGATCCCGCGCCATCGGGGAAGTACCGCTCGGCGAAGGAGCGCAGCAATGCCTCGTCCTCCGGCCCTGCGGAGCGCTCGGGCTCGTCGGGGTCAATGGGCTCGTTGCGGTGGTGGTAGCGTCCGAACTTGAATCCCGGGACGTCGTGCACCGGGAACCCGTAGTAGCTGCCCTCCTCCACGTCCAGGAGGAAGACGGGGAAGACCGACGGCTCGAATCGCTCTGGCCGGGTGGGCTGCAGCCAGGCGAGCACCTGCCGCTCGGGCGCCAGTGCCGTCTGCAACGCCGGCACCAGTTTGCCGGCCCATGCACCGCCGCAGATCACAAGCCGATCCGCCTCGTCCACCCCGCCGGCGGTCGTCACGCGCACGCCGCCCTGCTCGGTTGCCTCCCAGCTCAGCGCCGGCTCCCGGAATCGGAGCGTGGCTCCATGACGCAGCGCAGTGTTGACGTGAGCCAGGACGCACCGTTCCGCGAGGAGGAAGCCGCCGTCCGGCTGGAAGAGCGCGCGGGTCGTCGCGGGAAAGCCGCGGTAGGCGGGAAAGCGACGTTCGAGCTCGGCGCCGTCGACAACCTGGTGCGGCAGGTCGTGCAGCTGTGCTGCGGCCAGCGCGCCGCGGAAGGTTGATCCGTCCTCGGGGCCGCCCTCCAGACTGCCGGTCGTGACCAGGAGCCGCTCGCCGACCTCAGCCTCCAGCGTGTGCCAGAGCTCGTATGCCCGCCCCAGGAGCGGGATGTATGACGGGTCCTCGTGGTACGAGAGCCGGATGATCCGGGTCAACCCGTGGGACGATCCTCGCTCATGAAGGAGGTCGTACTGCTCGAGCCCCAGGACCGTCCAGCCACGGCGAGCCAGGTGGGCTGCCGTGGCGCTGCCCATTCCCCCCAGGCCGATGACAATCACGTCGTAGCGCACGGCTCATGATGCCGCGCCCCGTCAACGCACCGTGGCTCAGCGAGCCTGCTGGGTCGTTCCGGCAGAACGCGCCACTCGACGGATGGACGGCTCGGATGCCACGAACTCCCCAGCACGGACGAGCCGCTCGCCGACCCACCGCCGCATGCCCGCGATACCGCCTGCGCGCCGCCCGGCGGCCATCGTCTCCTGCAGCTCGGCGACAAGGATGTCGGCGTGCACCTGCAAGAGCTCTGGATCGAATGCTTCGAAGTACATCGCGGTGAACCCTCTGACCGCCAACGTGGTGGTCGCTGCCTTTACGTCAAGTATCTTCAGGTCGAACGAGTGCGCAGAATAGCGCATCGGTATCTTGACGTCAAGCCACTTAACGTAGAGACTCTTGGCATGAACAGACGTGCGGCACCTGCTTCCGACACGGTGGACTGCGATCACGTCGACGCCATGCTGGAGATCTGGAAGCGCGAACTTCCTGATCTCGACCTCGCGACGGAAGGGATCGTCGAGCGCATCCAGAAGATCGCCCGCAACCTTGACCACGCCATGGAGGAGACGCTCATCTCGCACCACCTCAACCGCGGCGAGTGGCGGATGCTTGGAGCCCTCCGGCGCTCGGGGCCGCCGTACCGTCGTTCGCCGGGTCAGCTGGCGAGCGAGATGGGACTCTCCAGCGGCGCCATGACCAACCGGCTCGACCGGATGGAGGCGGCCGGTCTCATCCGCCGCCAGCCTGACCCGTCCGACCGGCGCGGCCAGCAGGTCACCCTGACCGATGCGGGCTGGCAGGCCTGGCAGACGTCCACTGATGCCCAGGCCACCAAGGAGGCGCTCATCGCCTCGGCGCTGACGCCCGACGAGAAGGAGCAGCTCAACGTCCTCCTGCGCCGTTTCCTGATTTCCTTCGAGCAGGTGGGTCCGCCGCTGCACCCGGTCACGAAGATCGAGGTGGGCTAGCCGCCCTCGCGGTTGCCGTCGATCCGCGCGGCGCCGCGGTGCTCGCGCGCATAGCGCTCCACGAACGCGCGCTGCTCGCTGGTCTCCACCGCATCGGGGTGTCGCACCCGCCGGACGAGCCTGATCGCCGCATCGGCTCCCATCCCACCCTCGACGAGGGCGCAGGCCGCAACCGTACCCGTCCGGCCAACACCACCCATGCACGCCACCGCCACGTCGCCCAGCGCCCGCTCGGCGCGCAGCTCCGCGATCAACAGGCGCATCTCCCCCTCCGAGGCCGGGGCAGAGCCATCGGGCAGCGGGTGCCGCCGGATCCTGATGCCGTGCCGCCGGCCCGCCTCCACAATGGTCGGGTCCCCCCAGCGTTGCAGCTCGCGGTCATCCACCAGCAGGAGGAGCATCGCGCACCTCCGCCGCACGCAGCGCGGCAAGGTCGTCGTCGAGGTCACGCGCGTAGAGCAGGCCCGGGTACCGGGCGGAGACGCCGTGCTTTCCCGGCAGAAACGTCAGGCCCAGCCTACCCGGAACACCGTCATACAGGTCGCTGCCCGCGATCCAGTCCACCTGGTAGGGCCGCGTCCCATCCGCCTGGTCGAGCGGCGCGGTGCGCCGTCGATCGTCACCACGCGAAGCGGAGCCGGTCATGGAACGCTCTCGCCGGTGGTCAGTTCAGGTGACCGTTCATCCGCGGGCAGAAGTGCCCAGACGGGTCGAGCGGTTGCCCACAGAACGGGCACGCCGGCCGGCCGGCGGCGACGAGGGCACTGGCTGCAATCGCGAACCGGCGAGCCGCCGGACCATCGAGGCGGACCCGCAGCACGTCCGGTCCCTCGGGCTCGTCATCGGCAACCTCGGGGTAGTTGCCGTCCTCGCTGATTGGTCTGGCCTCGACGAACAGTGACCGTGCCTCCGGATCCCATCCGAGGGCCAGGACTCCAACGCGGAAAGCCTCGATCAGCGGTTCCTCGAGCGTTGGTGCCGTACCGCCACTGACGACCGCCTCGGCGCCGCCCTCCCCCACCGCCACGAGCAGCTCGCCGATCCGTTGGGCGAGTGCGGCGACCTGGGTCTTCTCCAGGCCGACGGTCACCACAGCGCGGTCCTGGCGAGCCTGCAGGTAGAACGCGCGGCTCCCAGGATCACCGACCGCCCCGGCCGTGAACCATTCGGGGTGATCGAAGAGGAAGAGGCGTCGGGGCATGCGCCCATCGTACTAGGATGGCGGCCTGATGCCGTTCCGAGTCGGTCGCAGGCGTCCGCAGGCCACGCTTGGGTCCGCAGCGGGTCCCAGTCGCGGCGCGATGGCCAGTCGACGGGACGGTCGCCTGCCAGGATGGGCCGCTCCGCTCCTTGGCTGGGTCGCGGTGCTGGGTCTCGTCGCGTTCGTGGCCATCATCGTCGGCCGGCCCGGACGCGAGGCCGGCACAGCGGGGGCAACCGGCTCTCCCGGACCAACGTCGCTCCCCATCGCCTTCGGGACGGCCATCGACCACGACTCCGGAGAAGCCTCCGAGCTCACCAACCACTTCCGCGCGGGCGAGCCGTTCGCGTACTCGGTGCACCTGCCCGGCCCGGTCGGCCAGTCGACGATCTATGTCGAGGTGCTGCGCGCCACCACCGAAGGGCTCGACCAGGTTCAGGCGCCACAGGCGCAGCAGACGCTCCCGGACCGCGCGGTGATCGCCTACCTGGTCACCACCGACGGGTTGATTCAGGCTTTCGGGGCCGGCGACTTCGTGCTGCGCGTCTACCTGGACCCCACGACCGACCCGCTTGCGGTGGGGTCGTTCACGGTGGTGGCATCACCCGCCTCCACTCCTACCTGACCATACGGCACCTGGGCGCGGCGGATCGGTGCGGAGGGAAGGGCTGGTGCATACAGGAAGGGATCGGAGAAGTGCCCGCTCTCCGATCCCTCTCCCCCGTCATCCGCAGTTGGTACGCCGCCCCCCAGCAGCGTGTGCCCATCCAACCGGGTTGCGGTCAGCCTAAGCGCACTGAACCGCACCTGTCAATACTCAATTGACTTCGAGCGCTTCCCTCGAAAGCTCGTACGCGCCACGGTGATCCCCGTGACCGGCGCGAAGGTCCGCCCACTCCAGGAGCACGTCCCGCAGCCGGCCGACCGATCCGCCCTCGCGTGCCAGCGCGGCCGCCTCTGCGAAGCGGCTCTCGGCCGCGTCACCGTCTCCCCCGTCGCGCAACATCCGCGCCCCTGTCAGCACTGAGGCCATCAGGGCCAGCCGGTTTCCGGTGGCCCTCGCCAACTCTGCCGACCGATCCGCCAGCACCTGGGCCCCCGCACGATCTCCGGCGGCTGCCGCGATCTGGGCCTCTGTTTCGAGAATGGCGGCCAGCAGCCGCTCGTCGCCGGCCTCCTCCGCCTCCCGGTGTGCCTGCTCGGCGAGCTCGCTGGCCCGCTCGATGTTGCCTGATGCCACGTAAGCGAGCGCCAGGTCATTCTCGATCGAGGCGCTCTCCAGCTCCGCGCCGGCAGCCCGGTAGAGCGCCATGGCCTGCGTTCCCGTACGAATCGCTGCCTCCAGGTCGCCGGTCTCGCGATAGCTGACCGCCAGCCCGAACAGGTAGGTGGCCCGCCTGCGGTCATCGAGGTCGGCGGCCATGCCACGCGCCGCCTCCAGGTATCCAAGCGATTCGCGATAGCTCCCCGATCGCGATTCCACGGACGCGAGCGCCATGAGGAGTCGCAGCTCGAAGTCCGGCTCGACGTTCAGCCCGCCACGCACGCGCGTGAGGAGCGACGTGAGGAGACTGCGCGCATCGGCCTCGTTGTCCGATTCGTAGAGGCCATACGCCAGCCAGTAGCGCGCAAGCGCCTCATCCGCCGGCCGCCCCAGCTCCCCGAACAGGCGGGCGGCCTCGGCACCGGCCACGACCGCCGCGCGCCCGTGGTCGAGGCGGGCTTCCGCCTCCGCGAGTCCGCGCAGCGCTTCGGCGCGAGCCGGATCATCCAGCGGCCCGTCCAGCAGGGAACGATAGCCGTCAGCCGCGACCTGCCACTCGCCGGAGGCGAGGTGCATGTCGATCTCGAGGCGGCTCCACGCCGGATGCTGCTCGTCCAGGAAGTGGCTCGCCGGTAGGCCCAGCCGATCCGACAGGTATGTCAGGGCGACCATGGATGGCCGCGCAATCCCCGTCTCGAGGGCGCTCACGTACGCCTTGGTATAGCGGTCGCCGGCGAGGATCTGCTGCGTCATCCCCGCCCGTCGACGCGCCTCACGAATGCGCTCACCGATGCGCGCGGCCAGCGCGGCATCCCGCTCGGTCGGGCGAGCAGCGACCTTCGTTCTTGGCATTGCCGCAGTGTACCCCACCCGGCAAGCGTGACTTGACCAGGGACCCACACCAAAGTACTGCCGCCCGAATGGTGGCCGGTACTCACGAGCCATTGTCCGCGGCCCACGAGGGGGCGAGGGTGAAGGCCACGACCGGCCGAACCCGCCGGCGGTGCCCAAGGAGTGTCCATCATGCAGCACGTCACCAACGGCAGCGGCTTCCCCGCCTAGCCCCTCCGACCATCGCCAGCGCGCCCGCCCGTGGCGCCTGTCAGCACCAAAGACCATCGCGCGCCGTCGCCTGTGGGCGTTCGGCGCGTGTTGCGTTGGGCGACTGCGCTCTACAGCGGCGGGAGCTCCTGATCGCGGGCGAGCACCACGCTGAACAGGTCGCCCAGGGCCGCGATGCGATCCGCCAGCGTGCTCACCGTCCAGCGGTCCGGCCGCAGCAATGGATCATCGAGCTCCTCCCAGCCGATCGGAACCGAGACCGGTGCTCCCGGTGCCGGTCGCACCGAGTACGGTGCGACGAGTGTCCTGTTCACGGCGTTCTGCGTGAAGTCCAGGCGGGCCCGCCCTCGCCGATCGCGTTTCGACCACTCCCAGCTGACCAGGTCCGGAACGGTGGCGGCCACGACCCGGGAGAGGCGCTCCACCCAGTCGCGGGTCTCGTCGAAGCCGTAGCCGGGACGAACCGGAATCCAGATCTGGATGCCGCGCTTGCCCGTCACCTTGGGCGCGCCGAGCACGGAGAGGTGCTCCAGCGCAGCCCGGAAGAGACGCGCCAGCGCCAGGACCTCCTCCCAGGTCGTCGCATCGCCCGGGTCGATGTCCACCAGCGCATATGTCGGCTGATCCGGTCGCTCGAGGGTGGAGGTCCACGGATGGAGCTCCACGGCGGCCTCCTGGGCCAGCCACGCGAGCGTGGCGACGCTGTCCACCACCGGATACGTCTTAGGCCCCTCGCGCCGATGGTGGAAGGTCCAGCGGCGCACCCATTCAGGAGCGTGTCCCGGTAGGTCCTTCTGCCAGAATCCTGGGCGCCCGGTGCCGTTCGGGAAGCGCTGGACGGTCGTCCCGCGGTCGGCGAGGTACGGGATCAGCGTTGGCGCGACCCCGCAGTAGTGCCGGATCAGGGCACGCTTCGTGACCGCGCCGATGCCGCGCTCGGGATCGCCCTCGACGATCTCCTTCTCGAGGTTCGTCAGGCGGACCTCGTGCCCGCCGACCTGCCAGTGTTCGCCGTCGCTCGTCGACTCGAGGGCAGCGAGCTCGGCAGCGCTTGCGGTCGTGATCGCCTCCCCACGGGACGGCTGATCCACGGCGGCGCCGGGTGCGTCGGCCACCACGACGCGTGCCGTGGAGCGGGGCGGCGGTCGGCGACCGCTGGTCACGATGCGCCGTGCCGAGCTCGTTCGCTCGCGGACGACGTCGGCCGGGTCGCGACCGGGTTCGATTCCGGTGAAGACCGCCTGGCGCAGGAGCCCATCCGCCGTCCACTCGGCGAACTCCGCCCGGATCACGATGCGGGGCTCCGCCCAGTGGACCCGCGCCAGGCTCGGCGCCGGATCGATCGGCGACTCGCTTAGCTCCATCGAGCGCAGCGCCGTCAGCAGCTCGCGGCGCCGTCGTCCGTCGATGCCGCTCCCGACCTGCCCGGCATGGCGCAGCCGGCCTCCGTCGTGCACGGCAACGACCAGCGAGCCCAGGTCCCGGTGGCTGCCCTGGCCCTCGAGCCAGCCCGCCACGACCAGCTCCTGCTCCTGCCGCAGCTTGATCTTCAGCCAGCTCCGCGACCGCTTGCCGGGCTCGTAGGGCGCGTCGCGGCGCTTGGCGACGATTCCCTCCAGATCCTGTTCGCGCGCTGCCTCCAGGAACGCGTCGCCATCGGCCTCGACATGACTCGCGTAGTGCACCAGCGGATGCGGGCGGAGGAGCTGTCGAAGCAGGGCCTTGCGCTCCACCAGGGGCACGCGCAACAGCGATTGCCCGCCCACGTGCAGCAGGTCGAAGACCCAGTACACCAGCGGGATGGCGGACCGCTCCTCGGCAGACGGCCGCCGTGTCTCGGGCCGGCGCCGCCCGGTGGCCACCTCGAGGCCGCGCAGCCCGGTCCGCTCCTGCAGGAGGCCGAAGGACGGGCGGCCATGCTCGTCGAGGGCCACGACCTCGCCGTCCACGATGGCGTCGGTCGCCGCGATCCACGATGCCGGGCCGACCAGGTCGGGGAAGTACGTCGCGGCGTCCTTGCGGTTGCGCGTCCACAGCCTGGCGGATCCGTTGCGGACCACTGCCTCGACCCGGTATCCGTCCCATTTGACCTCGAAGAGCCAGTCGGGAGCGCTGAAGGCGGCGTCCACCGGGGTTGCGAGCATGGGAGCGATGAAGTCCGGCATCGGCGCCTCGCGCGCGGCAGACAGGTCGGGCGGCTCGGGCCTGGCAGGTGGCAGCCTCTCGAAGCGCGGCGGGAGGCCCGCGGCCAGCTCGTCGTTGGTGCGGCCGCTGCGGACGCTCGACGGGTGATCCTCGGGGTCCCAGCCGGCGACGGCACGATCGTCTCGCTTGTGCAGGAGCAGCCAGGCGTCGGGATCCGTCTTGCGGCCCGATGCGTCGCGCCGGCCACCGGTGTGCACCAGCGTGAACCGGCCCCGCAGCTTCTCGCCATGGATCGCGAACTTGAGCTCACCGGCGTCAACGGCAGCCCGCGGATCGTTCGTCTCCTCCGGCTCATAGGTGCCCCAGTCCCAGACGATCATGTCCCCGCCCCCGTACTCGCCGCGCGGGATGACGTCCTCGAAGTCCAGGTACTCGATCGGATGGTCCTCGGTGTGCTGCGCCAGGCGTCGCTGGTCCGGATCGAGCGTGGGCCCGCGCGGCACGGCCCAGCTGGCCAATACCCCGCCCATCTCGAGGCGGAGGTCGTAGTGCAGTCGGGTGGCCCGGTGGCGATGGACGACGAAGCGGCCCGCGCCCTCCCCCGCGGCCCCCGGGGCCGGCTCCGGGGTTCGAGCGAAATCGCGCTTTCGGCGGTACGACTCCAGGGGCATCGACCGATGGTAGCGACCGCCGCGGGACACGCAATGCCCCACAGATTGGGCGCCAGGCCCGCAATCCTCGTTTCGAATCGTTAACCGCAGGGGTCCCCGCGACGCAACCTCCGCCCGCCACGCTGCATGGCAGTCCACTACGAGGCGAGCTCATCGGTGACCCGACGTTCGACCCGAGCCGAGCCGCGCGCCCCCGGCACCGTCGCCACGGCCGCGCTCCTTCCGCTGCGCATCTTCCTGGGCGGGACGTTCGTCTACGCCGGCCTTGACAAGCTCCTGGACCCAACCTTCCTGGCCGCTGCGGGGCCGGGCTCGATCGGCGAGCAGCTTGCAGGATTCGCACGCAACTCCCCGCTGGCCGTTCTCATCAACGGTGTCGCCCTCCACGTGCCCGTGCTGGTCGGACTGGGTATGGCCGTGCTGGAGATCGCGATCGGCCTCGGCACGCTCGCGGGCTGGCTCTTCCGTGTCAGCGCCGCGCTGGGCGCCGCCGTGTCGATCCTGTTCTGGCTCACCGCTTCGTGGTCAACCACGCCGTACTTCTACGGCCCGGACCTGCCGTACGCCGCCGGATGGCTGACCCTGGCGCTGGCCGGCACCGGCGGCGCCTGGACCCTCCCGGCGTGGTTCGAGGCTCGCGAGGCACCGCGCAGACGCCCGGGATTCGATCGGCGGACGATGATCGCGGCACCTCCCTCCGAGGAGCGGCGTCGGTTCCTGCAGCTCATGGGTCTTGCCGGCGCCACCCTGGTCCTCGCGGGCCCATCGCTGCTGGTGGGCCGGATCGCGGCCATGAGCAAGGGTGCGGCAGGCGATGACACCGGCGCGCTGGCGACCGCCACCCCGACGCAGGCACCGGTGGGCACTGCCGGGAGCGCGACCTCCGCCTCAACGGCGCCTGCCAGCGCGACACCCGCCGGTACGGGCACCCTCCTGGCGCAGGGCAGCCAACTCGCCTCGACGAACTCCGTCTCCTCATACGACCCGGCCACCGGCGATCCGGTGCTGGTCATCAAGCTCCCATCCGGCTCCGTCGTCGCCTACGACGCGGTCTGCACGCACGCCGGCTGCACGGTCCAATACGATCCCGGGAGCGCCATCATCTGGTGTCCGTGCCACGGCGCAGAGTTCGACCCGGCGCACCACGCACAGGTCCTGGGCGGGCCGACCAACCGTCCGCTGGCAGCGATCCCCATCAGCGTCGATCCGTCCAGCGGCGACGTGACCACCAAGGCCTAGTCCGGCTCGGCTCCTCCGCGCCGCAGACGCGCCGGGAACGACTCCAGGCTGGGCAGCACCTCCGACGCCCCCGCATCCCGCAGCGTCGCGGCGTCGGCCGCGCCGGTGGTGACGCCCACCGCGTACATGCCTGCCGCGACCGCCGCCTCCATGTCGAACGAGGAGTCACCCACGTACCAGGCAGTCTCCGCCGGCACGCCCAGCTCCCGCGCCGCGAGGAGCAGCAGCTGCGGGTCCGGTTTGGCGTGCTCCACGTGCGTCCCGTCCACGATGACGGGGAGGCGCGGCAGGCGCAGCGCGGCCACCGAGGTCGCGACCTGCTCCCGCCGGCTCGAGGTGCCGATGGCCCACGGGATGCCGGCCCGGTCCAGGGCCTCCGCGGCCTCCCGCGCACCCGGCAGCGGCCGCGGATCGAGGTTGAGCGTTCCGTAGATCTCGCCGGCGCGCGCGTCGATCGCCTCCGCGCGCGCGTCGTCCAGGGCGATGTTCGCCTCGGATGCCACCACCCGGGCCAGGCGTCGCCCGTCCGAACCGATGAGCGACGCCACTCGAGATCGGGGCGCGGGGATCCCCTCTTCCGCGAACACCGCCAACCAGGCCTCGATGCGCCGCTCGACGGTGTCGACCAGCGTCCCATCCAGGTCGAAGATCACCGCCGTGGGCATCGCCGACGAGCGCGAATCGCCTGGGACGGGTCGGGAGCGCATGGGACTACGATACCGGCCGATGCCGTCGCCGTTCGTCGAACACTGGACCCTGGATCCGGCCGTCGAGTTCCTCAACCATGGATCGTTTGGCGCGACGCCCCGACCGGTGCTCGCCGCGCAAGATGCCTGGCGCGGGCGGATGGAGGCCGAGCCGGTGCGCTTCTTCGCGGAGGAGCTCGAGCCGGCGCTGGACGAGGTCCGTCGCGCACTCGCTGCGTTCCTGGCTGCCGATCCGGACGACCTGGCCCTCGTACCCAACGCGACGACCGGGGCGAACACCGTGCTCCGGTCGCTGCGCCTGGAGCGCGGCGACGAGCTCCTCACCACCGATCACGAGTACAACGCAGTTCGCAACGCGATGGACGCGGTGGCCGAGCGTGCCGGGGCACGGGTCGTCACCGTCCCGATCCCCTTTCCGGGGACCGACCCCGATGCGGTTGTCGCGGCGGTGCTAGCAGGCGCCTCCGTCCGCACCCGTCTCGCGGTCATCGACCACGCCACCAGCGCGACAGCCCTCGTGCTCCCGGTGGAGCGGATCATCGACGGGTTGGCGGAGCGCGGCGTGGACACGCTCGTTGACGGGGCCCACGCCCCGGGCATGCTCCCCCTCTCGCTGGGACGCCTGGGGGCGGCGTACTACACGGGCAACCTGCACAAGTGGGTCTGCGCCCCCAAGGGCTCCGCGTTCCTCTGGGTGCGAGCGGATCGCCAGGCGGGAGTCCGGCCGCTGGTCATCAGCCACGGCGCGAACTCGCCGCGGACGGACCGCAGCCGATTTCGCCTCGAGTTCGATTGGACCGGCACTGTCGACTTCACCCCATTCCTCGCCGTCCCGGCCGCGCTGCGTTTCGGCGAAGGGCTCCTGGAGGGTGGGTGGGACGCATTGCGCGCGCGAAACCATGCGCTGGCGCTCCAGGGCCGCGACTGCCTGAGCGCAGCGCTGGCGGTGCCGTCGCCGGTCCCCGACGCGATGATCGGCTCCATGGCAGCCATCCCCCTCCCGCTGGTACGGACACCCGGCGCGGTCCAGGGCGTCGACCTGTATGCCGATCCGGTGCACGCGGCGCTCATCAGGGCCGGCGTGCAGGTCATGGTCACGCCCTGGCCGCAACGCCCGTCCGGGGGCCAATGGCGCCGGCTGCTCCGGATCAGCGCCGCCGCCTACAACGACCTCGAGCAGTTCACCCGGCTGGCCGAGATCCTGCCGTCCATCGTCGCCGCGACACACGGTGACGCGGCGGTCTCCTCCTGATGCCCATCGACCCCGCAACCCTGGATCCCGACCCGCTCCGGCAGCTCCGCGCCTGGGTCGCCGAGGCGGCGGAGTCCGGCGAGCCGGTCCCGGATGCCATGGCCCTCGCCACGGCGAGCGTCGACGGGGCGCCATCGGTGCGGATGGTGCTGCTTCGGGGGATCGATGCGGACGGCCTGCGGTTCTACACGAACCGCAGCAGCCGCAAGAGTCGTGAGCTGGCGGCCAACCCGCGGGCGGCGATCGTCGTGCACTGGCCCGCCCTGGCGCGCCAGGTCCGGGTGGCCGGGCGGGTCGAGCCCCTCACTGACGAAGTGTCCGCGCTGTACTGGTCCCGCCGCCCGCGTGGCAGCCGGCTGGCGGCGTGGGCATCGGTGCAGGGCGCACCGATCGAGTCGCGGGACGCGCTGGAGGAGCGTGCCACCGAGATGGACACCCAGTTTCCAACCGATGCCATCCCGCTGCCGCCGTTCTGGGGCGGCTACCGGCTCATCCCCGAGGTCTACGAGTTCTGGGAGAGCCGCGACGACCGGCTGCATGACCGGGTCGAGTACCTGCCGGATCCGGAGGGCGGCTGGCGCCGGCGGCGCCTCCAGCCGTAAGCGTCCCGCCCGCGCAGCTCGGGCCGGCTACTTGAGGTGGTGCTCGCCTCGATGGATGCGCGCGATCAGCGCTTCCATGATCGGAACCGCGATCTGCGGATGCTCCTTCAGCAGCGCGGTGAACTCCCACGCAACGAAGAGCACGCACTCGGTGGGCTCGGTGGCTCGAACCGTCGCGGTGCGCGGATGCTCCTCGATCAGCGCCAGCTCACCGAAGAAGTCGCCCGCTGCCAGCTCGCCCACCTGCTGGGCCGCCGCGCCTGCGCCCCGCTCGACGGCGACGTGCCCGCTCAGGATGATGTAGAGCGCTGCGGCCGGTGCGTCCTGCGTGACGATCGCCTCACCGGCGGCGTACGAGCGACGCTTCGCGTGCTCGGCCAGCCGCTGCAGGGTCTTTCGGTCAAGGCCCGCCAGCAGGGGAACGCTGGCCAGCGTCGGTACGAGATCCACGCGTTCGATTCCTCCTGCGCCACGCCAGCGTGCGCTGGCTTGTGGGGCATCCTACCCCCAGTGACCACGATCGAAAAGGGCAATCCCACGGTCGCATGTCACGATGCCGGTCGGCCCATTCGGCCCTGTCCCCTCCAGTCGGCTCCGGGTAGCGTCGAGGCATGACCGGCACCACGCCGCTCGCCGCCGGTACGCAGCGGGTCCCGGGCCACGCGGCCCACGCCCTGTCCGGCGACGAGGTCCTGCGCGAGTTGGGCAGCGACGTTGAAGGCCTCTCGAGTGAGCAGGCCGCCCTTCGCCGCGACCGGTACGGGTCGAACAGCCTGCAGGAGCAGCGGGGCGTTCCCGCCTGGCGGCTCATGCTCGACGAGGTGCTGAACCCGCTGGTCCTCATCCTGCTGGGGGCCGTGGCGGTGCTCGTTGCCGTCAGCGTCCTGGAACCGGCCCAGAGCAGCTGGGGCGACGCCCTGCTGATCCTGGCCATCGTGGCACTCAACGGCGCCCTCGGGTTCGTCCAGAACTACCGCGCCCAGCGTGGCATCGAGGCGCTGCGACGCCTGGAAGTGCCGGAGGTCAGCGCCCTGCGTGACGGGTCGCTGGCGATCGTACAGGCCACAGAGCTCGTCCCCGGCGACGTGATCCTCCTCGAGGACGGCGAGCGAATCCCTGCCGACGCGCGGCTCCTCCGCGTCCATGACCTGCGGCTCGACGAATCGTCCCTCACCGGCGAGAGCGAGCCCACCGACAAGTCGATCGATCCGGTCCCCGCCGGCGCGCCGCTCGCGGAGCGGACTGACATGGTCTACCTGGGCACGGCGGTCGTCGCCGGCCGCGGCCGCGCAGTGGTGACCCGCACCGGGATGTCAACCCAGGTCGGGGCGATCGCGCAGGCGGTGCAGGCCGTGGAGGAGGGCCCAACCCAGTTCCAGCGCGAGGTCGGGGCGCTGGGGCGTCGCATCACGGCGATCATCGGCGCGTTGATCGCGGTCATCGCGGTCCTGCAGCTCACCCTGGGCGGACTGGGTCTGCTGGAGACCTTCGTTGCCGCGGTGGCCCTGGCGGTCGCCGCAATCCCCGAAGGCCTCCCTGTGGTCATGACCCTGGCCCTCGCCTTCGGGACCCGGCGCATGCTCGAGCGGCACGCCCTGGTGCGGTCGCTACCCGTGGTCGAGATCATCGGCGGAGCCGATGTCGTCTGCACCGACAAGACCGGGACCGTCACCGAAGGGCGCATGAGCCTGCGGCGCCTCCACACCGATGGCGCGTCCGTCGAGATCGGCGGCGAGGCGGCGACAGCCGCCTTCGTCGCCGACGGCGCTCCTGCGGACTTGTCCGAGAGCCCTGCGATGCTGGCTGCCGGTCTGTGCAACAACGCCCATCGCCGCGACGACGGCACCTTCCTGGGCGACCCGACCGAGGTCGCCCTCCTCCAGGGTGCCATGCTCGCCGGGGTCGACCTCGACGGCTGGGAGCGCATCGAGGAGCTGCCCTTCTCGTCCGAGCGCAAGCGGATGAGCGTCGTGGTCCGTGGCGAGGATGGGTCGACCCGGGTCCTCGCCAAGGGAGCCCCCGAGGTCCTCCTCCCCCGCTGCACCCACGTCGCGCGGGCCGGCACACCGCAGCCCATCACAGCGGAGGATCGCTCCTCCATCGAGACCGCCCAGGTGGAGCTCACCGGTCAGGCGTTCCGGGTGCTGGCCCTTGCCGGACGGCTTGACACGCCGGGGCAGCGGGATGCCATCGAGACCGACCTCGTCTTCTACGGCCTGGCTGCCCTGGCCGACCCACCCCGCGCCGCCGCAGGTCCCGCGTTGCAGGCAACGGCCGATGCCGGCATCCGGGTGGTGATGATCACCGGCGACAACGCACGCACCGCGGCAGCAATCGGCGCCGAGATCGGGCTCGTCGGGCGCACGATCGAGGGGCGAGAGCTCGATACCCTCGGCGACGACGCGATCGTCGAAGAGGGCGGCATCTTCGCCAGGGTCGAGCCCGTTCACAAGCTGCGGATCCTGGATGCGTTCCGTGATCGCGGGCACGTGGTCGTGATGACCGGGGACGGCGTGAACGACGCGCCGGCCCTCAAGGGGGCCGATGTCGGGATCGCGATGGGGATACGCGGGACCGACGTTGCCCGCGACGCCTCGGACATGGTCCTTCTCGACGACAACTTCGCGACGATCGTGGCCGCCATCGAGGAAGGGCGGCGGATCGCGGCCAACATCCGCAAGTTCCTGAACTACCTGCTAAGTGGAAACCTCGCGGAGGTGCTGGTCATCCTGGTCGCCTCGCTCTTTGGACTCCTGCCCATCACCGCGGTCCAGATCCTGTGGGTGAACCTGGTGACCGACAGCGGCCCGGCGGTGGCGCTCGCCGTCGACCCGGCGCCGCCCGGGCTCATGGACCAGCCACCCCGCCGGGGTCCCATCATCGGCCGCGCGATGCTCTCGCTGGTGACCGGCGTTGGAATCGTCATCTCGGCCATCGTCCTCGCCACCTTTGCCATCGGTCTATGGCTTTTCGACCTGCAGACCGCCCGGACCATGACCTTCACGGCGCTGGTCGCGCAGGAGTACCTGCGACTGGTGGTGATCCGCGTCCACGAGCACGCCCCGCTCTTCTCGAATCCGTGGTTGGTGCTCTCCGTGGGCGTGAGCCTGGCGCTGCAGTTCGTCCTGCTCTACTCCCCGCTGGGCGGGCTCTTCGACGCGGTTCCGTTGGGTCCCGCCAGCTGGGCCGTGATCGCCGGCGGACTGCTGTTGGGATTCCCCGCCGCCCTGGGCGTGACCCGTCTCGTCCGCCACCGATTCGGCCCGCTCTGACCTGACCCTCTGGCTTGCCTTCGATCGGGTTATCCGGCTCTTGCTGCGAACCGGGGTGCGCTGGCAGGCTCGACACCGCACCGAGGAGCAAGGTGATGTACGCAGTCCTGGTTGTCGCCTCCGGGTCCCTGGCGAACCTCCTCTTCGCGGCGATGTTCACCGCACGGGTCGTCGCGCCTGTCTGGGCCCACCCTCTGGGGCTGGCTGGCACGGCCATGGCCGTGCCGCTGCTCGTCGCATCCGCCGTGGCATGGCGCTCCGGCGCTTCAGGATGGGAGGTGGGCCTGCCCCTGGTGTTCGTAGGCTTCGCGCTCGTGGAGGTCGCCGTGGACGACCTGTTCCACCTCGACGTGCGCGCCACGGCCTGGCTGTGGCCGTACCTCGTCTCGTTCTACCTGGCCCAGTGGGCGGTCATCGGCGCCGGCTTCCGCGTCTCGCGCGGTGGTGGCTACGTCCTGCTGATCACCTACTTCCTTTGCCTCGCTGCCACCGCATATTCGTATTGGTCGGTCGGTCACGCGGCGAGCTGATCGCGGGCACCCCGCAGCCGGCGAGCGGCGTACGCTGAGGGACATGATCCCCGACCCTCGATCGGTGCTCGGCCACCTCCACGGCGGGCGCGTGCTCGACGTGGCCACCGGCGCCGGTGGCTTCGCGCGTTTCCTCGACGACGGACTGGCCGACTACGACGAGATCGTCGGCATCGACACCGACCTCCCCAAGATGGCGGCCTTCGCCGATGCCATGGCGGACCGTCCCAGAATCGGTTTCGAAGTCCGCGACGCCGCGTCCACCGACTATCCCGACGCCTCGTTTGACACCGTGGCCGTCGCGAACTCGCTCCATCACTTCAGCGACCCGCTCGCCGTCCTGGGCGAGATGTTCCGCGTCCTCCGAGACGGCGGCGCATTCATCGTGTTCGAGATGTACCGCGACGGCCAGGAGGCACCCCAGCTGACCCACGTGCAGCTCCATCACTGGTGGGCCGCCGTCGACACCCGGCGCGGGATCGTCCACCGTGAAACGTACACGCGCGGCGAGCTGCTCGAGCTGATCGCCCCACTTGGCCTGGTGGACCTGGCGGTGACCGATGTCGCCAACCCGGAGGACGATCCGCTCGACCCCGACTCCATCGTCGAGATCGACGAGGTCATCGACCGCTACCTCGCCTGGGCCGATGGCGAACCGCGGCTCACCGCCACCGGACGCGACCTCCGACACCGTCTTCACGAGATCGGGATCCGCGGCGCGACCTCGCTCGCGATTGTCGGCCGCAAGCCGGCAGAGACCACGAAAGCGGCCGCATGACTCCGGCGTGCGCGGTATGGGCGCAGGCGCCCGACAGGCGACGGCAGAGGTCATTCTCAACAAGCAGCGACAGCATCGGCGGTACGTCGATTAACGTCGAAGGCTATCCGCAGGACAAGCCGTCGGCGACGATGTGGCGCTCGCCTGGGAAGACTACGGACGTGTCGACGGACATCCTCCACACCGATGCCGATCTGGTTGGCGGCAACAGTGGCGGCGGACTCCGCAAGGCCGACAACTACGTCGTCGGCATCTACACCCACGACTCGAACCTGCTCTACTTCAACGGTGCAACACGGATAACGCTCACCGTCTTCAACAACCTGAAATCATGGCGCGACTCCCGCTTGGTTGGATGAGACGGACCTTCGCGCTCGCCCTGACACTGGCTCTGGCGGTCACCATCCTTGGCGGCTGCCAGAGTCCTGGAGCAAGCGCGAGCGGTCATCATGTCGATGGTGTGCTGGCCGGCAAAGTCACCGATGCTCAGGGGCACCCGATCGAGGGCGCCGTCATCCAGTTGAGTCGAGTGGACGGCTTGCCGATGGATGCCATGGGCCTCGCCAGTCTCGCGGACGGGACGTTTGAACGCGACCTCGAGCAGGCGGCCTATCACCTGGCGGTTCACGCGGAAGGGTATCGGGAGTACCGCGAAGACATCCAGATCAAGGCCGGTTTCCGCCTGTACCTCGACATCCAACTCCAGAAGGGTTGAGCTCACGGCGCCAGTTCACAGCGCCCAGCGTGTCGCGCCGACGTGTCTCCCTGCCCACCAAGCCGAACGCCGGATCGAACGCTTTCGATCCGGCGTTGGATGCGTCAGCAGGTCACTAAGCTTGCCCCCGTTGTCGACTACTGGCCTGCCGCGCCTAGTTCTAGTTCTCAATCAGGTTGTTGCTGGGTGAGGGCCCGTATCCTTCGGTTGCTGGTTAGCAAGCCACAATCGAAGGAGGGCCCTCGTCTCTCGTGGTAGCGCGCGGCTCACGCCGCGTGGTCGGCTGATCCTGGTCGAACGTACCGCCGGCGGCTGGCCGGTGGCTCGGGCGGCGACCGCGGCGGGCATCAGTCGCCAGACCGCCTCGAAGTGGTGGAACCGCTACCGTCGTGAAGGCGTGCCCGGCCTGGTCGATCGCCGCAGCCGTGTTCAGTTCCAGGCACGGGCGCTGGATGGCGACATGGTCGACGCTGTGCTGGCTGCGACGTGAGCAACGGGTCGGACGGCACCGTCTGGCGTGGCAGACCGGCCTGCCGCGCTCAACGATCTACGCCGCCCTGCGCCGCCACCAGCTGAGCCGCCTCGACCGCCTCGAGCCGCGGCCACCGGTTGTCGCAACACGGCCCGCCGTTATGGTCCATCCGGCCCTGCGGAACGAGGCGCGCTCGGGTTCACGCTTGGTTCCTGCCGATGCCATGGTGCGGGTGGATTCGCCATTCGGCGACAGCACGGCATCGCTTCAGCCCGAAGAGGGGGGTACCCGTTGACAACCCATAGGCCCAACTGGACATTGGGCCTCGTTGGCCTGGTGCTGACGGCTGCTCTAGTCATCCCGGGGCAAACTCTGGCGGCATCCGAACCCGCCGGGGCCCGGTTGGCCAAGCAGGTCTTCGGGGCTTCTGATCCTCAGGCGGCGTTCAACCGATTGTCGGACAGCCAACAGGCCATCCTCACCGACTTCGAGACGGTTGCGAACACCACGGAATCGGAATCCGTTGAACCGCAGGCGACCACCGCATTGACCGCCGACGTAGCCACAGCCAGCAGCTGTTGGACATGGACCTGGAACCGACAGGGCTGGAACAACGTCGGCCAACTGTTGTGGCAGTTCAACCAGCAGATTGACTGGTGCTCGAACGGCTCGACCATCACAACCGTGCCATTCCGCAAGGTGTGGGCATCTGGCCTGTACGTCGGCTGGAGCTACCTCGGACTGATCAACAACCAGGTAAGTGGGGGCCTCAATTACAGCTACTATCGCTCCTTCGTTCAGGGCGACATGGCCCTCGGGATCGGGGGCTGGTGGCTTCAGCACAAGTACCCGTGGCTTGACATGACGGCTCACGCCAACGGCACGGGGACGGGCAGCGGAGGGCAATAGCATCGTGAGTCGCCTCACGGAGTTGGCCGGGCGCTGGTGGCCTTGGGTGGTCGTGGCGCTCGCGGTGCTCACCACTGCGGCTGCGCCAGCGCTGATCGTGCTGACCGCTCCTGCATTGTTGGGGAGCCTGCTGGCCCTCTCGGGTCGTCGCGGTCTCCGCCAGATCGGCGCCGTGCTAGTGGTGCTAGCGGCGAGCGGCGGTCTATCGCTGCTGCTTGTCTTTGGAGACATGTCCGGCGCTACGAGGCCATCTCCTACACCCGCGGCGAGCAGCCAGCTGTAGCTTCGCGGACCATTGCGAACCGGGGCCTCCCCGCAGATTGTCGAGGTCCCGGTTCTCCTCTTGCATACACCCTCGGCGCGTCAGGACCAAATTTCCCCGTTGTCGCTGGCGTCGCCCGTGCGTACAGAGCGAAGCGAGTCACCTTTCGCGGCTCGACGCCCCCGAGCACGATCTTTCTGTCGCGCCCATCGTCACCCCGGTGGCGCGCACCGCGCGGGGAGTCGCGTTGCGGACCGTGTTGCGAGCCGCGACTGCGACGCGGCCTTCAACGCATCGATGACGAGGACGTGCGCCAGACTAGTGGCGATCCCCGAGGGCCATCCGGCGGTGCGCATCCCGAGCTCGCTCGTCCGCCGCGGACGCGCCATATCGGCGCAGCATCGCCGGTGAGCGCCAGCCGGCCAGTCGCATGAGGTCGCCCTCTCCCCCGCCGGCGCTCATCCACTGATGGGCGAACGTATGCCGCAACTGATGCGGATGCAGGCCCTCAAGGCCGGCTTTGGCGCCGCGCCGCTGCAGCATCTGCATGATGCCATCGCCCGATAGCGGCCCGCGGTAGCCGAGCCACAGTTCTTCGCGCGCCGCGTAGGGATTCAGGCGCCGCAGGCGCAGATATCGGTCCAGCGCCCGCCCGGTGCGCTTGCCGAAGGGGCAGCTCCGCGACCGGCGACCCTTGCCAATGACGACGGCCACCTCCTGGTCGAGGTCGAGGTCCTCCAGCTTCAGACCAGCGCACTCACCGCGACGCATACCGGTGTCCAGCAGCAGCCGCACGATCGCCTCGTCGCGTCGATCCTCGAAGGCCGTTCCTTGACAGGCGCGAAGAAGCGCCTCGACTTGCGCCTCGGACAGAACGGCGACCGGCTGCTCCGGGACGGCCGGCGGGCGCATATGCGCCATCGGCGAGCCGGTCAGCTCGCCTTCGCTCACCGCCCAGGCGAAGAAGGGTTGGAGAGAGCGGTAGTAGACGCTCAAGGTGGCGGGCGCCTTGCCTGTCTCCGCCAAGTCGACGAGGAACCCCTCGATGTGCTCGCGGCGGATGCCCGCCAAGCGATTCGGCATGCCCTGGCGGGTAAGGAAGCCGGCGAGGCGTTCGACAGCCGCCCCGTAGACCGCAGTTATGCGGTCAGGTGGAGCGTGGAATGAGTGGTTGGTGGGCGACACTGGACTCGAACCAGTGACCTCTTGCATGTCAAGCAAGTGCTCTAACCAGCTGAGCTAGCCGCCCTGAGCCAGACGGTCACTCTAGCAGACGGGTCAGAGCCCGTCACGCCCGCGAACCTGGCAACGGCCTGACGCGTCATCGCTCCCAAGGGCCCCGTCGACGGCATGCCGGACCTTCGTACCGGCGTCGACAGGACCCAGACGCGATCGCGGCCGCGAGATTGGGCGGTGTTGTGGGGTGCGTGATGGTTGGTGCGGGTTGCCAGGTACCACCCTGACGGGTTCTCATCGATACATGGCCAGCCGTCACCCTCGTCCGCGCCCGCGGGTACCTGCCCGGGAGCCGTCGAACCGGATCTCCGCGGCGGTCGATCGCATTGCGCGCGGCGAGCAGGTGCTCGCCCTCATCCAGCCGCGCGCGGAACCGGCCACTGGCTCAAATGCCGAGTGGCTGAGCGCCCGGCTCACCATCGCCCAGTTGCCGACGACCATGCTGCCGGGCTGTGACCAGCGCTGCCGCGGGATGACCCACGACCCGACCCGCTGGGTGGCCCTCTCGGACCTCGCCCTCGACCAGGCGCGTCCGCGCGACCCGTCGCGGTGGCAGGGGTGGAACACCACCCTCAACGAGCGCTTCGTATCCAACCGCAGCTGGTTCGGCCTCTCGTCAGGCCGCACCTGGTTCGCAGGGGCGCCGGCCAACCCGTGGACCGACGTGCGCCTGACCGCCGGCACCCGGCTGCTCCGCCTGACGGTCACTGATCCCCAGTTCGTGCACTACGACGGTGCCCCGCAGGAAACGCTCTTCCGTATCGAGGATGGTGAGCACCGCGGAGACGCGCTCATCGCCATCAGCTTCGGGCTGTCGCCGCTCCTCCCCGGGCTCGCCGGCGTGCTCATCGCGCCCGACCACCCACCGGTTCGCGACACGCGGGTTGGCGTTCGCATCCTCGCCGCGGGCTGGTCCGCCGTGGAGCGCGGCCTGCCGCACGAGCGCTGACTCGCGCCGACGAGCCGACCCGCGCCTCCAAACGGTCCGTACGTCGTCATCTCCAGCTGCCACTGTGCCTTGCACCCCGAGATGGGCTGGAGTAGCCTCCTGCCCTCGCTTCCACTGAGGAGAATCCGTGTTCGGGCGTCGGCGAGCGCACTCCGCATCTCGCATCGCAGGAGCCGCCCTGCTTGCAGCTGCCGCCGTGGCAGCCCTGCCCGGATTGGCCGTTGGATCCTCCATGGCGTCGGTCGCCTCAGCCCGCGCCATCATTGACGCCAAGCAGGACCAGGGCGGAGGTCGTGGTCACGGTGGCGGTGGTGGCGGCACGCCGACCGGCTACGACATCTCGTACCCGCAGTGCGGCCGTGCGTTCCCCACGAACGTCCTGTTCGGGATCGTTGGGGTGAACGCCGGCATCGTCTACAGCCCGAACCCGTGCCTCGGCGCGGACGGCCCTGATCCGAGCCAGCTCGGCTGGGCCGAAGCCAACGCCCCGAGTGCCGAGCACGCGCAGCTGTACGCCAACACGGGCGATCCGGGTCCCGAGCTATCGAGCTACTGGCCGGACGGCCGTGACGCGCCGCAGTCGTGCAATCCCGACCATTCGACGGACCTCGCGCTACGAGACACGCCCGCGTGCAACTACGACTACGGCTGGTATGCCGCGGAGGACTCGTACCAGACCGCCGTTGCCGCCTACGCCTCGCTCGGCGACGTGAACCCCCTCGACGCGACGGCGACGCCGTACGGCAACACGTGGTGGCTCGACGTCGAGACCGCCAACAGCTGGCGCACGGACCCGGCCCGTAACGCCGCCGCGCTCCAGGGTGCCGCGGACTACCTCGCATCGCGCGGGATCACGTCCATCGGCTTCTACTCGACGCCCACGCAGTGGAGCAGCATCACCGGCGATCCTGCCGGCTTTGCCCTCTATCCGAGCTGGGTCGCGGGTGCTCGCAACATCCGCGGCGCCCAGCAGAACTGCGCCGGAACGGGATTCACCGGCGGCCCCATAGCACTGGCCCAGTACTTCTCCAACGGCTTCGACGCCGATATCGGCTGCTAGTCAGACCAGGCGTTCGCCTTCGAGGTCTCCGCTGATCAGCGCGTAGAGCAGGGCCGCCTCGGTGTGCATCCGGTTCTCCGCCTGCGGCCAGACCCGTGACGCGGGACCATCGATCACCGAGTCGGTTACCTCCTCGCCGCGGTGCGCAGGCAGGCAGTGCAGGAAGATCGCCCCCTCGGCGGCGCGGGCCATCATGGCGTCGTCGACGGTGAAACCCGCGAACGCCTCGAGCCGCGCGACCTTCTCCGCCTCCTTGCCCATCGAGGTCCAGACGTCGGCGTACACGGCGTCCGCGCTCGCAACCGCCTCGGCCGGGTCGTGGGTCAGGGTGATGGACCCACCGGTCTCGAGCGCCAGGGCTCGCGCGGCCTCGACGATGCCCGTCGACGGCTCGTACCCGGCCGGTGTGGCGACCCGCAGATCGAAGCCGGCCAGCGCCGCCCCCTGGATCAGGGAGTGGCTCACGTTGTCGCCGTCGCCGACGAAGGCCACCGTCAGACCGCCCAGGTGCCCGAACTCCTCCTCCAGGGTCAGGACGTCGGCGAGCGCCTGGCAGGGGTGGTGGTCGTCGGTGAGGGTGTTGATGACCGGGATGGACGCCGCCTCGGCCAGCTCCACCACACGCTCGTGGGCGAAGGTCCGGATGGTGATCGCGTCCAGGTAGAGCGACAGGGTGCGCGCGGTGTCGGCGACGGTCTCCCCGCGCCCGAGCTGCAGCTCGTCGGAGCGCAGCGCAATGGGCAGGATGCCCAGCTGCCAGGCCGCGGACTCGAAGCTGACCCGGGTACGCGTCGACGGCTTGTCGAAGATCAGGCCGATGCGACCGCCGGCCAGCCGGTTGCGGAACAGGCTCGGCTTGGCCTTGAGCCGATGCGTCAGGTTCAGCAGCGACCGCAGGCCCAGTGGCCCGAGGTCGTCGAGGGTCAGGAAATCACTCGGTCCCACCGCAGAGGTCGAGGGTCGCGCGTCCCCGGTTGACATCATGCCTACTGGCTCCTTGTGCAGGCGGCCTCCACTCCGGAGCGCCGTCCCAGCACCGTGCCGCGCCAACGCTCCACGGCCAAGTGCTCTTCGGACTGTTGGCGCCGGGACCCGGGCTGCCTGCGGGCCGGTTCAGCGGAGCTGGGCGCGGAGGAACGCGGCGAGCTCGGCCGCCGTGGGCATCCCCGCGCGGGCGCCCGCGTGCGAGATGGAGAGCGCGCCGGCGGCAGACCCCGCAACGATGGCGTCAGGCAGAGGATCGCCCACGGCCAGACGGGCAGCGAGGACGCCGACGAACGCATCGCCGGCGCCCGTGGTGTCGATCACCGCACCGGGCGAAAAGGCCGCGAAGGTCGTTCGCGCCGCGCCATGGGCCAGGATGGCGCCCACTGCGCCTCGCGTGACGACCGCCGGGCCCGGGCACCGCGAGGCGAGCGCGTCGAGTGCCGCGTCGAGTGCCGCGACGCCCGTCGCCTCCATCAGTTCGAGCTCGTTGAGGACGAGGATCGGCGCGGCCCCCAGGAGTTCCGCCGGCAGGGGTGCCGCGGGCGCAACGTTCACGATCGCCGGGATGCCGAGCTCGACGGCGCGCCGCATCGCCTCCTCGACCACGGGCATCGGCAGCTCGAAGCCGGTCAGCAGGACCGCGGCCCCCTCCAGCGCCTCGTCGTCGACGTCCTCGGGCCCCACCAGGGCATTCGCGCCGGAGGCCACGACGATCTGGTTCTCGCCAGTCGGACTGACCGCGATGATGGCAACCCCCGTGGGTCCCTCGCGCACGGCGACGCGTGCCACGTCGATTCCCTCGCTGGCCAGCGCCGAGACCGCTGCCGCGCCAAACGCGTCGTCCCCCACTGCGCCGATGAGCCCCACGCTCGCTCCGGCGCGAGCGGCGGCGACGGCCTGGTTGGCCCCTTTCCCGCCATGGTGCTGGGCGAAGGCACCGCCCAGGATCGTCTCCCCGGGCTGCGGGAGCCGATGGGCCTGGACCACCAGATCCACGTTGATGGATCCCACGACGACCACGCGACCCGTTCCCACGCGGCCATTATGGGTCGGGGTCTACCGGTCCGGCTCCCAGACCCCGGTGGTCAGATCGCGGGCACGCTCGCCATTGGCGCAGGTGTCGATGATCGTCTCCCAGGTGATCCCGCCTCCGACCACCTCGTCCACGTGGTACGAGGCACGGACGTCAGGACAGGCAGGGTCGTCGGTGAGCGAGACCACGCGCCCGGAACCCTCGTAGAGACCCGACCATCGAGAACCCACGCTGATCGTGTTGGCGCCGAAGGTGAGGGTCTCGGTCGGCTGGCCATCGCTCGCCTGCCGGGTGTAGCTGCCGCGGTGGTAATGCAGACCGGTTCCCTCGGCCAGGTTGAGCTCCACCACGCGCCCTCCCCAGCCACCGATCCCGCCGAGCACGACCAGTGCCGCACAGGCCGCTGCCACAACCCGGCGAGGTGCCGCCACCACCGCCGCACCGCCCGCTGCCGCGACGGCGAGCACGACCGCGGCGACCAGGCCCCAACCCGCGGTCAGCATGACGCTCGACGCGTGGCCCGACTGCGACACGGGCATCAGGCCCGCCCCGAGCAGGCCCAGCCCGGCACAGGTGGACGACAATCCCCAGCCGGGCCCGATGTGCCTGATCCGGACGAGTTGCGCGAGGGCCAGGACGGACCCCGCGACCAGGAGCAGCACCCCGGCGGAGAGGATCGGCCATGACTGTGACGACCATGCCGTCAGCTCGACGTGGACGTGACGGGCACCCTCGCCGAGCACGACCCGGTCATGGGCGAGCCAGGCGGGCACGAATGACAGGCCCGCCACGACAAAGCCCGTGATCGAGGCCACGATGAGCGCAACGACGGTGCGACGCGGATGCACGGCGTGTGATTCTATCGGCGCGGCTCAGGCGCCGTGGTGGGCCGGGTCACTGGAGGCGTTGCGTGGAAGACCTCGAAGACGTTCCCCATCGGCTGAACTGGCTTCGCTACATGGTCGACCGCGCCATCGTCCGCCTGGAGACGGAGCGTCCCGGCAGTCCGCTCCTCAAGCTGGAACGCCCCGAGCTGCGGCGCATCCTGGCCATCGCCGCCTACCGCGAGATCCGCGACCTGCAGCGGGAGATCGACGCCGGCTAGCCGCTGATGGTTGCCAATGTCGCGTCGCGCAGCGTGGCGCGCAGCGCCTCCTGGGCTGCATAGAAGGAGGCATGGGCGGCACAGCGGCCGTCCACGCTGCACGGGCCGTTGCGCAGCACGCAGGTGGTGCGGCGGCTGTCTCCTTCGATCGTCTCGATCACCTCGAGCAGGGAGATCGATGACGCGGGACGACCCAGACGGTACCCGCCGATCCGCCCGATTCTGCCCGTGACGAGGCCGGAACGCGACAGGTCAGCCATCACCTGGGGGAGGAACCCGACCGGTACCCCGGTGCGCTGCGCAATCTCGCGTCCGGTGAGCGGCGTGCTCTCCCCCGCCGCCGCGAGCGCGAGCATGGCTCGCACCGCGTAATCGCCCCGTTTCGTCAGCTCGACCTTCATCGCGTCCCATTCTGACCCGTTGCCCCCCACTGGCGTCCCGCTGCGGGTGTCCCGGGAAGACGTGACCAACGGCCCCTGTCTGTCAGCCTCTAAAGGCTTATCCCTACACTAAGTCTTTCAGCACATGGCGTTCCGCGTCAAGTGAGCCGGATCGCCCAAGGAGGTACGGCGACCATGGCACGAGTCCTCGTGGTGGCATCGGCAGTGATGAGCATGATCTTCCTGGGGCTCATCTATGCGAGCGTTTCAGGCAACACCACCGCGACCGCGCAGAGCCAGCTCCCCGTGGCGAGCGGGGCTTCCGCCGACGCGTCAACTGCCGCCATGCCGGCAGCAAGCCCACCAACCGTCACGATCGACGAGATCAGCCGGCACCCGAGCGACATGCCGGACAGTCCCAACTACACCGTGTACGACGGCGGCACGTGGTCAAATCCCGTGACCCGGACCGGGCCGGTCACCATCAACGCCACCTTCCAGATCAAGGAGGGCGTCGCCCAGGTCGTGGACGGCACGTACATGGACTACTGGACCTTCGATGGGGCCGTCCCGGGGCCCATGATCCGCGCCATGGTGGGCGACACCATCGACTTCCACCTCAAGAATCCGGCCGACAGCACCATGCCGCACAACGTGGACTTCCACGCGGTGACGGGCCCTGGCGGCGGCTCGGTCAGGCTCGACACCGCCCCGGGCGCCGAGAGCGAGCTGAAGGTCAAGCTCCTCCACCCGGGCATCTACATCTACCACTGCGCCTATCCGGTCATTCCGATCCACATCTCGCATGGCATGTACGGTCTTGTCGTCGTCGAGCCCGAGGGCGGCCTGCCGAAGGTGGATCACGAGTACTACATCATGCAAAGCGAGTTCTACACATCGGCGGGCGGTGGTAAGGCCGCCTCTTCCCTCACCAAGCAGGGACTCCTCAACTACGATCTGACCACCGGCCTTCTCGAGCAGCCGACGTTCGTCGTGTTCAACGGACGGCCGGATGCGGTCACCGGCGACCGAGCGCTGGGCGTCTACAACGGCGACGTCATCCACATCGGTGATACGGTCCGGCTCTTCGTCGGCAACATCGGGCCGAACCTCATCTCGAGCTTCCACGTCATCGGCGAGATGTTCGACACCGTCTATGTCGAGGGGTCGTTCGCGCTCGAAAACCACTCGGTTCAGACCACCATCGTGCCGTCCGGGGGCGCCGCCGGCGTGGAGTTCAAGGTCGAGGTGCCGGGGGACTACCTGATGGTGGACCACGCGATCTACCGGACGCTCAAGGGCGCCGCGGGAATAATCCACGTCACCGGGGCCGCCCAGCCCGACATCTACGACTCGATCAAGTACAGCAGCGAGCTCCGGGGTAGCTGAACGGTCACTCGGGACCTGGCCGCATCGCGGCGAAGCCGGCGCGGACACGCAGCGGCTTCGCGTTGCGCCGTGGGCATGAAACGGCCCGGTTCAGCGGGTCTCCCCGCCTCGCGGAACTGCCGCGACAGCGGCAGAGCCGAGTTCCGAGCACGGACCCGACCGAAGTCGGTCCGGCAGCAGAATGGACGGTTGCACCGCGGGCGAACCGGGCCAGGTCCCATCGTACGCTCTCGGCATGGCAAGCGCCAGCATCAGCGAGCACCGGGGCGCGGCGCAGGGCCCGGAAGACCGGGGCGCCGCCTCAGCGGCCCTGGATGATCGGAAGCGGTCCGAGGACGCGCTCGATCTCCGCGCGATACCGCGCGCCCGAGGGATGGCGCGCGAGCCAGCGGAGATAGTCCGGGTCTCGCTCCGCGAGCTCTTCGATGGTGCGGCCGGCGTAGTGGCCGAAATCGAGGCGGCTGCGATCGAAGGTCGGCTCAGGGGCACGGTGACCCGGGCCCACCGGGACCGAGGGATCGCCACCGATCTCCAACGGTCGACGATCGTCGGGGCTATTGCCCATCATCCGCTCCTCCGCAGCAGAAGTAACCACCGATCGGGAGCGATCGTACGGCGGGAATCGCCGTCGTGCAACGGCCTTTTCGCCCTATAGCCGATGAACGACCCTCCCACGGACCATGGTCAGCACGCTCCGCACGCTCCCGAGACCCTCGCTCGCCTCCAGGAGCGTGTCCAGCCCGCAGCTCAGGACGGCCAGGTCTGCCCAGGCGCCGGGGTGGAGGTGTCCGAGATCGTCGCATCCGGATCCGGCCGAAGGCCCTCGCGTGGAGGCAGCCAGGGCGGCCTGGGGAGTCAGGGCCTGGGCCGCTTGCCAGTCGGGGCCGGGATCACCCGGGCGCCGACGGTGCACGGCAGCGTGGATCGCCAGCCAGGGGTTGGCCGTCTCGATGGGAGCGTCCGAGCCGAATGCCAGCCGCGCGCCCGACGCTGCCAACGAACGCCACGGATAGGCGTCGCCCAGGCGATCCGGCCAGCAGCGTTCCGCCGTCGCACGATCAGACGGGCAGTGGAGCGGCTGCACACTGGCTGTCACGTCCAGCGCGGCCAGCCGCTGCATATCGGTTGCCCGGACGAGCTGCAGGTGCTCGATCCGGTCCGGGAGGGCGCCACCTTTCGGCCGTGGCCCTCGTGCGAGGGCGTCGAGCACCACGGATGCGGCGCGATCGCCAATGGCATGGATGGCCAGTCCGATGCCGGCACGGCGTGCCCGGGCCACGACGTCGTCGAGCTCAGCCGGCGCCAAGCGCAGGATCCCGGTGCCGTCGTCGCCGCAGCGATACGGCTGGAAGACGGCGGCGGTTCGCGAGCCCAACGCCCCATCCGCGTAGACCTTGGCCCAACCGATCCGCAGCGTCTGCGTCCTGACCAGCGTGGCACCGGTCCTCAGCCCGGCCTGCTGCGCTGCGCCGATGGCCGCGGCCGGGAGATCAAGCGTGACGCGCAGCCGTTCGTCCAGCATGTCGGCGGCCGCCGCCAGCTGCGAGAACGAATCGCCCAGGGCCGCGTGCGGACCCACCCCGTTGGCGTCGGTCGCATCCCCCGCGTCGGTGACCGCGGTGAACCCCAAGCCCAGCAGCTCGCGCACGATCTCGTCCAGCGCCGCGGCCAGCGGCGCGCCGGTCAAGCGCCCGGCGTGCTCCCCCACCAGGTCCGCTGCACGCTCCCGAAGGACGCCGTCAGGCCGGCCCGTCCCGTCACGTTCAAACCGCCCGCCCTCCGGATCCGGCGGTGCCTCTCCAATGCCCGCGCGCCGCAGCGCCTCGGCCGAGGCCCAGGCCGAATGACGGTCGTGGCTCCGCAGCAGGGCCGGCCGTCCGCCCAGGACCGCCTCCAGGCGATGCAACGCCGTGCGATCCAGCGCCTCGGCGCTCCAGCCATCGCCCCGCACCCACTCCCCCGCGGGAACCCGCGCAGCGGCGTCGCTCACGGCCTCGACCACCGCGTCCATGGTCTCCGCACGATCCAGGTCGGCCGTCCGCAGGGCGCGTGCCATGCCCACCAGGTGCAGGTGGAAGTCGTGCAACCCGGGGACCACCGCCGAGTCGTCGGCGCGCACCACGGTTGCACCCGGCGCGGCCGCGGCCAGGAGCGCCTCACGCGAGCCGACAGCCACCACGCGCCCATCGGCGATCCCGATCGCCTCCGCGGCCTCGATGGCCGCCGGGTGTGCCTCGACCACGACCTGGCCCACGATCACGGTCTGCGGGCGTGGGGCCGTCATCGGCCGGCACCATGGCCCAGGCGCGGAGTCTTGCGGAACGTCCGGGTCGGCTCGGCAAACGTGATGCGCAGCAGCACGACCGGGACGACCACCAGCCAGTGCGACAGGAAGAGTGCGCCGCGGGCTGCACGGCCGAGCAGCGGCAGGCCGCGCTCCCCCGCGCCGGCCAGGCCCGCCAGGCCGAGCAGGAAAGATCCCAGCCCGTATCCGAGGAACAGGGAGACGGGCACGGTCCAGTCCATCCGCGCGGGCAGCGGGATCGTGAGCAGCGACGCCACGATGCTCGTCGCGAAGAGCGGCGGGATGAGGAACTCGCCGGCGAAGGCAAGGAGATCGAGCTTGCGCTTCACCGGAGCGTTCCCGGCCAGGAAGCCCGGACCCTGCTCCATCAACCGACGGATGCTCCCCTCCGCCCAGCGCAGGCGCTGCCCCCAGAGTGCGGCCAGGTTCTCCACGGCCTCCTCGTCGACGATGACCTCCGGGGCCATGGCCACGTGCTCGCCAGCCGCGGCGAGCCGCGTGGAAAGCTCGAGGTCCTCGGTGATGGCGGTGCGGCTCCAGCCGCCCACTCTCCGGAGCACGTCGCTGCGGACGACCATCCCGTTGCCCCGCAGCTCGGCGGTGCCGTCCACGTTGCGGCGGCCGCATTGGCTGGCCAGGTCCATCAGCTGCTCCTCGGCCTGGGCCGCCGTGAGCCAGCTCGCGCCGGCGTTGCTCGGCTGCCGTCGGACCTGGATCGCCGCGGCCGTCGGATCGCGCTCCCAGGAGGCGACGATTCCCGCCAGGAACCCGGGGCCGATCCTCGAGTCGGCATCAAGCGCTGCGATCCACTCTCCGCGGGCCCGCGACATGGCCGCGGCGAGCGCGTTGCCCTTTGTCTGCGGTCCATCGTCTGATGATCGCCGCAGCACCGTCACCAGGCCACCCGCTGCGCCCGCGGCTGACGCCACCTGCTCGGCAAGATCGGCCGTTCCGTCCGACGAGCCGCCGTCCACCACGATCACCTCGTAGCGGGGCCTACCGTTTGCATCGGCGTATCGCTGGCGTACCAGGTCGCCGATGATGCCGCCGATCACAGCCGCCTCGTCGCGGGCAGGCACCAGCACGCTGATGAATGGCAGGCGAATCCCGGCAGGTGGCCCGTCTGCGCCGGCGGCCGCCGCGTGCAGCGCCGCGACGAAGAGCTGCCATCCGCGGAAGCCGAGATAGCCCACGTAGATGACGGACAGGCCCACGATCGCCTGCAGGATGCGCGCGGCGAGGATCGACGTCACGGCCACCCAGGCGATGAGGCCCGAGGCCAGGAGGAAACCGCCGGCGAGGAGCCTAGTCGCCATCGGCCGGCGACCCCTCGGCCGGCGACCCCTCGGCCGGGTCGCCCGGCTCTCCGTTCCGGCTCTCGCCCGCGACGGGGGCACCGCTCCCTGCCGGGATCTCCGCCAGCTCAGGCGCCTCGTGCGCATGCAGTCCCTCTGCCGCGTTCCGACGCCAGGACGCGATGCCGGCCCAGAAGGTCACAGCACCCAGCAGCAGCATCACCACCGGGATGCCGGCGCCTGGGAAGATGATGTTCAGCAGGTCCGCCGCCGCCGGCGCGGCCAGGACCGGCAGGAAGGACGCCACCGAGAGCAGGGTGTTGAGGATCCCGAAGATCCGGCCCCGCACGTCCCTGGGCAGCTCCTCCTGGAGGGCGGTCTGCGACGGGATCGCCACGAACGCGTACTCGAGGCCGGCGGTCACCGCGATCACGACCACCACCGCGATCAGCGAGAGCAGCGGCGTGACCAGCTGCGGCAGGTTGGCCTCGATGGGCTGGATCGCCGGAGAGAGGAACTGGACGACCGGCTTCACCGCGGCAAGCGCCATCAGGGTGATGCCCATGGCCACCAGCCCGACATCGATGACCAGCCGCCGTGGCAGCTGCTTCCCATACGAGTTGAGGAACAGGATGCCGATCACGGCGCCCATACCGGCGGGGCCCATGATGAAGAAGAAGTCCTCCGCGCGGAGCCGCAGGATCTGCGTCGCGAACCCGGGTCCCAGGGCTCCCATCACCCCGATCAGCGAGGAGGCGATGCCCAGGTAGACGAGCGACCACGCGATCCGGGGCGTCCGCCGCACAAAGGCGACACCTTCCTGCAGCTCGACGACCACGGCGGTCAGCGCGCGCCCGGCGTCGATCGGTGCGCGGCCGTGGTCTGGAGGAACCCCCGGGATGGGCACGATCGCCAGGGCCGCCAGGCCGAACATGATCGCCACCACCACGTACACGGCGATGGGACCGGCGGTGGTGAGCAGCAGCGGTCCCAGGAAGCCGAAGCCGATGGCGAACGTGGCGTTGATGGTCAGGACGAAGACGGAGTTCGCGGCCATCAGGTTGCCGTGCTTCACGATTCGCGGAATCGAGGTCAGCTCCGCGGGCGCGAAGAACGCGGTCACTGTGGCGACGAACAGGTTGATGACGTAGATCAGGACGATGTTCGAGCCCACGAAGATGAAGGCGATGGTGCCGGCCGCACGCAGCAGGTTGGCGGCCAGCATGATGAGGCGGGCATCGGTGCGTTCGACGATGACGCCGGCGAGCGCGCTGAACGCGACCGCGGGGAAGAGGAAGGTCAGGATCAGGAGCGCATTGGCGGTGTTCGAGCCGGTCGTCCGGACCACGATCGCCATGAGACCGGCCAGCACCATGTTGCTCGCCAGCTGGCTGAGCACCTGCGCGGTCCACAGCGCAACGAACGACCGGTTGCGGAAGACGCTCCCCGCACCGGAAAGGTCCTGCCCCGACAGGTCCGGCGGCAGCTCCATGCTCATGGTGCCGGCTCCGGCCCGCGAGCCAGGTACTCGGTGAAGCGACGCTCGACGGTCAGCCGGTCCATGAGGATCCGATGGCCACACCCGGCGCACACCAGGCCGATGTCGGCGCCCAGGCGGACCACCTCCCAGTCCCGGCTTCCGCAGGGGTGGGGGCGGCGCAGACGCAGACGGTCTCCCATCCGCAGGTCGAGCGGAGCGGCCACCGTCACCCAGCCTCCTCCGCGGCAGTGGCCCCGGTGAATCCGAAGCGGTCGATGAGCAGCCCCGGCGCCCGCACGTTGATGCCGCTGTACTCCGCTGCCACCAGCCGCGTCTCGCGGGTCAGGCCGCCAATGCGGCTGAACGCTTCCGGCACCGACTGCGTGAACCTGAAGTTACGGATGGGCCGCACGACCTTCCCGCCCTCGACCAGAAAGGTCCCGTCCTTGGTCATGCCGGTCAGGATCGCGCGCTTGGCGTGGACCACGTTCACGTAATGGAAGCGGGTGACCCAGATGCCCCGGTCGAGCCGCGAAACGAGCGCGTCGCGCTCGTCCTGGCCGCCCGCCATGAACAGGTTCCAGGCTACCGGGCCCCACGTGTTCGGCGCCGGAAGGCCGTGCCCGGTGGAGGTGGTGCCGCTGCGCCTGGCGGTGGCCGTGTCGTGAACCAGCCCGGTCGCGACCCCATTGGTCACCAGGTCCACGCGCTGCTTGCGGACGCCCTCATAGTCGATGGTGGACGGCAGGCCCGCCTCGTCCGATCCGTCGTCCCAGATATGCACCCCGGGACCCATCACCGTGCGGCCCAGCTCCATGAAGGTACGACCCTCCTGGGCGGCGAGGGCAGAGAACGCGATCGATGACGTGTACTCGAGGAGTGTCCCCACTGCGTACGGCTCCAGCACCACCGGGTAGTCGCCCGGCTCGAGGTCCTCCGCTCCGGCCGAGCGTACGGCACGATCCACCGCCTCGGCACCCACCTCCGCCGCGTCGATGCGGTCCACGTCGGTGTTCGCCGCCTGGGCGTAGCCGGAGCCACCATCGGTCCCCATCACGACGGTCACGAGCTTCGCCTGCGTGGTGCTGCCCGAGCTGCGCAGGCCGCGCGTGTTGGCGGCGGCCATGGTGGTCGCTTCGGTGGAGAAGGCGCCGCTCGCCTCCAGGCCGGCATCCACGGCCGCGTCGATTACCCGGCGGGCCCCGTCGGCGCGCAGCTGGGGATCGGCGCCAGCGGTGGTCGCGGACCATCCGACCAGGCTGTGCTCGCTCACGCCGCCCTCCGACAGCGGAGCTGCCTCGGCGTTACGGGCCGCGTGGTCGCGGATCTCCTCGGCTTCGGCCACCACCGCCCGCATCCCCGCCTCGTCCAGGCGGTTCGTGGCCGCCACCCCGGTCCGGCCGTCGGCCGTGACCCGTACGCGCACGACGGCGTCGTGCTCGACCACGTTCTGGTGGATCTGCGAGTTGGCGAATCGGGTCAGGGCGGCGTCGCGCCCGGTATACACCGCCTCAGCCTCTCCACCGTGCACCAGCCCCAGCACCTGCTCCAGGAGCTCGGCTGCTGCGGCGGAATCATGCCGATCGGCGCTCACCATCGGCCCACCCCGACCTGGACCCGCTGGAAGCGAGCCGAGCTGGCGCCATGGCTCACGTGCGCGGTCTGCATGGGCTCGCCCTTCCCGCAGTTGGGCACACCCCACAGCACCCAGTCCTGCGGGCCGGCAATGGCGTCACAGCTTCCCCAGAAGCGCGGGGTGATGCCGGTGTAGGTGGGGTTGCGCACCAGCTGCGTGCGACGCCCGTTGCGGATCAGCCATCCGGCCTGCGTCCCGAACTGGAAGTTCAGGCGCCGATCGTCGATGCTCCACGAGCGGTTGGTGTCGAGGTAGATCCCCTCGCGGGTGTCTGCGATCAGGTCCTCGACCGTCCCTGAGGCACCCGGCCGCAGGCTCACGTTCGTCATGCGGATGATGGGGATCCGGTCCCAGCTCGACGCGCGGGCACTGCCCATGCTGCGGCGCCCGATGCGCGGTGCGGTTTCGCGATTGGTGAGGTACCCGACGAACAGGCCGCTCGCAATGATCGGCACGTTCTGCGCGGGTACCCCCTCGTCATCCCAGCCGAAGGAGCCAAGCCCGCCGACGGTTGTGGCATCGGCATCGATGTTCACCAGCTCGCTGCCGTACTGGAGCCGATCCAGTCGATCGAGGGTGAGGAACGAGGTTCCGGCGAACGACGCCTCCATGCCCAGCACCCTGTCCAGCTCGATGGGGTGTCCGCACGACTCGTGGATCTGGAGCGCGAGCTGGCTCGACTCGAGGATGACCGTCATCTCGCCCGCGGGGCATTGCGGGGCGTCGAGGAGGGCGACCGCCTCTTCGGCGATCTGCTGGGCATGGCCCGGCAGGTCGAGCGCGCGGATTGCCTCGAAGCCGCCGGTCACCACCTGCCCGCCTGCCTGCGGGAAGCTGCGCACCTGCAGCTCGCTCTCGTTTACGGCCGATGCCTCGATCCCGGCCCCGGCCTCGACGATCTCCTGCTCGAGCCGCGCGCCCTCGCTGGAGACGAAGGTCTTGCGCTCGCGCGACCACTGCATGCTGCCCTCGCGCACGGTGACGCCGGAGACACGCGCCATGGCCGCATCCGCGTCGAGCAGGATCCGCACCTTCTCATCGAGCGAGACGGTGAACGGGTCCTCCCCTACCGGCGTTCGATAGGTGCCCCGCGCGGGCGGCGTGTCATCGAGTGTGATCGCCTCGCGCCGAACGCCGGCGCTGGCCCGCGCCACGGCGGCCGCCTCGCGACCGATCCGCTCGGCCTCGTCCGGCTCCATGACCGCGCTGGCCGAGAAGCCCCAGCCGCCATCGACCAGGGTGCGAACCCCGATCCCGGCGCTGCGATGGGCGTGCGCAGCCTCGAGGGCGCCGTTCTTGACCGTCAGCGCCTCGCTCTCGAGCTCATTGACGCGAACGTCGGCATACGCGGCGCCCGCCCGGCGGGCGGCGTCAAGGGCGCGGTCGATCAGGTCGTTCACGGCACCATCCGGATTGGTCACAGGTGGTGTGCGCGGGGCAGAGCCGTTCGGGTCCCGCCCGGCGCGGGCAAGGCGGTCACTCTAGCATGGGGCTCCGGACGCTCACTGGGTCGTCTGCGCCACCTTCGGCGTCAGGTCCGCGGTGGTCGCCGGGATGATCACCTGGCTGCTCTGCAGCACGTCGATCGTCGCGCTCACGAACAGCTTCAGCTGGCTGATGATCCCGCCCGGTCGCTGGAGGGCCGCCAGCAGCCCGGCGGGGTCACCCACCGCCCGAATGGTGAACGAGCGTCCCACCGACGTCCCGTCGATGGCCAGCGAGTCCGTGCCCTGCACGCAGACCGACCGCGCCGTGATCCGGACCTGGTCGACGGCGATCGCCTCGGCGCCAGCGTTGCGCAGCTCGTTGAGCAGGTCGTTGACCGCGATCGGATCCAGGTCGCCGTCGACGCTGACCACGATCCCCTGCCCCTCGACGCCGCCCAGCCCGCCGAAGGCCACGATGCGTCGCAGATCCTCCCGCGAGACGTCGAGCGCGCTCTGGCCCTGCGCCTCCGCGACCCGGTACTCGCGGAGCTGCTCTTGCGCGTCGGTGACCGATGCGCGCAGCTCGCGGTTGCGGTCCGACAGCTGTTCGATCAGGGTGGACAGGTCCTGCGCCGACAGGCTGCTGATCTCCGTCGGCCGCGCCTGTGAGCGCAGCTGGGCCACCAGGAGGAGGCCGATCAGCAGAGCGACCGCCGTCAGGCTGATCTGGGCCGCGCGACTGCCCATCAGCCACCCTCCGTCGGGACGGCCCAGCGGAAGCGCGTGCTGCCGACGAAAGCGGGGAGGGTCAGCGAGCGGTTCACCTGGGCGGCGAACTCCAGGCCGAAGGCGTCGATCCGGTGAGCGACCCGCCCCAGGTACGCGGGATCGGCCATGAAGCGCTCGAGCAATCCGTCCGGACCGATCGCCTCGATCCGGAAGGGAGGCGACAGGAACGCGGTGTTGACCAGGATCGAGGCGCCGACCCCGTAGATCGACGAGGTGCTCACCAGGCGCTCGTCGTTGATCGTGATCGCCTCCGCGCCGGCCGACCAGAGGGCGGCCACCAGGTCGTGGAGATCGTCCACCAGGACGATGTAGTTCTGCGGGTTGTCGCCGGCAGGAACCGCCAGGTTGGAATCGGCGATCTCGACCACCACGCCAGAGCCGGTCACCTTGGTGAGGCCGGCTGCCAGGCGGGCGGCGGCGAGCTGCTTGTTGACCTGGTCGAGCGCAGATTGCGAGCCGGCCGTCTGCGTCTGGAACTCCTGGACCTGCTCATCGACGTCGGCGAGCTGCTGGCGCAGGTCCTTCTGCTCGGTTTCCAGGGCAACGACCTGGCCGGCCAGCACCTGCTGGGCGGAGGTCGTGTACTGCTGGCGGGCGACGCTGCTGTTCCACTGCGCAGCTGCGACGAAACCGGTGATCCCCAGGGCGACGGCGATGGACAGCGTCCAGGTCGGTCGGAGTCGGGGCCGTGGCGGTCGGGGGAGTCGGGGCGACGGCAGGTGGCCACGCCGCAGCCGTGACCGATCAGCCATTGGCTCGACCCACCCGGCGCCGATACCAGAAGGCGCCCAGCACCACGGTGAGCACCAGGACCCCGAGGGCCACGTAACCCAGCACCGCGTTCGCAGCGGCGTCGAGGCGCCGGCGAGCCGCCGGAGGGCGAGGGGCTGGCACCCGCCGCGCCGGACGACGGCGCCGACGACGAGCTGCCGCCCTGCGCACCGGTCTGCACCACCGAGGGCCCGAGGGTGGCGGCGGCGACCGGCTGCGGCTCGCTCGCGCCGAACGAGCGGAAGTACGCCGCATACAGCTGGTCGGCGCTGACGCCGGTGCCGGCCTGCAGCGCCTCGGCGTCGGTCGCTCCCGAGCGATAGGCCGCCGCGATGCCGGCCATGGCCTGGGCCCCGTAGGTCTTGATGATCATGGCGACCATGGTGGCGCCCTGCGCGTACGACAACGAGGAGCCCCGGCTGCCGATCGGGAACTGGCCCGTGATGGCGTCGAAGCTGAACAACCCGTTCGACACCTCGCTGCGCACCGTCTGGGCGGCGGCGTCCGCGTTCTGCTGCTCCGACCAGACCGAGAAGCCCTCGTTCAGCCAGCGCGCCGGATCGTGGTACGGGTTCAGGGTCGCGTCGTAGAAGACGACATGGGTGACCTCGTGGACCAGGGCGGTGTCGAGGTAATCGCTGCCGCCGCCGCGCAGCCACATGAAGACGGTCCGGATGTCGGGGAAGGTCGCCGCACCGGTCCATTCACGGGCCCCGGGACCCAGCGCCCCGAAGAAGTCGCTCTGCGTGTCGTAGACGAAGATGTCGATGGGCCCGTTCAGCGCATGCCCCAGCGTCTGCTGGGCGCGGGTGATGGCACCGCTGGTCAGATCACCGAAGCGACGTGCCTGGGCCTCCGCGCCGCCATACCAGTGCACGGTGGCCTGCCCGATCCGCGCGCTCCGCCAGTCGAGCCCGGGCCGGTTGTCGGCGTAGAGGAGCGATCCGGGTGGCGACAGGGTCACGCTGCTGCCCGTCGTCGCCCGCCACTGGTAGGTGATCGGGGTGTTGGGGGTGACGTAGTCCGCGGAGGCATCCCACGTGTACGTCGCCGTGGTCCCGCTTGCCGCCACCGGCGCGACGAAGGTCGAATCCGGGTCGGATCCGAACTGGAGGAGCAGCTCCAGGCGGTCCGGCGCGCCGCCGCTGAGCGAGACGGTGAAGGTCATCGCCTGGCCGTACTGCTCCGAAGCGGTGCGCGTGCCGAAGCCGCTGAACGCGGCGGCCCGCGCGGGCAGCGCCAGGCCGACACCGACCCAGAGCAGCGCCGCGATCGAGCAGGCGGCCAGGATCCGTTTCATCGGCTCATCCGTCCCAGCTCACGAGCCCAAAGTCGAGCAGGCCCACGGTGAGGTCGCCCAGACCGCGGAGCCCGGGCCGGACGAGCCAGCTGGACCGGCCATAGGCCCACGGAATGACGGGCGCCTGGGCGTCGACCTCGGCTTCCACCGCCGCGTAGGCGGTCGCCTGGGAGGAGGGCGCGGTGGCCGCAGCGGCCGCGTCCAGGAGGTTGGCGAAGGTCGGGTCCTGCCAGTGGCCGTAGTTGCTGTGCGCATCCGGAGAAAGGAGCAGGTCGTAGAGCGCATGTGGCGACGGATAGTCCGCGACCCAGTTGATGGTGAATACCTGGGGGGTCCTGCCGGCGTCGAGCTCGCCGATGTAGTCGTTGAAGCTCATGGTCTCGACGCGGACCGTCACCCCCAGCTCCGCGCGCCAGGTCGCCACGATGGGCGAGACGCCCAGCCCGGACCCGTTGACGGTGATGGTCCCCAGCTTGGCGGGGTCGTCATAGCCGGCATCCGCCAGCAGCGACTTCGCCTGCGCGACGTCCGCTGCGGGATCGGGGCCGAGCCCGGCGGGCTGCAACGCGGGCGGCACGATGGAGTTGGCCGCCTCGGCCGAATCGCCCTCGCTCAGCTGCACCAGACGCGTCTTGTCGAGGACCAGGGCAAACGCACGCCGCACTCGTGGGTCGTCGAACGGCGCCCGGGTCGTGTCGAAGCCCACGTACTGGACGGACAGCGCCGCGGCCTGGTGCAGCGCCGGTCCGAGATTGGCGTCGTACGCGACCCAGGTGGCGTCGGTGCCGGCGATCTCGGTCAGGTCGACCTGCTGGTCGCTGTAGGCGGTCACCGGATCCCCGTCGATGGTCGTGATCCAGTCCACCTCGCTGATGGGAGGAGCCGCACCGACGTAGTCCGGATTCGCGGTGAGCACCAGCGTGTCCCCGCGCAGCCCATTGACGACGTACGGGCCCGAGCCGACGAAATGACTCGCCGACTGCCAGTCGCCCGACGGCGTCGCCGAGCGGGGCACCACGAAGGTGGCCGGGGTCGCGGTGATCGCCGGGAAGTAGCCGGCCGGATGCCGCAGCGTGACGACCAGGGTGTGCGCGTCGGGCGCCGCGATGCCCACCGCGTCCTCCCCGACCCGGCCGGCGATGCGGTCCGTCGCGCCCGCGATGACGTTCAGCACGTCGGGCGCGGTGGCGTGGACCGCGGGGTCAAGCAGCCGCAGCCAGGATCGGCGAACGTCCGTCGCGTCGAGTGGCGACCCATCCGAGAAGCGCAGCCCATCGCGGATATGGAAGGTGTAGGTCAGCCCGTCGGTCGAGACGTCCCACGACGACGCGAGCGACGGATACGGCGTCCCCTGCTCGTCGAGCCGCGTGAGGCCCGCGTACACCTGCATGAGCAGCTGCACATCGGCCGCGTCGCTGATGCGCGCCGGATCCAGGCTGCCGGGCTCTCCACCCAGGTAGCGCAGCGGCTGGTCCCGGGCCAGGGCCGATGGCCGGGCCGGCAGCCCGGCAGCCACGGCCAGGATGACCACGACGAGCACCGCCAGGCGCCGCCAGTGACGCGTCAGGCCGGCGGGCATCGGTCGATCAGGGCGTTGGGTCGACGGGGCTGCTTCGCGCCAGACGGCGCGGCGCCCGGGAGGCGGCGCACGGCCGGTAGTATACGAGCCCGTGCATGCCACCCATGAGCACCGCTTCCGACCGCAGACGCCAGGCAGCCTGAGCCTGCGCCAGTTCGTCGAGTCGTTGCGTCGCTGGACACCCGAGATGCGCCAGATCGCGCAGATCGCGCTGACCCGGACCGAGGCGGAGCGGCAGCAGTACCTGCAGGGGTTCCACGCCGGCCATCACGATCGCTCCCCCGGCCGCCTGGACAGCTTCGTGCGCTGGGCCTACTCCGACCCGCGGCTCGACTTCGTGCCGGCCCTGCTGGCCGAGCTGGAGCGCGACGAGAGCGAGTACGCCGGTGGGCTGCAGCACGAGGCGGACATCCTGGTCCGCATGCGTGGTGAGGGCAAAACGCCGGCGCAGCGGGTCCGCGATTACCTGGCGCTCCTGGGGGTCGAGGGCGCCGAGCGCGTGCGGGTCGGGATCACAAGCCTGCTCCCCGCCGGATCCAGCGAGGAGCAGGTCGTCGCGACCATCCGCCTCATGCGCCGCCGATGGCTCGACCTCTACGGCGACGATCCCTTCTTCGCCGAGGACTGACCCGTCCGCAGCGGAAAGCCGCTAGGATTCGGAAGCCCACGCAGCCCCGCACCGAGCCTGCATGCCGATGATCAGATCCGCGCGACTACTCCTCGTCATCGCCACGGCGGTGGCCATCGTCGGGCTCAGCGCCTGCGTCTCGCAGCAACAGACGGATCCATCCGCCTGCGCCCAGGCCGCCGTCACGCTCACGGCCACCCTGCCCGCCACCGGCAAGCTGCAACCGGAGAACCTCAACGTCTGCGAGGATCAGCAGGTGACCCTCACGGTCACGGCGGAGCGCAACGGTGCGGTCCATCTCCACGGCTATGACGACCAGAACGCGGAGGTCGAGGTCACGCCCGGCAAGGACTCCACGCTGGCCTTCACCGCGAACCACGTCGGCCAGTTCGTCCTCGAGTTCCATCCCGCGGACGGGTCCGATGAGTCCCAGGTGGGCCTGCTGACGGTCAATGTCAAGTAGGCGTCTCGCCCTCGCCGCGCTGACGGGGGCCGCCGTCGGTGTCCTCGCGGCGCCGATGCCGGCCTCCGCCCACGCGCTGGGCCAGGTCTTCCAGCTCCCGATCCCACTCTGGATGTATCTCGCCGGGGCCGGGATCGCGGTCGGCGCCTCCTTCATTGTCTCGGCGGTCGCCATCAAGGTCAGCCCGGCGGCTCCGCGCTATCCCCGGCTGGCACTCCCGGCGCTCCCTTCGCGGGCGCTCAGCTGGCTGGTCGCCGCCATCGGCATGGCCTGGTGGTACGGCGCCATCGCGGGCGCGCTCCTCATCGGCGGGGAGACGCCGCTGCCCACGGTCCTGTTCTGGATCTTCATCTGGGCCGGCGTCCCCATCGCGTCGGCGGTCTTCGGCAACCCGTGGCCCTCCCTGAGCCCGTTCCGCACAACCTTCACGATCCTCGAACGCCTCGCCCGCTTCTTCGGGTTCGACCGCCTGGACCTGGGACTCCACCTGCCCCCCGGCCTGAACCGCTGGCCGGCGGTCTTCTTCCTGTTCACCGGGATCTGGAGCGAGCTGGTGCTCCCCGGCGCCACGCAGCCCGACGTCGTGGCCCTGCTGCTGATCGGCTACACCCTCCTCCAGCTGATCGGCATGACGACCTTCGGCCGCGTGGCCTGGCTGCGCAACGCGGAGCTTTTCGAGGTGCTCTTCGGCTGGTTCGGGCGGATCGGGCCCGTTGGCCGGCGGGTCACGGACCCGCGCGCCTGCGCGGGATGCACGGAGCGCTGCAACCCGGAGCGCTGCATCGACTGCCCCGAATGCGCCGTTGCCGCCGATGCCCGCGAGCGACGGCCGGAGCTGCGCCCATGGTTCACCGGCCTCACCGAGGTCCGCCGTGGCACGTGGTCGGACGCCGCGTTCATCATCCTGGCGCTCTCGGGCGTCAGCTACGACGGGCTGCGCGAGACGAACCTGTGGGCCCAGGTCACCAACTGGTTCTTCCCGTACGTGTACCCGGCGCTCGACGCATTCCGCGCGATCCTGGCCATCGGCACCCTGGGGCTGCTGGCGCTGTGGATCGGGTTCTTCATCGCCTTCGTCATCGTGGCGGCCATCACCCGCGCCCTGAGCGAGCGGGCACGCTCCCGCGGTGGGCTCGGATCGGTCGTGGGTGCCTATGCCGCGACCCTGCTCCCCATTGCGGCGGGCTACATGATCGCCCACTACCTGACCCTGGTCCTGCAGGGAGTCATCTGGCTGCCGGAGCTGGTCCGCAACCCGATCACCTCGGTTGCGCCTACCCTCGACACGCTCAACGCCGGCCTGGTCTGGTACCTGTCGGTGGGAGCCATCGTCCTCGGTCACATCGCCGCGATCACGCTCTCGCACCGCATCGCGCTCCGCGACGCGCCGAGCCGTGCGGTGCGCGCCGGTGTCCCGCTGGCGCTGCTGATGATCGGCTACACCGTCTTCTCGCTGTGGATCATCGCCCAGCCCATCGTCCTGGAGCCCGGGCAGGCGCCGCCCACCAGCCAGGTCCTGCCCTTCTGACGTGGACGTCTCGATCGCGCTGGCGTTCGCCGCGGGGCTGCTGAGCTTCGCCTCTCCCTGCGTGCTGGCACTGATCCCGGTCTACCTCGCCTTCCTGGGTGAATCGGCTGGCGCCGCCGCGTCCATCGCCGCGCGCCCGGTCCTCGGCCAGGCGCTGCTCTTCGTGCTGGGCTTCACCGCCGTCTTCGTCCTGGTCGGCACCCCCGTTGGCATCCTCGGTCAGGGACTGTTCCAGGTCGCCGCCGTGCGCCAGGTCGCCGGGGTGGTCGTCATCGGCCTCGGCTTGCTCACGACCGGCGTCTTCGGCCCCGTGCTCGATCGCCTGGCGATCTCAGGACCCGGAGCATCGGCTCTCCCCGCCGGGCGGGTCGCGCGGGCGCTGGCGCTGGGTGCGTTCGTGGCCATCGGCTGGACACCATGCATCGGTACCGTGCTGGGCGCCATCCTCGCCATGGGAGCCTCGTCGCGGGATGCACCCATCGCCCTGGTCCTGCTGCTGAGCTACTCGCTGGGACTGGCCGTCCCATTCCTCGCGGCCGCTGTGGCGCTCCCCCGTCTGCGCCCCCTCATCGACGCCCTGCGGCGGTACCACCGCCTGGTGAGCCTGGCGGCTGGCGTGCTGATCATGGCCATCGGCGTGCTCATCTTCAGCAACGCCTTCTCACGCATGGCATCACTCTTCACCTTCCTGTAGGCGCATCGGCTTTCAGACGCTTCTCAGCCATCGGTGGCATCCTGTGGACCGGTCGCTCGGTCCACGGCCCTGTCACCTTCTGCCCTCGAAGGAGTCCCGCCATCACCACCAACCGATCGGACACGCCTGCGCCGGACGAGGACGAGCGCCCCGTCCGTCCACGCCGCTCGCGGCGCCGCTACGAGGAGCCCCGGTCGAGCAGCCTGTGGCCCATCGCCACGGTCGTCTCGCTGCTGTTCGCGGTCGCCGGCTGGACCGCGGTGGTGGTCCTGGTCCTGACCCGGCCGGCGGGCGTCGCCGTCGCCACGCCGACACCGGGAGCAGATCTACCCGCGGCCAGCATCGGCGATACCACCAGCCACGATGCCCCCGACCTCGAGGCGCTCCTGCCCACCTCGTACGCGCAGACGCCGCTGACCACGACGAGCTGGCTGGGCGGAACCATCCTGAGCACCGACGACTGGAGCACGTCGATCACCGCCTACCTCGCCGGCCGGGAGCTCACGCCGAACGACCTGAGGATCGCGCAGGCCTACGACCCGTCGGGAGGGCTGGATCTCGCGGCCGTGGCCTTCCAGGCACCCGGAGTCGATCCGACCGCGTTCGTCCAGGCGATCATCGATGCCTGGAAGGTGGACTACCCGGGCCTGGCGACCTCTACCGTGTCCCTTGGAGGCAAGAGCGTCACCAGGGGCGTATTCCCCGAGGAACCGATCGTCAGCTACTGGTACGCGGGCAACGGCGTTGCCTACGAGATCGACACATCCGACGAGTCCATCGCGGCGGGCGTCCTGGGCACACTTCCCTGACCACGGAACCCGAGCGAGGTATGCCTGCCACGGCGCCTTTGGCCCGAAGGTCGCGCGGCCGGCGAGGACCGTGCTACGAGAATGGCTTGAAGACCATGTCCGCGACGATGATGGCGATGCCGCCCAGCGATAGCACCGCGTCGAGCTGGAAGCGCCGGATGACGTCCCCGAACGCCTGGGCGTCAGCCGCCTCATCGGACGCGACCGCATGCACTCGCCCCATCAGCGGACCGCTGTACACGATCCCCAGCGCTGCGAGGCCGGCGAAGATGAGATAGGCGATGATCAGCCACGGCGCCAGGAGGTCGTACCCGAACACCAGGGCCGTCGCCAGCCCGAACAGACCGCCCACGATGTACAACGGCGGCACCATCCGGTCGATCGGGAGCCTCGTCAACGCGGCGACCGCCGCTCGGTCACGGCGGCGAGCCGCTATCAGTACGAAGATGCTCGATCCGGCCGCCAGCGACACGGCCGTGAACATCGTCAGGATGTGCAGGTACAGCAGGACGTACATCGAGTCGAACTCCTCGTGATCAGCCTGGTCCACCCGTGAACAGGTAGGTGTGCATCGATCCCAGTCCCTTGACCTCCACCTCGCGCGGTTCGAACGGGTCTTGGTTGGACAGGCGCCCCCAGGTGCTCGCCGCGACCTGGATCCGCCCCGCCAACCCGGACGATTCCATCCGGGAGGCCGTGTTCACCGTGTCACCCCACAGGTCGAACAGGATCCGCCGACGGCCGATAACGCCGCCGACCGTGGACCCGCTGGCGAGGCCGATCCGAACCTGGAGAGGCACATCGTGCTCTGCCCGCCACTCGGCCACCGCGGTCAGCATCCGTCGCGCCATGGTCAGCGCCGCATCGGCGTGCTGCGCCATCGGCTCGGGCGCTCCCGCGACCGCCATGTAGGCGTCGCCGATGGTCTTGATCTTCTCGAGCCCGCACTCGGCCACCAGCGCGTCGAACCGGGTGAAGAGATCGTCAAGGAGGCCCACCACCCGCGCCGGCTCGGTCTGGTTGGCCCACGGCGTAAAGCCCGCGATATCGCTGAAGAGCACCGTCGCCTCGGCGTAGGCCTCGGCGATGCGCTCCTCTCCGTGCTTGAGACGCCGGGCGATGGACACCGGGATGGCGTTGGTCAGCAGCTCCTCGGAACGTGCCTCCGCCGCCCGGCGGCGGACATCGGTGTAGTAGAAGAGCGCGAAGGTGATGCCCAGCGGCAGGCCGATGTTCTGCACGAAGCTGAAGAGCTGGACGGCGTACGGCGGTGGCTGGATGAGGGCCGTCACGATGGGGTCGATGCCCGCGGACAGCAGCAGCGCTGCGACGAACACGAAGAACCACGGCACCGCGGCGCGCGGCCCGAGCGCCAGGATCGCGTACACCGGGGTGAGGAAGACCCAGACGACCCCGGCCCCGGACGTCAGCCCGCCGATCACCACGTTCATCAGCATGGTGAACATCAGCCCGCCCACCAGGAGCAGGACGACGTAGCGCCGGAACCGCCGTGTTCGGGCCAGGAGGACCAGGTTTCCCACGCTCCATAGCGAGAGGACCGGCGCCAGGACGTCGGCGATCGGATGCCAGCGAGCGAGGGCCGGAGCGCCCAGGGGCGCGACGATCGTCAGGTACCCGGCGACCACGCCCATCCGCTTGCGCAGGCGCAGGTCGTCGTCGTCATCGGGCTCGTCACCGATGGCGAGGAGGCTGCGCACGAAAGCTCGCGGCGCGTGCACGGCGTGCATGGTACGGCAGCGTCAAGCGGCCGCGAGATGAGCGTGGCGGCCCTGGCGGGCGCTGGGGGGTGGTGGCCGCCCGTCGCTGTGTTCGAGATGATCATGGCCGCCATCCTCAAAGGGGGCGGATGCCTTCTTCACCCCGCTGCGGATGATCGCCGGCATCGCCATCGGTCAGCAGGCCCTGCAGCCGAGTCCCGACGTCACCGGCAGGCCGTCGAGGTATCCAACGTAGATTGCACACTCGGGACGGTCGAGCAGACCGATTGCCATCATTGCCTCAGCGACCAACGGATCGGCACTGAAGCCAGACGTCACGGTGTGCCGGTGGTCGGCGAGCCCGGTCCCGTCGGTGACCCGCCTGATCTCGAACCCAGACACAGGGCCAACAGACCCCTCGCGTTGGCGCGCAGGATAGAGCGTCATCGCCCATGTCGCGGCGTCGTCCATCGCAACCAGGCCAAGCCCCGTCATGAGCGACGTGAACCGGTCGTCCAGGCCGTCGCGGAGGCTGACGACGAACGGATCTCCGCGCGCCCGGCCGCGAGTGACACCATCCGTGATCGCGGACGCCGTGGCTGTCGGATCTTCCACCAGGATCTGGTTGAAGAAGCGCATGGGAACGTGGCCCAGGAGGGTCACGATGCCGCGATCGCGGACGACGAGGCCATTGGGGTTAAGGGCGACCGATGCGGCCAGGTAGTCGATCCAGTTGCCGTGCTCGAGGCCGGCGAGCGCGGAGCAATCCACGCCGACACGCTAGCGCCGGCTCGCGGGCAAACAAGTGGCGTGACGTCGCCCATGCCCTTCCGCCCGCACGGACGGGCCGTATGGCCGTGGAATGCATCAGGCCACAATGAGATATTGGCCTCTGAGATGCTGTTCATCCGGACCCCACTGCCGATCACCCGCACCATCACTCGGCGCACCGTGTTCAAGGCTCGAGCCACCGTCAACGGCGCACCCCTGGAGGTTCCCGATAGCCATTGAGCTGCCGGTCCTGCCCGCCGGGATTCTCGTCATCCTCGCCGTCGGCCACGGCTTCAACGCCCCCGGACTCTAGGAGAACCATGTCATGAGCGTCATCACGACCGACGACGACACCACCATCCTGACCGATGCCCTGGCCTTCCATGGCCACAAGTGCTGGGCCAGCACCGCCGGCGTGCGCCTCGGCCTGGCAGCGCTGCGCGAGCTGGGCGTCAGCCGCGCAGGCGCCAAGGAGCTGCATGCCATCATCGAGATCGGCGACTACCACGGCGGAATGTGCTTCGGCGATGGGATCCAGTTCACGACCGGCTGCACATTCGGGAAGGGCAACATCGAGAAGAGCCGCGAGGGCAAGTTCGCGGTGACCCTCATTGACAAGGCCGCCGGCCGCGCAGTCCGCGTCGCCTATCGGCCCACCCTCCAGCCCCAGATCAAGGCCACGCCGTTCATGCGAAAGCGCGCCGCAGGTGTCCCTGCCTCGCAGATCCCCGACGAGGAGCAGGCGGAGGTCGTGCAGCTGGTCTGGGATGCCTCGGCCGAGGCAATCATGAGCGTCGGGCCCGTCGAGGCGCGTGCCTGGAGCGAGCCGGACGAGGTCGTGCGTTTCGCGGTCTGTCCGCGATGCGACGAGCTTGTCGCGGAGCCGTACCTTCGGGTGGTCGAAGGGACCGCGGTCTGCGCCGCCTGCGCCGGCTACCCACGCTGAGCCGAACCGGCGGATTGCTGCCATGGCGCTCTATCTCATAGGCGGCGCGACGGTCTTCGCCTTCTCGGGCGTCATGGCCATGGCCGGCCTGGGTGCCGCGTTCCTGTTCGTGCCGCTCTTCTACTATCTGGGCGTTCCACTTGCCGAAGCGACCTCGACCGCTCTCCTGCTGAACGCCGTGAGCCTTTCGATGGCAACCGTCAGCTACGCGCGGGCGGGCCTCATCGACTGGCGAGCCGGAATCCCGGTGCTCGTTACCGCGGTGATCCTCGCCCCGGTGGGTGCCGCGCTGAGTGTCGGGGTCGACCGCTCGATCCTGCTCGGGCTGTTCGTCGGCTTCCTGGTCTTCGCGGGCGCGATGATGCTCTTCTACCGGCCGCGCCCGCTCCCGTCGATCCCGCGGTGTCGCGGCGGATGCGGGCGTTGGTGCCGGGGTGGGGGGAGTCGCCGGCTTCCTCGGGGGGATGCTCGGGGTGGGCGGCGGCAACATCATCCTGCCTGGGCTGACCTGGACCGGGCTGGACGCCAAGATGGCGGCCGGGACGACCGCACTCGCCGTCGTCTTCTCCTCGCTGTCTGGCTTCCTCGGCCACGTCGCCGTGAGCAGCCTCGATCCGGTGTTTCTCGTGGTCATGGGTGTGCTGGCCGCCGCCGGCTCGCTCGTCGGCGCCTACGTCATGCGCACCCGCCTGACGGGCCTGCAACTGAAGCGGTTCATCGGCGTGCTGCTGTGGGTCATAGCCGCCAAGATGGCCCTCGATCTGCTGTGACCGGACCCGCTCACGAACCAGATGAGGAGACCTCCGTGGCGATCGCGTCAGCATCCGCACCGGCAGTGGTGCCCCCGCTTGGGCGCCTCCACGGGTTCCACCCGGGGTGGTTCGGCGCGGTGATGGGTACCGCGGTGATCGGAGTTGTCGCCTACCAGAAACCGGGCAGTGTCACGTCGCTCCGTGATGCCGCGCACGCCTTTGGCGCGGCGAGGTCCTTACGGGCCGCCCGAAGCCGTCCCACCCCATGCGCTACCCTGCCGACATGGCACCCGGGCTGACGGCCGAGGCACTCGGTGAGCTGGCGCAGTCGACGCCTGAGCGGATCCGAGAGCTGACCCAGCTCGGCTTGTTGCGCGGTCCGGAGGCCCGCTACTCGCCGGGTGACGTTCACCGCATCCGCCTGATCGAGGCCTTCGCGGCTGCAGGTGTGCCTCCAGAGGCGCTGGCACGAGCCAGTGACAGAGGCACCATCAGCCTCGCCTACTACGACCAGCTCCACCAGGACCCCGGCACCCCGTCAACCCGCACGTACGGCGAGCTGCTGGCCGACCTCGGCGACACGTCGCGAGATCTGCGCCGTCTGTTCGGCGCTCTCGGGGTGGCGGAACCCGATCCGGGCAACCGGCTCTCGCGTGAAGACGAGCGGCTGCTGGTCGCTGTGCTGGACGCCCTCGAGGCCAACCGGGACCGCGACCTGGCACTCCGCGCGCTGCACGTGTTCGGAGACTATGCGCGGCGAGGCAGCGAGGCCGCCATGTCGGTCTATGGCGAGGCCGTGGAGCGCGCCACGGCCGACATCGCCGGCATCCCGGCAATGGATGTCTATGAGCGCTTCCTCCAGCCCTGGGCTCGGTTCGCGCGGCTCGTCCCGGAGCTGAGCGCGTGGCTCCACTCGCGCCAGCTGAGCGCGGCCATCGACGCCTGGAGTGTCGAGGAAACGGAGCGACTGCTCGGCGAAAGCGGCTTCGTCCCGCTCCGTCAAGCCGAGGACCCGGCGATCGCGTTCATTGACCTCACGGCCTTCACCCGTCTTGCCGAGGAGCATGGCGACCGGGTCGCGGCCTCGGTGGCTAGCGAGTTCGCCAACCTTGCAAGCCGGATCGTGGAACGCCGCGCCGGTCGCCTTGTCAAACAGCTCGGCGACGGCGTGCTGCTGCGCTTTCCGCGCGCGCTGGACGGAGTCGAGTCGGCGCTCGACGTGCTTGACCGCCTGGAACCTGCCGGGCTCCCGACTGGCCACGCCGGGATCGCGGCCGGACCGCTGATCGTCCGCGAAGGAGACGTCTTTGGCCGGACCGTGAACCGGGCATCGCGCATCGCGGACCAAGCGCCACCCGGGCAGCTCCTCGCGCCTGTCGAGCTGGCGGCCGAGCTGCCGGCAGCCATTCAGCGTGCGCAGGCCGGTGTCGTGTCGCTCCAGGGCATCGCTGACCCGACAACCCTCGTCCGCCTGTGGCGCTAGGCAGGACCATCGGAGCCGACTGCCATCGGGTCAGCCATTCCGCGCAACAGTGCCCGACTGGCGGTGCAGCGCGCTCCAGTAGCCCCCAGCCAGCAGTACGCCACCCGGCAGGATTCCGCCGGCGATGGCAACGATTGCCGCCGGAAGGCCGACAACGGCCACCAGCAGCCCCACTGCTCCGCACAGCGTGATGGCCGCACCGATCCAGATCATGATCGGGAAATGCCAGATCACGTAGAAGCCGAAGAAATGGACGCCGACCACCAGCGAGATCCAGGCGATCGAAGCGTCGTGGAGCGCGAACACGCTGTTCAGGACGGCTAGGCCCACCAGGCCGACGATGACCTCGCCGGCCACGATCTGCCAGTAGCTCCGGCTGAACCCGACACCCGCCGGATCGGGACGATCCGGGCCTGGCGTTGCCAGCAACAAACCAAGCGCTCCCAGGATCGCGATGCCCCGGACCACGATGGCCGCCGTAGCCGGAAGGTAGCTGGCGTTGGCCATGACGTAGATGAAGCCGAAGACGGTGGTGATGTAGATCGAAGTGCGCTTGTGGGGTGTCATCTGACGCTCCTTTCAGGCTGAGACCCGATGGCGTGCCGGGGAGCACGAACTGGAACACGAGGACGGCTCGCGTCAGGTCGCGACGCCATCGGCTGCGCGCAGCTGGCGAACCGCCTCGTTCATTCCGCCGGTCCAGGGCTGGCCATGCCCAGGCAGGACCAGTCCCGCCTGGACATCCTCGAGCCGTGACAACGACTCGACTGCCTGCTTCCGGTCGGCCGTGAATGGCGCGATCCGCGGCCCGCGGCCGCCATCGGTCACCGAATAGGTCGCGAAGGCATCGCCTACGAACAGCGCATCCAAGCCGGGGAGCTCCAGAGCGGCGCTGCCAGGGGTGTGGCCCGGCACGAGCGTCACCCGCGGGCTGCCCGGCACGTCCATGGTCGCCCCGTCGCCATAGGTGGAGACCTCCTTGACCACCGGGCGCTTCAAGCCGCCGTTGCGCAGCGACATCCAAAGGAAGCCCATCAGCGGCGCCAGGCGGATCTTGCCCATCGGATTGTCGGGGTCGACCTCGGCACGAGCCAGGGCGGCATCGGCCTCGTGGATCCAGACCGGCACCTGGCGCTCGGCGCGCACCCGCTCGGCGAAGCCGATGTGGTCGGAGTGGCCGTGGGTCAGGACCACGGCACGCACATCCTCGATCCTGCGGCCCATGGCCGTCAGCTCCCGTGGGATGTCGTCGTAGAAGCCGGGCATGGCGGCGTCGATGATCGTCACCTCGCCGCCATCCTCGACCAGGTAGGCGTTCACCGTCGGGTCGTCGCCGATGCGGTGGATGCAGGGCGCGAGTTTCATGCGCGCGCCTCCTCGGATCGTGGCCAGAGGGCCCGGGCAAGCAGCACACCGCCGATGAGGATCAGGACACCGTGGGCAATGCGGATCGGCTGTCCAGCGGCAAACTGCGGGATGTAGAGGGCGACGGCGATCGCCAGCACGATCCCCGACCAGCGCGCCAGGCGCCCCGACCGCCAGATCGCAATGGCGAACAGGCTGACGCCAATGCCCAGCACGGCGAGTCCGGCCAGGATCCAGAAGATGCCGACCTCCCAGCGGATGTTGTCGACGATCGACATCAGGTCGGGGTTGTTACGGTCGACGACCGCCTGGCCGACGGCGTGCAGCCCAAAGACCTCCGCGCCGTAGTACGGCAGGGTCAGGCCAATGCCGGCCCAGCTGAGGACCATGCCCCAGCTCGCCAGGCGCTCCCCCTTCGTCCCGCGGAGGTGCTCGCAGACGCCCAGGAGCGCCAGGCCAAGAAGGATGAAGGCGGCCATCGCCAGGGAGTGGGCAATGATCCAGTTGGTCGAGGCGAAGGCGCGGGCCCCTTCGAGGCCGGTCTCCGATGAGAACGGTCGCAGCGCCGGATACGCGACGAAGAGCACTCCCGAGACGACGAATGACAGTGCCGTGAGCATCCGGTTGCTCGTGCCGGTCGCGGTTCTTGCCCTGGCGCGATCGGCCACGCGTGAATAGGTGGTGTCCATGCATAGCCTCCCGTTACTGATGTGCAGGGGCGAACTGAGGCTGGCGATCTGGCCCCTGCGCAGTCACCAGCACCGTCGGCAATGGCGCACGGGAAGGCATGCGGCACTCACCGCGCGCTTGGGTCTGTGCCGCCCTGCAATCCACAGCCTGACGGCCTCGGCCTGCGGAGGCTCGTTATGCTCCGCATGGATCCGCCGGTCCGCTGTTTCGCGAACCGGGCGCTGTCGCCTTGGGCGACACAGCGACTGGGGCTCGGGCCCAGGATCCTGCCCGCACCGATGTTGAGACCCGGCGCACACTACCCTACACGCATTGGTTGCCACAGGGCAAGCGCTCTTGTACTCTCCCCTGGTCCCGGCAACATCTCCTCGCCCCCCTGAGCCCAGAAGGAGGCGGACACATGGCAATACGTGATCGGAACGCCGATGTCTCGAGCGACCGGACGGTCCAGCCGCCACCGTCCTCAACAATCCTCTGGTTCAACCTGGGGCTGCGTGCCGTCATGGAGACGGGGATCGTGGTTGGACTTGCCTACTGGGGCTACCAGACCGGCTCAGCCCCGATCGCTAAGATAGTCCTAGCGATCGGGGCTCCCTTGCTCGGATTCGGTTTCTGGGGTGCCGTTGACTTCCACCAGGCAGGGCGAGCCGCGGAGCCTTTGCGGCTGGTGCAGGAACTCCTTGTGTCGGGGCTTGCCGCCCTCGCCGTATGGAGCGCAGGTCGGCCCGTTTTCGGGCTGGCGATGGGCGTGGTCTCGATCGGTTACCACGCGCTCGTCTATGCCGCAGGCGGACGGCTGCTGAAACCCAGGCCAAACCCCGATTGAGTCACTCTCCTCTGCCGACAATCTGAGCGTCACGGGCACCAGCGACGCACTGCGTCCCGTGCGGCCAGCCGCGGCATCACGGGAGCGCTTGGCAGCTGGCGTCGGAGTCCGGGCTCGCGAAGCTGACACCGTGCGCATCGGTGATGGTGAGGACATCGCCCTTGCTGACCGTGCCGCTGTAGCAGCCCGCCTGGAGCGGCTGGTCGTCGAAGGCCAGCGTCCCATCGTCGAAGCGCAGCAGCACATCGGCGTCCCGGTTGAAGGTCCATGTCGAGGTCAGCGCCGCGGCGTCGAGCGTGTAGCGATCGCCAAACGAGTTCTGCATCTTGCCGACCGCCATTTCGCCCCGGCTGTCAAACGGCGCCGAGGTGATGCCGAAGACAAAGAACAGGATCACCGCCACGGTCAGCGCAACAACGCCGATCGCCACGCCAATAACCCTCATGAGATCCTCCTTCCACGCAGGTGCGGCCTGGCCGCTCGCTCGTGTCGCGGACACGGCCTCGGATGGCTACTCGGGCTAGCACGGGCATGGGGGTGCCGGCCCAGTAACCCTGACCACCCTTGCCATGTCCGCCTCCGTGCCTCGAGTCTCCAACGAACAGGCACGCTGCGCCTAGGGCGAGCCGGACCAGGGTCAGGGGATCATCGGTCACGTGCCAGCGGTGCCGTGTGACATGGGTGCCATGGGACATCAGTCACCCGAAGGCGAGCATCGATGGCGCACGGGCGGCGGCCTGTCGGCCGATTTGTCTACCGCGCCCCCGGAGGGCCTCGGAGACTCAGTAAGCAAAGCCACCGATCCGCTGGCGTGGTACGCGGGCTGACGCTCCGACCGCCGGCTGCTGGCTAGGCGCGGTCCACGTTGCTTTCGCGGCCGATCCATCCCGCCTTGAGCGCGGCCGCCACGGCCTCGGCTCGGTTCCGCACACCAAGCTTCGAGTACGCATGGCCGAAGTGGGTCTTGATGGTGTGCCTCGACAGGAACAGGCGCTCACCTATCGCCTCGGTGCTCAGGCCGGCAGCGGCGAGCGTCAGAACCTCCAGCTCGCGCTCGGTCAGAAGTCCCGCCGCTTCCGCTGGGCGCGCCGCGCCGGTGTGCCCATCTGCCAGCACAGCTGCAGCCCGCCGCAACACAGACGCAAGGAGCACGACGGCGGCTCCGATGCAGAGGAATAGACCGAGGCGAAGCAGGTGCACGGGGTCACTTAGCCACGGATGTCCACGGATCGGCACCAGCAGCCAGGCGCCAACGGCACCCAAGCCCAGTGCGAGCAGACCCGCCTGGAAGCCAAGCAGGACCGCGACGACGATCACCGGCAGCAGCAGGATCAGGAAGATGCCGCCGCCAGGGAGCGTGTCCCTAAGTAGGTCGGTGCCGGCCAGCGCCACAGCGACGAGCACGACCGGCAGGCCGACACGTAGCCACAGGCTGATGCTTTGCGACGGCAACCGTTCGGCCCCGCGTGCAACGTCGAGCAGGAGCCGGAAGTGAGACTGAATCACCTGTGCAGTATCGCCGACGCGGTCCAGCAACCGCCAGCTCCGAGGTCGTGACCAACCGCTTGGAGCGGAGAAATCACCCGATCGGGCGATGACTCCCGATCGTTCAGGCAGCAGGCTTGCTCCACTCGACTCCGCGACCGAGCACCACACCGAGCCAGAGCCCTGGGCCCTTCGCGATTCCAGCCAGCGGTCAGGTGACCGCGAGGTGGGTGCCGATCGCGCGACCTGACCGCATCCAGTGGAGGGATCAATGCTCAACCGCGCTCCAGGCACCTCACCGGTGGTCTACGCCCGAGTGGCGGGCCTCCTGTACCTGGTTGTCTTCCTCATGGCGCCATTTGCCGAGTTCTTCGTGCGGCAGGGCCTGATCGTCGCCGGAGACGCAGCGACGACGGCTCAGAACATCGTCGGCTCGGAGTCGCTCTTCCGGGCTGGCTTTGCGACCGATCTGGTGGTCTTCGTCATCGAGGTCGCCCAGGCCGCATTGCTGTATGTGCTGCTGGCGCCCGTCAGTCGGCCGATCGCCCTGGTCATGTCATTTGCCCGACTGGCACAGTCGACGATCCTCGGCCTGAACCTGCTCAACATGTTCACTGGCCTCCAGCTCCTGACCGGTAGCGAGTACGCCGCTGCCTTCGATGCAGGCCAGCTCAACGCGTTGGCGTACGTCTTCCTCAGTGCCCAGAGTTTCGGCTACGACCTGGGGCTCGTCTTCTTCGCGCTCCATCTCGGCACTCTCGGCTACCTCGTCTATCGGTCCGAGTTCCTGCCACGGACGCTCGGGATCCTCCTCGTGGTGTCGGCCATCGGCTACCTGGCCAACAGCGCGGCCATCTTCCTCTTCCCCAGCCTCGAGGAAACCATGGCCACCGTGGTGCTTCTGACCTCCCTTGTCGGCGAGCTACCCCTGACCCTGTGGCTGCTGATCAAGGGCGTCGACGCGCGGCGCTGGCAGCAGCGAGGAGAGCAGGCCCCGAGCTGGCCAACGGCCCTGCAACCGTCCAGCGAGGCGGGCGCAGGAGCCTGACGCGACGGCATCGGGCTCGCAGCCGCGGGCCCGATGCTCCACGGCAGATGAGGCACACGATGCGCAGAACCGTACTCGGGGCGTTGCTGGCTCTTGCGGTCCTCGCGGGGACCGTAAGCCGTCTGGGTGCCTACGCCCTCGTGATGACGCCCCAGTCTTCAGCCGCTGGCGCGGGAGGAGCCGTCTCGATGGACGCCGTCTATGCCCGGCGCGGGCCCTATGTGGTCGGTGTTCGGCACCTGGCTGCCGACGCGAAGCCCCCGATGGACATCACGATCTGGTATCCGGCCTTGGGTACCCCTGATGAGGCGCCATCGGTGACGTACCCCTATGGGATCAAGATGTTCGGCCCGCCGGGGGTGGCACTCGCCACGTTCACGGGTGTCGCGGAGCCCGGAGCGCCGGTCGAGCGGTCCGGTGCTCCGTATCCCCTCGTGGTGCTCGTTCCAGGGTTCGCGATCGGCTCGGCAAGTTACGCATGGCTCGCGGAGCACGTGAGTTCATACGGCTTCGTCGTCCTCACCTACGAACCGGCGGAGACGATGGACCCCGGGCTGCTCTGGGAGGCGACGGTCGATCGACCCCAGGACCTGCTCCGGCTGCTGGCCTGGGTGGACTGGGAAGCCGCTGGCGGCACGCTCGAGGGTCTCGTGGATCCGCAGCGGGTGGCGACCGTCGGCCATTCATACGGAGGCTACGCAGCACTCGCGGCCGCGGGCGCCAGGCTCGACACAACCGGCCTGGAGGGCATCTGCGCCAAGGCCCGAACAACCCACGATCCGGTCGTCTTCCTGTGCGATGCCTTACAACCACGCGTCCCTGACATGGCCAAGCGGGCCGGCCTTGACACCATACCGGTCGGGTTGTGGCCGGAGTGGAGCGACCCGCGCATCGACGCGGTGGTGGCGCTGGCCGGGGACGCAGTCGCCTTTGGTCCGCAGGGCCTGGCCGAGCTGTCGGTGCCGGTCCTCACCATTGGCGGGACCGCCGATCAAGACTCGCCGTACGCGTGGGGTGCTGGCCTTACCTTCGAGTCGGCGTCGAGCACACGCAAGGTCGGCGTGGCCCTGGACGGCGCCGAGCACATGCTCTTCGCTGGACGCTGCGACGCGGCTCGCCGCCTGCTGCGCCTGCTGCCCGAGCCGTTCTGTGCCGATCCAGCCTGGGACCGATCCGCGGCACAAACCCTCGTGAAGCACCTGGCCACGGCCTTCCTGCTCGCCGAACTCGCGAGCGACGGCGACGCAGCCGCGGCGCTCACCCCGGCGGCGGTGGGGGTTGCCGACGTCATGTACCAGGCCGAGGGGTACTGAAATGAGGGCCGTGCTCTTCAAGAAGACCGGATCGACGCAGGGCCTCGTTCTCACGGACGTGCCCATGCCCGTCCCACAGGCCGATGAGCTGCTGATCCGCGTCCACGCAACCAGCGTGACCCGCGGGGACATCGTGCTCCGCAAGCTCCCGTTCATAGTGGCGCGCCTCTTCGGCATTCGACGCAAGACCACGCTCGGTCATGAGTACGCCGGGCAGGTGGAGGCCGTCGGCGACGCGGTAACGGCCTTTGAGCCCGGGGAGCGCGTCTTCGGGACGACCACCGGGCTCACCATCGGCTCCTACGCGGAGTTCATCTGCGTGCCGACGACCGGCATGGTGGCGACCCTGCCGGACAACGTGACATATGAGGAGGCCGCACCGGTGCCGATCGGTGCGCTGACCGCGCTGACGTTCCTGCGGCGGGGCGACGCCGGAGCCGGGAAACGGGTCCTCGTCAACGGGGCCTCAGGAAGCGTCGGCTCGTATGCGGTGCAGCTGGCGGCCCACATGGGGGCGCTCGTCACCGGTGTCGCGAGCACCCGCAACATCGGACTGGTCCGCTCGCTCGGTGCCGAGCAGGTCATTGACTACACCCAAGCGAACGTCCTCGATTCAGGGAACGCGTACGACGTCGTCTTCGACACCGTCGGTTCCCTGTCGGCGAGCGACCGCAAGAAGCTGCTGGCCGCTGGTGGATCGTTCGTGTCTACACGATCATCGACGCACGAGAACGCCGACGACCTGCGCGTCGTGAGAGACCTTCTGGGCGCGCGCGCGATCACGGCAGTCGTGGACCGACGGTATCGGCTGGAAGAGATACGCGAGGCGCACGCGTACGTGGAAGAGGGCCACAAACGCGGGAACGTCCTGATCAGCGTGTAGCCGCGATGTGAGGTCAGAGCCAAGCTGGTGCAGTGTGTGGACATCTCGTCGAGGGAGGTAAGCGAACGTGGCAGGGGTGGAGCCATGGCCGTCGGCTTGATCCTCGGCGCAGGGGTCGGGAACCTAGGTGCCGGTCTGGTGCTCGGGGTTGCCCTTGGAGTGTCTCTCGAGCTCGCCGGCCGCAAGCGCGGAAGCCGCGACGACATATCCGGCTGAAGCCGACCCGAACCGTCGTTCGCGTCGATCGGCGGACGATTTGTCTTGGCCCCCGGAGGGCCTTCGGGGCGCGGTAGGCAAGTTGCCCAATCGGCTCGCCTGGTACGCGTTGCCTTGGACCTATTGACAGTCGAGTGAAAGCCATCGACACTCGATAGATGCATAGGCTCGCGAGACAGCTTCTCCGTGTCGCACTCGTCGTCCTCCTGCTCGGATCCGTGCTCGCACAGGTCCTCCTGCCCGTGTTCGGGTCCGAGGAAGGGAGGATCTTCCCGGAACTTGCGTACCTCGTCGTCCCGTACTCGGTGGCCGGTATCCTCGCCATCGCCTGCGGTCAGCTGGCGCTGCTCGCCGTCTGGCGGCTGCTGTCCCTGGTCAACAGCGGGGTCATCTTCACCCGCCGCGCCCTGGGCTGGGTCGACGTCATCACGGCCTGCGCGGCGGTCGCCACCGTTCTGAGCGCAGGCGTCTTGATCCACCTGCTCTTCTTCGTCCGTGTCGGCGGGCCAGGCGTCCTGCTTGGGCTGGCCGCCACCCTCGCCGGCGGGCTGGCGTTCGTGCTCCTCATGATCGTCATGCGAGGCCTGCTCCAGTCGGCGATCGCCGACCGCACCGAGCTGGACGAGGTGATCTGATGGCGGTCATCGTTGAACTCGACGTCATGCTCGCCCGACGCAAGATGTCCGTGGGCGACTTCGCCAACGCCGTCGGCATCACCCCGGCCAACATCGCCGTCCTGAAGAACGGGCGCGCGCGAGCCATCCGCTTCACCACCCTGGACGCCATCTGCCGAGTCCTCGACTGCCAGCCGGGTGACATTCTCCGGTGGACCGCCGACCCGCCCGCCGCGATGTTCTTCTGAGTTCTCGCTTCTGTCAGCTGCGTGCCAGGACTAGTGGCGGACAGCTTGCCAGTGCTGCCGCACGAATCGCCAGACCGCGGTCGCCGTCAGGACGGCGGCGGCAGCGAACGCGACAAGCGCAACGATCGCATAGGGGTGGTACAGCCGGTAGCCGCCCTCATCAGCGGTGATCGCCAGCAAGATCACTCCCGCGACCAGCAGTACCAAGACCGATAGCCAGAGGGCGTTCCGACGGACAAGCGGCATCTTCAGATCCTCCCTGTCTGAGCATCGGCCCCTTCTGCAACCGACGTCAAGAGGCTGAAGTCCGCCAACTCAGCACCATGCTCAGCGGTCATCCGCGGAGCATCAGGATCGCCTGAGACCGACAGAAGGTCTTGCCAAGGTCAAGCCGGACCCGCCTCACTTCGGCGGCAACCTCACCGATTCGGCGAGAGCGATGGCAGCGGCACCTCGGCTGACCCACCGAGGGTGGCCGCACTGTAGTCGGGGTAGGGAGCGGGGGCCGCGTCCGCGTTGCGGTAGATCAGGAACCAGCCGACCGGCAGCTCGGCTCCGGCGAACAGCGGGTCGGCGAGCCCGACCACGGTGTACGCGGGCTTGAACGTGGCCGAGAAGACCGTTGACCGCGTCCGGTCGGTGAGGTCCAGCGCCTCCGCGCGCCAGACGCCCTGGTCGTAGGTCTCGGACTGACCGAGGACGAGCGGTCCGTGCGGCCCGGCGATGAGCTGTCTTGGACCGAAGGGCTGATCACTCCCACCGAGCGGCCAGCGATCACCGGTGATGAGGTCGAGGACGAAGCCGTCGCAGGTCACCTCGGCGCAGTCACCGGATCCGACCAGCAGGTTGCCGGTGATGCCCACGATCGTCTCTCCGAACTGGACGGTCCCGTGGTGCACCCGGAGGCTGTCGCCGGTGGGGTTGACCGCGTAGAGGTCGCAGCCGGTCGGCCGGCACGAGGCAAAGACGATCCAGGAGCCATCGGTCGAGACAGCCAGCTGCGGGAGGTAGCTGGCCTGCGCGGCGAAGGTGGCCGTAGCGGAGGTCGCCTGCCCGGAGATGAGCTGCTGCGGCTCGCCCCCACTGGTGGCGATGCCAAACAGGCCCTGGAAGGCACCCGTGTGCCGGTCGAGGGCAAGGTAGTAGGCGGTCGACCCGGTCGGATCGATCGCCAGGCGCGGGATGAAGGCGTCGGTGCTGGTCAGCGTGCGGTCTGTACCGGTCGCCGCGTCGACCACGTGGAGGCTCGCCTTCTGGCCGTCATCGGTCCCGTAGAGGACCAGGCCGCCGGCAGGCCCAACCGGCTGTGGGATGAGCGTCAGGTCGAGAGGACCCATGGTGGGCGTGAGGTTGACTTCGCGGGTGACCCGGCCATCGAGTGTGCCAATGCGCAGAATCCAGTCGCTGACGGTGCTGGGCGTCTCGAACGTCCAGAAGCCGGCCCTGCCCAGGTCAAGCTGGCCGGGGACCTCGGCCGCGGTCGCCGTGACAGTAGGCCAGTCTGCGTTGGGGTGCGGTGTCGGCACGGCCGGGCTGGCGGAGGGAACGGCAGATGGCTGCGGAGAGCCGGAAGCCGCGCCGGGCGGAGCCACACCGGGCAGCACCTGGAGCGCCAGCAGGGTGACCACCAGCGCGACCGCGACGGTTCCGCCGGCGAGCAGCGAGGAGCGCAGCCAGCCCTGCCGTGGCTGCGCGGTGATGGCTGCTCGGGGCACCTGCTGTGTATCCATGTCCCGGACCCCCTCCTCGAGATAGTGCTCATAGCGCTGCGCGAAGCGGCGCTCAAAATCGTCGCGGTGCTCACTCATCGCCCAGCTCCTCCCGGAGGCGCAGCAGCACCCGCTGCAGACGCACACGCGTGCCCGACGCCGACAGGCCCAGCTGTTCCCCAATCTCTTCTGACGTCAGGCCCAGGCCGTAGCGCAGGGCGATGAGCTGCCGGTCGCGCAGGTTCAGCCCGCCGAGCGCCGTTGGCAGGTCCAAATGGTCCGGATCCACCTCGCCGATCGCTGGAGGAGGTCGGAGCCGCCCATGCAGCAAATTGCGAAGCCGCTGCCGACGCTGCTGGCGGCGGACCTCGTTCGCGGTGACGGTGAACAGCCAGCCGCGGATCGTGCCGGGATCGATGCGCTCGCGGGAACTCCAGGCCGCCTGCCAGCAGGCCTGGACAGCGTCCTCCGCCACGCCACGGTCGCCGGCCATGCCATAGGCGAGACGAAGGAGGGCGGGCTGGTAGCGCTCGACGAGTCGCTCGAACTCGTCGGTCAGCATCGCTCCCTCCTTGGGCGTGGCCAGGTCCTGGGCGTCGATGGGCGTGCTCATCATCACATCAACTACGAGTCACGAGAGGAGGCGACTGTTCCATCGGGCCACGCAAGACCTAGAAGCCGCTCGTCGCGCTCGGTCCCTGGACCGCAGCTCCGAGAACCAGGCTCACGGATAGCCAATGCCGAACGGATCGGTGAGGGACTGCGGCGGTGCCGGCGCCGGAATAGGCACCTGGTGAGCGGTGACGGTCTGGCCGCAGCCCACCGTGCCTTCCAGCAGGAAGCGGTCGAGATGCGCATAGGCGATCTTGATCCGCGGCCAGGGGGCGCCGACATCGGCCGTGGGGCTCAGGACCCAGGCGGCGCGGATGGTGTGGCCCGCCCGAATGGCTGACAGACCGATGCCGATCGTGAAGCTCCCAATCGTGTTCGGCAACAAGCCCACGCTGGGCGCGGTTGAGCCGAACCAGCCGGCTGTCTCCCCGGTGGCCACGTCGATCACCGGCACGTCGCCCGTGACCAGCAGCCAGGCCGGCAGGAGGGCCGTGGGGTCGGCATCGAGAAGCCGGAAGCCCGCGCTGTCCCCGTAGTCGGTCGGGTGGAAGAGGCCAGCGACGCCCTCCGGCAAGATGTCGGCACGCCGCCAGGTCATCTCGGCGATCAGCTGGACGCGACTGACGTTGGTCCTGCTCGTGTCGCTGAAGAGCTGGGTTCCCCGGTCACAGCGCATGGACACCGTGAGGGTGAGATCCGCCGCGCCCGCCTGGCTTGGATCGGGGAGGGCGGCCAGCGCCGGGGGCACGGCAACGGGCAACAGGATGGAGAGTGCCAGGACCGCCGTCATGGCCCGCCCGACGGGACGCGAGTCTGCGATGAACGCCCGCAGGCGATAGCGGTCCACGAAGACCTCGAACAGGACCAGCCCCGCCAGGATCGCGCCCAGCGGGATGGAGGCAGACCCCGGGGCAGCAGCCAGCACCGTGCCGATACCCCACAGCAGCAGCTCGACGCTGATCGCCAGCGCATACCACAGCGCCCAGCGCTGCCCGCGCTCCAGCGCCAGGAAGGCCAGGGCCATGGCCCAGATGGCGACTGCATCGACTGCGAGCGTCGCGAGGCCTCGCACCGGGGTTGCCTGCGGCAGCATGACCGCCAAGCCAACGACACTGAGGACGACCACGACCCCGAGGGTGAAGCGCAGCCAGCCCACGGCTGCCGGCCGCCCATCGCGGGGTGCCACCGCCGGCAGCAGGATGCCGACCGTGCTCGCCCACAAGCGCGAGTGGTAGGTTCGCCCGAAGTCGCGCCCCAGCATGTCGACTCCACCCAGATCCGCGATGGCGCGGTCGACGGCGGCCGCCTCGCCGATGCCGGCGACCAGATGCGACCGCACGCGCTCGACGAGGTGGCCGTACAGCTCTTCGGCGACGTCATCACGCACATCCGATGGCACGGCCGCCACATCCAGGATGGCGGCGATGTGGGAGCGCAGCCGCGCCTCCGATTCAGGCGCCATCGGTGCCGGACCCCCCTCGCGGCTCATCGGCCCAGGACGCCCTCGGCCGCCGAGGCGAAGCGGCGCCAAGCGGCCCTTCCGTCCGCCAGGGCCCGTTCACCCGCGATCGTCAACGCGTAGTAACGGCGGCGGGGGCTGCCGGCGACGTCGACCCAGCGCCCGGCCACCAGCCCTTCACGCTCGAGTCGGCGCAGCGCGGGATATACCGTCCCCTCGGGTAGGTCGATCACCGCATCGGAGCGATCGCGCAGCTCGGCGACCAGCTCGTAGCCGTACATCTCCCGCTCGCCGAGGAGGCCTAGCAGCAGGAGCGCGTAGTCGCCACGATCAAGGCGTGGAACAGGCACGTCGCATGCACCTACCTAGAAACTCTAGGTAACGATACCCCTCTCGTCCCGCTCCGCAAGGGCCACGTGGCTCTCCTCGCAGTGACAACCCCAGGAGCCGCGGCGTTGCGCCCTTCTGAGTGTCGATGATTTGTCTTGGCGCCCCCGGAGGGATTCGAACCCCCGACGCCCGCCTTAGGACGGCGGCGCTCTTTCCACTGAGCTACGGGGGCGCCGTGCGCTCATCCTACCCCGCCGCGCTATCGTGTCGCGCGTGAGCACCAGACCGATTCCCTCCGCCGGCCGCCATCGGCTGGTCCTGTACGAGCGCGCCGGCTGCCACCTGTGCGAGGAGGCCGCTACCGTGCTGGATGCCGAGCTGGGCATCGGCGCATACGAGCGCGTCGACATCGACACCGATGACGACCTCATCGTCCGCTACGGCTTCCGGGTCCCGGTCGTCAGCCTGGACGGCACCGAGCGCCTGGAGGCGCCCATCGACCCCGGGTCGCTGCGTGCCCTCGCCGGCGACCTCCGGGACGCAGAGCCTGCGAGTTGAGCGATCCGGAGTGGGCCCTGATCGAGGACTGTTCGATACTGGAGACGCGGAGGTGCGACGTGGGATACGAGGTCCAGACAATCAGTGTGGACGGGCGGACGACCGCCCTCGGTTCAGCCGGACCCTTCACGCTTATCGTCGATCGGCCGGTTGCTGCCGGCGGTGGCGGCCTTGGCTTCAACGGTGGCGAGCTCCTCAACCTCGCGGTCGCTGCCTGTATCTCGAACGACCTGTTTCGGGAGGCGGCGCGGGCGGAGATCGCGCTCCGTCGTATCCGCGTCCGTGCCGGAAGTGACTACGCCGGGGACCCGGCTGTGTCGGGGCCGATCGAATACGACGTGGAGGTCGAGGGGGACGCCACGACGGAGCGGCTCGCCGAGCTGGTCCGGGCGGTTGATCGGATCGCGGAGATCCCGAACTCGATCCGGGGTGGGACAGAGGTCCGGCTCGTGAACGCCCGCCTCAACGGCTCGAACGAGGCCGAGCCGAGTTAGGCGACGGATTCGGTGGCCCGATCGGGCCTCGGTTCTGTCTCGCTCTCGGGGGAAGAGATCCCTAGGGCCTGTTTCACTCACAGGCCCTCAGGAGGCTGAGGCCGATGCGACCGGCTCCACGACCAGGGCACCGTTCATCGCGTTGTGGATGGTGCACTCGAAGAAGAGCTGCCCGGGCTGCTGGGCCGGCACGGTCACCGTGGTCGTGGCGTTGGGCCCGGTGATGATGTCGCCGCGGACGAGCTCCTCGGACTTGGTCGTATCGGTGTAGACGGCCACGTCGTGGGGGACCGCCTCCTCGTTGGTGAACACGATCTTGATGGGACTGCCGGCGGCGGCCTCGATGCACGGCGCGCTGAACTTGATGTTCTTGGCACTCAGCTGGACGGTGTTTGTGGCATCCGCCACGGCGCAGGCGGCGCCGCTGGGCGGCGGCGTGCCGCTCGCGGTTCCGGAGCAGGCGGCGAGCAGGGCGGCGATCACGAGCAGCCCGGCGGGCAGCGCGAGACGCGGTCGAAGAGTCACGAAGGTCAGAACCTCACGAAGGGGGGCTGGCAGGGCCTGCTCATGATACTCGGCCGGCCCGCAGGAGGTCAGGCCACGACCGGACGGATGCTCCCCTTCTCCGTCCATTCGAGCTGGATCGGTAGCTCGCCCGGATCGTGGGTGAAGTAGGCCCACCAGCCGCCGCCGATCACCTCGTGCAGCAGGCGGTTGCGGGTCTCGACTGCGTCGATCGGGTAGTCGTCGTAGGCGCTCGTCCAGCGCACCGGCAGCTGCCAGCGGGTCGGGATCAGGTCCCCGAAGAAGATGGCCCTGGGCAACGGCTCGCCAGGGTGGCCCGCTGCCGGACGGGTGCCGAGCAGGACCGCCTGGGAGCCGCGGGTGTGCCCGCCGGTGCGGATCACGCTCACCCCTGGCACGATCTCGACGTCGCCGTGGACCTCGGCCAGCTGGCCTGCGGCCTGGACCTGGCGCAGTTGCTCCGACTCCATGATGCCCTGCAGCCGCAGCTCGTCGCTGCGCGCGGCCTCCACCTCGTTGCGCTGCACCACGTACCGGGCGCGGCGGAAGAACGGGTGCCCCGATGCATCCACCATCCCGCCGGCGTGGTCGTAGTGGAGGTGGCTGACGATCACGAAGTCAATGCTGTCGGGGTCCTCGCCCACCTCGCGCAGCGCGACCGCGGGGTTGCCGCCCTCGATCCCCTTGATGTCGCGATCCTTGTCCGTCATCCGCTCGCCGGTGCCGGTCTCGACCAGGATCCGTTTGCCGCCGGCCTCGACGAGCAGCAGGTTCAGCCGGCACAGAAGCCGGCCGCGATCATCGGTCTCGACCATCCGCGACCAGAGAGGTTGCGGCACGACGCCGAAGAAGCCACCCGCATCGGGCCGGAACCAGCCGGCTCGCAGCAGGCGAACCCGGACGCCCCCCACGTATTCGCGGGCGTCGCGGGGTGATGTGATCTCGTAGAGCGGTGCGGGGGCCGCCATGGATCGGTCAGTCCTCCTCGTTGCCGTCCGCCGGCAGCAGCCGGCTGCGGTCGAAGTCGCGATGGTAGAGGCTCGCGGTGGGATCGCGCTGGCCCCGATAGCGGGAGCCGATGCGCTCGTCTCCGTAGGCGATCTCCACCGGGGAGCTCATCCGCTGGAAGCTGATCTGGCCGATCTTCATGCCGTAGTACAGGGTGATGGGCAGGTTCGCGACGTTCGACAGCTCCAGGGTCAGGTTGCCGTCCCATCCGGGGTCGACGTAGCCCGCGGTCGAGTGGATCAGGAGGCCGAGCCTGCCAAGCGAGCTCTTCCCCTCCAATCGGCCGACGAGGTCGTCCGGGAGGGCGACCCGCTCGAGGGTCGAGCCCAGCACGAACTCGCCGGGATGCAGGATGAAGGGCTGCTCGACGTCGATCTCGACCAGCTCGGTGAGGTCCGGCTGCGGCTCGCGCACGTCGATGAACGGGTAGCGGCTGTTGCGGAAGACGCGGAAGCGGCGGTCGAGATGGAGATCCACGCTCGACGGCTGCACGGCGTCCGCGACGAACGGGTCGATCACGATCCGCCCCGCCTTGATGGCGGCGCGAATGTCGCGGTCGGAGAGGATCACTCCGGGGCGCCCTGCCGCTGGCTCATGAGCCGGTCCACCTCGCGCTTGAGGGTGTCGATGTCCTCGTACGAATGGTAGACCGATGCAAACCGGATGTACGCCAGCTGGTCGAGGTCGCGCAGGGCATCGGTGGCCAGGCGGCCGATCTCCTTGCTGGAGATCTCCGGCTCCCCGCGGGCACGGACGGTGCTCTCGATGTCGTCGACGGCCTGCGCGACGCGCTCCAGGGTCACCGGCCGCTTCTCGAGCGCCTTGAGGAGGCCGGCGCGCACCTTGCCGCGATCGAACTCCTGCCGCGAGCCGTCCCGCTTGAGGACGATCAGCCGGGCGCCCTCGGGTCGCTCGTAGGTCGTGAATCGGTACGCGCAGGCCTCGCATTCGCGGCGCCGGCGGATGGTGCTGCCGTTCTCGAGATCACGCGAGTCGATGACCCGGGTGCTCTGCTCATTGCAGCGTGGACAGCGCATGCTGAATCCCCGTACGGACTACACCAGTGGTGGTACCGATGGCGAGGATACCACAAGATGTGCCGCTGACCGGCTCAGCCCTGCCGGCGCACCCGGGCACTGACGTTGGCGACCGCAGGGCGGCCGGGCTCCCAGGCCAGCATCACCTCCGCGATCTCGTCCATCCGCATCCGCGCGTGAACGATGTTCGAGTAGCCGCGCTTCCAGTAGGCAAGCGGTTCCTCGTCGTCGGGCGGGCGGTGTCGCTGGCGGGTCAGCCCGCAGCCACGCTCCGCGGTCACGATGCCGCGCAGCGCCCGCTCCAGGTTCGCCTCGTACTCGAGGTGCAGGCCGTGGAGGTCCTCCGGCGCAGCCATCTCGCGCAGGGTCTCCGCGGTGCCATCCAGCTCGTCCTCCCCCGCCGACAGGCGGTCGACCGCCTCGTCCACGTCCACCGCGCGTCGACGGAGGGCGTCGACCAGGTCGCCCAGCTCGCCCAGCAGGATGCCGATCCGACGGGTTTGCGCGGCCAGGGTGGATCGGTATGCCACGAGCTCGCGAGCCTGGCCGGAGAAGGAACGACGGCTGGCCCGGAACCAGGCGAACGGGAGCAGGGCGACCGCGGCCGCCCCCAGCACCGGGCTGAACGGTGTACGCGTCGACATCGGTCTGGTCAGGCTCCCTTCCTTCGCCGGATCTCCTCGGTCAACCTGGGAACGACTGCGAACAGGTCTCCGACCACGAACAGGTCCGCGAACTCACCGATGGGCGCATCGGGGTCCTTGTTGATAGCAACCACATTCTCGGACGTCTGCATACCCACCCGGTGCTGGATGGCACCGGAAATTCCGCAGCCCACGTACAGCGCCGGTTTGACGACCTTGCCGGTCTGGCCGATCTGGAGCTGATACGGAACCCAGCCCGCATCCGCCGCGGCCCGGCTTGAGCCCACCGCGCCACCGAGCTCTTCGGCCAGCTCGGTGAGCGGAGCGAACCCTTCGGCGCTGCCCACGCCCCGACCCCCGGCAACGATCACTGTTGCCTCCTCGAGGTTGACCGCCGCCTTGCCCTCCACGTGGGTCTCGACGATCGTGGCCGATGCGAAGGCGTCCGATGCCGCGTCCGGGGCGGCGCTCACCGCCGCCGTGCCGCTGCGCTCCTCGGGGCTGAACGTGTTGGCCAGGGCGAGGATGACGGCGGGCGACGGTGCCCCCGCAGTGGGCTCCGAGACGGTGACGAACGTGCCCTGCAGGGTCGAGGCCTCCGCGCGCAGCGCGCCGTCCTCGATGCGCACGGCGCGGACCGGGCCGAGGGCCGGCAGCCCCAGGCGCCCGACCAACGCCGCGGCCAGGTCACGGCCGTTCGGTGTGGCGGGTGCCAGCAGGGCGCGCCCGCCCGCGCCCACGGCAGCTGCTGCGGCCGCGGCGTAGCTGACCGCCGGCCCGGTTCCGTCTCCGAGCACGATCGCCTGGTCTGCGCCCCAGGCGCCCAGCCCGGCGGCCCCCACCTGCGCCCCCTCCCCGTAGGCGAGCCCGATGGCCGCTCCGCCGCTGTCTGCCGCGAGGGCTGCCGCTCCGGTCGCGAGCTCCTGCGCGGAGCGTGCCGCCGCGCCGCCGCTGAACTCGGCGAGGAAGTAGATGTCATTGCTCATGGTGGGGCTCCTCTCGCCTCAGATCAGCTTCCGGGCCGCGAGCCAGTCGGCAATCTTCACCGCGGCCTCGTCGGCGGAGACGTTCTCGACGCGCTCGGTGGGGCCCTTCTCCTCGGGCGGCCGCACCTCGACCATGCGGGTCACGGCCGCGCCCCGCAGCTCGTCGAGGGCGATCCCCAGGTCGCCCAGCGACCATGTCTCGAGCGGCTTGCGCTTGGCGGCCATGATCCCCTTCAGGCTTGCGTAGCGCGGCTCCCCTACCTGGTCGGTGACGCTCGCCACCACCGGCAGCGGTGCCTCGAGGATGTCGTAGCCGGTGGCGTTGAGGCGGCGGATGCGCGCCTTGCCCGCCTCGACCCAGAGCTGCGCCCCGTAGGAGAGCAGCGGCAGGCCCCGAATCGCGGCCACGGCGCCAGGGACCAGGGAGCCGCGCGCGTCATCGGAGGCCATGCCCATCAACGAGACGTCGCCGGCAGCCCGGTCGAGGGCGGCGGCCAGGACCTTCGCGGTCGCCCACGCATCGGCGCCCGCCAGCCCCGGATCGGTCACCAGGACCGCGTCGTCGCCGCCCATGGCCAGGGCCCGCCGCAGCGCCTCGGCGGCGCTCTCCGGACCCATGGACAGGTACGTCACCGTGTCGACGTCGCCCGACTCCTGGAGCTTGAGGGCCTGCTCGATGGCATATTCGTCGAGCGGGTTGATGACCGACTCGACTCCGCTGCGGTCGAGCCGCATGTCCGGCGTGTACCGCTTCTCGGCGGTGGTGGCCGGGACCTGCTTGATGCAGACGACGATCTTCACGCTCCGGTCTCTCTCCTTGCCTTGGGGCGGAGCGGGATGCCGCTCCGCTGCAGCACCTGGCGAGCGATCACCACGCGCTGGATCTGCTGCGTCCCCTCGTACAGCTGGGTGATCTTGGCGTCACGCATCATGCGTTCCACCGGGTACTCATTGATGAATCCGTAGCCGCCCAGGATCTGGACCGCATCGGTCGTCACCCGCATGGCGGTGTCGCCGGCGATGAGCTTGGCGGTGCTGGTCCAGTACGGGACGTCGGGCACGGCGGCGTCGACGCGGGCCGAGGCTGCGTAGACGAGCTGCCGCGCGGCCTCCGTCTGGGAGGCCATGTCGGCGATCATGAACTGGATCCCCTGGAAGTCCACGACACGCTGCCCGAACTGCTCACGTTCGGCGGCGTACGGCACCGCGGCATCGATGGCGCCCTGCGCAATCCCCACCGCCTGGGCGGCGACGCCGAGGCGCGAGCGATCCAGGGTGGCCATTGCGATCTTGAAGCCATCGCCGTCCGCCCCGATGCGGTTCTCCTCCGGCACGAAGACCTCGTCGAAGGTCAGCTCGGCGGTGGGCGAGCCGCGGATCCCCATCTTGTGCTCGGTGCGGGGAGCGGCGAACCCGGGTGTGTCGGTCTCGACGATGAAGGCGCTCATCCCTTTTCGTCCACCGGCGTCGGGGTCGGTGAGCGCGAAGACGGTGAGCACGTTGGCCACGGAGCCATGGGTGATGAACCGCTTGGATCCGGTCAGCCGGTACCCGGCGCCGTCGCGCACGGCGCGCATCCGGTTGCTCGCGACGTCGCTTCCCGCGGCGGCCTCCGTGAGTGCGAAGGCGATGAGCCACTCTCCGGACGCCAGCCGCGGGAAGTAGCGCTGCTTCTGGTCGTCGTTGCCGGCCAGGAGGATGGGCAGCGAGCCCAGCTTCTGGACGATGGGAATCAGACTGGTGGTGGCGTCCGTGCGGGCGATCTCCTCGACCAGGATCGACTGCGCCACCCCGTCGAGCGCGGTGCCGCCGTACCGCTCCTCGTAGCAGGTACCCAGCAGGTCCTGCTTGGCGAGCAGCTCCTTGAGGTCCCACGGGAACTCCGCGGACTGGTCGATCTCGGGAGCGCGAGGAGCAATCTGCTCCTCGGCGAGCTCCCGGACGACGGCGCGCAGCTCATCGTGGTCCGGGGTCGTCAGGTAGGTCACGCGGCATCCTCGATACGGGATCGCGGTGGTCCGGACAGGATACCGAATCCCCCGCCGCCTCGCGGGCGCCGCAGCAGGCCCGGGCCTCAGCCGGTGGGGCCCTGGACCTCCACCTGCCCCTCGTTGATGCGGGCCGCGTAGGTCGTCAGCCGCGTCGTGGCCGGCCCATGGCGCACCGCCCCGTCACGCAGCCGGAAGACCGATGCATGCCACGGGCAGACGATCGCATCACCGCTGAGCGTGCCCTCCGCCAGCGGGCCGCCGCCATGCGAGCAGGTCTCCTGCAGCGCCTGGACGATGTCGCCCCGCCGCACGAGCACCAGGGCGGTGGTGCCCAGCATGGCCTTCGTGGGCTTCCCCTCCGGCAGCTCGCCGGCCGGCAGCACCGCCGTGAACTCCTTGGCCCGCCTGGCCCGCCCAAACGCGTTGTGGTTCACCATCAGGCCGAACTTGTAGACGAGGTGCCCGCCGATGAACGAGCCGCTCGCCACCAGCACGAAGGCGACCAGGGCGAGCCAGCGCCCGGGCGTCACCCCGCCCACCAGCCGGACGAAGAACGCAACCGTGTAGAGCAGCGTGGCGGTGAGGTTGATGAGTCCGTGCAGGGTGGCGACGTTGCGCGCATCCCCGGGGTCTACGTCCTTGTGATCGGTGAGGCCCGCCAGCGCGGCACCCCAGGCACTCAGCGCGCCGAAGCCCAGGACGATGAGCGCCGCAGTCTCCACGTCCGCGCCGAAGAGCACGGCCGAGGCGTCGAGCACCAGCAGCGCGGTGACCGCTCCCACCACCGCGTCGGTCAGCATCCCGTGCAGGGAGTGACCCAGCATGGAGCCGTTCATGAGGTCCTGGAGCAGCCGTCCCGGGCCGCCGAGCAGGCGGTAGACCCCCGACGTCAGCCCTGCGATCGCGTTGCCCAGTCCCTTGAACGGTCGCGCCGAGCGCTCCAGAAATCCCATGCCACCTCACCTCCTGGATCGGCGAAGCCCACGATCCTCGACAACGTCGGCGGCAGAAGCCCGACGGGCAGCCCCGGGTCTCGGGCGTTGTTACGCGGTCAGCTCCTGCGCGAAGTCGCGGAAGGTCGAGACGTACCGATCTATCTCCTCCTCGGTGTGCTGCACCGAGAGCGTCCACTGGTCGTCCGGGCCCGGAGGCAGCAGGATGCCACGGTTCGCGAGGAAATAGAAGGCCGCCGCCCACAGATCGCCGTCGAGACCGATGAAGTCGCGGTAGTTCGTGACCCGCCCCGGGGTGAACATCACGCAGCCCTTGGGACCCACGTTGACGGCGTACCCGGGCAGGCCGAACTCGTCGAGCACCGCCTGCGAGCCGGTGGTCAGCCGCTCCGCGAGGGCGTGGAGCTTCGGATACGCGTCGCGGACCAGGATCTTCGTCAACGTCGTCAGACCGGCCGTCATGGAGAGCGGGTTGCCGTTGAAGGTCCCCAGGTGGGCAACCCGGGTGGCTCCTCCCGCGAGCGTCGAATGCTCGATCCCCACCCCCGGCGCGTTGCGCTCCGGGACGCGCTCGATGGCGTTCATCACCTCGCCACGCCCGCAGAAGGCACCGATCGGGATGCCCCCGCCGATGCTCTTGGCCAGGCACGCGAGATCCGGCTGCACCCCGAAATACTCCGTGGCACCGCCGTAGGCGATGACTACCCCGGTCTTGACCTCGTCGAAGATGAGCACGATGCCGTGGGCGGTGGCGAGCTCGCGGACCCGCTCCAGGAACCCGGGGCGCGGGGGCACGACCCCGATGTTGAACTGCACCGGCTCCACGATGATAGCCGCCAGCTCCCCCCGATGCGCCTCGAGGATCTGCTCCAGGATCTCTGGCTCGTTGAACGGCGCGATCACTGTCTCCACCAGGCGGCTGAGCGGCATGCCCGCGGTGGCCGGCACGGTATTGGGGGCCTCGATGGGGCCCATTGCATCGCGTGGCGGCTGGATGCTGACCAGCACGTCGTCGTGATGCCCGTGGTAGCCGCCCTCGAACTTGAGGATCTTCTCGCGACCGGTGAAGCCGCGTGCGACGCGGATAGCGTCCATGGTCGACTCGGTGCCCGAGTTGCTGAACCGCACGAGATCCGCCCCGAAGCGGCGCTTGAGCTCCTCCGCAAGGAGCACGCCGTCCTCCACCGGGAACGTGTAGCAGGTGCCGTTCGCCACGCGGCGCTGCAGCGCCTCGGCCAGGAGCGGGTGCGAATGCCCCGCAGCGAGGACGCCGAAGGCCATGTCGAAGTCGACGTACTCGTTGCCGTCCGCGTCCCAGATGCGCGATCCACGGCCGTCGGTCATGAACAGCGGGTAGGGATCGTAGGTCTGGAACGAGGAGGCCACACCCAGGGGCATCGCCGTTCGGGCGCGCGCATGCAGCGCCGCGCTCTTCGGGCTGCGGTCTCGGTAGGCGGCCACCTCGCGCTCCGCGATACGGCGCACCCGGTCACGGTCGACGCGACGCTCTCCGGCTACGGTCACGATCTCCTCCTACCTGGTCCCCCAGCGATAGCTCTCCTTGACGAAGCGCAGCTCCACCATGGTCTCGGTGGACCGGATCCCCTCGATGCGGGCCACGCGATCGGTCAGCACCCGCAGGAGGTGGTCGTTGTCCTCGCAGACCACCTCGCAGATCAGGTCGTAGCGCCCGGCGGTGACCACCACGTAGGTCACCTCGTCGAGGCCCGCCAGTCGATCCGCGATCTGCTCCAGCCGTGAGGCGTCCACCTTGAGGCCGATGAAGGCCGGCTGCTGGAAGCCCATCGCCAGCGGATCGGTGACCCCCACGACCTGCACCACGCCACGCGCGATGAGCCGCTCGGCCCGCTGGCGGACGGTCGCCTCCGGCACCTTGAGCTCGCGGCCGATCTGCGCGTAGGGGCGCCGGCCATCGAGCTGCAGGGCCTTGATGATCGCCTTGTCGAGGTCGTCCAGGACGGATCGAGCTACCATGCGGGAAGCGTACGCTCGCGCTTCGGAACGGTCAAATTCCGTGGGCCATGCGCCTCAGCTATCCCGATTCCGCCGATTCCTGCGGATTCCGCAGTTCTTGCCGGAGCTCCCGATTCCAGGCGCCGGTGGCATCCGCCAGCAGCTCTGCGACGTCCTTGACGGCCACGTCGTCACGCCCGAGGTCGACGGTGCCGTCGCGCAGCATGATCAGGCAGAACGGGCAGGCCGTGGCGACGGCGTCGGGGCTCGTGGACAACGCCTGCTCCGTCCGCCGATGGTTGATGCGCTGCCCCTCGGTCTCCTCCATCCACATCCGCGCTCCCCCCGCGCCGCAGCACATGCCCTTTCGGTGGTGGAGATCCATCTCGACCACCTCCTGGCCGGGAACGGCAGCGACCACGCGACGGCCCTCGTCGAATATATCGTTGTAGCGACCCAGGTAGCAGGCGTCGTGATAGGCGACCACCGCCGGGTTCCCGCGGTCCGGCTTCAGCCTGCCCTCCTTGACCAACCGGTCGAGGAGCTGGGTGTGGTGGATCACCTCGATGCCGGTCAGCCCGAACTGCGGGTACTCGTTGCGCAGCGTGTTGAAGCAGTGCGGGCAGCTGGCCACCACGGTCCGCACGTTGTGCGCCTCGTGGGCAGCCGAAAGGGTGGCGACGTTCTCCTCGGCGAGCATCTGGAAGAGGTACTCGTTGCCGGATCGGCGCGCAGGATCGCCGGAGCAGCTCTCCCGGGCGCCCAGCACCGCGAACGGGACCTCGGCCTGGCCGAGGAGCTGGGCCATGGCCCGCACAACCTTGCGATTGCGGTCGTCGAAGGCGCCGGCGCAGCCGATCCAGTACAGCACCCCTCCGTCGGGAAGGGCGCCATCGGCTCCGTCCAGCACCGGCACGTCCAGGCCCTTGGCCCAGTCCATGCGCGTGCTCCTCGGCTGCCCCCACGGGTTCCCCGCGGTCTCCATGCTGCGGAAGGCGACGTTGAGCTCCTTCGGGAAGCGGCTCTCCTCCAGGACCAGATTGCGCCGGATCTCGACGATCGAGTCCACGTGCTCGATGAGGACCGGGCAGCCCTCGACGCACCAGCCGCAGGTGGTGCACTGCCAGACCGCCTCCTCGGGGATGGCGTTGTCGACGAGGGGCAGGCTGAGTGCTTCCTGCGCGCGCTCTCGCGCCAGCCCGAGCGCCGTCTCGGCCGCCTCGGCCCCCCCGGTCGCGCCGCCCCTGGCCGCGCGCTGCGCGCCGGCGGCCGCGGCGAGAGCGGTCTCGGTCATCATGATCTGGTCGCGGAGACCCTCCATGAAGTGCTTGGGCGAGAGCGTTTTCCCGGTCATCGACGCCGGGCAGAACTCCATGCAGCGACCGCACTCGGTACAGCTCATCGGATCGAGCAGGTGACGCCAGGTGAGGTCCTTGAGCGTCTTCGCGCCGAAGACCAGCTCCTCCCCCTCCGGCGGCTCCGCCTCGAGGTCCATCTTGCGCAGGGTTCCGCGCGCCCCGATGTTGCGGAAGTAGACGTTGGGCTCCGACATGAAGATGTGCATGTGCTTGCTGTACGGGAGGTACGTCAGGAATCCCAGCACCACGACGATGTGCGCCCAGCCGAAGAGCCCGTAGCCGATGGCGCCGGCATCGGGTCCCACCGGCTCCAGCAGGAGGGAAAGCGGCCCGGCCAGGATGGCGAACCTCCGCGCGGGGTCATCCGGCAGGGCCACGAAGCGGAAGGCGTCGCCGAGCACCTCGGTGAGGACCACCCCGGCGATGAGGACCAGGATGATGAACGCGTCGCGGCTCAGCGCCAGGCGCGTCGGGCGGCGGATCGTGCGGCGCACGACGTCGTACCCGAGGGCGCCGATGATCAGCGCGATGAACAGGTTCGCGACGCCCACCACGAGGCCCCAGATGATCCCGCCCAGCGGCCAGGCCAGGATCGCCTCCACGAGCCCGTTGGTGAGGTAGTTCCCGGTCGTCGCCAGGAGGATCAGGAAGCCCCAGAAGACGAAGGCGTGGGCGAGACCGGGGCCCAGGTCGTTGAGCAGCCGGCGCTGGCCGATGACGTAGATCGCCACGCCCTTGAGGCGTTCCAGCGGTCGATCCGTGCGGGCCAGCGGTCGCCCCAGGCGCAGGATGGCGAGGTGCTGGCGCAGCCGTCGCCAGAAGAAGTACAGCGACGCCGCGACGGGAATCGCGATGAGTGGGTAGAGCGGGATGGTCGCCTGCATGTACGGGGCCCATCCTACCGGCGCCGGTTGCCACTCCGTGCGCCCTCTGCGCCCGGCAGGGCGCCGATCAGGGGTGATCGCCTCCCGCGACCTGGTCGAGGGCATGCCGCAGGACGGGCAGCAGCGCCTCGAGCGACTCCACGGCGCCGCGGGGAGACCCCGGAACGTTCACGATCAGCGTTCGACCCCGCGTCGCAACCACCCCGCGCGACAGGGATGCCATGGGCGTGGACCCCAGCCCGTGGGCGCGCATCAGCTCGGCCATGCCGGGCACCAGGCGCTCCGCGACGCGCTGCGTGGCCGCCGGGGTCACGTCGCCGGGCGTGAGGCCCGTTCCGCCCGTGGTCACCACCAGCCGATGCCCGGCATCGGCGAGACGGATCAGCGTGGCGGCGATCGCCTCCTCGTCGTCCGGCACGACGAGGGGCTCGGGGGCCACGTCCCAGCCGGCAGCGCGGAGGGCGTCGACCAGCGCCGGCCCGCCGGTGTCGGGCCGCACGCCGGCAGCGGAGCGATTCGAGCAGGTCACGACCGCAGCTTCGTGCTCCGCCGGCGCGGGCGCCGCGGCGGCGTCCTTCTGCGGCACGCCCGGCTGCTCTCCCATCCCCCGTTCCCATGAGCCGCTGCGGCCGCCCTCCTTGGCGAGGAGCTCGACCGACTCGATGACGATGTCGCGCTGGAGCGCCTTGGCCATGTCGTACAGGGTCAGCGCCGCGACGGCAGCGGCGGTCAGGGCCTCCATCTCGACCCCGGTCCGCGCGATCGCGGAGGCCTCCGCGGTGATCCGCACCGTCCCCATCGCCCGGTCCGGTGCCAGGTCCACGCCCACGTGGTCCAGCGGCAGCGGGTGGCAGAGCGGGATCAGCGCCGGCGTCTGCTTGGCAGCCGCAATCCCCGCCAGGCGCGCGGTCACCAGCGCATCGCCCTTGGGGCCTCCGGCGTCCAGGAGCGAGGCAAGCGTCTCTGGGCGCATGCGCACCGTGGCCCCCGCGACCGCGCGTCGGGCGGTCACCGGCTTGTCGGACACGTCGACCATGCGCGGCGCGCCGTCGGGATCGAGGTGGCTGGGCTCCGTCATGGCAGGCTCCCGATGATGATCGTCTCGTACGCGCGCGCCGGGTCGGCGGCCGCCTCGCCCTCGGGGACGATGAGCAGTCCGTTGGCCTCCGCGAGGGGCCGGAGCTGGGCCGACCCCTGGCCGCCGGCCGCCCGTGCACGGATCTCGTTGGCGTCTCGCCAGGCCGTCACGCGCAGGAACGCGCGGCGCGGCAGGTCCTTGGTGATGGGCGCGACGGGGCGCGCGCGGACGCGCATCCGGCCGTCGCCATCGAGCCCCATCGCCTGCCGGATGAACGGTCGCACGAAGAGCTCGAAGGTGACGAGCGCGCTGACCGGGTTGCCTGGCAGGCCAACCACCGTCGCGTCCCCGAAGGACCCGACCGCCAGGGGCTTGCCGGGCTGGACCGCGATCCGCCAGAAGTCCAGGCTCCCCGCCTCCTCCAGCACGGCACGCACGTGGTCGTGGCGCCCGACGCTGACGCCCCCCGAGGTGATCACCAGGTCGCATCCCGCGGACGCCTCGCGGAGGGCATCCTCCACGGCTGCAGCGTCGTCGCGCACCACGGGCAGCCGGCGCGGAACCCCACCTGCGTCCACCACGGCGGCCGCCAGCGCCGGTCCATTCGCGTCGTAGATCTGACCCGGGGCCAGGCCGTTCCCGGGCGCCACGAGCTCGTCGCCGGTGGACAGCAGCGCGACCACCGGCCGGCGACGCACGGTCACCGTCCCCAACCCGAGTGAGGCGAGAACGGCGACGCCGGCGGGCGTCAGCGCCCCTGGAAGGCAGACCTCGGAGCCCGCCGGCGTGTCGCTCCCGGCGAGACGGACGTACGCTCCGCGGTCCGCCGCCGCGAGCTGCACGCGACCGTCGTGCTCGATGGCAACCTCGATCGGCACCACGGCGTCCGCACCGGCCGGCATGGGCCCGCCGGTCATGATGGGGCGCGCGGTACCGGCCTCGAGCCCCGGCCCCGGCGCCCGACCGGCGGCGATCTCCTCGCCCACGCTGAGCTCGCCGGGCGTATCGGCCGCGCGCACCGCGTACCCGTCCATGGCGCTGTTGTCGAACGGCGGAACCGAGATGGGCGCCTGCAGACGGGGCTCGGCGAGCACGCGTCCCAGCGCGGCGTCCAGGGGGACCGTCTCGACCGCCGTGGACCGTGCCCGAACCAGCAGCCGGGTGAGCGCCTCGTCGAGCGTGAGCATCGGCTCGCTCATCACACGCCCAGGCGCAGGCGCGTCTCGATCAGGCGCATGATCCCGGCCCGGGTGAGGAGCCCGGCGACCGTCCGCCCATCGGTGATCACCGGCAGCTGGTTCACGCCACGCTCCTGGATCAGCTTCATGGCCGATTCCACGGCGTCGTCCGGCGTGACCGTGGCCAGGTCGGCCCAGCGGGTCATCACGTCGGTGACCCGCGCCTGCTCCCAGTCGTCGCGCGGCACGCGCCGCACGTCGGAGAGGGTCACGATCCCGGCCAGGCCTCCGTCGAGGTGGCGCACCAGGAAGGTCCGGTGCTCCCCGTGGAGCATCCGCTCCTGGACCAGGTCGGCAACAGACTCGTTTGGCGACACCGACGGCGGCTCCGTCTCCATGACATCCCGGACGCGGACGCCGCGGAGGGTCCGCTCGATCCCGGTCTGCGCCGACGCCTGCTCCGCGGCGCTCGAGAGGAACCAGCCGATCAGCGCCAGCCAGATGCCGGCCACGATTCCGCCGGGCTGGAAGGCGATCAGGATCCCCAGGGCGATGATCAGGTAGCCGATGAGCTGGCCGACGGTCGCCGCGTTCCGCGTTGCCTTGTACCGGTCACCCCGGATGCGCCACAGCGCGGCGCGGAGGATGCGGCCACCGTCCATGGGAAAGCCGGGGACCAGGTTGAAGACGCCCAGGGTGAGGTTGATGAAGCCCAGCCAGCCCACCAGCGCCGCGACCTGCTCCTGCTGGACGAAGATGTCGACGATCCACAGGGCAACGCCGATCAGCAGGCTGGCGAGGGGCCCGGCCGCGGCGATGAGCGCCTCGTCGCGGGCACGCTTGGGTTCCTCCTCCATGGTCGCCGCCCCGCCGAAGACGAACAGGGTGATGGCGCTGATCTTCACCCCGAAGCGACGGGCCACCAGGGCATGGGAGAGCTCGTGGCCGAGCACCGAGGCCAGGAACCCGAGCGAGGTGATGGCCCCGACCAGCCAGTAGAGGCCGGTGCCCCACCCGGTGTACTGCAGCGGGAACTGCACCGTTGCCAGCGAATAGGTGACCAGGAATCCGATCACCAGCCAGGACGGATGAATCTCGATGGAGATCCCCATGATGCGCCCGACGCGGAACGCTGATCCCATGGCGCGAGTGTAGCCGAGCGCGCTGACGAACCGATGACGAGCGCCCGGTCAGCGCGCGGCCACGCCCCCACGGGTGCCGCGCCACAGGCGCCAGCCGACCAGGATCGCCGCCAGGGCCGACAGGATGATGGCGATCCCGGCGGTGAGGGCGGCATCGAACCAGAACCCCTCCGGGAAGAGGCGCAGCAGGTTGGAGTCCGGCCCGAAGAGGAAGTTGCCCTGCGGGAAGAAGACCTCGTGGAATGCGAGGAAGGCCTGGTCGAAGGCCACCGCGAAGATCGCCGCCAGGACCACCGCCAGGGTGCCAACCACCGCCCCGGATGCGGCGAGTGCGCCCCCCACGGCACGCCGATCGCGGCGCAGGAGGAGCAGTGCGGCGAGAGCCACGGTCGCCGCGCTCGCCCAGACGACGAGCAGCAGCCGGAGCAGGTGCGCGACGTCGCGCATGTGGCTGCGTTCGGCGTCGGTCAGCACGGGTGGCCCGCCCGAGAGCCCCTCCCCGAAGTCGTCGCAGCCCAGCCACAGGTCGCAGAGCATGGCACTCGTCACGCCGTCCACCGCCGCCTGCGTGGTCCCCAGTGCGGCGGGCACGTCGTTGCGCGCCTGCTCCACCGAGACGTACCACGGGTTGAAGAGCAGGAGCGGCCCAGTGAGCAGGATCAGGAGCGCCATCGCCACCCCCAGGAGCCAGGCGAGGATCCCGGTCGAGCGAGCGGGTGGGACGGACGCAGCCGGCGCCGTCGCCTCGTCGGGTGGAGTCAGCGGACCCGGCCGGCGATGCGGGCCGGCGCGAGGGTGACGGCCAGGACCCAGCCCACGATGGCGATCACCACCGAACCGAGCAGCGCGGAGCCGAAGTCATTCACCACGAACCCCAGCGAGAGCTGCTCTGCGATCGCGCCGACCAGCATGAGCATCAGCGCGTTGATCACGATCAGGAAGAGACCCAGGGTGAGGATCGAGATGGGCAGGGTGATGATCCGCAGGATGGGTCGCAGGTACGTGTTCACCAGGCTGAAGGCCACGGCGACCAGCACGAACTTCCACCATGCGTTGTTGGTGAAATCGAAGTCGAGGCCCGGTCGCAGAAGCCACACCGCGACGTACAGGGCGATCCCGTTGATGGCGATCTGGATGACACGGTTCATGGCGCTAGCCTAGCCGATGCCCCGCCCGCACGGGTGCGGCGGGTGGCCCGGAGAGGCCCCGATCCGCGAAGATGGAGCGCATGAGCAGCCCGGCCCGTGCGGCGGCGATCATCATCAATCGCGGCGATCACGTGCTGATCGCCGGCGAGGGCGGCGCCATCAGCGGCGGGGAAACGGGATTCTTCGCCAGCGACACCCGATTCGTGTCACGCCACGCCATCACCCTCGACGGTGAGACCCCCGCGCTGCGCATGGAGAACGCCGTTCGCTTCTACTCCGCGCGACATGCGCTCTCGAACCGGGAGCTCGGATCGGGCCCGGCGCGCATCCCGGCCGACAGCCTGCTCCTCACCGTCGAGCGCTCGGTCGACGGGGCCGTCCACGAGGACCTCGACCTGGCGAACGTGGGGCAGTCCCTCGCCCGCGTGCAGCTGGCGGTCGAGATCGACGGAGACTTCGCCGACATGTTCGAGGTTCGCGGCGTGGCGCCGCCGATCGAGCGTCACCCGACGGTCACCTGGTCGGCGAGGCGTGGCGAGCTGCGAATCGCGTACCGCAACGGGTCGTTCTCGCGGCGTCTCATCGTCCGCTGCGTGCGCTCCTCGTCGGAGCCCGCCTGGCGCGACGGCCGCATCGTCTTCGATGCGACGATCCCGCCCGGAGGTGCCTGGCACACCTGCATGCTCTGGATCCCGGAGGTCGACACGGCTGGTGCCGGGAATGGGCACGAGGCGACACCGGTCCCGGGCTGCCATGCGCTGTCCGAAGCCCAACCCGAGCCTGACGGCCTGCCGCGCCACGCCATGCGGCTGCGCACCCCGGCGCCGGCGCTGCAGACGGCCTGGGACCAGGCCTGCTGGGACATCGAGGCCCTGCGAGTTCCCGCGTCCGAGGCGAACGGCCTGCCGGTCCCGGCGGCCGGGGTCCCGTGGTACCTCACCCTCTTCGGACGTGACTCGATCATCACCGCTCTGCAGGCCATGGCCGGCTACCCCGACCTCGCGCGTGGAACGCTCGCGGCCCTGGCCGCGCTGCAGGGCGACCGCCACGATCCGGTCCGCGACATGGAGCCGGGCAAGATCCTGCACGAGATCCGGCACGGCGAGGTCGCCATGCGAAACCTGCTGCCCTTCCATCCCTACTACGGCACCCACGACGCCACGCCGCTGTTCCCGATTCTCCTGGCCAGGACCCACGCCTGGACCGGCGACGCGGCACTCGTCGAGCGCCTGCTGCCCGCCGCAGAGGCCGCCATGGGGTGGGTCGAACGCGACGGCGACCGCGACGGCGACGGCTTCCTCGAGTACGCCACCCGCTCCCCGCGCGGCTTTGCCAACCAGGGTTGGAAGGACGCGGTGGATGCCATCCCCCACCAGGACGGCTCGCTGGCTCCGCTGCCGATCGCGCTCTGCGAGCACCAGGCCTACGCATACCAGGCCCGGCTCGCCCTGGCCGGCCTCTACGACCTCGTCGGGCGCGAGACCGATGCCGGCCGGCTCCGCGCCGACGCGGCGGAGCTGCGCGAGCGGTTCAACGAGATCTTCTGGTGGGAAGAGGAGGGGACCTACTACCTGGGCCTCGACGGCGACAAGCGACCGATTCGCAGCGTGGCCTCGAACGCGGGGCACTGCCTGGCAACCGGCATCGTGCCGCCGGATCGGGCACGGCGGGTGGCGGATCGGCTGATGGCCGACGACATGTGGTCGGGCTGGGGAATCCGGACCCTCGCCAGCAGCCATCCGGCGTACGACCCGGTCAGCTACCACACCGGGAGCGTCTGGCCGCACGACAACGCCATGATCGCCACCGGCCTCGCCGCCATCGATCGTCGCGCCGAGGTCGCTTCGATCGCCCGCGCGCTCGTTGCTGCCGCGGCGCTCCTGCCCGGCCACCAGCTGCCGGAGCTCTTCTCGGGCGTGCCACGCGCCGCGGGCCACGCACCCGAACCCTACCCGGGCTCCTGTGTCCCACAGGCCTGGGCTGCAAGCGCCGTCTTCCACCTGGTCAGGCTGCTGTGCGGGCTCGACGTCCGTGCCGACCGCTCGGGCTCGGCGCGCATCCACCTCGACCCGGACCTGCCGGCATGGCTGCCGTCCCTGCGCCTCGAGCAGGTGCGTGCCTGGGACGGCGCGCTGACCGTGGAGATCGCCGGCCGGACGGCCACCGTGATCGAGAACGCGACCGGCCTTCCGATCGTGAACGGCCCGGCGTCCACTGACGGGGAAAAGACCCTATCCTGAGCGTGCAGGGGTGTGGTATCCTCCACACAGCGCCACAGGGCGCGCCCAACGCGGCTGCACGATCACTCCTCTCATCGGTTCTCGGCGAGATGTGTCGCTGAGGCCGCACGAGCAAGGAGTGTTTTTCGTTGTACACGTATTCCGACAAGGTCCTGCGTTGCGAAGATTGCAGCCAGGAGTTCGCCTTCAGCGCGTCGGAGCAGGAGTTCTACGCCAGCCGCGATTTCAGCGAGCCGCGTCGTTGCCCCAGCTGCCGCGCCGCCCGCAAGGCCGCCCGCGGACAGAACGGCGGTAGCGCCGGTCGTAGCTTCGGCGGCGGCACCCGCGAGATGTTCACCGCCACCTGCGCGGACTGTGGTCGCGAGGCCCAGGTCCCGTTCAGGCCCAGCGGCGTTCGTCCCGTCTACTGCAGCGATTGCTTCTCGTCGCATCGCGCCTGACATCCGTGTCGGCTCAGCCCGACCGGCCGATATCGGAGGATTCACACCACCCATGGCATCAGGAACCGTCAAGAAGCTGATCAGCGATCGTGGCTTTGGCTTCATCACTGCCGACGACGGCAAGGACTACTTCTTCCATCGTGACGGCGTTGCCGCATCGCTGGACTTCGACCGTCTCGTCGGTGGCGAGAAGGTCACGTTCGACGTCGAGTCGAGCCCGCGCGGTCCCCGCGCCACCAACGTCCAGGCAGCCTAACGCATGGCTCGTCTCCGGACGACTTCGACCACCGCGCCGGCGGCCTCGTGCCGCCGGCCGGGGTCGCCAGCCTCGCCACGCGCATGACCAACGAGACCTCTGCCGCACCGCGGCGCCGATATCTCACCTGGCGCTACCCGGACCGGCATTTCAGCAAGGTCCACATCCTCGGCGAGGACGCGCTGCCGCTGTGCGGTGGGCGGCCCGGTCGCGAGATGGGTCGGCCCACCCCGCCCATCCCCGAGGACGCACTCTGCGACGAGTGCATGGAGCGCGACAGCAGCTCCTGAAGGCTCTCGCGCCTGCCTAGATGGCCCGCATCCGGTTGTTGCGCGGGTTGTGCTCCAGCTCCGCGAGGCCCAGTGCCTCGAGCAAGGGCGGCACGTACATCCCCAATCGGCCGCGATAGCCCTTTCGGAGACCGTACCAACCGCCCACAGGATTGTCCGTGGACCGGCCCCAGGCCTCCACCGTGCCCTCCGCGGGGGTCTTCTGCTCGTCCGCGGCTCCCAGGGCCACCCAGTCACCACGCTGCATCAGCATGGCGTGCAGATCCTCGATGCAGCGCAGCTGATAGCGAAGCTGCGTGGAGCCCACCTGGCAGATCAGCGCGGGTGGATCGGCATCGCGGTCACGCCACATCCGGTACTCGCTGGTTCCCGGCGGCGTGTGCAGCACCCACGGATCGTCGCGGGTCCCGGCTCCTGGCGCATTCGCGGTCATCGCACGTCCTCACGGCAGCAGGTGGTTCGCGCGAGTGTCAACGCCCGGGGAGGCGCCGTCAAGATTCGAACCGCGAGCCCCAGTGCGCGTGCCGAGCCTCGCGGAACGCCGTTGCGTCCCGCCGGCTGACGATCCGGTCCTGGATGCCATCCAGCGTGCAGAGCCGCAGGCCGATGGCGCCCTTCCGTACATTCGGCCGCGCAAGCACGCGCGCGGCCCGATCGACAGGAAGTCGCGTCGCCGCGACATAGGCGTATGGCTCGTCCTCGTACGGCAGCGTCACCCCTTTCGCCAACCGATGGAGGCGGCTGCGGGACAGCCGGGTGGCAAAGTGGCACCAGTCCGGGTCTGCCATAGGACAGGTCGCGTCGTGGGGACAGGGCGCGGCGATGGTCGCGCCGCCGTCGATGAGTTGCGCGCGCGCCTCGCGGATCCGGGCGAACCCATCCGAGGACCCTGGCTCCACGATGATCAGCACGCCGGCGGGCGTGCCATCCCACAGCCGCGCGACGTGCGTGGCGCGCTCGGTGTGGCTGAGCTCTCCCAGCACGTAGCTGGCCGTCACGAGGTCCGACGGTGCCACCGACGCCCGCCGCACGTCCCCCGGTGTCCAGCGCGCCGTCTCGAGCGCCCCGATGCCCGAGGCCCCGGCCAGTCGGGCAGCGTGCGAAAGCATCGGTTCGCTGCGGTCGATGCCGGTGAGGCTCGTCAGCGTGGGCCATATCGCGCTCGCGGCCCACATGGCGCTCCCGGTCCCGGCTCCCAGGTCGACCATCGTCGTGGGTGCCCATGACGGCAGGGACCCGGCGACCGCCCGCATGGCCGCGCCGGCGGAGGCCATGGTTGCCGTCATCCTGGTCGCGAGGTACGCCTCCACGTCCGCAGATGAGCCGATAGCCGCCGCGCCCGTCGCGCGGTAGCGGGCCGTCTGGCCGGCGACGGCCTGACGCAGCGCCGGGGTCAGCGGAACCGACTCCTCCAGCAGGCTGCGGAGGCGGCCGGTGGCGGCCTGCCACCTCGATTCGAGGTCTGGCACAAGACCGATGCTAGCCGAGTCGGCCAATCGGCACCCGAGATCCGCGCCACGGGTGGGAACCTGCCACCTGCTATCCTCGAGGTGCGCCGCGGCGCGGCGTCCACGCCCGGTCGATTGGGCTCTTCTCGAACCGGCCGCGCGCCGTGCATCCGTTTCGAGGAGAGGCAGGAAGACCGCATGACGGGTGGATCCTCGACTCCCCAACGCCTGGCTCGGCGCGCGGACGACCTGGCCATCGTCCGGAAGAGCAGCCACCTGATCAACGACCTTGGGACCGAGCTTGACCGGCGGCTGCTCGGCGAGCGACGGACCAAGGAGCGCATGCAGATGCTGCGCGAGACCACCAATCGGATCACCCGGGTCGCCAACGACGCGGTGCTCGCCTATCAGCGCACGAGCCGGACCCTGCGCGACGAGCTCGCGCGGGCGGACGGTGACAAGGTGGCCGCGGCCCGCATGCGCAAGCGGCTCGAGGCCGCCCGCGCTGATGTGCTGCACGCGCTCGATCTCGCGAGACAGCGCTATCCCGAGGTCACAGACGAGACCGACGCCGCCGACAAACCCTGATTCCCACTCCGCGACCCGGTGGGGCGGAACGGAACGCCTCGCGTTCCAGACGCTCGTAGGTGACAATGGCCGTCCGAGCATTGGGTCCGGGACGCCGAGAGCTGGCACCGGACCTGGTCTGTGCCGGATCCGGAACCAGACCGAACGGAGCATCGCAGCATGAGCAGCGTGGCGTCAGGCACGGTCACGCTCCTGTTCACCGATATCGAGGGATCCACTCGGCTCGTGCGCGAGCTGGGCAGCCGCTACGAGACGGTGCTGGCCGACCACCGACGTTTGCTGCGAACGGCGTTCGACACCCACGGCGGCTCCGAGGTCGACACGGCCGGTGACGGGTTCTTCTACGCGTTCCCCCGCGCCCGCGAGGCGGTGCTGGCGGCCGTGGACGGTCAGCGAGCGCTCGCGGGACAGGAGTGGCCGGCCCCCCTCCGTGTGCGGGTGGGCATGCATACCGGCGAGCCGGCACGCAGCGAGGCGGGCTACGTGGGGCTGGACGTGCACCGTGCCGCGCGGATCTGCGCCGCCGGGCACGGCGGCCAGATTCTGCTGAGCCAGACGACCCGGGACCTCGCCGGCAGCGAGCTGCCGGACGAGGTCGGTCTGATCGACCTCGGCAAGCACGAGCTCAAGGACCTCCCCGCGCCGGAGCAGCTCTACCAGGTCACGGCTCCCGGCCTCGAGCGTGACTTCCCGCCCCTGCGGTCCATCGACTCCCGACCGAACAACCTTCCGCGACAGCTCACCACCTTTGTCGGGCGTGAGCGGGAGATAGCCGAGGCGAAGCAGGTCCTCGCCTCCTCGCCACTCGTCACCTTCACCGGCCCGGGCGGCGTCGGCAAGACCCGTCTCGCGGTGGAGCTGGCCGGCGAGATGCTCGACGAGTTCGCCGAAGGCATGTGGTTCGTGGACCTCGGTCCGCTGACGGAACCGTCATTCGTGGCCCCGGCCGTTGCGCAGTCGGTGGGCGTGATGCACGCTCCCGGCCAGCCGATCCTGGACACGATCATCGAACATCTCCATGGGCGACGGGTCCTACTCGTGCTCGACAACTGCGAGCACCTGCTCGACGAAGCTGCGCGGACGGTGGATGCGCTACTGCGCGGCTGTGACGCGCTCCGCGTCCTGGCGACCAGCCGCGAGGGGCTCGCCATCGCCGGCGAAGCAGTCTTCGCGGTCCCCTCCCTTTCATCCCCCGACCCCAGCATCGCGACGCCGGCCGACGTGCAGCGCTACGAAGCCGTCCGCCTCTTCCTGGAGCGAGCCACCGCGGCAGCCCCCGGATTCCAGATCACGGCCCAGAACGCGTCCGCGGTCGCCCAGATCTGCCGCCGCCTGGACGGAGTTCCGCTCGCCATCGAGCTGGCGGCAGCCCGGGTCCGCGCCCTGCCCGTGGAACAGATCGCGGCCCGACTCGATGACCGCTTCCGGCTGCTCACCGGATCGAGCCGGGTCACGGTTCCTCGCCACCAGACGTTGCGCCAGACGATCGACTGGAGCCATGACCTGCTCGACGAGGACGAGCGCATCGTCTTCCGCCGGCTGGCCGTCTTCGGCGGCGGGTGTTCGCTCGACGCCGCAGAAGCGGTGTGCGCCGGCCCGGGGGTTGACGATATTGCCATCCTGGACCTCCTCACCCACCTGGTCGACAAGTCGCTCCTCGTCGCCGAGACGGCGGGGTCGGAGGCGCGCTACCGCCAGCTGGAGACCGTTCGCCAGTACGCGCGGGACCGGCTACTCGAATCAGGCGAGGCGCACGACGTGCTTCGCCGCCATCGCGACTGGTTCCTGGCCATGGTGGCGCGTGGCGAGCCGGAGCTCTTCCAGGGTGCGGAATCGGCGGATTGGCTGCGGCGCCTGGACCAGGAGCACGACAACCTGCGCGCCGCGCTGCAGTGGAGCCTCGACGAACCCGGTGAGGAGCGCGAGGGCCTGCGCATGGCGGCCGGTCTCTGGCGCTTCTGGGAGCTCCACGGCCACCTGGCAGAGGGGCGGGGGTGGCTGGAGCGTTTCCTGGGAGCCACCGGCGACGAGGTCTCGGCCCTTCGAGCGGATGCCTACACCGGCGCCGGGATTCTGGCCTTCATGCTCGGGGACCAGGCGGGCGCATCGGCTCTGCACGAGCAAAGCCTTGAGATGCACCGCCAGGTCGGCGATCCGAACGGGATTGCCCTCGCCGCCAACAACCTCGCCAACGCCGCGGTCCTCTCGGGCGACTACGCAGCAGCGCGGCGGCTGTACGAGACGGTCATTCCCTGGGCGCGGGAGCGCGGCGACTCGCGAGTGGTGGCCTTCGCCCTGGTGAATTCCGCGGAGGCCGTGGCCCTCGACGGCGATCCGGCCCAGGCGCGCGCGCAGTACGACGAGGGGGTCGCCGGCTTCCGGGAGGTCGGCGACCGGTGGGGCGAGGCCTACGCCCTCGACAGCCTGGGCGTCATGCTCGCCCGGCTTGGGCAGCCGGAGGAGGCGGTCAGCGTCCACGAGCAGGCCCTGGTCATCTCACGAGGGCTCGGTGACGACCGCGGTGTCGCCCGAGCCCTGGCGCACCTGGGAGACGTGGCGGCCCGGACCGGCGACCGGGAGCACGCCCGCAAGCTCTATCTCGAGAGCCTCGAGATCCGCCGCTCGCTGGGCGACATGCCGGGAACCGCTTCCACCGTGGAGAAGCTCGCCTCGGTGATCACGGAGACGGACGCACGCGGAGCGGCGGTGCTTCTCGGGGCCGCGGAGCGTGTGCGCGACCTGATCAGGGCCCCCGTCCCCCGCGCGGTTCGCGAGGAGTACGAGGCGTTCCGGCGCACCGTGCAGGAGATCCTGGGGGAGGGTCCCTTCGAGGAGGCACGCACTGAGGGCCGCCGTCTCACGACGGAGGCGGCCCTGGCTACGATCCTTCCTTGACCTCGACCACCTCGTCAGCCAGCAGCCCGTGCGCCTCGCGATGGACCGCAGTGCACGCTTCCGCGCTCGGGGCCTCCGCTAGGCAGTACACCTTCCCGGTCGCCTCGTCGAACCAGTAGCGCAAATACTTGACGCCGTGCTTGCCCTGCACCTCGAGGTCGCGGGCGTGGGCACCGGCGACCGCTTCTGCGGTCAGCCCCGGAACGTGCTTGTGGGTATCCAGGTAGAGCGGCATCCACTTTCTCCAAACGGGGCGCGCATCGACGGTGGCATTCGCCTGAGCGGAGCCCATGAATCCGAATGTTGTTTGCCACGAGATGAACTGTCAATGGAGCGCGCCAGGTGGGCACCCTCCCTCGTCTCGATGTTACGCAATGATGATGGCTGACTTGCTGTCGGCTTCCATTGGGGCGTCTGGCGTCTTCCCGCGCCCGAAGCTCGGCTCCCCAGCGTCATTCCCGCTTGGTCGAGATGACGATCCGTCATGACGCGAGTGGGCCGGCCACCGATCCTGAGCGTGGGCGAGTTTGCCCGTCATGACCATGCCGCCCGTCCACTGGGCATCCTCGAGCGACTTGGTCGGGGAAGCGGATGAGCGAGTATCGGAACGAGGGGCCGAGGCTGCAAGCAGACGGGGACGAGACGAGCCCCGCGAAACGGCGTGAGGACGAACGATCCGCAGCCGCAAGCCCCGACGAGGCGACCCAGCGAGACGAGATCCGGCGGTTCATCAACCTCCTGATCGTCGCGACCTTGAGCGGTGGCCTGTTCGACGGCATCGCGGCCATCGCCATCGACAATCCCCGGTGGTTCGCGACGGTGATCGTGGCCGCTGTTCTCGCCACATGGCTTGCGGCCGTCCCGCGCCGGGCCATCGACCGCAAGAGCATCGGGACGGTCGTCAGCCAGGTCGCCATCGTGCTCACTGGCGCCATCGTCGTGGTGGCGTTTGTCCAGCCGTTCCTCGCGCTGGTCCTGGCGCCAGCCACGCTCTTGCCGATCGCGCTCGGTCTGCCCTACCTCGCCGGGCGGTCCTTCCGCCACCTTATGGGCTCTGCCTGGGCAGCGGCCGTGGTGATCATCCTCGCAAGTCTCCTGCCCGACGACGCGGTTCACTCGAGCGCGGTCGTGACGATCGTGCAGCTGTGGGCTCTCGCCGTGGTGATCGGGCTGGTCTTCTTCCTCCTCTACCGGTCGGCCGAGGGCCTCAAGGCCTCGGGTCGCGAGTTCCGGCGGCTCTTCCAGCTGTCATCGGACCTGGCCGAGACGACTGATGCGGGGGTGCTCGGCGAGCTTGTCGCGCGGCACCTCGCCGAGGCGACCGGGTTCGACGACTGCGTGATCTATGCGCTCGCGGCGGATGGCGGCCGACTCGTCCCCTTCGGATCGCATCCCGTCGAGCGTTCGCTGGAGGCGGCTCCCGAGCCGCTCGCCAAGCGGCCGATGCTCGAACGCGTCGCCAACGATCAAGCGCCGATCGTCATCGACGTGTCCGACGAGCGGGCAGACCCGCTCGAGCGTGACCGCCTTCGGGTCCTCGGTCGAAGGGCCATGCTGCTCCTGCCCCTCAGCGCCCATGACAAACCAGTCGGGATCGCCGAGCTGACCAGCGCCGCGCCCCACTCGATCGACGTGCGCCGGCTCGCCCTGGCCCGGACCCTGACCTTCGAGGCGGCCATGGCCATCGAGAACGGGCGGCTGTACCAGGAGCTCCGCGATCGGTCGCTCCACGATCCGCTCACCGGCCTCGCCAACCGGAGCCTGCTCTACGATCGTGCCGAGCATGCCCTCGCCCGGCAGGCCCGCAAGGACGGGGCAGGCGTCGCCGTCCTGTTCATGGACATCGACGATTTCAAGACCATCAACGACACGCTCGGTCATGCCCGGGGCGACCGGCTGCTGACCATCCTTGGCGAGCGGCTGCGGACGGTGGCCCGGGCAGCCGACACCGTGGCTCGCCTCGGGGGTGACGAGTTCGCGTTGCTCCTCGAGGACGTTTCCTCCGCCGATGCGGCGCTCGCCGTGGCGGCGCGGGTGATCGATGCCCTCGCCCCATCCTTCGACCTTGCCGGTCAGCCCACCAGGGCATCGGTCTCGATCGGCGTCGCGTTCCGATCTGCGCAGGGCACCAGCTTCGACGATCTGCTCAAGGACGCGGATGCCGCGATGTACGAGGCAAAGGCGGCCGGCAAGGGTCGGACCGTGCTGTCCGCCGGCGGCCGCATCGCTCTGAGCAAGGGGCCGAGGCTGCGAGCAGACACGGACGAGACGAGCCCCGCGAAACGGCGTGAGGACGAACGATCCGTAGCCGCAAGCCCCGACGACGCGATCCAGCGAGTCGAGGTGCGGCAGTTCATCAACCTCCTGATCGTCACGGCCCTGGTCACCATGCTGATCGATGGCATTCCGGCCATCGCCATCGACATTCCCCGGTGGTTCGGACCGGTGATCGTGGCAGGGTTGTTCGCCACATGGCTCGCAGCGGGACCCCGCCGAGCCATCGACCACGAGCCTGTCGATGTGATCGTGAGTCGGGTCGCGATTGTGCTCATCGCCTGGATCCTCGCGGTGGCGTTGTTCCAGCCGTTCCTCGCGCTTGCCCTGGCGCCGGCCTACCTGGTGCCGGTCGCACTCGGTCTGCCCTATCTCGAAGGTCGGAAGCTTCGCCTGGTCATGGGCTCTGCCTGGGCAGCGGCCGTTGGCTCCGCGCTCCTACATCTCCTCCCCGACGACTCATCTGTCCCAGCCGCGCTCACCACACTCGTGGAGATCGTGGCACTTAGCGTGACGATCGGGGTCGTCTTCATCGTCCTCTACCGGTCGGCCGAGGGCCTCAAGGCCTCGGGTCGCGAGTTCCGGCGGCTCTTCCAGCTGTCATCGGACCTGGCCGAGACGACTGATGCGGGGGTGCTCGGCGAGCTTGTCGCGCGGCACCTCGCCGAGGCGACCGGGTTCGACGACTGCGTGATCTATGCGCTCGCGGCGGATGGCGGCCGACTCGTCCCCTTCGGATCGCATCCCGTCGAGCGTTCGCTGGAGGCGGCTCCCGAGCCGCTCGCCAAGCGGCCGATGCTCGAACGCGTCGCCAACGATCAAGCGCCGATCGTCATCGACGTGTCCGACGAGCGGGCAGACCCGCTCGAGCGTGACCGCCTTCGGGTCCTCGGTCGAAGGGCCATGCTGCTCCTGCCCCTCAGCGCCCATGACAAACCAGTCGGGATCGCCGAGCTGACCAGCGCCGCGCCCCACTCGATCGACGTGCGCCGGCTCGCCCTGGCCCGGACCCTGACCTTCGAGGCGGCCATGGCCATCGAGAACGGGCGGCTGTACCAGGAGCTCCGCGATCGGTCGCTCCACGATCCGCTCACCGGCCTCGCCAACCGGAGCCTGCTCTACGATCGTGCCGAGCATGCCCTCGCCCGGCAGGCCCGCAAGGACGGGGCAGGCGTCGCCGTCCTGTTCATGGACATCGACGATTTCAAGACCATCAACGACACGCTCGGTCATGCCCGGGGCGACCGGCTGCTGACCATCCTTGGCGAGCGGCTGCGGACGGTGGCCCGGGCAGCCGACACCGTGGCTCGCCTCGGGGGTGACGAGTTCGCGTTGCTCCTCGAGGACGTTTCCTCCGCCGATGCGGCGCTCGCCGTGGCGGCGCGGGTGATCGATGCCCTCGCCCCATCCTTCGACCTTGCCGGTCAGCCCACCAGGGCATCGGTCTCGATCGGCGTCGCGTTCCGATCTGCGCAGGGCACCAGCTTCGACGATCTGCTCAAGGACGCGGATGCCGCGATGTACGAGGCAAAGGCGGCCGGCAAGGGTCGGACCGTGCTGTCCGCCGGCGGCCGCATCGCTCAGGATCTGGGCCGCGCGCTCCCCCCGGCCAAGTGAGCGCCGACACCTGCTACCCGCGTCAGCCGCTCCGGGACGCCAGATACTCGTCGAGGACCTCGACGATCAACGCGTGGTCGTCCTCCTGGGCCAGGCCCGAGACGATGGCGACGCCAATCGGTCCCGTGCCCTCCACGATGAGGGGGAAGCCGCCGCCGTGTGGTGCGTACTCCGGAAACGGCAGCGACGTCTCCTCCGCGAAGGTTGTGCCCTCCACCTCGTACCGGAGTCGCTCGAACAGGGTCGAATGCCCGAACCGCTCGACGATCCTGGCCTTCCCTGCCACGAACATGTCGTTGTGGGCATTGGTCCCGGTCCGCGCGGCCCGGAAGACGACGCGCGATCCCCGACGAATCTCGATGGTCACCGCCAGATCGCGCGCCGCGGCCTTCTCGAGCAGCAGCAGGCCGATGGCGATGGCGTCGTTCTCGTCGAGCGAGGGGAGGACGAGCCGTTCCTCCTCGGCCCGCAGCTCCTCGAGCGTGGGGAATCCGGGGGTCGTGGTCATTGCCTGCTCCTTACCGATGGGCTGATCTATCGACGAGAAATGCTAGCGGCTCACGTGAGCGGTCAGGGACCGGGACATCGGCGCTGGCTGCCGAGGTCGGTGAAGGTCTCCCCGGAGCGAATGGTTCCTTCTGCGGCGCTCGGCGCCGCCTAACCTGAGACCTGCAGGTCGGACGCGCCATCGTGGGACGAACCGATCAGGCCGCATTAGGAGACACGGCCCCGGCTGGCGATCGTGTCGCTTATCACATTGGCGCCGATCCTGCCATCGACCTTGGCGTACAGTGCCTTCGATGCAGCCCAGTCAGGACGCGCCACCCGCGAACCCAGGGTGGCGGGCCGTGCTGCTCGGGACAGACCCGGCGCTCCGCAAGTTCTGGCGCATCATGCGGCGCATGCCCGGCAGCCCGCGTTGCCACCTCTGCAGCGCGCCGTTCGCGGGCCTTGGAGCACCACTTGCCCGGCTGATGGGAAGCGGGCGGTGGCAGAAGAACCCGAACTATTGTCGACGTTGCTTCACGATCCTCGACAAGGAGCGCGGCGGTGCCGAGGTCGAATGCAGCCTGCTATTTGCCGATGTTCGCGGATCCACCTCCATGGCCGAGCGCATGTCCCCCACCGACTTTCATCGCCTGATCCAGCGCTTCTATGCCGCGGCCGAGAAGGTCCTGTACCGCCACGACGCAATCCTGGACAAGTTCGTCGGCGACGAGGTGATGGCGATCTACATCCCGGCGCTGACCGGCGAGCTCCACGCCGCCCAAGCCGTCGAAACCGGCCGCGAGCTTCTGCGAGCGACCGGGTACGGCAGCGCCGACGGTGCCTGGCTCCCAATCGGCATTGGGGTCCACACCGGCGTCGCATTCGTGGGTTCGATGGCCTCCCCTCCGGCGACCACCTTCACCGCTCTCGGCGACGTGGTGAACGTGGCCGCCCGGCTTGCCTCGGCGGCCGGTCCCGGGGAGCTCCTGGTAAGTGACCCCGCAGCTGCCGCCGCGCACCTGGATCCCATGTCAGCTGGCGTCGAGCATCGCGACCTCGAGTTGAAAGGGAAAGCGGAACGGGTGGGGGTCTTGGTGATCGGGGCCGGCGGCGCGCGAGGCAGCGGCGGCCGGGAGATCCGATAGTCAGCACATTCCCGTAGATCAGGCGCGTTGGCCCGTCCGTAGCGCGTGGATAATGCTCGCCGGAACGCAGCCGGCGTATCGGGCAGCCTACTCCGGTCCCCCGAGCTACCTGAGGATGGGCATGGACTTCGAGGTTCACGAGGACGCTCTCGAACAGGGTCTCGCCACCATTGAGCAGGTTCGGAGCTGGAGCCCTAGGGTCATCTCCCGGCTGGAGCACCACATCCGTACCGCGCCCGACGAGGACCTCTTCCGCCTCAACCCGCTGCAATGGGCGTCGGAGCGAGGCGTCGACGAGTACGAGGCCGTGGACCTGTTCCTGCACAGCGCCAAGGTCGGCCTCTTCGACATGGACTGGAACGTCATCTGCCCGTGCTGCGGGAAGGTCATGCGCAGCCTGCGAGAGCTGCACGGCCTGCAGTCCCAGAACACCTGCACGGTCTGCTTCCGCAGGGATAAGGCCACGCTGGACGATTACGTCCAGGTCACGTTCACCATCTCGCCCTCCGTCCGGCCGATCCGCTTCCACCAGCCGCAGAGCCTGCCGCTGGAGGAGTACTGCCTCACGTACCTCTATGAGCCCAGTGCCAGGATCCTGGGGACGCTGTCGACCTGGGATGCTCTGCGGGTCTTCCAGCGCCACCTGTCGCTCTTCTCGCCGGGCGAGAAGCTGACCGTGGAGACGAACGCGGATCCGGGACTCCTCAGCTGTGTCGACCTGTTCGGCCAACGGAGCTTCGCGCTGCTGGCGGACGGGGATCCCGCTGCGGAGACGCAGCACCTGGCGGTCGCATTCACGGACAGCGGGTTTGAGGTGCCCCTGCCTCCCATGGATCCGGGCGAGTTCGACCTCGGCCCCTTCAGCTATGCGGGAACCTTCTATCCGATCCGGCCGGGAAGGGTGGCGATCGAGTTCGAGCAGCGCTCGGCCGCACAGGCTGCGCTGGCGGTGATCCACTTTCCCATCTTCGGTCTGCCGGAAGGCTTCCAACTCACCGAGGACGTGACCCTCGCACAGCCGCTAGACGCCGCCACCGCACCGGACGTCGGGTTTGCGTCGCCTCGCCTGACGGTCAAGCGCCTCTTCGCCACGCAGACCTTCCACGATCTCTTCCGGGCGGAGGTCTTCCAGGAGTCGGAGGGCTTCGGCGTGAAGGACGTCACGGTCCTCTTCACCGACCTGATGGGATCGACCCAGCTCTATCAGCGGGAAGGCGACCTGAACGCGTACGCGCTCGTGCGCGAGCACTACGGCATCCTGAGCCACGCCGTATCGCGGCAGCACGGGGCCGTAGTCAAGACCATCGGCGACGCGATCATGGCGACATTCGAGCACCCAGCGGAAGCGGTGGCAGCAGGGCTCGACATGCTGCGGGAACTCCCGGGAATGAACCTGTCTTCGGCACACGGTGAGCTGGTGCTGAAGATCGGCATTCACCACGGCGCCGCAATCTCGGTGACGTTGAACGATCGCGTGGACTACTTCGGCCAGACGGTGAACATCGCTTCCCGGGTGCAGGGGAGCGCCGACGGCAACGAGATGCTGCTCACCGAGGAGATGTTCGCGTCGGAAGGCGTGTCGGAGCTGCTCGAGGCATCAGGCTGCACGGTCACAGCTGCCCGGGTGCCTCTCCGGGGAATCGAGGAGGCATTGAAGGTCTACCGGGTCAACCTCGACCGGTAGGCAGTGCCGGCCAACGCGGTGTCGGGAGGGCGGTTACAAACACCCCACGCAATCGATGTACGCTCTGGCGGATGACCGATACCTGCCACTCGAGGGCGGATGATGGCTGACGATCGGCCCTACGTCGCCGCGAACACCCGGCAGCGAGAGCGACTCCGGGCGCTTGTTGCACGCCTCGACGACGATGCGCTCGGCGCTCCCGTGAACGAGTACTGGACGGTGGCCGGCGTGCTCGGTCACATCGCCTATTGGGACATCCGCGTCCTGGTCCTGGCCGAGAAGATAGGTCGCGGCGAGCCGTGGGTGCCCGGGGATGCCGAGCCCGACGGCGACTGGCTCAACGACTCGATTCGTCCGCTGATCCACGCGATCGCTCCGAGGGAGGCCGCGCAGCTCGCCGTCCGTATCGCAGAGGAGACGGATGCCCTGGTGGCGAAGCTGACCCTGGACCGAATGTGGCCCGACGATGCCGACAGCCCGATCAACGCGGCCCGCGGCGAGCACCTGGACGAGATCGAGGCCGCAGTGCGCGCTCGGGCGGCCACGCTGCCCTAGCCAAGGCGCTCGAGCCCAGGTGTCGTGGGGAATCCCTCCGGGCGCGCCTCGTGCGGCCGGTCTTCCGCCGGCCGATCACGGTGCCGACCGGCCCCCCGAACGGGCACTTGGGTACCGACCGGGGGAATCCGTCCTATAGACGAACGGCCGCGAGACCACCATCGTGGACATCATGCGCAGTCCAACGGGCACTGTCGCGGACATTCCTGACTGAACGACCACGCTGGCATCACCGGGAGTGGCTTTCGAGCCCACCATCCCCTCAGGAAGGTCGTTCCCATGCACACCATCTCCATCCGCCAACGCGCGGCCGTTGCCCTCGGCACGGCAGCCCTGTTCGCTGGCGCGCTCGCGGGGCCGGCCTTTGCCGCCGACACCGTGACCCTGGACATCACCGCCGGCGGCGGGCTGTCCGCCAGCGTCGCCGACCTCATCTTGCCGAGCGTCCAATACGAGAACGCGACCCATGACGTCACCGGGACGATGGTCCTGACCGCCGACGACAGCCGCGGCACCTCGCTCGGCTGGAGCGTCACGATCATGGCATCGGACTTCGTGTACACCGGCGCTGCCGGTGGGATCGACATCCCGGCCGCCAACTTCGCCCTGACCTCGGCCGAGCAGCCAACCTGGATCGCCGGCCAGGTCGTCGATCTGACCGCCTCCACCGGACCGCAGATCCCGATCGAGGGGATTGTCTGGGCCTCGCTCGCCGCCCCGCTCAAGGTGATCCGCGCGACCGCCTCCTACGGCAACGGCACCTACGCTCAGAACCTGGGCGTGACGCTCACGATCCCGGGCCAGAGCAAGGTCGGCACGTACACCGGTACGCTCACGACCACCATCTCGGCAACGCCGTAGCCATGCCGCTCGCGCGCCCGCGCCCACGGCGCGGCTTGTCGCTCGCCCTGCTGCCACTCTTCGTCGCGCTCGCATTGCCGGGCGCGGCGCTCGCATCGGACACGGCCGTCCGGCTCTCCGTGCTGCCGGTCGGCCAGGCGGGGCCCTACTTCGATCTGGCTATGCAGCCGGGCGAGAGCCGGACCCTCGAGGTTGATCTTGTCAACTATGGGTCGGCCGCCCTGGCAGTGGCGACCTACGCCGCCGACGTCTACACCATCACCAACGGCGGCTACGGCGGGCGGCTGCGCGGCGAGCCGCAGACCGGGACCACGACCTGGCTTCGCTACCCGACCGACGTCGTCGAGCTCGCAGCGGGGGCACGCTCGCGCCGGGCATTCAGCGTCGCCGTGCCGGACGGTGCGGCGGGCGGCGAGTACATCACCAGCATCGTGGTCGAGAACGACCAGCCGGTAGTGACCAGCGGAGCGATTGGCCTCGACCAGATCGCCCGCCAGGCTGTCGCGGTCGTCGTCACCGTACCCGGCCCACGGACACCGGCGCTCGCCATCGGCGAGGCCAGCCACACGGTCGTGACCGGCCGTTCGGTGGTGGCCGTCGAGCTCGACAACGGCGGCAACGTCCGGCTCAGGCCCGTCGCCAGCTTCGAGCTGCGAGACGCGGCCGGGGGCCTGGTCAGCCAGGCGAGCATCGCGCTGGACACCTTCTATGCCCACCGCGCGACACGCTTCGAAGTGCCGCTCGCGGCACTGCTCCAGCCGGGCACCTATTACGTCACGCTGAGGCTCGCCGATGACGTCCAGGGGCTCTCCGTGGAGCGGGACGATCTCACGTTCGTGGTCGGGCCGCCGCCGGCAACGCCCGAACCAGGTTCACGGCCTGCCCTGACCCCGGTCAACCAGGCACCGGACGGGACGTCGATACCGTGGCCGGCCGTGCTGGCGCTGCTCGGCGCCGCGCTGCTCGGCTCGGTCGGGTTCGTCGCGCTGCGGCGCGCCCGGAACGCGTCCGGCCGGTAGGGATCTGGTAAGTCCCCAGACTTGGTGTACGCCCGACTGGGAATCTAGGCCGGAGCTGCATCGGCGATCCTGGCGCTCGTCCGCCTGAATCAGCGTGGTGTAGCCGACCATGTCGGTGAAGGCCACCGCAACGAGCCGGCAATCGACCTCCTGCCTCACACGTTCTTCCTCGGCATATGGGGACGGGCTGGACCGGTGCGCACGAGGGCCATAGCGCCTGCGACAGAGGTCGGCACATCAATGTGGGACGGCGGCAGGTCGCCGATCCCGGACGCGATGGTGCCGCGCTCGCTGACCCTTCTCCCACCTCAGGTCGGCGGTCCGGAATGGCAGAATGCCGCGATGGAGTCTGCACCAGCGCGTGCCATGGCAAGGGTGGTCGACGCGATGGCACCGTCACTGAACGCGGCCGGGTTCGGCAAACGGCGCCACCTCTTCAATCGCTCCCTCGATCGGGGCATGACTCAGGTCGTCCACTTCCAGATGGGTGCGTCCCAACCGCCGGGCGCGCAGTCGCTGCCGCTCCGACCGAATCTCTACGGGCAGTTCACCGTCAACCTCGGTGTCTTCGTGCCCGAGATGGTGATCGAGCCAGCGCTCACGCCTGGGAGATGGGTAAACGGATTCGACTGCCAGTTGCGTCAGCGGCTCGGCAACCTCATGCCAGCGGGTAGGGACCTGTGGTGGTCACTCGGCGACCCTGATGAGGCGGTCTTGGCGGTACGTGCCGCGCTCGCCTCCAATGGGCTTCCCTGGCTGGATCGGATCAAGACGCGGGAAGCGCTGTTGGTGGCCTATCGCTTGGATGGACCGAGTGCGCTGGGGATGGCCTCCAACGCCCCGCTGCTCATCGCCTGGCTGCTGGCTGCCACCGACCGCTCCGCGGCGGAAGCGATGCTCGAGGGGTATCTCGCGCAGGACCTTCGGCCCGAGCATCGCGCGTGGGTGGAGCAGCACCTGATCGATGCGGGATTCGGTCGGCTGATCCGGAGGGATTGAACCGGGGAGGGCGCCCCTAGAACGTCGTGATCGGGTCCGACGCGATCGCGATCAGGTCGGCGACGACGTCATCGAGTGGGCGGCTGGCATCCAGCTCGTGCGTGCATCCCTCCCTGAGGAGCGGCTCGACCTTGGCGAGGTCATCCAGGATCATCGCTCGTTGCAGTCGAGTCTTGCCGTAGGTGTTCGTCGTTCTGCGGTCGACCCGGTCGAGGATCACGTCAGCAGGCGCGGTGAGCAGCACGACCGCGTTGAAACGGCCGTAGAACGTTGACTGGTTCCGTACGCACCCTGCAACGAATAGCGTGCGCGCGTCATCGGAGTCCAGCAGCCCGGTGATCCATTCCTCGACCCAGAGCCACTCCCCGCGGTGCAACTCGTCGGAGGAATCCGGGTACGGGCGATACGCGCGCCAGCCCGGATCATCGGTGTCGACGACGCGATAGCCGCATCGGGCAAGTTCGGCGAGAGCCGACGACTTGCCGGTGCCCGGCATCCCAGTCACCAAGACCTTCGACATCGGCACAACCATAGCGAGGCGTCAAGCGACGACGTGCCTGAGGGGGCGGCAGTGCTCGCCGGAAGGCGGTCCTTGCGGGCCGCCGAGTCGAGTCTTCGGCGCCGCTACACTCCCGAGGTGGCAAGCAGCTGCTTCGCCTGCGACGTGAATTCGGGCCGCATGTCGACACCGGGCGGAACCGTCTACGACGATGACCTGTGGATCGCCGACCATGGCGTGAGCCTTCTTGTGCCCGGATACCTCGTGCTGAAGCCGAAGCGGCATGTGCACGAGCTGGCGGACCTCGTCCCTCGCGAGGCCGCATCGCTGGGGACCGTGCTTAGGACCCTGCACCGGGCGATGCGCGAGGCGCTGGCTCCTGAGCGGATCTACGTCTTCTCGTCTGCGGAGACGGTCCTTCACCTTCACTTTCACATGCTGCCGCGGTACGCCTACATCCCCGGGCTTGCGGACGCCCTGATGGGACGCCTCTTCGCTGGCGAGTGGCGCTGTTCAGTCGCGGAGGCCGAGAAGGCGGCCGAGCTCATCCGTCAGGCGCTGCCTTCGTGAGCAAGCCACGGGACACGTGAGGGTTGCGATCAGCACGGCGGGTGGTGCGGGGCATACCGCGGTCCCTCTCGGGTAGGTCCCCAGAGGGTCCAATTCGTTCTCAGAATGACTGGTCGGGGCGAGAGGATTCAACCCGGCCGTTCCCAACTGCAGGATCGTGGTACCGCCCACGGTCTTCGTGGCCCTTGCAGCCTAAGCCGAGCGCCGGGCGGTACGCGTTTTGCAGGCACCGCCAGAGCGTTCACAGACGTTCGCCGACGTCGCTATCACGCTCAGGTTGGCCGATTGCCGCCGAGTTGATGACCGCTGATGTCCGGCCCTGTGTCTGCCGGTGTTGCTATAGGCGGGCCCCCCGCGCCCTGGGCTGGTCGACCTGCCGTTGGGGCCGGACGACCCTAGGCTTGGGCATCGGCCGATGACAGATTGGTTGCCAGGCTTGGAAGCACTGGAGAGGCACCTCCGTCGAGTCGAGCAGAACGGAAGGCGGCTGCTGGAGGCAAGGAAGGAGGCGTACGGAGTGGCACGGGATAGGACTGCGCCCGTCGATGGGACGAGGACTGACCCGGCCCGCCGATTCGGCTTCTGGATCGGCCTCGCCACCGCCGCCGTGACCGTCGTCACCTTCGCCCTGGCACTCACGGCGCTGCCGGACACCGTCCCGTACCCCTTCACGAGCCAGGTCATCGTCGACCAGTGGCCCGGAGACTACCTCTGGATGTATCCGGCCATGGTCCTGATGGTGCTCTTCGTCGCACTCCTCGTCGCAGTCCACGAGTACGCACCGCCGGCCCGCAGGACCTCCAGCCTGCTCGCACTGTGCGTCGGCGTCATCGCCGCGGCCGTCCTGCTCATGACCTACTACATCCAGGTCACGGTGATGCAGCCGAGCCTCGAGAAAGGGCAGCTCGATGGGTGGGCGATGCTGACGATGTACAACCCGAACGGCACCTTCATTGCGCTCGAGGAGCTCGGCTACCTGCTGATGAGTCTCGCCTTCCTCTGCCTGGCCGCGGTGTTCGTGGGGGCCAGTCGCCTCGAGCGCACCATCCGCTGGCTCTTCATCGCGAGCTTCGCCGTGTCGATCGGCGCCCTCGTCGTCGTCTTCGCGGTGCGCGGGGTCGATCGCGGCGACTCGTTCGAGATCATCGTGATCTCCATCGTCTGGCTGACCCTCATCGCCGGCGGGATACTGACGGCCCTCCTGTTCAGGCGCGCTGTACCCCGTCCGTAGAGCGGGCCGAGCCGAAGCTCTGCGTCTCCCCAGTTTGGATGGCTGAGCGACCATGAAGACCAACGCTCTGGGTCGAGGCAATCGATAGCCGTCATCAGGGGTGTACAAGCACCTACCCAAGTTGGCGCTCGGTGGGGGTGTGGCACTCGCATACATCGCGGCCATGGTGCTGGCCGATACGCTGGGCCACATCGGGCGAGGTACAGCAGAGCAGGTCTACCGGGCGATCGGCACGAACGAGGTGCTTGACGGTGGTCGAGTTTCCCTCGCCCACGCCATTCGGTCCAGGGCTGAACTGAGGTGACCCATCCCAGAATGCGGCTTCCGGTCCACCAACCTGCCCGAGGAACCTTTAGGCGCTGGGTGGCTGGCTAGGGTCCGCCAGACAGCGCATAGTCGACGTAGGCGTCTTCGCCAACGCGAACCCACACGACGGTGTCGCAGGAAGCAGCGCCTGCGGGGGAGGCCGAGCACGGTCCCGACGGGCACGGCGCGAAGGGCCCGGTCGCTACCACGACCACCTCGCCTGCCCATGCTCGGGCCCCATCCAGGGTGCGCTGCCGCAGGAGGGGATCCTTCGTCCAGTTCCGACCACAGACACTGATCCGCCGGGGAAGGCTGCCGCTGGCGTGGATGGTGCTCGGGTCGCGTCCCGCCAGCACGGTCTGCGCTGCGATGGCACCTCCGATGAGGCAGATCGCCACCAGGACGGTACCGATCACGAGCCCCGGCCGCACCATCGCATCTCCTCCCAGATGCTCGCGGCGAGCGGACGAACGAAGACGAGAAGCTTCACGAGCAGGTTGCTTCCACCCCCCGCCCCCCACGGTGGGTGCTGGTCGGGGCGAGAGGATTCGAACCTCCGACCTCCTGAACCCCATTCAGGTGCGCTACCAGACTGCGCTACGCCCCGACCGTTTCGTGCTCAGATCCAGCGCCTAAACCGGTTCTGAGGGGTCCTGGCGGTTGACTACAGCGTCTCTACACATCATGATTCGGTTCTTCCGGAAATCCGATTTCATGAGGTCAACGCCGGTGGCCACGCCGCGACCCAGCCCGCAGTTTACGCTACGCGCCGCCGCCGGGCACTTCGCCCGGGACCTGCGCGCCGCGTCGAAGAGCCCGCGCACGGTGGAGACCTACCTCGAGGCGCTGGCCCGCTTCACCCGCTTCGCGGAAGGCCGCGGGCTCAGCGCTGTGGAGGGTATCGACACAGACCTCGTGCGCGACTGGCTCATCGCCCTGGCCGAGGCCGGCAACAGCGAGGGCACCCGCTTCAACCGCTACAACGGCCTGAAGGCCTTCCTACGCTGGGCGGTGGCCGAGGGGCTCCTGCCGACCAACCCGATGGCCGCCATCCCCGCTCCCCGCCCCCAGCCCAAGCCGGTGCCGGTCCTGACCCCCGACCAGCTGCGGGCCCTGCTGCGCGCCTGCCGGGGTGCCGGCTTCGAGGAGCTGCGCGACACCGCGCTCATCCGGCTCCTGCTCGACACCGGCATGCGCCGCGCCGAGTGCGCCGGGCTGCGCGCCCGTCTGCTGCCCGGCGGCGAGGTGCAGGGCGACCTCGACCTCGATACCAACCTGGCCCTGGTCACCGGCAAGGGCAACCGGATCCGGGCCTGCCCCTTCGGGGTCAAGACCGCCCAGGCGCTGGGGCGTTACCTCCGGGCCCGCTACGCCCACCCCTACGCCCACGTGCCCCAGCTGTGGCTGGGGCGGCGCGGCCCGCTGAGTGAGAACGGGCTGCTGCAGGCCCTGCGTCGCCGCGGCCAGCAGGCCGGCGTGCCGCAGCTGTTCGCCCATGCCTTCCGCCACACCTGGACCCACTCCATGCTGGAGGCCGGCATGCAGGAGGGCGACGTCATGCGCCTGGCCGGGTGGCGCAGCCGCGAAATGTTAGCCCGCTACGCGGCGAGCACCGCCGATGAGCGCGCTCGCGCCGCCTACCGCCAGCTGTCGCCCGGCGATCGCCTCTGACGGCGCGCCCGCCTGAGAAGGACGGGGTCGCGCAGGTGGCGCGCAGGTGGCGCGCTTACGACCGCGCTCACGACCGCCATAGGTGTCACTCGGGTGACGATGAGCGCGACACGAATTCGTGCTCAACTGGCCTCCAGCCCGAAACGCGACTCGCTTCGCTCTATACCGCGAGGCCGCTGTGAGCCGATGGCTCGCGGCCATCGCTGATGGCCATACGTGGCTGAGGCACAGATAGCGTAAGCGAGTGGGAGTTGGCACCTTCCGCGCATTTGAGCACGAACCGGTGTCCGCTCTGTCGGCCAGCCGCTGGCCGGTGGGGCGGCGCGGGAGTGGTCGAGGGAGCGGATACCCGCTCAGGTTGCCAGGCGGTGCTCGAGCTCGTCGAGCAGCCAGCCAACATCGTGCAGGAGCTGCTCGAACTCCTGACGGCCCGCAGTTGGCACGTCGCCGTACAGCGTCTCGTTCCGGAAGCGGCGGGCTCGGTCGAGCCGGCGCAGGAGCGCGCGTGTGTCGCTGCCGAGCACGATCGTCGCGGCGTCGATTGCTGCTCGGTGGTGGCCGGGCTGGCTGGTGACCCGGTAGCCAGCCAGGTCGAGGATCCCAGCGCAGGCGCGGTAGCCGGCTTCGTAGGCGACCGCCATGGCCCGCTCGCGGTCGATCGCGGCCAGCACGTCCGTGGCCAGCGCGACGTCCTTGCGCGAGCGGGCCAGCCAGGCGGTCACCCGTCGCGGATCGGGCGGCTTGGGCTGCAGCAGGCCGAGCCGCACCAGCTCGTCGAGCGTCGGCAGGGCCATCCGGCTCAGCCCTCGCCGCCGATGAGCCTAACCCGCGGCCCGTCGAGCACGGTGGCCACGAAGCGATCACCGGCCTTCCACAGCCGCGCGAACTCGGCGCGCTCGTAGCTGGTGACGTTGACGTCGCGCCCCAGCTCGTGTTCGACATCGGTTATGCGCTCCGACAGCTGCTCCTGATCGAGCGAGCCGATGAGGAACAGGTCGAGGTCGCTGGTGGCCCGCTCGCTGCCCGCCGCGTACGATCCGTACAGGAACGCCTCCTCGAGGCCGGGCAGGTCGGCGAGCGCCTCCCGGAGGCGAGCCTCAACGCCGATTGTCTTCTGCACCAGGGAGCGGATCTCCCCTGCGATCGGCGAGGCATCGTCGATCCGGTAGCGCCGCACGCGTCCGATCCGCTCAGAGGTGAGGATGCCGGTCCGCTCTAGGCGGTCGAGTTCCTGGGAGACGATCGTGGGAGAGCGTCCCAGCTCCCGTGCCAGCTCGCGGACGTGGCGCACGACGCCCGGACGCGCGAAGAAGGTGCGCAGGATGGCGCGCCGCACGTCCGAGCCGCCGAAGAGCGCAGTGTCAGTCATGGTGCGGACATATGTAAACCCTTCGGCTGACATCAGCAAGTCAGACGTACACCAAACGCACACCGAACGTACACACTTTCCCTTCCAATTCATGCGCCGCGTGGCTAGCATCGAAGGGTCAAGGTCTCGACGTTCCGGACCCTCTGGCCGGGAGGCGACAGCGTCGCTTCCGGTGAGCAGTCCCCGACGGTCGGACTACGACCAGACACATCGGATCGGTGCGAGAGACGAGGACAGCGAATGGCGACGCGACGGCGGACAAGCAGGATGGATCGGACCGACCTGGCCCTACGAGGTCGGATCGGGGCCCACCTGCTGCATGCCCGCCATGACAGTCGGGTGCTGACCGCCCCGGCGCGGGCCGCCTTCCTGGCCCGCTTCGAGCGGGAGGTGGACCCGACGGGGAGCCTGCCGGCTGACGAGCGTCGGCGGCGGGCGTCGCACCTGCGCGCCGCCTACTTCGCCCGCCTGGCCCGGCTGAGTGCGCTGGCCCGCAAGACGCGGGCGGCGCGCCGGAGGCGGGCGCGCTGACCCTTGCTGGACCGATCCGCCAGATGCGTGGCGTCCGAGATGGACGCCGAACCCAGGCCGGCGCAGCGCGGCGGTCGCGGTGGTGTGCCCGAAGCCAGGAACAGGAGACCACCGGTCCAAACCGTGCAGGGACCCCGGCAGCGAGTTGGCGTGCGGAGGGTCGCGGGAGGGGGGCATCGGGGCCAGGGTCCCTGCCCCGCTCTCCACGCTCGCTTCGTGCGGGTTCGGTGCAGGGAGCACGCTAGTGCTCGGCTCCTTCCGTGCGTATCACGGCACGCACGTCCGTCGTTTCGATCTGCTCGCGCTGTCCACGCGCGAACGGGCAGCCCTGCGCCTGCTGGTGCGCGCCAAGGTCGCCACCACCACGCATCTGACCACCCTCGTCTACCGGCGACGCCAGACGACCCAGCTCATGCGCCTGTGGCATGCCGGCCTCGTCGAACGCACTGCCCTGCCCCCGGTCGAACGCGGTGGTGCACCCCTTGTCTTCCGCATCTCCCGCCTCGGACGCCGACGCCTCGGCTACCCACCCCTCAAGCGCGCCGAGGCCGGCATGCAGCTCCGTCACGACCTCCACGTCCTCGATGCGGTCTGCTCGCTGCTGCGTCCCCATCCGCTGGCACCCGATGGTCACCCCATCAGCGCCTGGTGCATCCCGGCCATGAGCACCCGCTTCATCGGTGAGGAGCTCCGACCCGACGCCCTGCTGGCCCTGCAGCTGACCACTGGTTCGGCGGTGCTCTGTCTCGAAGTCGACGAGGGCACCGAGCACGCCCCCGTCATCCGCGACAAGCTGGCGCGCTACGCCGACGCCCTCGAGGATCGTCCCGACTGGCACCTCCTCTTCGTCGTCGGTTGGCCCGAACGCGCCGACTGGATGGCGCGCCTCCTCGGCGGCATGCAGGAGGAGCGGGAGATGCTGCAGGGCCGGGCGTGGAGCGTGACAATGGAGGCCCTGGCAGGCGACGGCCTTGCGGCACCGATTCGACCACTCGGGCGAGGTGCAGAGGACGTCATGCTGGCCAGCCTATGCGTCGATCCTCGTGATCGGCGCAGCCCGGCGCCGGTCGGAAGCGACACTTGGCTGCGGATCCTGGGCAGCGGCGCTGGCGAGGATCTGAGGGTGTTCCTCTCGTCCTCGGCCGAGGTTCAGATCAACTCATCCTGGACCTAGCAGCCTGCGACGAATACCGGGATGGCGAAGACCGCCCGCCCAGAACGGCTGGCTTTCCAACCCAGGACAAACATCCCCCGCAGCATCACCGCCGTTCCCAGGATGCATAGCATGAGACACGAGGGCCCCTCCTTCGACTGTGGCTTGCTAACCAGCAGCCGAAGGATACGGGCCCTCACCCGTCAACAACCTGATAGAGAACTAGAGCTAGCCGGCTATGGCGAACAGGGCAGCGATCACCAGCGACGCGGCGGCTTGCCAGATGAAGTCGCGGTCCGAGCTGAGGACCTTGTCCGGCAGGTCGCGTTCGCCCCGGTGCCAGGCACGCCATTGGTTCGCCACCATTCGCTTGGCGATGAACCACCGGACCGAGTGCAGCAGGTTGCCAGTCACTGGCATGGCAAGCAGGAAGGTCACCACGAAACTGACCAGCGCGTTATGCGGCGGTACCACCGCCGAGACGGGAATCATCAGCAGCCCAACCGCAATGAGTGCCGCGCCATTTGCAGTGGCTAGCCAGAGTTCGATTCCGACGGGGGCTTCTGAGGGGACGGACTCGCGCTCGTAGAGGGCTTCGAGGTCGGGGGACGTGCTGGGCAAGCCACCGACGACGCGTTCGACGAATCGCAGCATCGCCTCCGAGATAGGCCCGATCGTGCCGGGGGCATAGAATTCTGCCACCGCCAAAGTCTACTTCCCACCCCCACCGGTACTACCGGTCCCCAATGCCCCAAATGCCGAGGCCAAGCCGGAGAGCCCACTTGCGCCGAGGCCGAACTCCGTGGAGACTCCCGCCGCGAGACGTGCTGCCGACTGATAGGCAGTTGCCCCGGCCTCGAGCGTGATCACCTCGTCGGACGAACGCAGGGACGGGGTCACGAGTGCCGCGGCTCTGTTGGCAGCTCTTTCTAGCCCCCCACGCCTTGGCGGGCTTGAACTCCGCCCCAAAGCCAGGCACGAGGGCGGCTAGGTCCAGCGCCGTGACCAGGGGGCTGTTCCGCTGGCCACATCCTCCTTCACAGCAAGGGCACGCGTCGCGAGGGATATCCCGCCTAGAGCTAACGCCGCCCCCTGGCCAACAACTGGAATGGGAGCACCTGCGATTGCGGCCAATCCTGTCCCCGCAGAGACCAGACTCGCGTTGTCCCCAACCCATCCCGCGGCAGTCCCGACGGCACCGGTCGCGGCATTCCAGGCATCACCGATGCAGCCGAACCAATCACAGAGGCCCGAAGGGTCGGTGAAACGCAGGGGGCTGTTGGACCCGTAGGCGTAGAGGAGGCCTAGGCCGGAACCGGTAGGGCCAAGCGGATCGGTGGTCAGGAACCGCCCGGTCGTCGGGTCATACTGGCGAGCGCGCAGGTGGTAGAGGCCGGTGGGGTCCAGGTACTGGCCGGTGAAGGCCATCGGATTGTCCGTTGCGTCGGTGTGGCCTGAGTGACGGTCAGGATGGCGCCGAAGGGCTGGTAGCTGGTGGCGGTCTGGACCGCGCCGTCCGCGTCGCTGCTGGCCAGCACGCTGCCCAGGGCGTCGGTGGTCAGGTAGGCGGTGGCGCTATCGCTGTTCAGGCTCGCGGGTGAGCCCCAGACCGTAGGTGTAGTCGCGCAGGCTGGCGCCGGCGCTGTTGGTCTCGGTGACCAGCTGGGGCAGCCCGAAGTTGAGGTCCCACACGAAGTCGGTGGTGGTCCCGTCGTCGCTGGCCGACAGGCGCCGGCCGTCGCCGGCGTAGGTGTAGGTGTGGCTCACCCCGCCCACGCTGGCGCTGGTCAGCCGGTTGGCGTCGTCGTAAGCGAAGCTGTCGGCGCCGGCCGCGGTCTGCCGCCCGGCGGCATCGTAGGTGTAGTCGGTCTCGGCGCCGGCCGGGTTGCTGAGGCTGGTCAGCTCATCGGCGGCGTCATAGGTGTAGGTCGTGGTCCCGCCCGGGGCAACCCCGGTCAGGCGGTTGCCGAGCGGGTCGTAGGTGTAGGCCAGGCTCGCAACGCAGGCCGCATCACCGCAGGCGCCGGTCAACCGGTCGGCGGCATCGTAG
>CAWFBQ010000005.1:0-277665 GCA_963814105.1 uncultured Chloroflexia bacterium
TCACGTTCCGGGACATCCTGGACATCAACGCGACAGACCAACAGCACTACGTCGAGCCTCCGGCAGGCCTGGCGGGACACCTCCTCGGAGATCTTCCCTGGCAGGTGGCCGATGCCGGCTGGTGGCCGGACTTCGCACAGAGCGCTGCGGAGGCTCGCCGCCTCGTACAGCCTGGAGACGGGCATGCCAGCTCAACGGCATCATCGCTTCACGCCCGAGCTCGTTGACGCGCTGCTGCGGATCGTGGGGCCGGTCGCGATCCCCGAAGCTGGAATCAGGCGTGCATCCGGAGAGACGTACCTGCGTGAGCCTGCAGCAGGCGAGATCCTCAACCATGGTCCGGGTCGCAAGCGGTTTCTGGCTCGAACTGGCCTCGGAGGTAGCAGGCGGCTGTTCGCGTTGCCGACGAATCGGTATCCTGAGGTCTCGCGGCGCTTGACGAGGCTGGCAAACGGCGTCAGTTGCAGATGCGCTGGACGATCCGGCAGGTCAGGCTGCCATGGGCGGCTCGGCGGTCACGTCCGTTCGCCTTCCCGGTACGGTGATCGGCTCGCGATCATGGAAGCGAACGTGGCACCCGGTGTCGAAGCTCGACGTGCTGCTTGACCTGGACCAGGCCGTTGACGTGAACCTGAGCCCCGCGGCAACGCGCATGAACGGCTGGCGACGACGTATACGAATCGGTTCGGGCCGGACCTGCCCAAGAGCTGCAGGCGGTGAAGCCTCGCATTTCGTTCCGGCAACCTGGGGAGTTACCAGCGGCGTTACCTGGTGCCGGGCGCGTCCGGGCGTCGGTCAGCAGCGATGGGCACCACCCCTGACCGGGCCTGAACGCTGGAGCGAGAGTTGGTTGCCTCGTGCCGTTGACAACTACCAGCTCATTCGACCCAGGAACGACCCAGCTGGAGACCAGCTACCATCGCACCGCAGGTGGTCGACCGCAACGTCGGACCCCTCGGGCGGGGACCTACGGCTGAGCTTCCACAAACAGGCTGGCGCGCGACCATGACACGTTGACGGTAAGGGTGACGGTGCCGGACGGAACGCATCCGGTGAGTTGGAGCGAAGGGGGAGCGGTCAACGGTCGAACCGTCGCCTTCCCACCACCACCGAATTCGACCTCAGTTCGAGGTGCGATACGCGCGGACGGCGGTGATGTTCGCCCGGCAGGCACCATAGAAGGGGAGCAGGTTGGGCATCACGAAGAACAGGACTGACGTTCGCGAGCGCCGTGGCCGATGGAAACACCGATGATTGATCGCGTGCGCTCGAAGAGCCAGCCGTAGAGGAGTCCGACGGCCAAGTACGAAGGCGAGGTCGACAAGCGCTCTGATAGCCGATGTGCAGCGCCGCGAAGACCAGGCTAACGTAGATCACCCCCCAGCGGCTTCCGAACATCGGCCGCGCCGCCGTCTGCATCATGCCGCGGAAGATCAGCTCCTCGGGGAATCCCGTTGCCACGGCGAGGCAGCGCCGGTGCCAACCGGCAGCCGGCCGCGGCAGGGAGCCCCAAGGCGGTCGGGCCGAAGGATCCCGAACTCGATGAATCCCCAGGAAGAACGACGCTTCGATTGCGACGACCTGCCAGCCGGTATCCCGCCAGATCAGTCCCGATCCAACTCGGTCGGAGCCCAACGTACCGGGCCACCGTAATCGGCCCCTATCAGCATCGGTACACCGGCGAAGAGGTATCGGTAGGGGGCGCCGATCTCCGAGAGTGGAAGCGTCAGGCTGATGATCCGAATCAGCGGCGTCAGCATCAGGGCCATGATCAATGCGGCAAGGTAGCGTGCCTCAGATCATAGCCAGCGTTGTGCTCGAGATAGGCGACATGGAGGGCGGCAATGGTGAGCATGCCACCATGCAAGGGGGAAGACCAGCACCGGGTTCACGAAGGTGCACCGCGAGCTCCGCAACGATGAGGAGCGCCAGGTAGGGACGAGCAGGAGGAGGGGCGCTCCGCGATCTCGGGCCGCGATCGGAACGACGGGTGAGGCGCCGACGATCCCGGACGCGCCTTCGCCCCCGGACAGCAGCAACCTCGTTCGATCGCGGCGCGGCGGATTCCGCGATGGGCGACCAGCCAGCGGTATCCGCTCGAGTCGCAGCGTCGTTGTCGGGCTCGATTGCAAGGGCTCGGCGATACGCGTCCAGCGCCAGGCGGCGACGGCCCGCCTCCGCGTGGAGCTCGGCAGACAGGAGGTGGGGCAACTGCGGCGAGTGGCGAGGTCCGACGCCACGCCAAGTGTTCCAGGGCGTCCTCGAGACGGCCCAGCCGATAGTGATCCTCCGCTGCCGCTAGGGCATCCGCGTAACGAACCGCAACGATGCCGGGCAGAGGATCGACGTGCGTCCTCAGGAGCGAACTGGACGCCACGGCAGCCACCTCGTGTCGGGCGATCCTCTCCATCTCCGCCATGCGGGTCGCCTTACCAGAACACAGATATTGATCTAGCCGGCGAAAGCCTCTTTCCACTCGTGCGGCCCGGTGTGGTGGCCGTCACAGAGGCCCACCCGTCCACCCATGTGGCGCGAGGGCAGGAACGGCTGCATCCCCTCCTCGAAGCGGGTGGGCTCCCGGTTGCAGAGCATGTAGCGCCGCTCCCGGGCCCAGGCATAGAGGTGGTCCGAGGAGCAGAAGGCGTAGCGCTTCGTGAAGTTCACGGTCTCGCCTGGGGCGGGGTCGGAGGCCAGGCCGATGGGGCCCGATTCCCTGACGATCTCGATTCGCACCGGCAGCTGCGGCATCCGCGCGCCGCAGTGGTCACAGGTCTGCATGGGGAGTGTGTCGCGTCAGCGCCGCCATCGGTCTAGCCGAGGTAGTGGGCGCCGTCGTCCTCGCGGTGGTTTCCGATGAATTCCGGGTCCGAGCGTGGATCCGAGCCGATGGGCGAGCCCTTGTGCGGCTTGAAGTCGACCGGGCAGATGAACGGGAAATCGCGGCTGACCTTGCGCAGCTCCTGCATGCGCCGGAACCCGTGGTCCGGGTTGCCCGCCGGACCGCGGAGGTGAGCCCGGTTGGCCTCCTCGGCGGACATCGTCCCGTCCCCGCTCGACGTCTCGTCATCTGGCACGCGGGGATGGTAGCAGCGCACCGCCGGCATGGGGGTACCCCGGCCTGCGGTACTTCCGGGTCATGCGCGTTGTCCGGCGTCACCGGAATCGCATTCCACCCAATCCCACCGCTCCCCATGCGACCCGACCGGAGCCGACAGCGAGGGTGGTGGGGGGTACTTTCGGGCCGGGGTACGGATGGGCTACGGTCGCCCAGCTCGGATCGGCGCCGATGTCCGAGCGACCAGGGTGGGCAAACGAATCTAGGAGGCAACAACATGTCCGGCTTCGCTGCTCGGCCGACACGATCGCGGGTGCTCCTTCCGGGCGTCCTCATCTCCACGGCCGTACTTCTCGCATCACTGCTAATTGCCAGCTCCACCTCAGTGAGCCTGGCCGTCAGCGACCAGGTCAGCTGCGGCGTGCATCCGCTCGATGTCGAGCTGATCATTGACCGCTCCGGGAGCATGTCCAGCCAGTACAGCGGCGGACACAACCGGATCTACTGGGCCAAGCAGGCCGCAGACCAGCTGATCGCCAACCTCGACGCCAACGGCGGCGTCGGCGGTGCGAGCGGCATCCACCACGTCGGCATCGTCAGCTTCGGCGGCACGACCGCCTCGGTCAACCTGTCGCTGGGCAGCGCCAACGCGGCCACGGCGACCGCCGCCGTCGACGGCATCTCGGCCACCGGCACCACCCCGCTCAAGGTGGGGATGTCGACCGGCGCCGGCAACCTCTCGGCGAACGAGCGCGCCACCGCCAACGGTGTGCCCGTCGTCCATGTCCTGGTGCTCCTCTCGGACGGCCGGCCCAATCCGGATCCGGGGATGCGCCCGGACGCCGCCGCCATCGCGACCTACCTCGGGTCGGCGGACGCGGCCTACTCCATCGCCATCGGCGAGGGCGGCACCGGCTCGAACCAGATCGACCTGGCGCTGATGCAGTCGCTCGCCAGCCCGTCCGGCAACTACAAGCACGTCGTCGAGGCGTCGGACCTGCCGGGCCTCTTCGCGTCGATCTTCAGCGAGCTGACCTGCCCGCAGATCGGCATCACCAAGACACCCAGCGTCTCGCAGCCTCCCGCGGGCGGCGGCGAGGTGACCTACACCTACGACGTGACCAACAGCAACTCCGATGCTCCTCTCTCGAACGTCGGCGTTGTTGATGACAAGTGCTCGCCGGTCACCTACTCGAGCGGCGACGCGAACCAGGACCAGAAGCTCCAGTCCTCTGAAACCTGGGTCTTCACCTGCACCACGACGCTGACCGATACCACGACCAACGTGGCAACCGCCAGCGGAGAGTTCGACAACCAGAGCTTCACGGCCAAGGACCAGGCGACGGTCGAGGTGGCGGAGCCGACGCCGACGCCGACCCCGACGCCGACCGTCGAGCCGACGCCCACCCCGACTCCAACGGTCGAGGTGACGCCGACCCCGACTCCCACGGTCGAGCCGACGCCCACCCCGACCCCGACGGTCGAGGTGACGCCGACCCCGACTCCCACGGTCCAGGCAACCCCCACGCCCACCCCCGAGGGAAGCGTGGAGGCCGCGACCGGCTCGCCTGAGCCGAGCATCCCCAACACGGCGGTCGCTCCGAGCCAGGCTGGCGGATCAGCACCCGGCGTGCTCTTCCTCCTGCTGCTGCTCGGATCGGTCGTGACGCTGGGCGGCATCAACGTCGCGGTAGCACGGGGGCGCCGCTAGCCTCGGAGAACCCGAGCTGACGGGACAACCCGCCGCGCGGACGTCGCCGGGCAAGTGCCCGGCGACCACTCCGGGCAATGAGCCAGCCCCCCTGGCAGGTATGGGGTAGGGATCGGATCCCTACCCCATTTCCTGCTCTTCTCCGGGATGTGCGGGGGTCAGCCCCGCGAACGGCGGCGGACCGCGATCCGTTCCCGCATGAGGGCCGTCTGCAGCGCGGCACGGACGCGGGCGATGTCGACCGGGTCGCGGGCCTGCTCCAGCTCCGCCTGGGCACGCTTGCGCGCGGCGATGGCCAGCTGCTCGTCGATCTCGTCGGAGTGCTCCGCGAGGTCGGCCATCACGACGACCTTGTCGGGGCGCACCTCCACGAAGCCACCGGAGATGAAGAGGATCTGCTCCGTCCCGCCCTTCTTGATCCGCAGCTCACCGGTGCCCAGCGCGCTGAGCAGCCGGGTGTGGTGCGGCAGGATGCCCAGCTCGCCGTCCGCGCCGGGGACGATGACCATGTCGACCTCGTCGTCATACGCGCGCCGATCCGGGCTGACGATCTCCAGGTGCAGCGGCATCTAGTCGTCCTTTCGCGGCAGCTCGCCGAGCTCAGTGAGGAAGCCGTAATGATCGACGACCTCCCATTCCTCCGCGATCCGGTCCCCTTGGATCCGGCTGATCAGTATTCCGCGGACCGTGGCCCGCCGGCCGCCTTCGAAGGTCCCGACGCTCTCCCAGCGCGTGGCCACGCGATCACCCTCTTCGAGTTGGTCCAGCACCGTCGCGCGGCGGTCGGCGGAGGCATCGAGGAGGTGCTGCGCTGCGGCGCGAGCCTCGTCGCGTCCTACGTCTCGGCCCCCCGTACCGTGGTGCACGTAGGTTGGCGCGTAGAGCTCGTCGAGCACGCCAATGCGGCGCTGGTTGATCACCTCGTCGAACCAGCGTCTCGCGATCGCCTTCTTCCTCAACTCGGTCGCCACTCACACCACCTCTCGAGACCACGGGCGACGGCGAACCGAGACCGGAGGCTGCCGTACGGCAGCGGTCTCGGCGAAGCCAGTCGCGAAGCCTTGCGAGCCGGGGTCGGTGCCGCACATGCCAGGCACGCTCCCGTTTGGCGCCACCATCGGTCCCTACTTCATCCCTTCGGCGTTCTCGACCACGTCCTCGATGGGACCGGCCATCAGGAACGCCTGCTCGGGCAGCGTGTCGTGCTTGCCCTCCAGGATCTCCTTCGCGCCGCGGACCGTCTCCTTGCGCTCGACGTACTTGCCGGCGCGGCCGGTGAACTGCTCCGCCACGAACATCGGCTGGCTCATGTAGCGCTGGAGCCGGCGCGCGCGCTGGACGGTGACCTTGTCCTCCTCGGAGAGCTCGTCCATGCCCAGGATGGCGATGATGTCCTGGAGGTCCTTGTAGCGCTGGAGCGTGCGCTGCACCTCGCGCGCGACGTCGAAGTGCTCCTGGCCCACCACCCGCGGATCGAGGACCGTGGAGGTCGAGGTCAGCGGATCCACGGCGGGGTAGATGCCGATCTCCACGATGGACCGCTCGAGGCGGATGGTGGAGTCGAGGTGGCCGAACGTGGTGGCCGGGGCCGGATCGGTGTAGTCATCGGCGGGGACGAACACCGCCTGCAGCGAGGTGATGGACCCCTTCTTGGTCGAGGTGATCCGCTCCTGCAGGTCGCCCATCTCGGTCGCCAGGGTGGGCTGGTAGCCCACCGCCGACGGCATGCGGCCCAGGAGCGCGGAGACCTCCGAGCCGGCCTGGGTGAATCGGAAGATGTTGTCGATGAAGAGCAGGAGATCGCGGCCCTGCACGTCGCGGAAGTACTCCGCCATGGTCAGGGCGGTGAGGCCCACTCGCTGGCGAGCGCCCGGGGGCTCGTTCATCTGGCCGAAGACCATGACCGTCTTGTCGAGGACGCCCGATTCGGTCATCTCGCCGATCAGGTCGTTCCCCTCGCGCGAGCGCTCGCCCACGCCCGCGAAGACGGAATAACCGCCATGCTCCGCGGCGATGTTCCGGATCAGCTCCTGGATGATGACCGTCTTGCCCACGCCGGCGCCGCCGAAGACGCCGACCTTGCCACCACGCTTGAACGGGGCGATCAGGTCGATCACCTTGATGCCGGTCTCGAAGACCTGCAGCTCGGTCTCCATCTCGTCGAACGGCGGTGGCTGGCGGTGGATGGGGAGCATCTCCTTGGCCTTCACGGCGCCCTTGCCGTCGATGGGATGGCCCAGCACGTCGAAGACGCGCCCCAGGGTCACCTCGCCCACGGGAACCGTGATGGCGGCGCCGGTATCGACCGCTTCGAGGCCGCGCGCCAGCCCGTCGGTGGTGGACATGGCGACGCATCGGACCCAGTTGTTCCCGAGATGCTGCTGCACCTCGACGACCAGGGTCTTGTCGACGTCCTTCGCCTTCCCGGCGGGGCGCTTGATCTCCAGGGCGTTGTAGATGGCGGGAAGCTCGCCCGCGGGGAACTCCACGTCGATGACGGGGCCCGTGATCTGGATCACCGTTCCGGTGGCCATTGGTCTTCTCGATACTCCCTTGCTGTCAGCCGAGGGCTTCCGCCCCGGAGGCGATCTCGATCATCTCCCGGGTGATGGTGGCCTGGCGGGTCTTGTTGTAGACGAGGCTCAGGTCCCCGATCAGCTCGTTGGCGTTTTCGGTGGCATTGCGCATGGCGATCATCCGGGCGCTCTGCTCGGAGGCGTTGTGCTCCAGCACGGCCCGATAGAGGTCCACCGCCACGTAGTGCGGCAGCAGCTGGCTGAGGACCAGCTCCGGTGTCGGCTCGAACAGGTAGTCCGCGTTCGAGAGGCGCGCCTCCTCCTCCAGCTCCGGCTGCACGACAGGCAGGATGCGTCGCACCTCGGCGCGCTGTGACAGGGTCGAGATGAAGGTCGTGTAGGCGACGGCGATCTCGTCGTAACGGCCCGCGAGGAAGTCCTCGGTCACGAGCCGGGCAATGGGGGTCACGTCGCTGAAGGCGGGCCGGTCACCGAGGTTGGTGAAATGCGCGGCGATGGCGATGCCGGCCCGACGCAGGCCGTCGCGGCCCTTGCGGCCGACCGTCACCGCGTCGACCACCGGCGCATCGCCGTTCGCCCCGTTCGCCACATCCGCCCGCTCCGAGGTCCAGCGCAGCGCGGCGCGGACCACGTTGCCGTCCAGCGCGCCCGCCAGGCTGCGGTCCGTGGTGAGCACCACCAGGCCGATGCGGCGCACCGGCCGGCGCGCGAGGAGCGGATCCGCCTCCTCGGTCACGGCCGCCGCCACGCGGCTCAGGGCGTCGCGCAGCTCGTCCGAGTACGGGCGAGCCGCCACGATCGCGTCCTGGGCGCGCTTCATCCGCGAGGCGGCCATCATCTCCATCGCCCGGGTGATCTGGGCGATGTTCCGGATGGAGCCGATCCTGCCGCGGATCTCCTTGAGGCTCGGCATGGGCTAGCCCTGCTCCTCCGCGGCGCGGGCCGCGCCTTCGCCGAACCCCTCCTGCTTGCGGAACGCCTCCACGGCCGTTCGCAGCTGGCCGATGAGCTCGTCACTCAGCGCCCGCTCCTTGGCGATGGCCGGCAGCAGGTCGGGGTAGGTCGACTCCAGGAACCGGTCGAAGCCCGCCTCGAACTCCCCGACCCGGGCGGTGGCGATGTCATCGAGGTAGCCGTTGGTGGCGGCCCAGATGATGGCCACCTGCTTCTCGACCCGGACCGGCGCGAACTGCGGCTGGCGCAGCATGGCGGTGAGCTTGTCGCCGCGGGTCAGCTGGTCACGGGTGGCCTTGTCGAGGTCGGAGGCGAACTGCGCGAAGGCGGCGAGCTCGCGGTACTGGGCCAGGTCCAGGCGGAGCCGGCCGGAGACCTGGCGCATGGCCTTGATCTGGGCGTTGCCACCCACGCGGCTGACGCTGATGCCGGCGTTGACGGCCGGCCGCTGGCCCTGGTTGAAGAGGTCGGTCTGCAGGAAGATCTGGCCGTCGGTGATGCTGATCACGTTGGTCGGGATGTAGGCCGACACGTCGCCGGCCTGCGTCTCGATGATGGGCAGCGCGGTCAGCGACCCACCACCGTTCTCCTTGTTCATGCGGGCGGCGCGCTCGAGCAGACGGGAATGCGCGTAGAAGATGTCGCCGGGGTACGCCTCGCGGCCGGGCGGGCGCCGCATGAGGAGCGAGACCTGGCGGTACGCCCAGGCGTGCTTGGAGAGGTCGTCGTAGACGCACAGCGCATCGCGGCCCGCTTCCATGAACTCCTCGCCCATGGCCACGCCGGCGTACGGCGCGAGGAACTGGAGCGGTGCCGGATCGCTGGCTCCCGCGGCGACCACGATCGTGTGCTCCATGGCACCGCGCTCCTCGAGCTGCGCGACCACCTGGGCCACCGTCGACTGCTTCTGGCCGATGGCGACGTAGATGCAGATGAGATCCTCGCCCTTCTGGTTGATGATCGTGTCGATGGCGATGGCGGTCTTGCCCGTCTGGCGGTCGCCGATGATCAGCTCACGCTGGCCACGGCCGATGGGGATCATGGAGTCGATGGCCTTGATCCCGGTCTGGACCGGGGTGTCGACCGGCTGGCGGACGATGACGCCGGGAGCGATGCGCTCTGCCGGGCGCGTCTTCTTGGTGGCGATGGGCCCCTTCCCGTCGATGGGCTCGCCCAGCGGGTTCACCACCCGGCCGATGAGCGCGTCGCCCACGGGGACCTCGACCACGCGGCCGGTGGTCTTGACCTGGTCGCCTTCCTTGAGGTCCGTGTAGTCGCCCAGGATCAGGGCTCCCACGGTCTCCTCCTCGAGGTTGAAGGCCATGCCCATCACCCCGCCCGGGAACTCGAGGAGCTCCGAAGCCAGCGCCCCGGAGAGGCCGAAGATCTGGGCGATGCCGTCGCCCACCTCGACGATGGTCCCGACGCCCGCGACATCGGCACCCTCGTCGAACCCCTTGATCTCGCTCCTGATGATCGAGGTGATCTCGTCGGATCGGATCGCCATCTGGTTTCTGTCCTCTTCCCTCGCTGGTTGCCGCGGTCCGCAGCGGCGTTTCGATTCGTGCCTGGTGCGCCGCCTCAGGCGGCGGTGAGGCGCGCGCGGAGCCGTTCGAGGCGGCTGCGCACGCTCGCGTCGTAGAGCTCGTCCCCGATGCGCACGGCGATCCCGCCGATCAGCGCCGGGTCGACCTGTTCGTGAAGCTCGATCTCGGTGCCGGTGAGCTCCTTCAGCCGCGCCGTGACGGCGGACCGTTGCGCCTCCTCGAGCGGAAGCGCGGAGCGCAGCTCCGCACGGGAGATGCCCCGCTCACGGCGGAGCAGGGCGTTGAAGTGCTCGACCATGGCGTCGATCACCCGCGGACGGCCACGCCGGATCATGAGCAGCACCAGGCGCAGGGGGCCGGCCGCGACCTCCTCTCCCGCCAGGCGTCCCAGGATCCGCTCCTTGGTCGCGTACGGGACCGCCGGATGCCGCACCAGCGCCCGCACCTGCGGCTCGGCGAGCAGGGTCCGCAGCGTTCCCAGGTCGTGCTCCCACGCATCGAGCCGCTTCTCCGAGCGTCCGATCTCGAAGGCGGCCTCTGCGTAGCGTCGCGCGGCGGTCTGCTGGCGTGCCATGGTCAGTTCTTCGAGCCCTTCGACGTCGCCTTGCCGGCCGGCTGGACCTCGGACAGGAACCCCTCGACCAGTCGGCGCTGGGTGGCGCCGCTCATCTCGGACTGCACGAGCTTTCCGGCGGCGGAGAGCGCCAGGTCGGCCACGGTGCTGCGCAGCTCGGCCATGGCCTTCTCCTTCTCCCCGGTGATCTCCTCGCGGGCACGCTCGACGATCTTCTCGGCCTCGGCTTTCGCCCCGGCCACGATTTCCGCGCGCGAGTCGTCCGCGATCTTCGTGGCGCGGGCGATCATGGCCTGCGCCTCCTTGCGCGCCTCGGCAACCGCGGCCTCGCGCTCCGCGGAGGCCAGCTCCCGGTCTCGCTCGGCCGCCTCGGCATCCTCGAGCCCCTTGGCGATCCGTCGCCGTCGCTCATCCAGCATTCCCAGGACCGGCTTGTACGCGAACCGTCGCAGCAGCCAGAGCAGGAGCAGGAAGTTGACGATCTGGAAGCCGAGCTTGAAGAGATCGACGCCGAAGGCGTTGAAGAACTCGGTCACGAAACGGGGTGCTCCGCTATTTGACGAAGATGAGCAGCAGCGAGACGACGAGCGCGTAGATCGCGACCGCCTCCGCGAGTGCAATGCCCAGGACGTACGGCACGAAGATCGCGCCCGACGCCTCCGGGTTGCGGCCCAGGGCCTCCATGGCCTTGCTCACCGCGATGCCCAGGCCGATGCCGGGGCCAATCGCCCCGAGGCCCATCGCCAGACCGGCTGCGAGATTACCTGTCACGAACCTGTTCCTCCTTGTGCGCCCCGCCGGATCTCGGCCCAGGGCGATGGTGTGCCTACGCCGCCTCCGCGGCAGGTGGGGTGTGACCGGTCCCCTCGGACGCGGCCAGGTCAGCGTGCGGCGATTCGTGCTCGTCGTGATGCGCATGCTCGGCGATCGCCAGCGTGATGTAGGTCATGGCCAGGAGCGCGAAGACGAGCGCCTGGACGAATCCGAAGATGAGCTCAAGCCCGATGAACACGGTCGGAACCGCGATCGGGACCAGCGCGAGCATGGTGGCCAGCAGCACCTCGCCGGCGAAGACGTTGCCGAAGAGTCGCATGGAGAGGCTGATGAGGCGCGAGAGCTCGCTGATCACGTGGATGGGGGCCATCAGCGGCGCCATGTAGCGCGGCTCCCCGAGGAACTCCTTGAGGTAGTTGCCCACCCCGTTGACCCGGATGCCCCACCAGATGAAGGTCACGAAGCTGACGATGGCCAGGCCCAGGGTGAAGTTCAGGTCCGCCGCGGCAGAGCGCACGAACGGGACCAGCTCGTCGCCGGTCTCGGCGTGGTGCACGAGCCCGATGGTGCCGACCCCGGGGAAGAGGCCCAGGTAGTTCGCGACCAGGATCAGCAGGAAGAAGGTGAGGATCAGGGTCACGAAGCCGCGCCATCGGCTTCCGCCGGAGTCCCGCACGATCGAGGTCATCCAGTCGATGGGGAACTCGAGGAGCGCCTGAAAGCGCGAGGGGACCAGGGTCGAGCGCCGCGTGAAGTACCACGCCACGAGCAGCAGCACCCCCGACGCCAGGAGCGCGCCGACCATGCTGTTCGTGAACGTGAACGGGCCGATGCTGAAGAGCGGCTCAGCCTTGATGCTGACCGTCACCAGCTCACCGGCCGCGAAGAACGGCACTCCCTACCTCCTCATCGCCTGCTGTGCCACGTTCCAGATCGTGTACATCGCGGCCGCCACCCCGAGCACCACGCCGACCAACGTGAAGATGGGGCTCGTGTGCAGCCAGCCGTCCACGAGCAGGCCCAGGCCCAGTCCGACGATGACGCTGATCCCGAGCCGCAATCCCAGGTCCAGCGCCAGCGCCCAGTTCGGTGGCGGTCCCGACGACCCGCCCCCCGGGCCGCGGTCGCGATCCGGGTCGGTCGGGGTCATTGGTCCGACGCCATCTGCGGTCAGCGGTCCGGCCGGTGCCGGGTCCCCTCGGCCGATCCCGCCCCATACCGCCGCTGGCCGCGCCGGATGTAGAGCCAGATCCCCGAGATTGCGATCACATTGCCGACCCCGAACCCGCTCAAGACACAAATCGGCGAGGTCCCCAGGATCGCGTCAAGCACGATTCCGGCGACCGCGCCACCCGCCATCGGGATCGCCAGGATCAGGGTCACCTGGCCCAGGATCTTCACGAGCCCGATGGGCGTCAGTTGTTCCATGTGGGTTCGACTCACAGCGGTCGGACGGCGGGAGTATACCGGAGCGTCCCCGATCTGGCGACCCTGCCGACCCTCCGCAAGACCCGTTCCGCCGGCTGGCTCAGCTCCCCGCTGCGCCTGCCGGGACGCCACCCCGCGCCCGCTCCACCGTCCAGGGCAGGCCCGGCACCGGGAAGCGGTCGGCGACCGCGGCGACGCGCTCGCGCACCGCCGCCTGGGCCGCCTCGTCGCCGTGTGCCGCGATGCCGTCCACGATCAGGTCCCCGATGGTGCGCATCTCCGCCTCGTGCATCCCGCGACTGGTGACCGCCGGGGTCCCGACCCGGATCCCGCTGCCCACGAACGGCGGGTTGGGATCGTAGGGGATGGTGTTCTTGTTGACGGTGATATTCACCTCGCCCAGCGCGGCGTCCGCCTCCTTGCCGGTGACGTTCCAGGGCCGGACGTCGACGAGCATCAGGTGGTTGTCGGTCCCGCCGGTGATCAGGGCGCCATCCCGCTCAGCCAGGCGCGCGGCCAGGGCCCGGGCATTGGTCACCGTCTGCGCCGCATCGCGCCGGAACTCGGGGCTGGCGGCCTGCAGGAAGGCCACCGCCTTGCCGGCGATGACGTGCTCCAGCGGACCGCCCTGGATGGCCGGGAAGACCGCCTTGTCGATCTGCTTGGCGTACTCCGCGGTGCACAGGATCATGCCGCCCCGCGGCCCGCGCAGCGTCTTGTGGGTGGTGGTCGTCACGATCTGCGCGTAGGGGATGGGGCTGGGGTGCACGTCGGCCGCCACGAGCCCGGCGAAGTGCGACATGTCCGCCATGAGCAGGGCGCCGACCTCGTCGGCGATGGCCCGGAAGGCGGGGAAGTCCCAGATCCGCGGGTAGGCGGTGGCGCCGGTGACGATCAGCTTGGGCTTGTTCTCCACGGCGAGCCGACGAACCTCGTCCATGTCGATCAGATGGGTCGTGGGGTCCACGCTGTACGGGACGAAGTTGTAGTACTGGCCGGAGAAGTTCACCGGGGACCCGTGGGTCAGGTGGCCGCCCTGGTCCAATGCCAGGCCCATCACCGTGTCGCCGCGCTCCAGCACCGCGTGGTAGACGGCCATGTTGGCCTGTGCGCCGGCATGGGGCTGGACGTTGGCGTGGTCGGCACCGAAGAGCGCCTTGGCGCGGCTGCGGGCCAGCTCCTCCACCTCGTCCACGACCTCGCAGCCACCGTAGTAGCGGCGGCCCGGATAGCCTTCCGCGTACTTGGCCGTGAGGACGGAGCCCACCGCCTGCAGCACGGCGAGCGACGGGTAGCTCTCGGATGCGATCAGCTCCAGGTTGGATCGGGTCCGCTCCTCCTCCGCGTGGACGAGCGAGGCGATCTCCGGATCCTCGGTCTCGAGGGGAGCCCAGAAGTCCATGCTGGCAAGCTCCATGGTGCGGCGTGGTTCGGTGGAGCAACGAGTGTAGACCGATGGCGACCCCCCGGCGAGACCGGGGGGCGGGTGACGGTTCAGTCGCGCATCGACGCGGACTAGAGACGACCGCCCCTGCCGACACCCTCGCCGCGCTCCATGCCCATCCGGCCCAGGAGCCTGCCGCCCGCGGCCCAGGCGAAAGGGCTCGTCGCGCTCCAGCCGGCGTGACTCCTCGGCGAGGATGGCGGCATGGTGCGGGTGCTCCTCGGCGAGGATCGGATGGTGGCGGAAGCGCTGCGTCTCGTAGGCGACGAAGGCGGCGTATCGGTCCAGCGGCTTCGCGCGCGAGATCGCCTGCTCGACACCGAGCTGGAAATCGATGGGCACCATGATCCTCCCGAAGAACGCACCCAGGTCCATGGCGATGCGGTCCACGTCCTGGCTGTGACCGCCCAGCCGCAGGATCGGTCCCGGCGAGGTGAAGACCGCGATGGTGGTGTCCGGCCCCTGCGGGACCGCCGCGAGCTCGCCGCCCAGGGTCACGAAGTCGTTCTCGACACCCAGCCGGTCGACGATCTCGACCTTTCCCCAGCTGAACCCGGCGGAGAAGGGCACCTTCGTGCGCCGCGTCAGATCGGTTCGGTGGCCACGGCCCGCGTCACCGGTGGTCCAGTAGTCGATCAGCTCGGGGTCGAAATGGCGCAGGGTCGGCTTGTCGCGGAGGGCGACCATCAGCCGCGAGGGTCCGGGGTGCACCGGGTAGCGGGATTCCAGCCAGAAGCCAAGGTCCGCCAGGCGCGCGGCGGCCTCGGGCAGATCGGCAGTCATCGGCATGCCGCCATGGTCGACCGACAATTGCCGGACGACAAGGTCCACTCGGCACCCCGCGGCGGGACGCTCCGCCATGTTTGTGCTTCTCTCTAACAAACGAACGTGATAGGCTCCTACAAACAGGGAGACCGCTTCCGTTCCGGGCACGGAATGGGTCGGGTCGGATCGGGTGCAGGAGGGTGATGGTGGGCGAGAGCTTCTTCTCCGAGATCGCGGAGCCGATCCGTTTCGGGGGCCTGGGATCGGACGATCCGCTGACATTCAAGGTCTACGAGCCCGACAGGCTGGTGCTGGGCAAGCGCATGGAGGATCAGCTGCGGATCGCGGTCTGCCTCTGGCACTCGTTCAACTGGCCGGGATCCGACGTGTTCGGGTCCGGGACCTTCGACCGTCCGTGGCTGGGCTCGGATGCCGATCCCATGGATGCCGCCCGGGCGAAGATGGACGCCGCCTTCGAGTTCCTGTCGAAGCTGGGCGTCCCGTTCTTCTGCTTCCATGATCGCGACGTGGCGCCAGAGGGGCGCACCTGGGCCGAGACGCGCGCCAACCTCGACACGATGATCGGCGTCATCGAGGGGCACATGCAGCGCACCGGTGCCCGGCTCCTGTGGGGGACGGCCAATCTCTTCAGCCACCCCCGCTACGCGGCCGGTGCCGCGACGAACCCGGATCCGGACGTGTTCGCCTACGCGGCCGCGCAGGTGAAGACCATGCTCGAGGCCACGCAACGCCTCGGGGGTGCGAACTACGTCCTCTGGGGCGGACGCGAGGGCTACGAGACGCTGCTCAACACCGACCTCGCGCGCGAGGAGGCGCAGCTGGCGCGATTCCTGACCATGGTCGCGGAGCACAAGCACCGCATCGGCTTCACCGGCACGCTGCTGATCGAGCCGAAGCCGCAGGAACCCACCAAGCACCAGTACGACTACGACGTGGCCACCGTGCTCGGCTTCCTCACGCGCCACGGCCTCGCAGACGAGTACCGGGTCAACATCGAGGTCAACCACGCCACGCTCGCCGGCCACAGCTTCCACCACGAGGTCGCGGTCGCGCTGGCGAACGGCATCTTCGGCAGCATCGACGCGAACCGCGGCGACTACCAGAACGGCTGGGACACGGACCAGTTCCCGAACTCGGTCGACGAGCTGTCGCTGGCCGTGTTCGAGATCCTCCGGGGCGGCGGGTTCACCACCGGCGGGTTCAACTTCGATACGAAGCTCCGCCGGCAGAGCCTCGCGCGCGACGATCTGTTCCACGCGCACATCGGCGGGATCGACACCCTGGCGCGCGCGCTCCTGGTGGCGGCGGACATGCTGTCGGCGGGCGACCTCCAGCAGCTGCGCGACGAGCGCTATGCGGGCTGGTCGAACGAGCTCGGAACCGCGATCCTGGGCGGCGGGCGCTCGCTCGCCGATCTCGAGCGCGTGGTCGCGGCGGGCGACATCGACCCGCGGCCCGTCTCGGGGCGCCAGGAGCGGCTCGAGAACATCGTCAACCAGCACATCTGGAGCGTCCGCACCGGCGACGATCACTGACCCATGGCGCTCGTCTGCGGGATCGACGTCTCGACCACGGCGACGAAGGCGATCCTCGTCGACGGGGATGGGGTTGTCCGAGCAGCGGCATCGGCGGAGTACGACCTCTCGGCCCCCAGGCCGCTGTGGAGCGAGCAGGACCCGGGCCTGTGGTGGTCCGCCGCACGGGACGCGATCCCGCGAGCCCTGGCCGCGGCCGGCGCGACGGGCGACGACGTTGAGGCGGTCGGGCTTACCGGCCAGATGCACGGCGCCGTGCTCCTCGATGCCCGCGGCCAGGTCGTCCGGCCGGCGATCCTGTGGAACGATCAGCGGACGGGCGCGGAATGCGACGAGATCCGGGAACGGGTCGGCCCGGAGCGGCTGATCGAGATCACCGGCAACGACGCGCTGACCGGATTCACCGCGCCCAAGCTCCTGTGGGTCCGCAACCACGAGCCGGAGCTGTGGCGGCAGGTCACCCTCGTCCTGCTGCCCAAGGACGAGGTCCGCAGGCAGCTGACCGGCGATGCGGCCACGGACGTCGCGGGCGGCTCGGGAACGCTGCTCTTCGATCTCGCCGCGCGGACATGGTCCCGCGAGCTGCTCGACGCGCTCGACCTCGACCCGGGTCTGTTTCCTGCCACGTTCGAGGGACCCGCCGTCACCGGCCGGGTCTCGGCCGAGGGCGCCGCCGCGACAGGGCTGCGGGCCGGCACGCCGGTCGTCGCCGGCGGCGGCGACCAGGCGGCCAATGGCGTTGGCGTGGGGGCGACCGACGAGGGCGTGGTGGCCCTCTCGCTCGGCACCTCGGGAGTCATCTTCGCCGCGACCCGCTCGCCGGTCCACGAGCCGCATGGCCGCGTGCACGCCTTCTGCCACGCGGTCCCGGGTCGCTGGCACCTCATGTCGGTGATGCTCTCGGCTGCGGGGAGCCTGCGCTGGTTCCGTGACGCGCTGGCGCCGGGCGAGCCCTTCGGCGATCTCGCGGCGGCGGCGGGCGACGTGGAGGCGGCCACCGGCGGCCTCTACTTCCTCCCGTACCTCACCGGCGAGCGCAGCCCGTACCCCGATCCTTTGGCCCGCGGTGCGTTCGTGGGCCTGACCACTGCCCACGACCGACGGCACCTGACCCGGGCGGTCCTCGAGGGCGTTGCCTTCGGACTTCGCGACGGCCTGGACCTGATGCTGGCGGCGGGAATGCCACGTCCGACGCAGATCCGCGCCTCCGGCGGCGGGCTCGCCAGCCCGGTCTGGACCCAGATCCTGGCCGACGTCCTGGATGCGGAGCTGGTCACGCCGTCCACGACCGAGGGCGCGGCCTTCGGTGCGGCGACGCTGGCGGCCGTGGGTGCCGGCTGGTTCGGTGACGTGCCGGCTGCGGCCGATGCCCTGGTCCAGACCAGCCCGGCGGCGTCACCGGGGGCCGCGAGCGCTCCGTATGCGGAAGCGCACACAGCGTTCCGCGAGCTCTACCCGGCCCTCGCCCCGACCTTCCATCGGGCCGTCTGACGGCCCTCTCCCGCTAGCTGACGGGGAACTCCCGGTCCTCCGCGGTGGGCTCGGCGTCGCTGCCGCCCATGATGATCATGGCCAGGACCTCGTCGGGCGACACCTCCTCGCGCCGCACGGTCTTCACCAGCCGGCCGTGGTACATCACGCTGATGCGGTCGGACAGGTCGAAGACGTCATGAATGTCGTGGCTGACCAGGAAGATCCCGATCCCCTCGGACTTGAGCTGCCGGATCAGGTCGCGCACCTGCTCCGTCTCGGCCGGTCCCAGTGCGGCGGTCGGCTCGTCCATGATGAGGATCCGAGCGTTGAAATGGACCGCACGGGCGATCGCCACCGACTGGCGCTGGCCGCCGGACAGCGACTTCACCGGCGCCTTGAAGTTCGTGAAGTTCGGGTTGAGCCGATGCATGACCTCGCGCGTCGCCGACTCCATCGCGCTGTCGTTCAGGCCGCCGACAAAGCTCCCGATCTCGCGGCCCAGGAAGAGGTTGGCCGCGGCATCGATGTTGTCGGCCAGGGCCAGCGTCTGGTAGATCGTCTCGATGCCGCGCAGCTGCGCATCGCGGGGATTCGAGATCGTGACCCGTTTGCCCTCGATCCGGATCTCACCCGAGTCGGCGGGGTGGGCTCCGGAGAGGACGCGCATCAGGGTCGTCTTGCCGGCGCCGTTGTGGCCGACCATGCCGACCACCTCGCCCGCCATGAGGTCCACGCTCACGTCATCCACGGCGTGAACGCCGCCGAACGCGACGTGGATGTTGTTCATCTCGACGAGCGGCGTCCTGGTGGCCTCGGTCGCAGCGGTCATGGTCTGCCTCCTGCTTCGCTCACCGTCTGCCGCCGCGTCGGCGCGTGTAGGCGTCGAACGCCACCGCAAGGATGAGCACGATGCCGGCCGCCACGTTCTGACCGGGAGAGTTCACACCCAGGAAGCTCAGGCCGTACTTGAGCGAGGCCATCACGAAGGCGCCCAGCACCGCTCCGGGAATGGTGCCGACGCCTCCGGCAAACGACGTCCCGCCCACGACGGCGGCGGCAATCACGTACAGCTCGTAGCTCACGCCGATATCGAGCGTCGCGCCGTTCAGGCGCGCGGAGGCCACCGCCGCCGACAGCGCACACAGGACGCCCATGAGGATGAAGGTCTTCATGATCGTCCAGCGCGTGTTGATGCCGGCCAGCTCGGCGGCGTCCGGGTTGCCGCCGTAGGCGTAGACATACCGGCCGAAGCTCCGGCGGTTGGCCATCCAGGTCATGACCAGGGTCACGCCGATGAGCAGGATGATCGGGATCGGGAAGCCGGCCGAGAGCTTCAAGCCACCCGGTGGTTCGGTGATGCCATGCGCCACGGCGTACTGGTGCGCCAGGCCCGACGGCCAGTAGTTGCCGTTGGCGAAGAAGGTCAGGCCCATGATCGCGGCGCAGCCAACCACGCCGAGCGCGACCGTCGCCCAGATCGGGCGGAGGGGAAAGCCGAACCGTTGCCGCTGGCGGCGCCGGAGCGCGAGCAGGGCGACGACGGCGATGCAGCCGATGATCCCGACTACCCAGGTCAGCGTCCCCCCGATCGATCCCTCGGACCCGCCGTTGAGGAGCTGGAAGGTCGGGTCGAGCCCGGTAACCGCCGCCCCGCTGGAGAGATACCAGACGGCACCCCGAATGGAGAGCAGGCCGCCAAGGGTCACGACGAACGACGGGACACCGATGTAGGCGACGATGAAACCCTGGACTGCGCCGAAGCCTGCGCCGATGCCGATCCCGATGCCCAGTGCGATGAGCCAGCGGAAGGGAAAGTCGGGACCCATCCCCAGGATGTTGGGCAGCCAGTCGGTCATCAGCAGCGCATAGCTCATCGCGACGAAGCCCGTCAGCGACCCGACCGACAGGTCGATGTTCCGCGACACGATGACCAGGACCATCCCGGTGGCGATGATGGCCACGCTCGTGGCCTGGATCGCCAGCGTGACCATGTTGTTCGGGATGAAGAACTTGCCGCCGCTCAGGATGTTGAAGCCGAACAGGATGATCGCGAGCGCGACCAGCATGCCGAAGACACGGAGGTCTATCTCCGTCTGAGCGACGAGTCGACGCAGGGCAGGCAACGAGGCGCGCAGCCCGCCGGGAGCAGATGCCGTCCCGGCCGCGTTCGTCACGACAGCTCTCCTCCTGCAGAAGATGGGGCCCTGCGCCCCCGGACGGGTCCGGGGGCGCAGGCCGGGCTCAGGTCAAGCGCTCAAGGAGGCGACGCTCAAACGCCGCAGGCCTTGGCGCCTGGATCCGTAGAAGTGACACCGGTGCAGATGTCGTCCTTGGTCACCCACCAACCGGCTGACATGACATCGCCGAGGTTGTCGGCGGTGATCGGCGTCGGCTGAAGGATGAACGACTTCACCGTGTTGCTCCCAGGCGTCGTGAAGTCCGTGGGGCTGTTGCCGGCGGTCGGCGCAACCGACGCACCGATGTCGATCGTGAGATCGGCCATGGCCTTGCCGGCGCACAGCTCGATGGCGGCCTGGCCGGCAGCCTTGCCGAGCTCGTTGGCGTTCTTCCAGACGTCCACGTACTGCTTGCCCAGCGCGACGTTGTTCAGGTTGGCCTTATCGCCGTCCTGGCCGCTCAGGGGCGGGAATCCGTAGCTCTTGGAGGTAAGTGCGCCCACGACGCCCAGCGCCGTGCTGTCGTTCTCGGCAAGGATGGCGTCGATCTTGTTCCCATCCGCCTTTGCCTTGTCGATGATCGCTTCCATGTTGGACTGGGCCGTCTCCGTCGACCATGCGTCGGTGAACGTGCCGTCAGGTCCGTTGAGGATCTTGATGTCGTTGGACGCGACCTTGTCCTTCAGGCCCGCGTTGTCCCAGCCCTGCGGCAGGAACGTGGACGCGTTGGGGTCGCCCGGGTCGCCCTTGATCAGGACGTAGTTGCCGGTCGGGACCTTGTCCAGGACCGCCTTGGCCTCGGCCTCACCGACCTTCACGTTGTCGAACGTGATGTACAGGATGGCCGGATCCTCGATCAGGCGGTCATAGGCGATGACCGGGATACCGGCATTATGGGCCTTCTGGACGGCGGGCAGGATCGCCTTCGTGTCCTGGGCGAGCAGGATCAGAACCTTGGCGCCCTTCGAGATGAGGGTGTCAACGTCGGTCAGCTGCTGCTCGTTGCTCAGGTTCGCGTCGGCGTCGATGTACTTCCCGCCAGCGTCTTCGACGACCTTCTGAATATTCGGCTTGTCAGCCGCCGCCCAGCGCGGCTGCTGGAAGTTGTTCCAGGACACGGCAACGACGCAGTCGCTGCCCACGCTGGCAACGGCACTCCCGCCGCCGCCGTTGTTGCTGCTGCACGCAGTCAGGACGAGGACGGCGATCCCCAACAGGGCCGCCAGTCTTCGAATGCTCATGGTGTGGACCTCTCTCCGATTGGTGTCGATTTCCGCGCAGTCCTTGTATGGGGCCACGGGTAGGCTACATGCTCGTCAATCGGCGCTCCCCCCTTCTGCAGCACGCCCCATCCGTGGACGATGACCTCCTTCCACTGCCGCCCCCTTCACGCCGTCGCAACCCGGGTCGGGATCTCGTGCTGTGCGAACCAGGTCGCTGGGTCCCTGAGCAGCGGCTCGAACCCGAGCTCGGCGGCGCCGAGCAGCGGCGCATCGCTGCCTAATGCTGCGGGCACCACTTCGAGGTGCTCGCGGAGTGCCCCCAGGACTCGACGATCGAGTTCCTGGTTCATGGTGCGCGCGACAAACGGGTAGATGCGGCCGAACAGGCCGCCGAGCACCACGATCCTTGGGTTAAAGATGTTAGCGAGTCCGGCAAGCCCGATCCCGAGCCAGCGCCCGACCTCCGCGAGCGCCTCGAGGTCGCGCGCCGATCCATGCTCCGCCGCCGCCACGACGGCGTCCATGGCGGGCCGGCCACCGTTCGCCGCCCGCCCGGCCCGGGTGAGCAGCGCACGCTCGCCGATCTCGGTCTCCCAGCAGCCGAGCGAACCGCAGCGGCACGGGCTGCCATTGGCGTTCACCGGCAGGTGACCCACCTCGCCGGCGTAACCCTCCGCGCCATCGAGCGGCTGTCCGCCGACGATGATCCCGCCGCCGACTCCCACCTCGCCCGAGATGAAGACGACGTCATCCACCCCGATCGCGGCCCCGCGCCGGTGCTCGGCGAGCGCCCCGAGGTCCGCCTCGTTGGCGACCGCCACGCTCACGCCGACGCCAAGCAACTCGGAGAGCGCGGTCGCCAGCGGCACGTCACGCCATGCCAGGTTGGGTGCCAGCCGGACCTGGCCGTCGGTGCGCCGGACGAGGCCGACGACACCGGCGCTGACCGCAAGCAGAACGTCTCGGTCGCGGAGGCGTGCCAGGACCGGGGCGGCCAGGGCGGTCAGGTCGCCAAGGATCTGGTCCGGAGACAGGTGCGCGCGAGGCCGGTCGACGCGGCGGCGCTCGAGAACCTCCCCGCCGAAGCCAACGAGCGCGACGGCCAGAGAGTCGACGGCGATCTCCAGCGCCAGCACGACGGCGCGCTCGGGGTTCGGCTGCACGAGCGGTGAGGGTCGCCCGGGAATGCCCAGCGAGACGCTGCGCTCTTCGGTTGCGAGCTCCGCAGCGACGAATTCGCCGATGAGCCCGCGGATCGCGCTGCGGGTGAGCCCGGTGCGGGCTACCAGCTCCGATCGGGAGAGCGGGCCGCGCAGGTGCAGCTGCGTCGCGATGGCGCTGAGGTTCGCGCGGCGCACCGTCTCGCTTCGCTGGCCGATCGCATGCGGACTCGAGATCACCGGCGTTTTGTGATCCTCTTTCTCAAATGGTTGTCGTAGACTCGTACATCCCGGCTGCATGTGTCAAGAGACGAGGAGCATTGGATGGAGAGCCTTGACGGCAAAGTCGCCCTGATCACCGGTGCCAGCCGGGGGATCGGTGCCGCGGTGGCCCGTTCGCTCGCCGCCAACGGCGTGCGCCTTGGCCTGGCATCGCGGAGCGGCGACGACCTCGACATGGCGGACGTCGTGGCGCAGCCCGCGGACGTTCGCGACCCTGACGCCCTGGCCGCGATTGCCACGGCGACCGCCGAGCGCTTCGGGAAGCTCGACATCCTGGTGGTGAACGCCGGGGTGGGAGCCTACGGACCGTTCCTCGATCTCCCGATGGAGCACCTCGAGGAGATGATCGACGTCAACGTGAAGGGCGCGATCTACTCGGTGCGCGCCGCGCTTCCGCACCTCCTGCACAGCGAGGCGGCCGACATCGTCACCATCGCCAGCGAGGCGGGCAGGCGCGGCCTGCCCTACGAGGCAGTCTACTGCGCGTCGAAGTTCGCCCAGGTGGGCCTGACCAGCGCGCTCGACCACGAGCTGCGCGAGCGCGGCGTGCGCTGCACCAGCATCTGCCCGGGCGGCGTCGCCACCGACTTCGCCATGGGTCGCGGTCGAACGCCGGAGATGCCGCAGCTGGCGGACATGATGCGCCCCGAGGATGTCGCGGAAGCCGTGCTCTTCGCCCTCACGAGACCGCGGAACCACCGGATGCTGGAGCTCGCCTTCCGGCCGGTCAGCGAGACCTCGTGGGGCTGAACGCACGATGAGCGTCCTTCGCTGGGGGGTCCTGTCAACGGCCGACATCGCGAGGACCAAGGTGATCCCCGGCATGCGCCGGGCCGCTCGAACCGAGGTCGCGGCGATCGCGTCGCGGGACGGCGGCCGCGCCCGGCAGGTGGCCGCGGAGCTGTCGATCCCCACCGCGCACGACTCGTACGAGGCCCTGCTGGCCGACCCGACGGTCGACGCGGTCTACATCCCGCTGCCCAACCATCTGCACGCCGACTGGACGCTGCGGGCGGCGCAGGCCGGCAAGCACGTGCTCTGCGAGAAGCCGCTGGCCATGACCAGCGCCGACGCCCGTCGCATGATCGACGGCTGCCGCGCGGCCGGCGTCCAGCTGATGGAGGCCTTCATGTACCGGCATCACCCGTCGTGGGTGGCCGTGCGTGAGCTGGTGGCCGCCGGCAGGATCGGCCGGTTGACCGCCGTCCAGAGCTGGTTCTCCTACTACAACGATGATCCGACCAACATCCGCAACATCCGCGAGGCGGGCGGGGGAGCCCTCTACGACGTCGGCTGCTACTGCGTCAACCTGTCGCGGATGCTGTTTGGTTCGGAGCCAACACGGGTCCAGGCGGCCCTCACTCGCGACCCGATCGGTGGCACGGACGTCCTGACCAGCGGGCTCCTCGAGTTCGACGGGGGCGTGGCGACCTTCACCTGCTCCACGCGGGCCGAGGACGACCAGCGCGTGCACATCTACGGGACGCGAGGTCGGATCAGCATCGGGATCCCGTTCAACATCCCACCCGACCGGCCGACCCGGGTGTTCGTGACGGCCGGCGGCGACCCGCCCGTGGCGCCGGACACCGAGACGTTGACATTCCCGGCCGCGGATCCGTACGCCGTGGAGTTCGAGCGCTTCGCGGAGATCGTGCTGGACGGGGCGCCTCCGCCGGTTCCGCGCGCTGACCCGATCGCGAACCTCGAGGTCATCGAGCAGATCTTCGCCGCGGCCGAGCCCGGCGCGTAGCCGAGCGATACCGTCGCGCCCCGATGGCTGGTCCGACCCGCTACGACGACCGTGCCGATGCGCGTGCGGGGCGTCCCGGATGGGCCCGCCGCCACCGCTGGCCGGCCATGGCGGTGGGACTCGTCCTCATCCTGGGCGGCGGCCTGCTGCTGTGGCGGATCGGACTCCTGGGCTCCGCTCAGCCGGGCAGCCCTGATCCGCCGCACTTCGTGGAGGAGGCGCTCGCCGCCGGGATCGACCACTCGTACGCGGGCGGCTTCAACTACTTCGTGGGCGGGGGCGTCGCCGCCTTCGACTGCAACGGCGACGGGCGCCAGGACCTCTACCTCGCGGGCGGCGAGGACTCGGCTGCGCTGTACCGAAACGACAGCCCGGTGGGCGGGGCGCTGCGATTCACCGCGCTTCCCGATCCGGCCACCGACCTGCGCAACGTGACCGGCGCCTACCCCATCGACATCGACGGTGACGGGGTCACCGACCTGGCGGTGCTGCGCCTGGGCGAGAACGTCCTGCTGCGGGGCCTGGGCGACTGCCGGTTCGAGCGGGCGAACGAGCGGTGGGGGTTCGACGGCGGCGGCGCATGGTCAGCGGCCTTCAGCGCCACGTGGGAGTCGGGTGCCGACCTGCCGACGCTGGCCGTCGGCAACTACCTCACCGTCAAGCCCGATGGCACGACCGGCCTGCCGTGCACCGACTCGTCGTTCTTCCGTCCCGAGGCCGGCGGCACCCGCTACGCAGCCGCCATCCCGCTCTCCCCGGGCTACTGCCCGCTCTCCATGCTCTTCAGCGACTGGAACCGCTCCGGTCACAGCGACCTGCGCGTGTCGAACGACCGCCACTACTACGGGGAGGCGAGCAACGGCGAGGAGCAGCTGTACCGGATCGAGCCCGGACAGCCACCGCGCCTGTACACCGCGGCCGATGGCTGGCAGACGGTGAGGGTCTGGGGGATGGGCATCGCCAGCTACGACCTGAATGGAGACGGCTACCCGGAGGTCTACCTCACCAGCCAGGGCGACAACAAGCTCCAGACGCTGGTCAACGGGCCGTCGCAACCGGACTACCGCGACATCGCGCTGAGCCTCGGCGTGACGGCGACCCGTCCGTACACCGGCGACACATCCCTGCCCAGCACCGCCTGGCACGACGAGTTCGCCGACGTGAACAACGACGGGCGGGTCGACCTGCTCGTCACGAAGGGCAACGTGAACGAAATGGCCGACTTCGCGACCCGCGACCCCAGCGACCTCATGATCCAGCAGCCGGACGGCACGTTCGTCGAGGAGGCCAGGGCCGCGGGCATCGTCGACTTCGCGAAGGCCCGCGGGGCGGCGGTCGCCGACTTCAACCTGGACGGCATGCTGGACATGGTGATCGTGAACCGCAACCAGAACGTGTCGCTGTGGCGGAACGTCGGGTGGGGCGACGGCGCGCATCCCGCTCCGATGGGCCACTGGATCGCCGTACGTCTGCAGGAGCCTGCGCCGAACGCCGACGCCATCGGCGCCTGGGTCACCGTGACGGCGAGCGGGGCGACGCAGACCCGCGAGGTCACCATCGGCGGGGGCCACGTCTCCGGCGAGCTGGGGTGGATTCACGTCGGCATCGGCTCCGCGGAGCAGGCCCAGGTGACGGTGACCTGGCCGGACGGCACGGTCGGTACGCCGCTGACCGTGGGCGCGAACGGCTTCGCGACCGTGGAACGCGGCGGCACGAGCGCGCAGGCGTGGACACCCACCCCACCATGAGCGTGGAGATCGTCCGGCTCGGCGAGGGTGACGTGCAGGTCGAGCTGCTGCCGGAGGTCGGGGCGCGGCTCCACCGCCTGCGGGTCTTCGGCCACGACCTGCTGCGGACGCCATCCGCGCCGGAGCGCCATGCGGAGGATCCCTTCTTCTGGGGCGGCTTCGTCATGGCGCCGTGGTGCAACCGGATCAGCGCCGGACCGGAGGCTATCGGATCACGCCAGGTCGCGGTCGCCTCGAACTTCCCGGACGGCTCGGCGATCCACGGCCAGGTCTACGCCCGGCCCTGGGTGCAGGCGGGCATCGGCTCCTACACGGTCGCGGGTGGTGGCGACGGATGGCCCTGGGAGTACGGGGTGCGGATGGATCTGTCGGTGGCCGACGCATCGCTCAGCCTGGTGCTGACCGTGACAAACCGGTCGAATGCGCCGATGCCGGCCGGCGTCGGCCTGCATCCCTGGTTCCTGCGGCCTGTCCAGGTCGCGATCAACGCGGACGCGGTCTACGCCAGCAACGTCGAGAGCAGGCCGCAACCGGAGCCCGTGAGCGGGCCGCATGACCTCCGCGATCTCGGTGACCTGGGGCCGGAGATCGATGCCACCTGGACGCAGCTTCGCGAGCCACCCATTCGGCTGGCCTGGCCCCATGCGCGCGTCGCCGCGACGATCCTGACCCACGGGACGGGCGCCTACGTGTGCGCGGCTGGCGGGGGCATGGTGGGTGCCATCGCGGTCGAGCCGCAGACCCATGCGCCGCAGGGGATCCGCCGGCTGCGGAACGGCGAGCCGGGCGGCCTCCTCCCGATCGCGCCGGGAGCGTCACTCACGCTCGCCATGGAGCTGGGGTTCACCCGCTCCTGAGCCGACGGTGTCACCTCCCGGGACGCTCAGTCGACGAGCAGGCTGCCGTCCTCCTCGACCCGGACGGCCGCACCGTCCCGCAGCAGCGCGAGCCGGCCCGGGTCGAGGACCAGCACCGGCACCCGGGTGCCGTAGAGCTCCTCGGCGACCGCGGCGCCGAGGGCCAGGATGAGGTCCGACTCGCCGAGCACGATGGCGGCCGGCGCCGTTCCGGCCCGGACCGACTCCGCGAGCACGGAGGCCGACGAGGACGACCCGCGCGCGCGCGGCAGGACGAGCACGGTGCCGGTGATGCGGACGCCATGCTGCGGGTGCCGGGTCTCCACGATGCGCCCGGTGGCCGGGTCGACGCCGCCCCACAGGCTCAGGGGCTCGTCCAGCACCAGGGCCCGCCCGGCGGCCGCGCCGGGTGCCAGCAGCCGGCCTCGCAGCTCGACGCCGGTCATGCTGCGTCCCAGGCGGAGGGCAGGCGCACGACCCGGCCGGCGACCGCCGACGCCACGCACTCCGCGGTGCTGCCGAAGACCACCGCCGCCCCGATGTTCCCGGGGGCGTAGTAGGCCCACTTGCCCGAGTCGGTCATGACCGCGCCGTCGCCGTCGCGCAGGACCGGTGCGATGTAGCTGCAGGTGTCCACCAGGAGCGACACGCCGGCCCCCCGCAGCCGATCCGCGATGCCCACCGCCTGCGCCGAATCCAGGATGTCGCGCGCGGTCGAGACCATCAGCTCGACGCCGGGCGCGACCCGGTCACTCGCCAGCAGGTCCAGGATGCGCGTGAGCTCCGTGAGCGAGGCATGCGGCGTCCCGAGCGCCACCCCGCGCAGCGACGCGCCCTCCGCGGCGACGGTCAGCTCGTCCCGGGCGTGACGCAGCTCGGCGAAGCTGATCTCCCCGACCGCGTCGGGATCGTGGTCCTGCAGGGCGGCGGCCAACGTCGGCGCCTCCGGGGTGGAGCCGACGGCGTGGAACATCGCCACCGACCCCGATGAGGCCGCAGCCGCGCCGATGGCCTTGAGCCGGTCCTCGGACTGGTTCGCCGGCAATCCATCCAGGGTGGCGACGACGGAACCGGCGCGCCGGCCCAGCACGATGCCGAGCACCGGGTAGAACGCATCGTCGTCGAACAGCGCTGCAGGGAGGTCCGCTGCCATGCGCAGGACCAGGCGTGCGCGCCGCGCCTCCGTGCGGTGCAGCCCGGCGTCGGGGACACGCCCGGTGATCGCGCAGGCGATATCGGTGAAGTCGCCGTAGCGGTTGGTCCTGGCACCCAGCACGGCGTTGCAGAAGACGATGGCGTTCGACTCCGCCCAGGCCACCTGCTCCCCGAGACGGGGCCGAGCCTCGGGGAGCTGGTACGGGGCGCAGGTGTAGGTCGGGCGGCATCCCAGGGCCCGGTAGCGTTCCATGAGGAGACGGCCGCGCTCGGCCGTGCGCAGGTCCCCATGCCACAGCTCCGGGTGCAGCAGGTCCAGCGCTCCCACGTTCAACGTGGTGGGCACGGAGACCTGCGCGCCACCGGCCACGAGGCGCCCGGCGAAGTCCAGGGTCGCCTCGCCGTGATACAGGCACGAGTCGACGTGCGCCCCGGTGATGGGGATCAGGCGGTCGGCATCCAGCACCTCGGCGGCGCGGACCACGAGACGCATGGCGAGGGCGGCTCCCGCACCGGCCGCCCCACCGAGAATGGCTCGCTCCGTCGCGTCCAGGGTGAGTGTCAGCCGCGCGCCTCCTCCACCTCGATGTGCGCGATCTTCTCGATGCGCGGCACGTGGCGGCCGCCCTGGAACTCGGCCGCGAGGAACTCGCGCACGCAGGCGCGCGCGACCTCGACCCCGGTGATCCGCCCGCCCATGGCGAGGACGTTCGCGTCGTTGTGTTCGCGTCCCAGGCGGGCCACGACCGGGTCCGCCGCCTCCACGCAGCGGATCCCCCGGATCTTGTTGGCGACGATGGCCTCACCGGTGCCGCTGCCGCCCAGCACGATGCCCCGCTCGTACTCGCCCCGCGCAACCGCGCGCGCGACCGGTGCGATGAAATCCGGGTAGTCGACCGGGTCGGTGGAATACGTCCCGAAGTCGCGGTACTCGATGCGCAGCTCGTCGAGCAGCGTGCAGAGGATTCCCTTGAGCTCAAAACCGGCGTGGTCGGAGCCGATGGCGACGCGCATGGCCGTCAGTCTACGGGCCCGAGCACCGCGGCGAGGCGCTCGCGCGTGACGGGGCCATCGCGCAGCACCCGCGGCGGATCCGCGGTCGTGTCCAGGACGGTGGATGCCACGCCGCCGGGAACCCGGCCGCCATCCACGACGGCGGCGACCAGGTCGGAGTCCGCGAATGCGATCAGGACGTCATCGGCCTCGTACGTCTCCGGCTCTCCCGATCGGTTCGCGGAGGTCACCGCCAGCGCGCCGCTGCGGGCGAGGAGCGCCAGGGCCACCCCATGATCCGGCGCCCGGAACGCCTGCGTCGCTCCGCCGGGCGCGCGCGGAGGCAGGACGAGGGTCAGTGCGCCCGGCCAGAAGGCTGCCGCCAGGTCACGGACCCGGTCGTCAGCGGCGTATCCCAGGGCGACAGCCTGCTCGAGCCCGGACACCAGGACGGGGATCCGCTTGTCGGTCGGGCGTCGCTTGGCCTCGAAGAGCCGGTCGAGCGCCGCGTCATCGGCCAACCGGCAGGCGAGGCCGTAGACCGTGTCGGTGGGGAACGCCACGAGAGCACCATCGCGCAGCAGGGCTGCCGCTGCCGCCAGGCCGTCGGGGGTCGCGGGCAGGCGCTCCGTCACCGTCGCGGGCCCCGGCTCATGCGTCCAGCCGGGCGATGTGCGCCACCCGGTCGATCCCGGCCAGGTCGGGGAGCAGCGTCACGGCCACCGGCACCCGCAACGCCTCCGCGCAGGACTGCACGGCGGCGACCCTGTCCCGCGCCGATCTCCAGCAGCGCGACCCCACCCGGGGCAAGCCGGTCCGCGAGCTGCCCCACCAGGCGCCGAACGACGTCCAGCCCGTCCACGCCACCGTCGAGGGCGGTGCGCGGCTCGAACGCAATGCTGCCCGGCGCTGCCACGACCTCGGCGCTGGTCAGGTACGGCAGGTTGGCGGTGACGACGTCGGGGAGCGGCAACCGGCCCGGAGGATCGTCGCGGCGCCCTCCGGCGCCCTCCAGGAGGTCGCCCAGGGCCACCGTCACGATCTGGGCGACGCCGTGGGCGGCCAGGTTCTCGGCGGCCAGCTCCAGGGCGTCGGGGGAGATGTCGCTGGCCACCAGGCGGACGCGGCCCAGGGTGAGGGACGCCCGGAAGCGCAGCGCCAGGGCGAGGGCCAGGGCGCCGCTGCCGGTCGCGACGTCCCAGGCCACCACCTGCCGGGCGTCCGTCGCAAGCCGATCCGCGATCTCGGCGATGGCGGCCTCGGCCACATGCTCCGTCTCCGGTCGCGGGATGAGGGCCCGCGGATCCACGGCCAGGCGCAGGCCGAACCACTCCTTGAAGCCGCGGATGTAGGCAACCGGTTCACCGCTCGCCCGGCGCGCGATCCATCCGGCCAGCTCGTCCGCGCGCTCGGCATCCAGCAACGCGTCCGGGTGCGCATGCAGCCAGGTCCGATCACGACCGAAGGCGTGGCCCACCAGGAGCTCGGCGTCCAGGCGCGCCGTCTCGCTTCCCGACGCCGCGAGCGACGCGGTGATGCGGGCCAGCAGGTCGGCGACCTGCGGCTCGCCGAGATTCGTGGCGGGACCGGGCTGCGCCACGGGCCTAGGCCTCGTCGCCGCCGGCGCCCACCTGGGCCAGGCGCTCCGCCTGGTCGTGCTCGATGAGCGGCTCGATGAGCCGGTCCAGGTCCCCTTCCAGGAGGCCCGGCAGGTTGTGGACCGTCAGCCCGATGCGGTGATCGGTGACCCGATCGTCGGGGAAGTTGTAGGTCCGGATCTTCTCCGCGCGCTCGCCGCTGCCCACCTGCGAGCGGCGCTGCTCTCCGCGCTCCTCCGCCTGCGCCTGCCGGCGCATCTCGAGCAGGCGGGCACTCAGGATGGCCAGTGCCTTGGCCTTGTTCTTGTGCTGGCTCTTCTCGTCCTGGATGTCGACCACCAGCCCGGTGGGCAGGTGGGTGATGCGCACCGCCGAGTCGGTGGTGTTCACGCTCTGGCCGCCCGGACCCGACGAGCGCTTCACGTCGATCCGCAGGTCCTTCTCCGGCAGCTCGATCTCGTCCACCTCCTCCGCCTCGGGGAGGACGGCGACCGTGGCCGTGGAGGTGTGGATCCGGCCCGACGACTCGGTGACCGGGACGCGCTGCACGCGGTGGACGCCGCTCTCGTACTTGAGCCGCGAATAGGCGCCCGCGCCGGTCACCTCCCCGATCGCCTCCTTGAAGCCGCCCGAGTCCGATTCGCTCGACGCCAGCAGCTCCACCTTCCAGCGCCGCCGCTCCGCGTACCGGGCATACATCCGGAACAGGTCGGCGGCGAACAGGGAGGCCTCCTCGCCGCCGGTCCCGGCCCGCACCTCGACGATGACGTTGCGATCGTCGTTCGGGTCGCGGGGGACGAGCAGGCGTCGCAGCTCCGCGGTGAGCGCCTCCTGCCGGCTCTCCAGCCCCGCGATCTCCTCGCGCGCCATCTCGCGGACCTCCTCGTCCGGATCGTGGAGCATCCCGCGCGTGGCATCGAGTGCCTCGGTCAGCTCGCGGAAGGTGCGAGTCGCCGCCACCACCGGTTCCAGTCGGGAGAGCTCCCTGCCCAGGTTCGCAAGCGTCGCCGGGTCGGAGGCCGCCTCCGGCGTGGACATCAGGCCGGTCAGCTCCACGTAGCGAGCCTCCAGCTCGGCGAGCCGGTCGATCATGCGGGGTCCGTTGCCGGGGGATCACCCGCGGCGTTCGCGGCAGCATCGGCATCCGCGGCATCGGCGGACAGGCAGGAGGTCAGCGAGGCGATGCTCACCTCGAGCATCGAATGGTCCGGCGGCCGGGTCGTGAGCGACTGCAGCCACAGGCCGGGCGCGTAGATCGCCCGCACCACCGGGTTCCCGTAGTGGCTGGCCCCGAATCGGACCAGCTCGTACGCCACCGCGGCGATCACCGGCACCAGCGCGATCCGCGACAGGAAGAGCAGCGGAAGCGGTACGCCGGCCCGCGGCACCAGGCTGAAGAAGAAGATGCTGATCACCACCACGATCAGGATGAAGGTCGTCCCGCAGCGCGTGTGGGCGGTGCTGAACCGGTCGACCTCGTCCGGCGTGAGGGGTCGCTGCGCTTCGTGGGCGTGGATCGCCTTGTGCTCCGCGCCGTGGTAGGCGAAGACGCGGCGGATGTCCGACATCATCCCGATGAGGGCGATATAGGCCACGAAGATCACGAGCCGAATGGCGCCCTCCGCCAGGTTCGCGCCGATGTCGCCGCCGGCGGTGTGCACGAACCCGGACAGGAAGAGCGGCAGGACGAAGAAGATCCCCACCGCGAAGCCCAGCGAGACGACCATGCTGCCGATCAGCGTTCCACGCCCGATCTGGATGTCCTCGCCCTCGGCGGCGATGGCGGCGGAGCGCATCAGCATCCGCGTCCCCAGCACCAGCGTCTCGTAGAGGACGAAGACACCGCGCACGAAGGGGACCTTGACCCATCGGCCACGCGAGAGGGCGGCGGGGAGGAGCTCTGCGTAGGTGAGGATCTCGCCCGAGGGCGGGCGGACGCTCATCGCGACCGTGGTCCGGCCGCGCATCATGACGCCCTCGATGAGCGCCTGCCCGCCGTAGAAGAAGTCGGGCATACGGAAGCGCACGCGGCCACCCGCGTGCGCAACGGTCTCGATGACGAACGGCCCGGCCGCGACGAGCAGCTCGGGGAGGAGGAAGAGGAGGTGGGGCGCCAGGCGCACCGGCCACCCGTTCAGGCGCCGGCGCATGCCACTCAGCGCAGCGAGCGCTCCATGCGCCGCTGGAACCGCTCCACCTGGCCGGCGGTATCCACGATGTTCTGGGTGCCGGTGTAGAACGGATGACACTGGGAGCAGACCTCGACGCGGATCGACTCTGCGGTCGACCCGACGGTGAAGGTATTGCCACAGACGCAGTGGACCTGGGCCTGATGGTACGCGGGATGGATATCGGGCTTCATGGGGATTCCTGTGCCTTCCGGGACCGTGCCCGGTGTGTTGGGTGCTATGCCTCCGCGGCGCGAACGCTGACGCGCTTCTTGCTGCGGGTCTCGTGGCTGAACTTCACGGTGCCCTCCGCCTTCGCGAAGAGCGTGTAATCACGGCCCATCCCGACGTTCTCGCCGGGGTTGAACGTGCTGCCGCGCTGCCGGACGATGATCGTGCCGGCGTGGACCATCTGTCCGTCCCCGCGCTTGACGCCCAGGCGCTGCCCGACGCTGTCGCGGCCGTTCTTGCTGGACGAGCCGGCCTTCTTGTGTGCCATCTCGGCTACTCCTCCTTGGCCGGTTCGGCCTTTGCCCTGGTCCGCCGGGGCTTGGGCTTGTCGGCATCCTCCACCGATGTCGCCTTCGAGGCCGATGCGGCACGGGTGCGGGTCCGCGGCTTTTTCTCCACCGGCTCGGCGGTCTCCGCCGTGGCGGCCGTCTCAGCCGAGGCGCGCGTGCGCGTCCGGCGTGCTGGCTTCGTCTCCGCCTCGGCGGTGGCGGCCACCGGCTTTGCGGCCGCCTTCGGCTTTGCGGCCGCCTTCGGCTTCGCGGCCGCCTTCGGCTTCGCCGTCCCCGGGGCCCTGGCGGCCTTCACCGGCGCCTCGGCCGTGACGGTCTTGCCGTCCGCGCTGATGGCGTCGATGTGGAGGCGGGTCAGGTGCTGTCGGTGGCCGGTCCGGCGCCGGTACTTCACCTTCTGCTTGAACTTGAAGATGACGATCTTGGGGCCGAGCTCCTCGCCCAGCACGGTGGCCTGGACCGAGGCCCCGCCCACGGTGGGCGTGCCCACCGTCACCGTTTCGCCGTCGCCGATGAGCAGGACACGGTCGAGCGTGACCGAACTGCCGGGCTCCCCGACGAGCTTCTCCACGAGGAGCGTGGAGCCGGCCTCGACGCGGTATTGCTTCCCGCCGGTCGTGACGACGGCGTACATGCTCAATCTCCGTTGGTTGCGATCGGGGACGTCGAACGTTCCAGCTCGACGCACAGCGAAGCGGGCCGACGAACAGCCCGCGGGGAGAGGAGTCTACCGGGCGATCGGGGGGGTGTCAACGAAGAGGAGACGGGTCCGCACGTTCCGCTCGATGCGCAGCGGGACGTCGAGGGCGTGGACCACGTCCTCGGGACGCCCGGCGCCCGTCGCATCCTGGCGGAGGACCACCCGGAGGCGCGCCCGGCGCCCCGCTTCGTCGACATCCATGACCTCCACGTCCTCGATGTACGGTCGCAGGTCGCGCTGACCCGCATCGGAGCGACGCTGTGTCTCGCCCCGGCGGCGCATTCCCGGCAGCTGCGCCTGACCAAGCAGACGGACCACCGCCCCACGCAGGTCGTCCTCGCTCAGCTCACGCGGCGAGCGAAGCAGCACCTCGTACTCGGCCGCCCGCACCTGCGATGCCGCCGAGGGGTAGCCGTGCCACACCTCCCGGGCATCCACCAGGGCCAGGCCCTCGGGGAGGAGCTCGGCGGCGGCGCGGATCCGGTCGATGGGGACAAGGTCGTCGAAGTAGGCCTCCAGGATCTCCCCGCGCAGCTCCACCGCGATGGGCAGGTTGGCCGCCAGCTGCAGGCGCGGGCGGGGGCGCTTCGCGTTGCTGTGCGAGAGGGGCAGGCCCGTCTCGCGGAAGACACGCTCCCACTCCTCGATCACCTGCTGCTGGCGCATGCGCAGCAGCGGGTCGGTGCGGCTGAAGAGCAGCTGCCAGCGCTGGCGCGGCGGCTGGTCCGGTCGTCGTATCGTCATGGGAACGGTCATGGTACCCGTCGCCGAGAGGGTCGACCAGCCGCCAACCCGGGACGGCAGCTCGCCCTTCGCTACCATTGGGCTCGTGACCGACCTCCTCGGCGCCGCCCAACGACACCGGCTGGGGCTCTTCACCTTCGCTGCCCTCGCCGCGATCGCCTGGGTCGCCTGGAACGCCCGCGGGGCATTGCCCGCCTTCGCCATCGGTGCGGCCCTGGCGTTCGTCCTCGACCCCCCGGTCACCTGGCTCCAGCGGCGTGGGCTGCCGCGCTGGTCGGGCGTGGTGGTCATGTACGCGGTGGTGGCGGGCCTGGTCTGGCTGCTCGTGGCCTTCGCCATCCCACCCATCGCCAGCCAGACGCGCGACTTCATCGACAACCTCCCCCGGCTCGTGGCGACGATCGTGGACGTGGAGCACGGCATCGAGAACTGGTACGCGTCCCTGCCCCTCCCCGCCGATCTGCGCACGTTCCTGGACCAGGCCATCCGCCAGGGTCAGCAGCAAGCGGCGGACGTCCTGCGTGCCATCATCGGACCCACCCTGGGCACGCTGCTCCGGACCGTCACCTTCGTCTTCGGCCTGATCGTGGTCCCGGTCTGGCTCTTCTTCGTGCTCAAGGACCGCGAGGCCCTTCCCGGGGCGGTCGCGGGCGCCATGCCGCCGGGCTGGCGCGAGGACGCCGACAACGTTCTGTCGCTCCTCGCCCGCGTCGGTGGCCGGTGGGTCCGCGGCGAGCTGATCTTGGGCGTGGCGGTCTTCGCGGCGACCGCCGTCGGGTTCGGCATCCTGACCCTGGTCGGATTCAGCGAGTTTGGCAAGTTCACCCTGGTGCTCGCCCTCTTCGCGGGTGTCCTGGAGTGGTTTCCGGTGATCGGGCCCGTGATCGCCGCCGTGCCGGCGCTGCTCATCGGCATCTCGATCTCGCCGGCCGCGGCCGTCGCCGCCATCGCTGTGTCGATCGCGGTCCAGCAGACCGAGAACAACCTGCTGGTACCCAAGGTCATGGGTGATGCCGTGGAGCTCAACCCGGCCGTCCTGATCCTCTCGCTGGTCGCGGGCGCGGCCCTCTTCGGCATCGGCGGCGCGATCCTCTCGGCGCCGGTCGTCGCCGCTGGTCGCGACCTGTACCGCTACACGTTCAGCCGCCTCTCGGCGTCGAGCCCCGCGGGGGCCCTGGCCATGGCCGTGCACCACGGTCGGCCACAGCCCGCAGCGGACGCCGGGGACCCGGCCACGACGACCCACGATGACGAGCCGGCCCCGGGCTGAGCGATCGCAGCCCGGCCGGCGCCCCGCTTCTGAATCAGAGCCGGCAGCCGGCCGTCAGAAGGTGGCCTTGCGCGAGTGCGTCCGCACCGATTCCAGGATGCCAAGGCCGAAGAGCAGGCTGATGGTGCTCGATCCCCCGTAGGTGATGAAGGGCAGCGGGATGCCGGTCACCGGCATGATCCCCATCACCATCCCCATGTTCACGAGGAGCTGGAACAGGATCATGCTCCCCAGGCCGTAGGCGACCATGCTGCCCAGGGCATCGCCTGCGCCCCAGCCGATCACCAGGATCCGCCAGACCAGGAGCGCGAAGAGGAGAAGGAGGACGATCCCGCCGATGAACCCGAGCTCCTCCGCCACCACCGTGAAGATGAAGTCCGTGGTCTGCACCGGCAGGAACCCGAGCTGGTTCTGACGCCCCGCCGTCAGCCCCTGGCCGAACCAGCCCCCGGATCCCACGGCGGTGAGCGCCTGCACCAGCTGGTAGCAGGCCCCCTGCGGGTCGGCATACGGATCGAGGAAGCAGAAGAGCCGCAGGCGCTGGTACTCGGCCAGCGCGTTCATCGCCATGGGCGCCACCGCCACCACGCCGCCGGTGAAGAGCGCCATCCAGCCGATGCTCGCTCCGCTCATGAAGAGCATCCCGACAAGGATGGCCACGAAGACCAGGGCGGTGCCCAGATCCGGCTGACGGAAGACGAGGAAGGTGGGGATCCCCATGAGGATCCCGGCACCCAGGATCGTCGAGAGCTTGCCGATCTTCTCGCGCCGACCGGACAGCCACGAGGCAAGGACCACGATCATCAGGACCTTGCTCACCTCGCTGAACTGGAAGTCGAGCCCGGCCACGCTGATCGAGAGGGTCGCACCGTTGAGGCTCTGCCCGATGACGAGGGTGAGAGCCAGGAGCGCCAAAACGGCGAGGTAGATCGGGGTGGTGAAGGTCGACAGCCAGTGGTAGTCGATCGACGCGACCACGAAGAAGATGGCGAAGCCGATGGCGATCCAGATGAGGGTCTTCACCGTCTGGCTGATCCCACCGGCCGCCTGCCCGGCGTCGTTGAACGAGGCCGAGTACCCGATCACCACCCCGAAGCCCACGATCAGGAACACGTACAGCAGGAGCTGCCAGTCGAAGACCCGGAGCGTGCGCGTCCGCACGTGCTCAACAAATGTAGTGGACACCACACCCATACTCAGTTCCCTCCGAGCAGGCTGAGCGTCCGGGGGTTGAGACGGTAGTCACGCTGGATGTTGAAGTACTTCTGGAAGAAGTACTTGACCACCTCCGTCGAGACGTTGCCCGGCACCGTCGCGGAGTAGGTGAAGGTCAGGACCTCGAGCGTGGCGTCGGTGGACCCCGGTCGCGAGGGCAGCCAGCCCACGAACCATGAGTGGAACGGCAGCGAGCCGTTCTGCAGCTTCGCGCCGAACTCCGCGGTGCCGGTCTTCCCGGAGAGGGCGCCGGGCAGCGGCACGTCGCGGATGTTGAAGGCATGACCGGTGGTGATCACGTCGCGGGCGCCCAGGCGCATGATCTGCAGGTTGGAGGCGCTGGCCTTCAGGTCTCGCGCCACCTGCGGGGCGTACTCGGTGACCAGCTTGCCGCCGTCGTCGGTCTCGCCCTTCACGATCATGGGCACCATGAGCTTGCCGCCGTTGGCCAGCGCGGCGTAGGCGTTGGCCAGCTGCAGCGGCGTGACCGCGATCACGTTCTGGCCGATGCCAGCCTGGGCCAGCTCGCCGGTGTACACGTTCGGCCGGCCCTGGCTCTGGGCCCACTCCGTGCTGGCGATGATCCCCGACGCCTCGTTCGGCAGCTTGATCCCGGTGGGCGCCCCGAACCCGAAGTCGTTGGCCCACTTCGCGAGGTTGTCGATGCCCAGGTGAACCGCCATCTGGTAGAAGAACGTGTCCGAGCTCTTGGCGTACGCCTGCTGCACGGTCAGACGACCGAATCCGGCACGGTTCCAGTCATACAGGCATTGGTTGGCCGGAGCACCGGGGATGTGGTAGCAGGCGTAGGTCTGCCAGGTCTGGCTCGGCGTGGTCACGCCCTCCTGGAGCGCCGCGGTGCCGGTAACCAGCTTGAAGGTGGATCCGGGCGGGTAGATGTCCTCGATGGCGTGGTTGCGCAGCGGCTGGTTGGGATTGCCCAGGTAGCCCTGGAAGTCGGCCGTGCTGATGCCGGTCGCGAACTTGTTGTTGTCGTACCCCGGCAGCGAGACCATGGCCAGGATCTCGCCCGTCTGCGGGTTCAGCACGATGGTGACGCCCTGCTTGACGCCTGCCGCCTGCATTCCCCAGGTGAGCGCATCGGTCGCCATGCGCTGCAGTCGCGCGTCGATGGTGAGCATCAGGTTCGTGCCGGGCGTCGGCTGCGTCTCACTGCCAACCACCTTCACCGGGCGCCCCGTCGCGTCACGCTCGACCTGCTGCGACCCGTACCTGCCGCGCAGCTGGCTCTCGAAGGAAGCCTCGACGCCGTCCTTGCCGATGGGGTCGTCGGGCAGGTAGCCCTGGCCGGCGAGCGCCTGGAGCTGCGCCTGGCTGATGGGGCCGGTATAGCCCAGGATGTGCGCCAGGAGGCTGCCGTCGACCTTGCCCTTCTCGTCGAGGTATTCGCGCACCGCGTCCACGCCCACCACGATCCCGGGCAGGTCGCCCGCGCGTTCCGACAGGAGCAGGGCGGCGTCGCGGGTGATGCCGCGCGCCAGGGGCACCTGGTCGTACGGTGACCCGTGGTAGGCGTCGAGCCGCAGACGAAGCGTGTCGACGGGTGTCCCGGTCAGGATCGCCACCCGCGAGAGGACCGCCGTGCGGGCGGCATCGTCACCGGGGAGATCGGCCGGAACCGCGTCCACCACCCACGAGGGCACGTTGACCGCCACGGGCCGGCCTTCACGGTCGAAGATCAGCCCGCGGGGCGCCTTGATGGGCTCGTCGACGATGCGAGCTGCGATCGCCCGGTCCGCATACAAGGTCCCGTTGAGCACCTGCATCTGGAAGAGGCGGCCGCCCAGCAGGGTGAAGAGCAGCGAGGCGGCGACGCCGAACGCGACGAAGCGCGCGCGCGAGCGCGGGAGGTCGTGCCGTCCCTCGTTCAGGTCCGCCACGGGCTCACCACGCCGCATTCTCTTCCGGGCGATATCGAAGCTGGAGGATACGGGTCGGCACGAGCAGCAGCCCGGTCAGCGCCGCGTTGAGCACCGCGGCCGGCACGATCAGCTCCAGCGGTATCCCGACAGCCAGCGACCCCCCCACCGCGGCCAGGGCACCGAGGCTCACGAAGTCGGCAATGACACTGCCGGCGAACGCGGCCCCGATGGGATAGACCCAGACCAGACGGCCGAGCACCACGGACCCGGCGCTCACCAGCGAGGTTACGGCCAGGAGTGCCAGCGGCACCGAGCCAAGCGGCTCCGGGATCAGAAGGTTGGCGACGGTGCCCGCCACGAACGCCCATACGATGCCCTGCGAGAAGCCGAAGCTGGTGGTGACCAGGACGACCGCGACCAGGACGATGTCGGGCTTGACACCGCCCACCACGAGCACCGGTGCGAGACCCGCGTGGACGATCCCGACGAGTATGGCGAGAAGAACGCTGGTGTACGTTGCGGGGCCCCCTGGTTTGGTTGAGGCTGCGTCGAATCTGCAGCCGTTCGAGTATACCGACCAGGGAGGCCCGGCAGAAACGGGACACCCAGCTCACCGATGACCCATCGGGCGGGCGCCCTTGGACGGCGTGGGACCCACCGGGTGGCGCCGATTGTTTCCCGTGAAACATCGCGCCGATAACGGTCTGCTACGCCGCGGATAAGGGGCGGAATTGGTAGAATATCGGGGCCCATCTGAACTCGTACCGGAGCGCCTGTGGCCAGGGTTACGGCCTGTACCAACCAGAAAGGCGGCGTCGGGAAGACCACGACCGTCGTGAACCTGGCGGCGTACCTGGCCCTCTCTGGAATCCCGACCCTCGTCGTCGACCTCGATCCCCAGGGAAATGCCACGAGCGGCCTCGGAATCGACCGACGAAGCCTGGATCGGTCCGTTTACGATGCGATCCTCGACCGGGTTCCGATTGGCGAGCTGACGGTTGGCACGCCGATCGAGGGCCTCGATCTCGTCCCGTCGGCCGCCGCCCTATCCGGCGCGGAGGTCGAACTGGTCGGCATCGCGGCTCGTGAACGCAGGCTCGCCGCGAGCCTGGCGGACCTGAACGGCAGGTACGCGCGGGTCCTCGTGGACTGCCCGCCGTCACTCGGTCTGCTGACGGTGAACGCGCTCACCGCGGCCGACGGGGTGCTGATCCCGATACAGACGGAGTACTACGCCCTGGAGGGGCTGAGCCAGCTGGTGACCACCATTCGCCTCGTTCGCGAGGCCCTGAATCCGCGACTCGAGATCGACGGCGTGCTGCTCACGATGTTCGACGCGCGCACCAACCTGTCCGCCCAGGTGGCCAGGGAGGTTCGACGCCACATGAACGGGACCGTCTTCGATACCGTCGTCCCGCGCTCGGTGCGCCTGGCCGAGGCGCCCAGTCACGGGCTGCCCATTGCGCTCTACGATCCCGCCTCTCGGGGGGCCGATGCCTATCGCGCGCTGGCGGCGGAGGTGACCGGCCGTGGCTAGTCGCTACGGCCTGGGTCGGGGCCTCGAGGCGCTCATCCCTCGCGGGTCCGAGGGGGAGAGCGGCGTCCTGCAGCTTCCGGTCGACCGCGTCGCTCGAAACCCGCACCAGCCCCGCGACCGGTTCGACGAGGAGCCCATGGCGGAGCTGGCCGCATCCATCGCCGAGCACGGCGTGCTGCAGCCAATCGTGGTCCGCACGGCGGCCGACGGGTCGTACGAGCTGATCGCCGGGGAGCGACGCCTGCGGGCGGCGCGCCAGGCAGGGCTGGCCACCGTGCCCGCGGTCGTCCGCGAGACCACGACCGAGCAGCTCCTGGAGCTGGCGCTGGTCGAGAACATCCAGCGCGCCGATCTCAATGCGATCGAGGAGGCGCAGGCCTACCGGGAGCTCATCGATCGCTTCGGCCTCACACACGAGGAGGTCGCGCGACGCATCGGGCGAAGCAGGGTCGCCGTCTCCAACGCGCTTCGTCTGCTGGACCTCGCCCCGGAGACCCGGGCGGCCATCGTCGAAGGCGCCATCAGCGAGGGGCACGGCCGCGCGCTTGCCGCCCTGACCATTCCCGAGCTGCAGCGCGCCGTGCTCAAGCTCGTGCTGGACCGCGGACTGTCGGTCCGACAGACGGAGGAGCTCGTCCGCCGCAAGCGCACCCAGGCACCGGTCCACCACCGCGAGGCCCTCTCGTCGGACCTCCAGGACCTGGAGACGCAGCTGCGCGGGCTCCTGGCCACGAAGGTCGGCATCGTCCGCTCGCGACGCGGCGGACGGGTCGTCATCGAGTTCTACTCCGACGAGGAGCTGGACCGCATCTACACGATCATCACCCGCGGATCGGCGATCGGCGGTGCGCCGACCGCCACGCCCAACGACCACCACGACAAGGGGAACCAACCGGCATGACCGCGGAACCGTCTCGCAGGCCCCGGCGCGGCAAGACCGCGGACTACACGGCCGCCAGCATCCAGGTCCTCGAAGGGCTGCAGGCCGTTCGCAAGCGCCCGGGCATGTATGTCGGCTCCACCGACGCGCGCGGCCTCCATCAGCTGGTCTGGGAGGTCGTCGACAACAGCATCGACGAGGCGATGGCCAACGCTGCGACGCGGATCGACGTCACGATCCACGCGGACGGCCGGCTTGAGGTGGTGGACGATGGTCGCGGGATTCCCGTGGACAAGCACACCACCGGGAAGAGCGCCCTGGAGGTCATCATGACCGTCCTCCACGCCGGCGGGAAGTTCGGTGGCGGCGGGTACAAGGTGTCGGGCGGCCTCCACGGCGTTGGCGTCAGCGTGGTGAACGCCCTCGCCGAGGAGATGCGCGTGGAGGTCCTCCGCGACGGGAAGCGCTGGACGCAGGAGTATCGGCGCGGAGTGCCGCTCGGCCAGGTGCGCCCCCACGGCGGTACCTCCGAGGCGAACCACGGCCTCGATCCGGGTTGGAAACGGAAGACGGGCACCCGGACCTACTTCAAACCAGATCACGAGATCTTCGAGACCCTCGACTTTTCCTGGGAGACCATCGTCACCCGCCTGCGCGAATCGGCCTACCTGAACAAGGGGCTCTGGATCCGGCTCATCGACGAGCGGGTGGACCGCGAGAAGAACTTCTACTTCGAGGGGGGCGTGACCTCCTTCGTCCGGCACCTCAACCGGCGGCGCGCCGTGCTCAACGCGCGACCGATCCACGTCGAGCGCGTCGTGGAGGGCACCAGCGTCGAGGTTGCGCTGCAGTACAACGATGGCTTCGCGGAGAACGTCCTGCCCTTCGCCAACAATATCCACACCGTCGACGGCGGCACCCACGTCACTGGGTTCCGTGCCGCCCTCACCAGCTCGCTGAACGACTGGGCGCGCAAGTCGGGCACGCTCTCCGAGCGTGACACGAACCTCTCCGGCGACGACGTTCGCGAGGGTCTGACCGCGGTGATCAGCGTCAAGCTCACCGACCCGCAGTTCGAGGGCCAGACCAAGGCCAAGCTCGGGAACGCGGACGTCAAGGGGATCGTGCAGACCGTGGTCGCCGACGGGATCGTGCAGCACCTCGAGGAGAACCCCGCCGACGGACGCCGCATCATCGAGAAGTCGCTCATCGCGGCCCGCGCCCGCGAGGCGGCGCGGAAGGCCCGCGACCTCGTCATCCGCAAGGGCGCACTGGACGGCATGGCCCTGCCGGGCAAGCTCGCGGACTGCCAGGAGCGCGATCCGGCGCGCAGCGAGCTGTACATCGTCGAGGGCGACTCCGCGGGCGGCTCTGCCAAGCAGGGCCGGGACCGGCGCTTCCAGGCCGTGCTCCCGCTGCGCGGCAAGCTGTTGAACGTCGAGAAGGCCCGGCTCGACCGCGTCCTCTCCAGCGAGAACGTGCGTCCCCTGATCATCGCCCTGGGTGCCGGCATCGGCGACCAGTTCGACATCGCCAAGCTTCGGTACCACCGCATCTGCCTCCTGAGCGACGCCGATGTCGACGGGGCACACATCTCCACCCTGCTTCTCACCTTCTTCTACCGGCACATGCCGGAGGTGATCGAGAACGGCTACCTGTACCTCTGCCAGCCGCCGCTGTACCGGGTCAGCACCGGCAAGGTCACCCGGTACGCGAAGGACGAGAAGGAGCGGGAGGCGGCGGTCAAGGAGCTGTCGCGGGCAGGCAAGACCAAGAACATCACGGTCCAGCGCTTCAAGGGGCTCGGCGAGATGAACCCCGAGCAGCTCTGGGAGACCACCATGAACCCGGACACCAGGACACTGCTGCAGATCGAGGTCTCCGACGCCGGCGAGGCCGACGAGGTCTTCAGCACCCTCATGGGCGAGCGCGTCGAGCCGCGGCGGGACTTCATCCGCGGCGAGGCACGCAAGGTCCGGAACCTGGACATCTGAATCGGGAGCCAGAGGCGAACGCCATGCCATCACGCCACATCGCCGACATCCGACAGGTCCCGAGCAAGACGGGCCGCACCCTCGATGAGTGGTGCGAGCTGCTCGAGGCCAACGGCGTCGGTGACCGCCGCGAGGCGGTGAACTTCCTTCGCGACGGCTACGCCATCAGCCATGCCTTTGCCCTTGCCATCGCCGATCACTGCCTGCGCCGCAGCCGGGACGACGATGGCTTCGGGGGCTGGTCAGACGACGAGGAGGAGAGTCCCTGGTGAGCGCCAACGCCGGCAGGGACGCCGGCCGACGCGACGGCGTGGGAACCAGCCGCGAGATCCGCGGCCGGGACGGCCGGCGCTACGCGTTCGCGGACCACAACTGCTTCGCCTGCGGCGGCATGAATCCGATCGGCATGCGCCTCGAGATCGAGCTCGGCGAGGGGTCGGCGCGTGCCGAATGGGTCGGCGAACGCGACTTCGTCGGCTGGGAGGACAAGATCCACGGCGGCATCCTGGCCACGCTGCTCGACGAGGTGATGGCCTGGGCGCCTTCGAGCTACGACTCCTGGGCGGTGACCGCGGAGATGCACCTGCGCTACCGATCGCCGGCGAACCCGGGCGAGCGGCTCATTGCCGAGGCCCGCGTCGTGAACCGGCGACGCCGGATCTACGAGGTGCACGGCGAGGTGCACGGCGAGGACGGCCGAATGGTGGCCGAGGCGGATGGCCGCTTCCTGGGCGCCAGCCCCACCGAGAAGCGGAACCTGAAGCAGCGGTACGGCATGCCGGCCGAGCTCCCGGCAGCCGGTGCACGGCGTGAATAGGCTCACTGGGGCTGTGCAACGCGACAAACGCGACAGCATGATGACGAGGTAGCAGGAAACCCATGGCGATGGACCAGACCGGCCTGATCCGGCCGGTGTCGATCGAGGACGAAATGCGCTCGGCGTACATCGACTACGCCATGAGCGTGATCGTCGCCCGTGCCCTGCCCGACGTGCGCGACGGGCTCAAGCCGGTCCATCGGCGCATTCTCTACACGATGCACGAGATGGGGCTGCGCTCGACCTCGTCGTATCGCAAGTGCGCCGGCGTCGTCGGCGAGGCGCTGGCCAAGTACCACCCCCACGGGGATGTCGCCCTCTACGACGCGCTGGTGCGCCTGGCCCAGGACTTCAGCCTCCGCTACCCGCTCGTGGACGGCCAGGGGAACTTCGGCTCCATCGACGGCGATCCCGCCGCGGCCTACCGCTACACGGAAGCGCGGATGGCCCAGATCGCCGACGAGATGCTCGCCGACATCGAGAAGGAGACGGTCGACTTCGGCGACAACTTCGACGGGCGCCTTCGGGAGCCGCTCATCCTCCCGGCCCGCCTGCCGAACCTGCTCGTCAACGGGTCGAGCGGGATCGCGGTGGGGATGGCGACCAACATCCCGCCGCACAACCTCGTCGAGATCTGCAACGCCGCCATCGGCCTCATCGACAACCCGGACATGACGGTCGACGAGCTCTGCGAGATCGTCACGGGACCCGACTTCCCGACCGGCGCGACCATCTTCCGCTACGAGGACGTCCGCAACAGCGTCACCGGCGAGCGCGAGCGACAGGACGCCATCCGCCACATGTACGCCACCGGTCGCGGCCGGGTCATCATGCGCGGCCAGGTCGCGTTCGAGGAGATCCGTCCCGGCCGCATGGCGCTCGTCATCACTGAGCTGCCCTACCAGGTCAACAAGACCACCCTCATCGAGAAGATGGCGGAGATGGTCAGCGGCAAGAAGATCACCGACGTCAGCGACATTCGCGACGAAAGCGACAGAAACGGGATGCGCATCGTCGTCGAGATCAAGCGCGACGGCAGCCCGCACACGGTCATGCAGCAGCTCTTCAAGCACACGTCGCTGCAGACCAGCTTCAGCGCCAACATGCTGGCCCTCGTCGATGGCCAGCCGGTGACGCTGGGCCTGAAGCGGATGCTCGAGCACTACCTCACCTACCGCCGCGAGGTGATCCGGCGCCGCACGGAGTTCGACCTGGCGCGGGCGCAGGAGCGGGCCCACATCCTCGAAGGGCTGAAGATCGCGCTCGACAACCTCGACGAGGTGATCGCCACCATCCGCGCCGCGGCGGACGTCGAGGCCGCGCGGACCGCCCTCATGACCCGCTTCGGCCTCTCCGAGGCGCAGGCCAACGCCATCCTGGAGATGCAGCTCCGCCGCCTGGCGGCCCTGGAGCGCAAGAAGATCGAGGACGAGTACGAGTCCGTGATCCGGCTCATCGCCGAGCTGGAGGACCTGCTCGCCAACCCGCGCAAGATGCTCATGGTCATCAAGGACGAGCTCGACGAGCTCAAGCGCAAGTACGGCGACGAGCGCAAGACCCGCATCAAGGCCGATGCGAACCGGGAGCTGACCGAGGAGGACCTGATCGCGGCCGAGGACGTGGTGGTCACCCTCAGCCAGCGCGGCTACATCAAGCGCCAGCAGATCGGCACCTTCCGCAGCCAGCGGCGCGGAGGCCGCGGCAAGCTCGCGATGCTGACCCGCGAGGAGGACGCGGTGCGCCACCTGCTGGTGGCGAACACGCACGACAACATCCTCTTCTTCACGAACCGCGGGCGCGTGTTCATCACCAAGGTCCACACCCTGCCCGAGGCGACCCGCCAGGCGAAGGGCCTGCCGATCATCAACCTGCCCGGCGTCCAGGTCGAATCCGGCGAGTACGTGAGCGCCATCATCAGCCTGCCGCGCTTCGAGCCCGACCACTACCTGCTGATGGCCACCAGCCGCGGGATGGTGAAGAAGACCTCGCTGGCCGAGTACGCCAAGATCCGGGCCAACGGCCTGATCGCGATCAACCTCATCGACGGCGACGAGCTGCGCTGGGTGGGGATCACCGACGGCCAGAGCGACATCATCCTGGCCACCCGCAAGGGACAGGCGGCTCGATTCCACGAGGTCGAGGTGCGCTCCATGGGCCGCGATACCCGCGGCGTCACCGGGATCCGGCTGCGGGCCGGCGACGAGGTGATCGGCATGGAGGTCGTCGATCCGGGCCAGGAGCTCCTGGTCGTCACCGAGCAGGGCTACGGCAAGCGCACGCCCTTCAGCGACTTCCCGGTCAAGCATCGAGCGACCGGCGGCGTCATCGCCAACTCGCTCAACCGCGACACCGGCGACGTTGCGGCGATCCGCATGGTGGGTCGCGAGGAGGAGGAGATGATGCTCATCACCGAGGAGGGCACCATCCTGCGCACCATCGTCGCCAGCGTGAACCGCTATCGGCGCGCGAGCCGCGGGGTCACGGTGATGAAGCCGGGGCAGGGTGATCGGATCGTCTCGATCGCCGTGTTCGTCGACGACCGCCCGCCCGAGGGAGAGCCGGAGGACGGCGCGGAGCCGGAGTCGGCCCCTTGAGCAGGCGCGCATTGGCGACGCGACGGCGCCGCATCAATCGGGAGTCGGCCGGGTAGAATCGGACGCGAGATCTGGCGCAGGAGATCCACGTGTACGCCGACGAGTTCAGCATCTACGCCGGCAACGCCAACAAGGCGCTCGCCTCCGACATCTGCCGATACCTGAAGACGCGGATGGGCGACGTGGAGGTCTTCCAGTTCGCGAACGAGAACATCTTCGTTCGGGTCAAGGACAACGTCCGCGAGCAGGACGTCTTCCTGGTCCAGCCCACCTGCCGCCCGGTGAACCAGTCGGTCATGGAGCTGTTGATCATGATCGACGCCTTCAAGCGCGCCTCCGCGGGCCGCATCACGGCGGTGGTGCCCTACTACAGCTACGGCCGCTCGGACAAGAAGGACCAGCCCAGAGTTCCGATCACGGCCCGGCTGATCGCCGACATGCTCACCGTCGCCGGGGCCGATCGGGTCCTGACCATGGACCTCCACCAGGGCCAGATCCAGGGCTTCTTCTCGATCCCGGTCGACGAGCTGACCGCGGTCGACATCGTGGCCCGCTACATCAAGGACAAGCAGATCAGCGACATGGTCGTCGTCAGTGAGCTGGGCTTCGCCAAGAAGGCGCGCAACTTCGCCGAGAAGCTGGGCGCCCCGCTGGCCATCGTCGAGAAGCGCCGGGTGGGCAACGAGGACAAGACGGAGCTGATGAACATCATCGGCGAGGTTGACGGCAAGAACGCGGTGATCATCGACGACGAGATCGACACGGCCGGCTCCCTCATGGAGGCGGTCCACGCCCTCGTCGAGCATGGTGCGAGGGAGATCTACTCCTGTGCCACCCACGGCGTCTTCTCCCCACCAGCCCTGGAGCGGATCACGGCCTCGCCCATCACCGAGATCGTGGTGACCGACACCATCCCGCTGCCGGCGGGCACGGATCGCTCCCGGATCACGGTGCTCCCCATCGCGCCGCTCTTCGGCGAGGCGATCCGTCGCATCCACCGCGGGGAGAGCGTGGGCGCCCTGTTCAGCTCTGAGGTCCAGCTTGTCGAGGAGATGACCTTCTGGGACGCCCACGCCGGTGACGACGACCTCGACGCCCCCTTTCCCATCGCCGTAGAAGGCTAGGCGGCCCGCATACGGAGGACCTCTACAGCCTGAAGTCCACCGCCGACGCCAACCTGGATCTGCTCGCATCGAGCGGGCCCGCCGCGTCCGGTCGGTGAACGGGCATCCTCTGTCTGCGGACGTATACTCGCCCTCCCGATGATGAAATTCCTCTCCCGGCTGATGGACTCCAACGAGCGCGAGGTCCGCCGGCTGGAACCGATCGTGACCGAGATCAACGCGCTCGCCGATGAGTACCGCGCCCTCTCCGACGACGCGCTCATGGCCAAGACGGCCGAGTTCCGCACCCACCTCGCGGAGCGCCTGGGCGACCTGCTGGTTTCCATCGAGCTGCGGAAGCCATCCGGTGCCGAGACCAACGGGGACGGCCCGGACCCCGACGCGGACCTCGAGACCTGGGAGGAGGACTCGGAGCTCACGGCCGCGGATCCGGCGCGAATCTCCGAGCGTCGCAAGGAGCAGCGCAAGCGCGAGCTCAACGAGATCAACGCAGCGCTGGACGAGATCCTGCCGGAAGCGTTTGCAGCGGTGCGCGAGGCCATGTCCCGTGCGCTCGACAAGCGGCACTACGACGTCCAGCTCGTCGGCGGCATCGTTCTGCACCGCGGGCAGATCGCGGAGATGAAGACTGGCGAGGGCAAGACCTTCGTGGCTCCGCTGGCGGCGTACCTCAACGGCCTCACCGGCCGCGGGGTGCACGTCGTGACCGTGAACGACTACCTCGCCAAGCGCGACGCGCAGTGGATCGGCTCCGTCTTCCACCGGCTGGGAATGAGCGTGGGCAGCATCCAGCACGACGCAGCCTACGTATTCGATCCCACCTACCCGGCCACCGACGAGCGGCTCCGCGACCTGCGCCCCGTGTCGCGCGGGGAGGCCTACGCGGCGGATGTCACCTACGGCACGAACAACGAGTTCGGGTTCGACTATCTGCGCGACAACCTGGTGATCGACCTGCGCGAGCGGGTGCAGCGCGGCCACTTCTTCTCGATCGTCGACGAGGTCGACAACATCCTCATCGACGAGGCCCGCACCCCGCTCATCATCTCCGGGACCGGCCAGGAGTCCGCTGACAAGTACGTCCAGTTCGCGCGCCTGGTGCCCCGCCTCAAGGCCGAAGAGGACTACATCCTCGACGAGAAGTTCAAGCAGGTGGCGATCACCGAGGCGGGGACCGACAAGATGGAGCGCTGGTTGGGCGTCGACAACATGTTCGACAACGACTTCAGCCTGGCGCGCCACCTGGAGCAGGCGCTCAAGGCCGAGGTTCTCTACCACCGCGACCGCGACTACGTGGTCAAGGACGGCGAGGTGGTCATCGTCGACGAGTTCACCGGCCGCCTCATGCCGGGACGCCGTTGGAGCGAGGGGCTCCACCAGGCGGTCGAGGCCAAGGAGGGGGTGAAGGTCCAGAGCGAGTCGCAGACGCTGGCCACCATCACCTTCCAGAACTATTTCCGGATGTACGACAAGCTGGCCGGGATGACCGGCACGGCCGAGACCGAGGCGGAGGAGTTCGCGAAGATCTACAACCTCGAGGTGGTCGTCATCCCCACCAACAGGCCCATGGTCCGCGACGACTTCGCCGACCTGGTCTTCCGCTCCCAGAAGGGGAAGTGGAACGCCGTCGCCGACGAGATCGCCGAGGAGCACGAGAAGGCGCGGCCGGTCCTGGTGGGCACGGTGAGCGTCGAGATCAGCGAGATGCTCTCCGACATGCTCAAGCGGCGTGGCATCAAGCACAACGTCCTCAATGCCAAGTTCCACGAGCGCGAGGCGGAGATCGTCGCCCAGGCCGGCCGCTCCGACGCGGTCACCATCGCGACCAACATGGCCGGCCGCGGGACGGACATCCTGCTGGGCGGCAACCCCGAGGTGCTCGCCTCGGAGATCCTCCACAAGCGCGGCCTCACCGTCCTGGAGGCCTCGCCCGAGGAGTACCGCGCGGCGCTCGACGAGGCGGAGCGTGTCTGCGCCGACGACAAGGAGAAGGTCCTCGCCGCGGGCGGCCTGCACATCCTGGGGACCGAGCGGCACGAGGCGCGGCGGATCGACAACCAGCTCCGCGGCCGCTCCGGCCGCCAGGGAGACCCGGGGAGCAGCCGCTTCTACCTGTCGCTCGAGGACGACCTCATGCGCCGGTTCGCGAGCGAGCGGGTGAGCAGCATCATGGGTCGCCTGGGCTTCGACGACGACACCGCCCTGGAGTCTGGGATGGTGAGCCGCACCATCGAGGGCGCACAGACCCGCGTCGAGGGCTTCAACTTCGACACCCGCAAGCACGTCGTCGAGTACGACGACGTCATCAACCGCCAGCGCGAGACGATCTACCACGAGCGCGAGCGGATCCTGCGTGCCGAGAGCCTCTCGACCACGGTCCTCGCCATGCTGGGCGAAGAGCTCCACGACCTGGTCGTCGGCGCGACCGGCTCCGACTTCGCCGGCGACTGGAACCGCGATGGGCTCAAGGCGCAGATGATTGCCATGATCCCGACGATCAGCGAGGCGGAGCTTCGCTTCGTCGACGATGCGAACGACGTCGGGGCGCTGGAGCAATCCCTCCTGGAGCTGATCGAGGAGCACTACGAGCGCAAGCGCACCGAGGTCGGGGAAGACGGCATGCCCGTCCTCGAGCGGCTGGTCCTGCTGCGGGTCATCGATGCCCTGTGGGTCGAGCACCTCACCGCGGTCGACGACATGCGGCGCGGCATCGGGCTTCGTGCCTACAGCCAGCGCGACCCGCTGAACGAATTCAAGGTCGAGGCCTACCGCATGTTCGACGAGCTCAAGACCACGATCCGCCACGACGTGACGCACACGATCTTCCGGGTCACCGTCGTGCAGCAGCCGCCCTCCCCGCCGGCGCGGCGCATGCAGGAGAGCCGGCCCGACGTCAGTGGCGCCGCCCAGGACGGGTCCCTGAGCGGCTCGACGTCCACCTCGGCCGGCGGGATCGCGGGTGGCCTGGCAGCCGGCGGCGCCGTCCCCCAGCAGCCGACCCGAGGCGGACCCAAGATCGGGCGCAACGATCCGTGCTGGTGTGGATCGGGCAAGAAGTACAAGCGCTGCCACGGGGCGTGACGCCGCCGCTCCCCACCCGTGGCCGAAAAGTCAAATGTCATACGACTGCGACCGGCACCCCGGCGCGCGTTCGCGGATTGGTGATCGGCCCGGCGGTCCGTTGCCAGGGAGCACCAATTCGAGGGCGATTCCGCACGATTTGCCCTCTGGTCAAGGTCGAGTCGAGCCGCTACGATGGGGCCTTGCGCGGACCGGGCACACCCTGACCCCGGGGGTCCGTCGCCATACATGGAGAGCTTCGTGAAGCAGCTGACCGCACCCAGCCGTGTCGTCGAACCACTCCCATCGCCGACCACAGCGCTCCCGCTGGTCACCCGCTTCCGAGATCCAACCGTTCCCTACCAGGACCTCATTCAGTGCGAGCGCGACTGCATGCGCTGCACCTACGCGGCGACGCTCAGGTGCGACGGCAACTGCGGCTCGTGCCCGCGCCAGAGCTACTGCCCGTGCGTGAACCCGGCCAAGGTGCGCAACAAGAGCGTGCGCCTGACCGATGTCGAGCTGACGGTGGTGCAACCGCTTGGACGCAATTAAGGACGAGGCTGAGCGGCTCGCCAGCCTCGTTGCCGACACGGCGGTGCGACTTTGACTTGCCCGCCAAGGAAACCGAGCTCGCGGAGCTAGAGACCCGCTCCACGGATCCGACCCTCTGGGACGACCCGACCAGCGCCCAGGCGCTGCTGCGTCGGGCAGATGAGCTGCGAGACGAGATCGCGGCCTGGCGTGGGCTGGAGCAGCGCGCCCGGGGCACGGCCGAGATGGCCGAGCTGGCCGCTGCCGAGCCCGACGGCGGGAGCTCCATGAGCGCCGATCTCGAGCGGGAGCTCGCCACGCTGCAGGCGGACTGGAGGCGGATGGAGGGCCAGCTGCTCCTGTCGGACCCGTACGACGCCAGCCCGGCCATCGTCTCGATCTACGCCGGCGCAGGCGGCACGGAGAGCCAGGACTGGGCGGAGATGCTCCTGCGCATGTACCTGCGCTGGTCGGAGCGCAACCGATACCGCACCGAGATTCTCGACCAGACCGAGGGAGAGGAGGCCGGCCTCAAGTCGGTCACCGTGGGCATCACCGGACGCTGGGCGTACGGCCGGCTCAAGTCCGAGCGCGGGGTCCACCGGCTGGTCCGCATCAGCCCCTTCGACTCGCAGAAGCGGCGCCACACCAGCTTCGCCCTGGTCGAGGTCATGCCCGAGGTGCCTGAGGACGCGGAGGTCGAGATCCGCGACGACGACCTGCGCGTCGACACGTATCGCAGCTCCGGCGCAGGCGGCCAGCACGTCAACAAGACGGACTCCGCGGTGCGCATCACCCACCTGCCGACCGGGATCGTGGTCACCTGCCAGAACGAGCGCAGCCAGATCCAGAACCGCGAGCGGGCGATGGCGATCCTGCGCGCCAAGCTGATCGAGCGCAAGATGGAGGAGCGCGAGGCGGAGCTCGCCACGCTGCGCGGCGTGCATATCGAGGCTGGCTGGGGCAACCAGATCCGCAGCTACGTGCTCCAGCCCTACACGATGGTGAAGGACCTGAGAACCGGCGTGGAGACCTCCAACCCGACCGCCGTCCTGGACGGCGACCTGGACGCGTTCATCGACGGCTACCTGCGCTCGCGCATCGGCGAGACCGACAACGGAACGACGGCGTGAGCGTGACGGCGCGCCCGATGGCTGCCACCAACGACGCGGGGGGCCGGGCCAGGCTGAGCGCCGTCGCGGACACGGTGATCGGCATGGTCGACGCCGGGGTGACCTACCCGAACGGAAAGGTTGCCCTCAGCGAGGTCAACGTCACCATCCCGCGGGGTGACTTCGTCTTCCTGGTCGGCGCCTCGGGCGCGGGAAAGACCACGTTCATCCGCCTCCTCATCCGCGAGGTGCTGCCGACCTCGGGCCGCGTCACGGTGGCGGGTCGCGACCTGCTCCGCCTGCGGCGGCGCGACGTGCCCGGGCTGCGGCGCAGGATCGGCATCGTCTTCCAGGACTTCCGGCTGCTGCCGGCCAAGACGGTCTTCGAGAACGTGGCATTCGCGCTGGAGGTGACCGGCGCCGGCCGCTCGGAGATTCGTCACCGGGTTCCCATGCTCCTGAACCTGGTCGGGCTCCACCAGCACGTCGACCATCTCCCCACCCAGCTCTCCGGCGGCGAGCAGCAGCGCGTGGCGATCGCCCGGGCCCTGGTGCACGATCCGGCGATCCTCATCGCCGACGAGCCCACCGGGAACCTGGACCCGGTCACCAGCTGGGAGATCATCCAGCTCTTGATCCAGATCAACGCGCTGGGGACCACGGTCCTGATGGCCACCCACAACCAGGAGATCGTCAACGCGATGCGGCGGCGGGTCCTGGCGCTCGAGGGCGGGATGCTCGTCCGCGACGAGCCCGAAGCCGCCTACGAGCGGGAGTACTAGCGGTCGTGCGCTTCCTCCGCTTCATCGGCTTCAGTGCGGTCCGCGCGTGGCAGGGCTTCTGGCGCAACGCGATGATGAGCCTGGCGACCACGGCGACGGTGGTCCTCATGCTGGTGCTGCTCTCCGGGCTCTTCATCGTGATCAGCGGCCTGAACAGCGGCCTCGAGTTCATCGAGAGCAAGGTGGGGGTCACGGCCGAGTTGGTGGGCGAGCCCGAGCAGGCAGACCTCACCCAGCCGCAGCTCGACGCGCTGATGGGCTATGCGCGGTCGCTCCCCGGCGTGCAGACGGTGACCTACGTCAGCCCGGAGATGGCAATGGCCCGCCTCCAGGAGGTCTACGCGCAGCGGGGCCAGAAGCTGGACCTGGGCGAGAGTGGGGCGAGCATCAAGCTCTACGCGAGCATCGAGGTCACGGTGAGCGACCCTTCGTACTCGCAGTCGATCGCGAACGCGCTCTCGGACCGTTCCGAGGTTGTGCAGATCACGACCAAGCAGGCGGCGGTCGACAAGCTGATCGGCATCATCAACGTGATCCGCACCGTCGGATTGGTGGCCATCGCCCTGGTCGCGCTGACGGTCCTGTTCATGATCGTGAACACCATCCGGATCGCGGTCTACGCCCGCGCGAGCGAGATCGAGATCATGCGCCTGGTGGGAGCCAGCGACAGCTTCATCCGATGGCCCTTCATCCTGGAGGGGATCCTGTGCGGTCTGCTGGGAGCCCTGGTCGCGATCGGCATGGTGGCCATCGTCTGGGATCCGATCCAGCCGGTCCTCTTCAACGTCTTCCAGATGCCCGTCGCCGTTGGAGCCCGATTCCTGGCCACGCTCTCCGCGCTCCTGCTGGCGGTGGGCCTCGGGGTGGGCGCCGTGGGCTCCTGGATCAGCGTGCGCTCCTACCTCACCGCCTGACCCCCACGGGACCAACAGGATCAGCCCGTCCGTCTTGGAGGGACGAGGAGCGTGTGGTACGGTGCGCCACTCGCGATGCCCACGTGAGCCCGAGCCTCACGACGCGCGAGATGGAAATTCGGAGGGTGGCGGAACCATGGACCTGTCCAAGCTCACTGCGAACGAACGCAACGCGGCCTACGGCGCCATCGTCGTCGTGATCGCCGGGATCGTCAGCAACTGGGGAGGGCTGATGTGGCTCGCGGTCCTTCTCGGCATCGGCGTCCTGCTGGTGCTCTTCCTGCCCCAGCTCTCTCCCGGGACGTCGCTGCCCGGGTCGAAGGGCAGCCTGCTCGTCGTGGGCGGGGTCGTGGCGGCCGCCTGCGCCGTGATCGAGATCCTCAGGTTCATCACCTACTTCACGCACACCCTCGACGACTGGCAGACCTGGGCCTTCGCGATCGCGCTCGTTGCGTCGCTGGTCATGGCCTACGCGGGCTGGCAGGCCTTCCAGGCCGAGGGCGGCAAGCTCACCCTTGGCGCTGCCGGTGGATCCGCCCCCGCGGCCCCGACCCAGCCCCCGGCAAGCACGCCCCCACCCCCGGCACCGACCGCGCCGGCAGCGCCCGCCGCCCCAGCCGCGCCACCGGAAGCGCCGGCAGCGCCCGCCGCCCCAGCCGCGCCACCGGAAGCGCCGGCCGGCCCGGACACGGACACAGACCGCGACGAGCCCGCTGGCTGACCCCGCGACGCAGCCCGAACCTGCCCGGGCGGTCGCGGCCCGGGTGGATGTGTAAGCGAAACGCAATGGGGGCGTAACCGGGACCCGATCGAAACGGTGCTAGACTCGCGCAGCCCTGAGCAGATGACGAGTACAGATCCGAACCAGGCGCCGGTCCCGGCGTCTCCCCACGACTCCGCGACGCCGCCGACAGCCTCCTCGGCGCCGACGCCGTACGATGCGCCTGCCGCACCGCCGGCCCGGCGACCGCGCGGCTCCCTCGCCGGCTGGATCGTGGCGCTCGCCCTGGCCGCGGTGCTCGGCACCCTGCTCTTCGTCGGCGGCTACCTGGCAGCGGGCGGTAACCGGACGACGGGATGCTCCGCGCCGGCGCCGGCCTTCGCCTCCTTCTGTGACGCCTACGACAAGCTCAAGAGCGAGTATGTCGACCCGCTCGACGACTCCGCCCTCGCCGAGGGCGCGATCCAGGGGATGTTCCAGTACGGGGTCCAGGACCCGTTCAGCGGCTACATGGCCCCGACCCAGTACCAGCAGGCGCTGGGGGACCTCTCCGGCAAGTTCAGCGGGATCGGCGCCGAGATGTCAATCAAGAACATCGCGAACCCTACCGACCTGGCCTCGTGCAACACCCTCTCGGACAACTGCGTGCTTGTGGTCGTGAGCCCCATCTCCGGCTCGCCGGCCGAGAAGGCCGGCCTGCAGCCGGGAGACATCGTGACCGCGGTGGACGGCACCAGCGTCAACGGCTCGTCCATCAACGACCAGATCTCCAAGGTGCGCGGCGAGACGGGCACCAAGGTGACGCTCACCATCAAGCGTGGCGACCAGACCTTCGACGTGACCATCACCCGGGCCGAGATCACGATGAAGGAGGTCGAGACCAAGCTGATCGACGGGCACATCGGATACATCGCCCTGCACGGCTTCAGCGACTCGTCACCGGACCAGTTCCACGCGGCGCTGAAGGGCCTGCTCGACCAGGGAGCGGATCAGATCGTGTTCGACCTGCGCGACAACCCGGGAGGCTACATCCTCTCGGCGCAGAAGATCGCGTCCGAGTTCGTCAGCTCCGGGACCATCTTCACCCAGGAGTCCTCCGGCGGGAACATCAAGACCTGGGACGCGGTCGGCGGCGGGCTGGCCACCAACCCCAAGCTCCCGCTGGTCGTGCTCGTGAACGGCGGCAGCGCCTCCGCCTCGGAGATCGTCAGCGCCTCGCTCAAGGAGCTGGGGCGAGCCACCATCATCGGCGAGCACACCTTCGGCAAGAACACGGTGCAGGTCTGGGCACCGCTGGAGAACGGTGGCGGAGTGCGGATCACGATCAGCCGATGGTTCCCGCCCAACCATGACAGCGTTCACCCCGATGGCGTCCAGCCGGACGTCGCGGTGACCATCCCGGCCGGGACGCCGCCGGAGAAGGACCTGATCCTGGACCGGGCAGTGTCCTACCTCGGGACCCTGACGGGCGGCACCGCGCCCTCGCCGGCGGCGTCGGGCAGCCCAACCGCGCTGGCCCCCTCCGACGGTCTCTCCTCGATCCTCCTGAGCTGGGACGACGGAGCGCTCAGCGGCGGATTCGCATGAGGCCGTTGCCGATCCGGCATCGGGCTGCTAGCATCTCGCCCAACGAAAGGAGGTGGTGTGCAGTGAGTAGTCCCTGTCACGCCACCACCGAGGCGGTGCGATAACCACACCCTTCGCGTGGTAGCGAGGTGAGAGCCGGCTGAAACGGCCGGCTCTTTCCGTGCCCGCCGATCCACACGGACACGACCGATGCCGGACCAGACGATCGCCCTCAACCGCAGAGCGCGACACGAGTACGCCGTCAGCGAGACGCTGGAGGCGGGCCTGGTGCTGACCGGGACCGAGATCAAGTCGATCCGGGCAGGTCGCGTCAACCTGGCGGAGGCGTACGCGAGGATCGAGCACGGGGAAGCGTGGCTGATCGGCGCGCACATCGCCCCCTACGAGCAGGGCAACCGCTTCAACCACGAGCCGCGCCGCACGCGGAAGCTCCTCCTCCACCGCGACCAGATCGCCGAGCTGGTGGGGCTCACCCAGGCCAAGGGCCAGACCCTGGTTCCGCTGCGGCTCTACATCCGCGGCGGGCGGGCCAAGGTCGAGCTGGGGGTCGCGCGCGGCAAGAAGACCCACGACAAGCGCCGCACGATCGCGGAGCGCGACCAGCGCCGCGAGCTGGAGCGGGAGGCCAAGACCTCCGGACGCATCAAGCTCTAGCCCGCCGAGATCCACCTGGTCGATCCCGACTCGCCAGGTGCTGCTCTCCGCAGCGTTACGAGGGGCTGACCGATCCCGACTCGCCAGGTGCTGCTCTCCGCAGCCTAAGGCGGTCCACGGCCATCGTCGAGCCCATGGTGCGGCTGGATCCGTGCTCAGGGCACGGCGGCCGAGCGCCGAATCGGGCCAGCAAGGCGCCTAACGCTGCGGTGGTCCGCAGATGACGAGATGCGCGCCTCGGTCCACCCGTGGGGGTCAGCGCGGCACGAGCCAGAGCACGGGGCGCGCGGGATCGGCCCACAGCAGCAGGACCGTGCGACGCAGCACGTCCATGCCGACCAGGCCGTCCATCTCTCCCGGCAGGGCGGGTGGAACGAACAGCCGATCCACCGGCAGTCGTGCATCACCTACCTGCAGCGACTGCCCAACCACGAACGGCGCCGTCATTGCCTCCCCGCCGAGGGCCCGCCCGCTCGTGTCGGCTCCGGCGGCCGTCAGCCCGGCTACCGTGGAGGCGGCGAACGACGTGCCGCGGGCGCCCGAGTCGAGGATCGTCACGACCGGCTCACCGGAGTCGACCGCGACGCGCACCAGGATCGTGCCGTCGCTGGGGATCCGCTCCAGCCAGACCGGCTCGAGGCGCGGGTGCGTGGCAACCAGCCGCTCGACCACGCGGTCGGGCGGCTGGTCGTCGATGGCGAGCCTCCCCGACGCGAGGTCGAGCACGATCGCGGCGCTCGGGTGCAGGTTCTGCGGGGACAGGAAGCCGCCGATGCCCCACGCCTCGAACGGCGGCGGGCCGGCGGTGGCCTGGACGTTCTCGAGGGTCAGGTCGTTGGAGCCGATGGCGACGTCCAGCCGGCCGACGAGCCATGAGGTGAGGCGGTTTCCTGCGGCGTCGGTCCCGTCCTCGCCCGGCACCATCGCCACGCGGGCGCGCTCGACAAGCTCCGTGGTGAGCACGTGATCGGAGGCGCCGGTGTCGACGATGAGGCGGGTCGCCACCCCGCCGATGGTCGTCTCGACCATGGGAGCATGTGTCTCGCCATCGGGGATGGCGTAGGTCAGCGGGACCTCAATGCGTGGCATAGGCCCATCTTGTCCGAGACCGTCTAGAACAGGTGTTCACATGGCGACATCGGTCTGGTAGAATGGTCGGGTTCGGTTCGTGGGGATGTCAGGTTTCGACAGGGCTCAGGGACCGGAGATCGCAGGTCGAGGTCGCCCGCAGGCCTCGTTAAACCGCGGGCAAAGCCAGTAACTGGCAACAACAGTTACGCCCTCGCTGCTTAGTCAGTGAGCATCGACGCCGTCCCCCCTCCCCGGACGGCGAAGGTGTCATCAGGGGAGGTGCGGCGTCGCCGACTCCGGTGAGCGGCGTCAAAGAGCCGAGAGGCAACACCGGATAGCAAGCGGAGCACCCCGCCGGTCGGGGGCCTGCAACGCGAAACCCTAAGTAGGCCGGAAATACCTGTAGGAAGTCTCCGGCGACTCGGTTCTGGACGGGGAGTTCGATTCTCCCCCATCTCCACCATCCATCCCCCGATGCTCAGAAGTGGCCCAGGGCTGCCTCCGCGGTCGTCTGCTCCGCCGTGCCGATCTGGTCGGCACTGCGGCTGTGGTCGTAGATCGCGACGTAGAAGCCCACCGCGCCCTTCAGCACGTACAGCTGGGTGCCCACGATCGGTCCACCGTCGAAATAGAAGGCGTCGTCCCCCACGCCGCTCAGCGGGACGATGGTGACGCCGTTCGAGGTGGTCGCCTTCGCGTGGTCGAAGATGGTCTTCTGGAAGACGGAGATCTCGACCGTGGCAGAGACGTTCGGGTCGGCGGTGCCGTAGGTGCAGTTATTGCCGCCACCAGTGTGCACGTCCGGGGTGTCGGCGGCCGTGCCCAGCGCCGCGGTCGCGTCGGCGGGAGTCAGCAGCGCGCAGGCATCGGGCGCAGCGCCGGTCTGCCCGCCGTTCGCGGATGGCCCAGCCGAAGCGGCCGAGGCTCCCGCGGAGGACGCGGCCGATGACCCTGCGTACGGCCCGCCGCCTCCACCGGGCGTCGAGCTCGCCGAGGATGAACCGCCCGATCCGCTGCACGCCGCGAGCAGAACGGCAACACCGAAGAATGCGACAACCGCCCGACGCATGAGACACGTACCCCACCTGCGACAGTAGATGTCGGGCGGCTTGGGCTCCGTCGACGCGCGCAGCATACACGGAGACACCGTCAGCGCACCGGGGCGACGATCACCCACTTCCCGTACCAGGCCCGATAGGCGGCCGCCGTGCCCGGGCTGTATGGGTCGTCGTAGGGGCTATCCGTGTAGGTGTAGGGCCGGAAGCGGTACTTCGTCGAACCTGATCCGAAGTTCTGCGCGGAGATCGCGTAGTTGCGCATCCCGTCGGATGCGAGCGGGTCGGTGAGGTAGATGGTGGTCACGGTGAAGGCACTCGATGTGGCCGGGTCGAGCCCGGTGACCCGATAGCCGTTGACGATCTGCGCGTGGCCGCCGGCCCACCCCAAGAATCCGACCGGCTTGTTGTACGTGGCAACGGCCTGGACGATCGCCTTGAGGGCGGCGTCGTACGACGAGTAGGCGAACACCCGGTAGGTCATGCCCGCCTCGCTCGTGTACGCGCCCCAGCCGTAGTAGTTGAGGCCGTTGCGCCAGCCATTGGCATCCACTCCCAGGTGCGAGGTCAGCTGGGTCATGTGGGTCCGTTCCCACTGCAGCATGCTCTCTTCAGCGCTGTACGCCGTGGTCGCGGTCCACCGGAATCCGGTCCCTCGTGATCCCTTGGTGGCCACGAAGTTGAGCATCATCAGGGTGGAGGTGGGGACGCAGGCGGTGTAGTCCGGATCCTGGTATCTGACGCCAGCGCCGTCGTAGAAGTTCTCCGAGAAGGTAGCCGCGCTGACCAGCAGAGCTCCGCTCACCGCGACCTTCGTGCCGTTGAGTGCCAGTTCGTATTGGTAGCAGTAGTTGAGCCCGAAGCTCGAGATCGAGAATGGACTCCGAGTGTCGGGCCGGGTCCACGCGACGCGCCATGTCACGCCACTGCAGGTGCCGCTCACGGCGGTGGCATACAGCTCGGTGATGGAACGAGCCGTGACGGTGCCCTGCTCGGTCCAGGTGATCGCGTGACTTCCCACGTGCTGGGTCGTCGTCTTGCCGGACACCGGGTAGGTGAACGTGGCACTGGCGGCAGGGGTTGGGGTCGGGGTGGGAGCCACGGTCTGGACGGCAGAGGTTGGGGTCGGGGTGGGAGCCACGGTCTGGACGGCAGGGGTTGGGGTCGGGGTGGGAGCCACGCGTCTGGGCGGCAGGGGTTGGGGTCGGGGTGGGAGCCAGCGTCTGGGCGGCAGGGGTTGGGGTCGGGGTGGGAGCCAGCGTCTGGGCGGCAGGGGTTGGGGTCGGGGTGGGAGCCGCGACGGCCGGCGCCGAGGCGACGGTGACCGTGATCCCCGATCCGGCAGGCATCCAGTACCCGGCCCAGACCCCCGCGCTGACGTAGTAGTAGGTCTTCCCGGCACGGGTCGCGCTGCGCGTGGCGGGCGCGCCACTGGCACGGGCCAGGGTGTAGCTGTGGCTGGCGGTGACCGCGCCGGTGGTGCTGAACCGGTAGCCGGTGTAGGTGCCGGCCCGGAACGCCAGTTGCGCGCTGATCGCCGTCACGCCGGTCAAACCCGTGGATGTCGAGGCGACGGCTGGCGCCGAGGCGACGGTGACCGTGATCCCCGATCCGGCAGGCATCCAGTACCCGGCCCAGACCCCCGCGCTGACGTAGTAGTAGGTCTTCCCGGCACGGGTCGCGCTGCGCGTGGCGGGCGCGCCACTGGCACGGGCCAGGGTGTAGCTGTGGCTGGCGGTGACCGCGCCGGTGGTGCTGAACCGGTAGCCGGTGTAGGTGCCGGCCCGGAACGCCAGTTGCGCGCTGATCGCCGTCACGCCGGTCAAACCCGTGGATGTCGAGGCGACGGCCGGCGCCGAGGCGACGGTGACCGTGATCCCCGATCCGGCAGGCATCCAGTACCCGGCCCAGACCCCCGCGCTGACGTAGTAGTAGGTCTTCCCGGCACGGGTCGCGCTGCGCGTGGCGGGCGCGCCACTGGCACGGGCCAGGGTGTAGCTGTGGCTGGCGGTGACCGCGCCGGTGGTGCTGAACCGGTAGCCGGTGTAGGTGCCGGCCCGGAACGCCAGTTGCGCGCTGATCGCCGTCACGCCGGTCAAACCCGTGGATGTCGAGGCGACGGCTGGCGCCGAGCTGGGCGTCACGCCGAGGAGCAGTGCGGCGGCCAGGAGCGGCGCCCATGCGACCGTCCACCAACGACGTGGGATGCGATTGCCAAACACGAGGATCCCCCTCTTTGGTTCCATGCCTGACGCAACCCCGCGCGCATTCCGCTGTGCCGGGGCTCGCGCTGACGAAGCCAGTGTCGAACGGCCACGGCCGTCCACCAATGAGCCTTCCGGCGGCGCTGCGCCCACCGGCTCGGGCCGTTTGGCACGTTGGCGGGGTGGTTGGGGGGGTTGACGACGCGTGCGGTCGGGAGGATTTCGAGGGGGTAAGTGGTACTAACGGACTTGAGGGACCCCGGCAGGGGGCCGACCTCCACGGGCGATCAGCTCACCGGGATGACGATGACGTACTTCCCGTCCTTGTCGGGGTGCGGCCCGTCGTAGCGCAGGTACCAGGGGAGGAAGTCCTGCGGCAGGTCCTTCACGGCCACCAGCGTGTCCGGCGGATTCGAGTAGCCCCAGATGCTCGAGAGGCGCGGGTACCAGACATCCTCGATGTAGACCCCGGTCACCGTGAAGTCGTCGGTGAGGGCCGGGTCGCGGGTCGCCTCGAACCCGGACATGACCCAGGAGTGCACGCCCCTCCAGACCATGAGCCCCGCCGGGCGGTTCGTGAGGCGGACCTGCTTCGCGGCGAGCTGGATGGCCGCCTCCAGGGTCGGCTGGATGCTCACCTCGTAGTTCCCGTAGCCGAGCCGCTGCAGGCCGATGGCCCAGGCCTCCGGCTCCGCCCCGCCCTCGCGGTCCGGGGCGATGGTCCGCGCGTAGCTCCACAGCTTCTGCTGGGTGGCCTTGGTGACGTCGGCCCCTACGTCCATGATGTTCATGGAGGTCTGCATCGCCGCGGGCAGGCACCAGGTGTCCAGGAACTCGTGCGCGTAGTCGCCGTCGGCGTACAGGTCCATCCCGAACGGACCCGGCGTCGGCGACGGCGTGGGGCTGGGGGTGGGTGACTGGGTCGCTGCAGGAGCCGATGGCGTCGGCATCGCGCTGGGCAGGGATGCCACCGACGGGCTGGCGGGCGGCCGTTCGCGGGCCCACGGGCTGACCGAGGGCGCCACCGCCAGCGTCGCACCACCCAGCACCTGGAACGAGGTCCCCAGGCCGATGAGGATGACGCCGGCCGCAACCAGGCCCACCACCGCCTGCCCGGGACGAGGTCGAAGCCGCATCCCCAGGATCCGGCGGGGGGGCGGGGTGCCGAGGGGCGGCCCCCACGGCGAGGGCTCGCCGATGCGAGCCATCCGCGGGGCGAGACCAATGGCCAGCAGCACCACCTTCACGCCCATCCCCGTGGCAAAGGCCAGCGGCACCGCGGCGAGGCCCACGCGAGGCGCCAGCGACCCGGCGGCGATCACCGTGGCCACGAAGCCCGTGATCGAGGCCAGCGCCGGGAGGAACGTGTTCTTGGTGGCGTACAGCGCCCGGGCCAGCAGATGGGTGAGGCTCTCGAGCGGCACGGAAATGGAGAAGAGGGCCAGGATCCCCGCGGTGCGGGCGACATCGGCCTCGTCGAAGGCACCCCCGCCGAGGAGGATCCGGATCGCGAGGGTGCCCACCAGCGCCAGCGCGGCACCCGCCGCCACGGTGAGGACCGTGATGGTGACCAGGTTGGTGCGGAAGATGCGGGTGAACGTGGCCCGGTCGCCGGACGCGGCTGCCGCGGAAAGGGCGGGGAAGGCGGCAATGGCGAAGCTGGCCCCGATGAGGCTGACCGGCACGCTCTGGAAGTTGCGCGCGAAGCTCACCGAGCTGACCGATCCGGCCACGAAGGTGGACGCGACCGACGTGAAGTACAGGAAGGTCAGCGGCTCGATGGGATGGCTGACCATCTTGGGTACCATGAGCCGGCCGAACTCGCCCACGCCCTTGGTCCGCAATGCGAATCGGGGCCGGATCCGGAACCCGGTGCCGCGCAGGCCAACGAGCCGGATCCCCAGGTGGGCGAGCGCCCCGGCGACCGCACCGACCGCCGCACCATAGATCCCGATCCGTCCGGCGAGGAGCACGGTGCCAGCCACGATCCCGCCGTTGTAGAGGAGGGGCGCCAGGCCGTAGGTGAGGAAGCGCTGCTCGGCGACGAGGACCTCGCCCAGCACGATGGACGCGGCGAAGATCACCGGCGTCACGCACATGACCCGGAAGAGCCCGATGTAGAGCTCTCGCTGTGACGGGGTGAACCCCGGCGCGATGAGCGCCACCGACTGCGGCGCGAAGATGAAGAGCCCCACCGCGGCGACGGCCATCACCAGCACCGAGAAGGTCAGAATGGTCCGCCCGAACGCACGCGCCCGCTCCGATGCCTCGCCCCGCAGGCCAGTGAAGATGGGCACGAACGGGGCCACCAGGCCGCCGGCCACCAGCACGTCGAGGGCCAGCTCGGGAAGGACGAAGGCGGCGTTGTAGGCGTCGAGCTCGGGACCGGCCCCGAACGTCCGCGCGAAGATCCGGTCTCTGACCAGGCCCATCAGGTAGCCGCTGAAGGTCAGCGACGCCAGGAGCACCGCCCCGCCGGGCAGGGCGCGGTGCACCAGCTCGCGGGCGCTGCGGACGTTCATGGCTGCCGACCCGGCGGGCATGCGGTGACCGGCTCATCCCCTCTCACGCGGCGGATGATGCGGGCGCCGTGGCGCACGCGCAAGGTCCCGAAGTACTGGCTCGCGCCGCCGTTGGGCGCAGGCCGACCCGCAGCCGCAGGGCGACGGGGCTGCCTGCGCCGGGATGCGAGGGACGCCGCCGGGTAGCACCGGGGTCTTCACACCTTCTGAATGCGGCGCGCGGACGATCCGCGCCGTGAAGAACACAGCCGGCCGCATCGCCATTCTCCTGGCCATCGCGCTGCTCCTCGCCGCCTGCGGCCACGGCACGACCCGGGGGCCGGCAGCGTCCAGCGCGGCCAGCAGGACCGTGACCGCCGCCCCGGTGGCGACCATCCCGGCGGGGACCATGGCGGCGCCATCGGCCTCGCCGGAGCCCTCGTTCACCTTCGACCTGGGCGCCATCGAGGGCCAGCTCTCCGGCATCGACGCGCAGCTCAACGGGATCGACGCCGCCTTCAGCCAGTCCGACGCCGCGCCGAGCGCGGAAGGAGCCCAGCCATGACCCGTCGCCTCCACCTCATCCTCGCCGCGCCGGCCGCGGCGCTCCTCGCGACCACCGTCTCGGTGGCGCCGGCGGCAGCCGCTCTCGTCCCCGGTGACCTGTGCCACCGAGCGCGCGGCGAATGCCGCCCACCCGACCGTCGAGACGCTGCGGGCGCTCGCGGACTGCGAGATCGACCGGCGCCTCGACGACCTCCGCGCCCTGGATTCCTCGGTCGCGGCCAGCACGCTGCTCGCCGCGGCCCATGCCGATGCGATCACTGCGGTCGCGGATGTCGACGCCTCCGGCCTCACCGCGCTGCGCGCGACCATTGACGGAGACGCGTCGTTCGTGGCCCTGGCGGCCGACGTCCCCCACATCTGGCGCGACTACCGCGTCTACCTGCTCCTCCTTCGGCAGGCGTGGCTGACGACGGCGGCCGATGGCATCGACGTCGCGGCCGCCGACCTCGGCGCCGTGAGCGACGAGCTCCACGCCGCCGTTGACGCGGCAGCCATGGCAGGAAAGGACACCATCGCGGCGGCCGCGCAGGTCGATGCGCTGGATGCCGCACTGGCCCAGGCGGGCAGCCTGACCGGCGGGGTCGCCGCCGAGCTGCTGGCCCTGACCCCCGCCGGCTACAACGCGGGAAGCGCGGAACCGGTCATCCGTGCCGATCGGGCGGCGCTGGCCAACGCCCGGGCGCAGATCCGGGCTGCGCGGTCCGACGCAGCCGCGGCGGTGGCCGCCCTGCGAGCCCTGTAGCCGGGCCTACGGGCTTGGCGACGGGGACGCGCTTGGCGCCGCCGACTCCGCCTCGGAGAGCAGCGCGCGGACCATCACCGCCCGCGGATCTTCGGGTGCGGCGTCGAGGAAGGCCTGGAATGCCTCGACGGCGGCAGCCGTGTCGTTCAGGCCACGGAACGCGATGATCCCGCGGAAGAACGGAATGTCCGCGGAGTCCGGGACGACCCTGGCGTAGGCGTCGGTGGCCGAGGTCGCATCGGTCCAGTCTCCGACGTTGATGTACGCGGTGATGAGGCGCTGGTAGGCACTGGCGTTGGTGGGCTCGAGGCTGATGAGCGCCAGGAGAATGGTGCCGGCCCGGCTCAGGTCATCCGCGGTGCCGCCCTGCAGGTAGGCATCGGCCAGCTTCGAGAGTGCGTCCGGGTCCCGGGGATTCGCGGTGAGCTGGTCGAGGAGCTGCGTGATGGTGGCCTGGCGGGCCGCCTCCTGCGCCTGCTGCGAGGCGAGGGCCTGGTTCGTCTGGGTCGGATTGGCGAGGCTGAAGGGCGCCGGCAGGACGAGGCCGATGGCGACCGCTACCGCGATCACGATCGCGGCCGTCCCCACCCGGCGCGGCGGCAGCGGCGACCCGCTCGGCACAGCGACCCCCGACGCGGAGGGTGGCGCGCCGACCTCCGCTGCCTCCAGTGCGGCCAGGGTCTCGGCGGCGCGTTGCTCCCCCCGCTCGCGCTGCTCCGCGTGGGCGGCATCGTCGAGCGAGCCGGCACGGTAATCGGCCTCCACGTCGCGGATCGCCTCGAGCGCGACCCGGTGCCGGATGCGGAGCGTCTCCAGGTCGTCGCTGGCGGGGTCCGGCCGCGCGGCGACACCGCGGTGTCCCCGGACGAACGGGGTCGCGACCAGCGCGGCGACGGCGGCCCCGACGCCGCCGAGCAGGAGCAGCTCGGTGGGGTCAGGCATCGAGGGCCTCCACCTCGTCGCGGATGCGCTGTCGTGCCGCATCGGCGTCCACGGTGTCGGTCGCGGCGGGAATGGGCGTCGAGCGTGCGCGGCCGGCGCGCAGCCAGGCGACGAAGCCCGCGGCGCCAAGGACGATCACGCCGATGGGGATCCAGAACCAGGGCGACGAGGGCTCGAGGAGGATCCATTCACCGTAGCGCGCCACGAAGAAGGCACGCACCTGGTCGGGCGTCTGGCCGGCCTGCAGCTGGCGGGCGACCTCGTCGCGAATGGCGGCCGCCGAGGTCGTGTGCGACTCGGCCACCGAAAGGCCCTGGCAGTCCGGGCAGCGCAGCTCCGACTCCAGCTGTGCCGCCTGCTGGGCCAGGGCCAGCGGGGGAGCGGGGCGCAGCAGGTCCACGACGACCACGGCCGCCAGGGACAGCAGGGCAACGACCGCGATGGTGAAGATGGTGCGCCGGATCATTGCGCCGCCACCTGCACGCCCATCGCCGCCAGCTGGGCGGCGACGAGGTCCGAGGTCACCGGGCCGATCTGCTTGCCACGCACGACGCCGCTTGCGTCCACGAAGAACGTCTCCGGCGGCCCGGTCACCCCGAAGTCGACCGCCGTGGCGCCGGTCGGGTCGAGCAGGTCGACCCAGCCGCCGTCGCCGTAGCGGGTAAGGAAGCGGGCGGCTCCCTCGGCGTCGTCGTTGTAGAGGATGCCCACGATCGTCACCTGGTCTCCGTAGCGCTGCGCGAGGTCCAGGAGCACCGGGTGCTCCTCCGCGCAGGGCGGGCACCAGCTGGCCCAGAAGTTCACGACGAGCGGCTTGCCGGCCAGGTCCTCCGAGCGCAGCGACGCCCCGTCCAGCGTGGCCAGCTCGAAGGGCGGCATGGGCTTGCCGATGAGGGGCGACGGGATGACCGACGGGTCGCGACCGAAGCCGATGAAGAGCACCGCGACGACGGGAACGAGCACCACCGGCACGATGAGCCAGCGAAGGCGCAGCCAGATGGATCCGTTCGCCATGGGCCTAGGCCTCCACCGGGGCCGATGGCGCGGCGGCCGGCTCCTCAGCCGGCACGGTGGCCATCGCCCGTCGCCGGTCCGGCCAGATGGCGAAGAGGGCTCCCAGCCCCACGATCCCGCCGCCCAGCCAGATCCAGACCACGCCGGGGTTGACGAAGACGCGGATCGTGGCCTGCTGGCTCCCGGCGTCGTAGCCGATGAGCGTCACGTACAGGTCCTCGCCCAGCGAGGAGCGCACGGCCGGCGTGGCGATCAGCGTGTCGGAGTTGGGGTAGTCACGCAGGGCCGTCGCCAGTGTTCCGGACTGCGGCCCGGTGTAGCTGATGGAGGCCCGCGTCTCCACGACGCGCGGGTCATCCGCCAGCGGCGCCGTGGTCAGGTCGGTGTACGTCAGGGTGTAGCCACGGACGGAAAGGCTGCCGCCAGGCGCCAGGGTTGCCGAGGCCTGGCTGCCCTGCGTGGCGCTGATGGCGATGGCGACCGCCATGACCAGGATGCCGGCGTGAACGGCGTACCCGCCGTACCGGCGCCGGTTCCGCGTGGCGAGCCGGACCAGCGCCAGCGGCGCCGCCTCCTGCCGGCTCCGTTGGCGGGACCGGGTTCCCCGGACCAGCTCGTCGCCCATGATCACCGCCACGAAGACGGCGAGGCCGATGGTCGCCACGGGCGCCGGGTCCCGCAGCCCCGCGGCCAGGGCCACCACGACAGCCGCGATCCCCGACAGGATGGGAATCCCGAAGCGCTCCTGGATGGAGCCCCAGCTCGCGCCGCCCCAGGGGAGCGCCGGGCCGACGCCCATCAGGAAGACGAGCGCCAGGAAGATGGGTGCATTCACGCGGTTGAACCACGGCGCTCCAACGGAGATCGTTCCGCCGTTGAAGAGCTCCACGATGAGCGGCAGCAACGTCCCGAAGAGCACCGCGAAGGTGATGCCCAGGAACAGGACGTTGTTGAAGAGGAACGCCGACTCCCGGCTCACCGTGGCGGCGGGGCGCTCGCGATCCCCGAGGTCGGGGAGACGCCAGACGAGGAGCGTCAGGCCACCGCCCAGCGAGAGGATCACGGCCGCCAGGAACCACGGCCCGATGGCCGACTGGGTGAACGAGTGGACGCTGGCCACCACGCCGGACCGGGTGAGGAAGGTGCCCACGATGGTCAGGACGAAGGTGGCGAGGATGAGCGCGGAGCTCCAGATCTTCAGGGCGCCGCGGCGCTCCGCCACCATGGAGGAGTGGATGAACGCCGTCGCCGTCAGCCACGGCAGCAGGGCCGCGTTCTCCACCGGGTCCCAGGCCCAGTAGCCGCCCCAGCCCAGGACCTCGTAGCTCCACCACGCGCCGGCGGTGATCCCCAGGGTCAGGAAGATCCACGGGACGATGGTCCAGCGGCGGACGATGGCCAGCCACTCCTCGTCCGTGCGGCGGGTGATGAGCGCCGCCATGCCGAAGGCGAACGGCACCGCCATCCCGGTGTAGCCAAGGTAGAGGAGCGGCGGGTGGAGGCCCATGAACGGGTGGTTCTGGAGGAGCGCGTTGGGCCCGGCGCCCTCGGTGCCGACCGGCGTGGTGCGGATGAAGGGGTTGCCGGGCCAGATCATCACCGCGAAGAAGAAGATGGCGATCAGCGCCAGCGTGGCCCCGGCCCAGGGCATCAGCGCCGCGTGCCGGTCCCGGTAGCGGTAGAGCACCAGGGCGGCATAGCCGGTGAGCAGCAGCGTCCAGAACAGGATGGAGCCCTCGAGCGCGGCCCACAGCGAGATGACGCTGAAGAACGGCGGCGTGGTCGTGGCGTTGTTGCGCGCGACGTAGAGGATGGAGAAGTCGTGCGTCAGCAGGGCGGTGATCATCACCGCGGACGCGACGGCGGCCAGGGCGAAGGTCAGGTACATGGCCCGACGCGCCGAGGCGAGGAGCGTGGGGTCGCGACGGCGGCCACCGGCCACGAAGGCGAAGGCGGCGAAGACGCTGGTCGCCAGCCCCACCACGATGGCGACGTGTCCTCCGGTGCCGAGCACCGCGAGCGACCCTAGCCGCCGCTCCCCGACGGGATGATGTGCGACGGGATCGCGCCATCGGTCGGGGCCACGTATGTCTCGTTGTGCTTGACCAGGATCTGGGTGGCGGCGAAGGTGCCGTCACTGTCCAGCGTCCCCTCCACCACGGCTCCGGCGTCGATGCGCGGGCACTGGACCGCCTCCCCGGGCGCGTTGTGGACCCCGATGGCGTTCGTGTTGTCGGTGAGCGTGAAGCGCACCTCGCCATTCGAGCAGTCGAGCGTTCCGGCCTGGACCAGGCCGCCGAGGCGGATGGTCTGGCCGACCTCCTTGCTCCCCAGGGCCAGCACCTCCGTTGGCGTCCGGTAGTAGACCAGCGCGTCACCGATCCCGCTGAAGGCGAAGTAGCCGATGACGGCCACCACGATGGCGGCGCCCACGACCAGGCCCCATCGGCTGCGGCGCGGCCGTGGCGGCGGCGCCGGGATGGAGACGGTCATTCGGGGTTCGCGGACGACGGCTCGCCGGGATTCAGGTCCGTGGGGCGCAGGGCCTCCTCCGAGCGCTGGGCGGCGCGAAGCCGGAGCGCGAGCGTCGCGGCGTAGGCCGTCAGCCCGCCCAGGATGCCGGTGAATCCCGCCACCACGAACCAGACGTCGCTCACCCCAGGACCTCCCCGGCTCCCGGAGCATCCACCCCGGCCCGCCCGGCCGGGCGGGCAGCATCGGCGGCAGAGGCAATGCCGGCCTGCGCGCGCAGGCGCGCTGCGACCAGCTGGCCGCGGCGCACCCGCTCCTCGATGGCCGTCTCCGTGCGAGCAAGCTGGTAGCGGCGGATCATCAGGTAGACCCAGGCCAGAGTGAAGGCGCCCAGCATGCCGAGCAGGGTCAGGACGAAGGCGGCGGGGGCGGCGGGATGCAGGAGCTTGTCCGGCGAGCCGAACGTCGCGCCCTGGTGCAGCCCGCGCCACCAGTCGACGCTGAAGTGCACGATGGGGATGTCCGCCGCGGCGACGAGGCCCACGACCGCCGCCCGGGTGGCCCGTCGCCCAGGATCGTCGCTGAGCCGACGCAGGAGCAGGTAGCCGACGTACAGGGCCAGCAGCAGGGCGGTGGTCGCCATGCGCGGGTCCTCCCACTGCCAGAAGGTGCCCCACACCGGCCGCCCCCACATCATCCCGCCCCAGATCGCGAAGGCCGTGAAGATGGCGCCGATCTCAGCGCCTGCGACGGCCACGGCGTCGAATCGCAGGTCGCGCTTCCAGAGCCAGCCGACGCCCGCCAGCGCGGTGACCCCACCGGACAGGTAGGCGAGCCACGCGGACGCCACGTGCGGATACATGATCCGCTGCGCATCGCCCTGGTTGACGTCGGCGGGGACCACGAACAGGCTCACGATCGTGCCGGCCGCGACGGCCGCGAGTGCGACGAAGCCCAGGATGCGTGTCCTCATACGTCCTCCAGCAGGAAGCCGTAGGTGCCGGCCCCAGCGACGAGCATGACGATATCGAAGCCGACCAGGAGCTGCAGCCAGGCACCCAGCTCGCCGGAGGGGTCACCGCCCAGCGCGGCGCCGGTGGCCTTGACCGCGGCGAGGAGGAGCGGCGCGACGATGGGCAGCACCAGCAGCGGCAGCATGACCTCGCGCGCGCCCATGCGGACCGTCACACCGGCGTAGAAGGTGCCCACCGCGGCAAACCCCAGTGTTCCGAGGAGCAGGGTGAGCAACAGCGCCGGCAGAGCCGGACCCAGGTTCATCCCATACAGGATGGTCACCACCCCGAGAAGCACCATGCCGAGCACCAGCATGGCGACGAGGCCGGAGATGACCTTCCCCGCGTAGATCGCGCGCCGGTCGACGGGGTAGAGCGCCAGCTGCTCGAGCGCGTCGTCATCGGTTTCCACCGCGTGGAGACGGGCCACGGTCAGCAGGCCGGCGAAGACGATCGCCAGCCACAGGAGGCCAGGGGCCGCGTCCGCCAGCTTGCGGGAGTCGGGGCCCAGGGCGAAGCCGAAGAGGAGGAGGACCAGGGCCGCGAAGAAGAGGGTCGAGGTCGCGGCATGCTTGCCGCGCAGCTCGGCCAGGGCGTCCTTGCGGGCAATGGCCCACGCGGCAGCGGCGGTCCGCCCCAGGCTGCTCATCGCGCAGCTCCGGCAATGGCCGGTGTCGAGTCGCGAATCGCGGGGGGCAGGCTCGCGACGCCCCGGCCGGTGACCTCGGCCACGAGCCCGCCGTCGAGGTGGACCGTGCCGTCGACGAGATGCGCGATGCGCTCCACGGCATGCGAGGCGAGGATCACGGTGACGCCTACCCCGCGCCAGGCGTCGAGCATGCGGTCCACGAGCGCCATGCCGTCGGCGTCCAGCGCAGCATGCGGCTCGTCGAGGAGAACGAGCGAGGGTGCGGCGAGGAGGATGCGTGCCAGGGCGATGCGCTTGCGCATCCCCGCGGAGAAGCCGCGCACCCGCAGATCCGCGGCATCGGTCATGAGCACCTCCGCCAGGGCAGCCTCGATACCCTGCACGGCGTCCGCCGTGGCGAGCCCCAGGAGCTGCGCGGAGAAGCGCAGGTTCTCGCGCGCGGTGAGGTCGTCGTACAGGCCGGTGGCGTGCGACAGGTACGCGATCCGGGTGCGAACCAGGTCCGCGTGGCGGGTGACGTCGAGCCCGTCCACCTTCGCGGAGCCGAAGCTGGGCCGGATGGCAGTGGCCAGGATCCGGAGCAGGGTCGTCTTGCCGGCTCCGTTGGGCCCGACGAGGGCGATCACCGACGCCGGCTCCACGCGCAGCGACACACCGGCGAGGGCTGCGCTTCGCCCGAAGAGGCGCGCGAGCTCGGCTGTCTCGACCGCCGGGGGCGGTGAATCCTGCAGCCCGAGCGAGCGGGGGGAGCGGTAGATCGTGGTCTGCGGCATGCTCGGCTCAAGGGGCACGAAGGCGTGGGTGCAGGCCACTATGCGACCTCCCCACGAGGCCGTCAAATGCCTCCGCGCGGAGTGCGAGAGCCCGACCGATCAGTCCATCACGGTCCGATCCAGGCCCGCCACTGCCTCGCGGCGAAGCGCCGTCATCGCTTCATCCGCTGCGTACAGCGCCAGCGCCGCGCAGAGGAAGATCGCGAGCACGCGCGAGCGGAGCAGGGCCGCATCGGGAATGTCGCCATACGCTTCGAGGAAGGCTGTGCGCCCGGGCGGGTCCAGAAGCGACCAGTAGAGCGGCAGGTCGATCGAGGCATCTGCCCGGCAAAGGTCGCCCCAGTCGATGATCCCGGCCAACCGGCCGCCCGGGTCGAGGAGCACGTGGCGGAGATGGAGGTCCCCGTGCGCCACGACCGCTGCGTCTGCCGGCGGCAGCTCCGCGGCGGCGTCGAGCAACGTCGAGACCGATGGCGGCGGCTCCCACAGCCCGGAGCGCCCGAGCTGGTCGAGCCGCTTTCGCGTGGCGGCCACCCGGAACGGCATGTCCCCTCGCCGGTTCGGGTCGTAGGGCAATCGGTCGCCGACGCGCCGCATCAGCGCCGGTGCGTGGAGCGCCCGGAGCGTCGCGCCGAGCCCGGCGCCGAGCTCGCGACGTGAAGTGTCCGCCAGGACAACGTCGGCCGGCTCCGCGCCGTCGATCAGCGTCGCGCCGAAGAAGGGCCAGGGGTACCCGCTACGCACCGACGGCTCCCCAACCCAGCGCGGGACCGGGATGGGCACCGAGAGAAACGGCGCGATATCGGCAAGCAGGGCGATCTCGCGCCGGACCCCGGGCACCGCGACGGCGCGCCGCGGGAAGCGGAACGCCCAGCGCGGCGGCTCGCCCACGGTGAACACCGCGTTGTCCCAGCCAGAGGCCAGGGCGCGAACCCGCTCGCCCGCCAACGCGGCGAACTGCTCGCCGATCAGCGCCGCGGCAAGTGCCTCGTTGACGTCGATCTCGGGGCTCCACTCCGCCACGCCGATCAGGGTACCTGCCGCTGCGACGATAACGACGACGGTCCGATCCGCCTGCGGCCGCCGGTGAACCGCGGGCGCTGCCGGAGGGTAGTCTCTGCACCCGCCACCCCGGGGGATCTCCGTCGGAATGTCTCGACTCCCATCACCGCCCGGCGCCTGCGCGCCCCGCGGCCGATGAGCGGCCTCGCGACCCTGCGCCTGGTCCTGGCGCGCATCCGCGCCGACTGGGTGGTGACCGCTGCGGCGGGGCTCGTGATCGTGGTCGCCACGACCCTGCTCTCCTCCGGCCTCATCTACGCGGACGCGGTCACCCTTCAGGGTCTGCGACGGGCCATGGCCGATGCCCCCGTTCGCCAGGCGAACATCCAGGCCACCTCGCGGATGACGCCCGCACAGGTGTCCGGCGCCGACCCCGCGGTGCGCGCCTCGGTCGCCGCCACGCTGCCCGTCCCGGTCAGCGTGGTCCGCGTCCAGGAGTCCGACTCGTTCGCTCTGCCCCAGCAGCCCGCGGACGCGGTCCACAACCTGGCGGTCTTCGGCTCGTACCAGGCCATCGATCGTCACGCGACCCTGGCCGCCGGCACATGGCCGGTGGCACGGACCGGCGCGAGAGGACCCATGCAGGTGGCGATCCCCGGCCTGCTGGCGAGCGACCTGGGTGTGCGGGTCGGCGACACGCTGCAGATGCCCAGCCGCCTGGATCCCACGCTGGTGGCCGACGTCCGCGTCACCGGGATCTACCGGATCGACGACCAGGCCGACCCGTACTGGTGGGACGACCCGATGGAGCTTGCCGGCGCGACCACGAGCGTCAACTACACGACCTACGGCCCGCTCATCCTCGCCGACGGAGACTTCGGGGCGGTGATCACCGCCGATGCGGCCGCTGTCAGCTGGCGCCTCTTCCCCGAGCTGTCGACGATCGACCTCGACGGGCTCTCCCCGCTGCGGGGCAGCGTGGACCGCATCGACGGGACGCTGAACGCGGCCGTCGTCCGCGCCGTCCCCGGGGCGCCGGACCTCTCCATCTCGACCGGCCTGGTGCCCATGATCGACGACCTGCAGCACGCCCTGCTGGCCACCCGCACCGGTGTGCTGCTCCTCCTCGTGCAGCTCGTGGCGCTGGCCGCCTACGCGCTGCTCCTCACCGCCGGGCTCATGGTCGACCAGCGGCGCGTCGAGTCCGCCATGCTCCACGCGCGAGGCGCCGCGACCGGCCAGCTCGTGGTGCAGGCGCTCCTCGAGGGCCTGGTGCTCGCCGTCCCGGCGGCGGCGGTCGCGCCGTGGCTTGCCGCCTTCGCGCTCCATCTCTTCAACCGGATCGGGCCGCTGGCGGACATTGGCCTGGTCCTGGATCCGCAGGTCTCCGTGGGCGCCTACGTCGTGGCCGGGCTGGGGGCGCTCCTGGCGGTGGGGGCGCTGGTGGCGCCGGCGGTGCGCGCCGCCCGATCGCTGAGCGCCGCGTCGCGGGCCAAGGGGCGACAGGCGAGCCGCGGGATCGCCCAGCGAGTTGGGCTCGACCTCGCGCTCGTCGTGGCCGCCGCGGTGGGGCTGTGGCAGCTGCGCCTCTACGGCGGGGCCATCACCAGCTCGGTCCGCGGCGGCCTTGGCATCGACCCGCTGCTCGTGGCTGCTCCGGCCATCGGCCTCATCGCCGGATCGATCCTTGCCCTTCGCCTCATCCCGCTCCTCGCGCAGGGGGCGGAGGCCCTCGTCGCTCGTCGACGGACCGCGGTCGCCTCGCTGGGTGCCTGGCAGCTCGCCCGCCGGCCCCTGCGCTACAGCCGGTCGGCCCTCCTGCTCACCCTGACCATCGCGCTCGGCGGCTTCGCCACGCTCTACATCGCGACCTGGAGCGGATCGCAGCGCGACCAGGCGGCTCGACAGGTCGGTGCCGACATCCGGGTCGATCCCGATCACCGCACCGGCGCACTGCCGCTCACGGCCCTGCCTGGTGCCTACGCCGCGCTGCCTGGCGCGACCGGGGTGATGACCGCGAAGCGCAGCTCTATCTCGGTCTTCGCCGCGGGCGGAACCGTCCAGCTCCTGGCCCTTGACGCCGCGACCGCGCCGCGGGTGGTTGCATGGCGGTCCGACGAGGCGACGGCCCCCCTCTCCTCCCTGATGGCACCCCTGGCCGCGGCGCGCCCCATCCTTGATGGCCCGGTGCTCCCCGGCTCGCCGGTGCGCGTCGCAGTCGATGTGGGCGTGCGCCTGGAACCGGTGCCCACGGTGCCTGAGGGGCAGGACCCGCCGGTGATGCCCGAGGCGGGGGCCCTGCACCTGCTCGTCGTCGCCGGCGACGGATCGGTGCACCTGATCGCCATGGGCGACGTGCCCCTCGTGGACGGGACGGCGCGCCTGGAGGAGACGATCGGTGGACCCGGCGCGGGAGACGCGACCTGGTTCGGCCTCCCGGCGCCGGTCCGGCTGCTTTCCGTCTCGCTGGGCGTGGACCTGCCCAGCCCGGACATGCTCTTCAACGGAACGGTGACGATTCGCAGGATCGAGACCTCCACCGCCGGCAGCGGCGAGACATGGTCGCCCGCGATACTGGGCGGGAACTGGCTCACGGCTCAGCCGGGATCCGTCACGGTCGGCACGCTGCAGCTGGCCCCGGCCGGGCAGGGACAGCTGGGGATGGCGATCGACACCGGGATCAACAGCTTCGCGCGGCGTGGGATGGAGTACGCGCTCCAGCAGGCGGGACTGCAGGCGGTGGGCGCGCAGGCCGTGCCGATCCTGGCCAACGCCCGGTTCCTGGAGCTGGTCGGAGCCAAGGTGGGCGGGACGCTGGCGCTCGACCTGGGCGCCGGCGCCGAGCCGGTGCAGATCGCCGGCGTCTTCAATGACTTCCCGACCACCGATCCGACCATGCCCATTGTCATCGCGGATCTGCCGACGATCCAGGTCCAGCAGGCGAACGTGGAGAGGCCCGGGGTGCCGGGCGAGTGGTGGATGGCCGTCGCCCCGGGGTCCGAGGCCACGGCGGTGGCCATGCTCCACGCGGCGCCATACCGCAGCACGTCGGTGCTCGACCGCGCGGAGCGCGCAACGTCGCTCCAGACCGACCCCCTGGCACTGGGCGTCATCGGCGCACTGACCCTGGGATTCGTGGCGGCCGCCCTCTTCGCCGCCATCGGCTTCGCGGTCTCTGCCGCCGTCTCGGCCCGCGAGCGCCTGACGGAGTTCGCCGTTCTCCGGGCGCTGGGGCTCTCGCAGCGCCAGCTGGCCGGCTGGCTCGCCATTGAGCACACCCTGCTGGTGGTGGTCAGCCTGGCGGCAGGCACCGGGCTGGGACTCCTCCTGGGCTGGCTGGTCCTGCCCTTCGCCACCATGAAGCGCGATCCCGGTCCCGTCCTGCCGACGCCCATCCTGACCATCCCCTGGGATGGCATCGCCCTGCTCGAAGGGCTGGTGGTGGTCGTGCTGGGCGTGACCGTCCTGGTCCTGGTCGTTCTGCTGCGGCGGGTCGGCCTGGGGAGCGCGCTCCGGCTGGGGGAGGACTGAGGAATGGCGCTCCTTCCTCCTCGCCGGCGCAACCCGCTAGCCGCCGCCTGGGCCGTGCTCTGGTTCTCCGTGCGACGGCTGCGCAGCGAGCCGCTGCTCCCGTTCGTGGCGCTGCTGATGGTCGCGGTCAGCGCCGGGATCCTGGCGGCCGCGCCACGTCTCGCCAACCGCGCCGCCGACGAGGAGATTGTCGCGGCCCTGCGCAACGCGACCCCGCTCCAGCGCAACGTGCAGATCACGGGGTTCGACTTCATCCAGCAGACTGGCGACCTTTCCGACCGCGCCCGCCAGATCCTGCACAGCATGGAGCAACCGCTCCAGCAGGTCATCACCCGCGGCGACTGGGCGGCCCTCTCCGTGCGCTTCAACGCCGATGTGCCGAAACCAACGGCCTACACGGAGGCAGGGGTCCAGCTGGTGCTCACCGATCGGAGCGGCCTCGACGGTGAGGTCAGCATGGTGAAGGGCGTCCTGCCCGGGGACGACCGCTGCGGCTGCCGCTTTGACCCCCAGGACCCGAGCGCCGCGCCGATGCCGATCGGGATCGCCATCTCCGACGCCACCGCCGCTTTCCTCTCCTGGGATGTCGGTGACGTGGTCCCCCTCACCGTCGATTCGTCCGACCCGCTGACGTTCGGCGGCTTCCCCGCGCCACCTGTCCACGCCACGATCGTGGGCATCTTCCACGTTCGCCAGCCAACCGCCGAGTACTGGTTCGCCGACACCCGTCTGGCGAATGTCATTGGGCCGGACAAGGCCACTCGAGGAGTGGTCATTGGCGCCGCGCTGATCGGTGACGGCGGAGTGCAGGACCTCTCGCAGGCCCTGCCGGTATGGAGCTACCAGCTCAACTACACGGTGGATGGCTCGACGCTCGACGCCGACCAGGCCGCGGCGGTCGAGGCGGCGGCGCGTCATCTCGCCACCGACCCGGCCATTCGCACCTCCAGGACGTTCGGCGGCGTGAGCACGGTGCACACGTCGCTCCCCGACATCCTGGCCCGCGCGACGATCGCCTTCGGCCAGACCCAGGCGGTGCTGCTCATCGCCCTGCTGGGGATCGGCGCGGTGGCGGCCACCGCCCTGGCCCTGCTCGCCCTCCTCCTGGTGGCCCGGCGCCGGGAGGCGGCGGCCATCATCCGCGGCCGGGGTGGCTCGCGGCTCGAGCTCGCCCTTCCGCAGGTCCTCGAGGCCTTCGCCCTGGCGCTCGTCGGCGGCGGGACCGGCTGGTACCTCGCGGAGCGGCTCATCCGGGCCCGCGAGAGCGCCGTCTCCGCACCCGCCGCCCTGGCCATGGTGGTGGTGGGCGGCCTGGCGATCAGCATCGCCGTCCTGGGCCAGGCGCGGCGGGGCCAGCAGTCACTCGAGCGAGACCAGCGACCGGTGGGCCGTCTCTCACCGCGCCGCCTCGTGGCGGAAGGGCTCGTCGTGGCGGGCGCGGCGGCAGGTGTGCTGCTCGTGCGCCAGCGGGGGTTCCGTGTCGGTCCCGGCGGTCCGGATCCGTTCCTGGCCCTGGCGCCGGGGCTGGCCGCGCTGGCCGTGGGGCTGGTCGTCCTGCGGCTCTACCCGCTCCCCGTCGCCCTCATTGCCCGGATTGCGGCCCGCGGCCGTGGGCTCGTGGCGGCCCTGGGCCTGGGAAGGGCGGCTCGCCGTCCGGAGGCGGCCCGTCTCCCGATCCTCGCAGTCCTCCTGGCAGCCGCCATGGCGAGCTTTGCCGGCGTCGTGACGGCCAGCATGGCCCAGGCGCAGGAGGTCGCCTCCTGGCGGCAGCTGGGCGCCGACGTCCGGGTGACCGCATCCCAGGGTGGGACCCTGGCCGGCGTCTCCCTTGTGGGGCTGCCCGGCGTGCGCGCCGTGGCGACCGCCAGCGTCAGCACCTCGGTTCCGTTCAGTGTGCTCGGGTCCGGCGGTGGATCAGTGCGGATGATCGGGGTTGACGGTGCCGCCTTCAGCGAGGTCACCCGCGGAACCCCCGCGGCCACCGTCTTTCCACGCCGCCTTCGTGGGCAGCACCGCCGACGGCTCGCAGGAGCACCCGATCCCGGCGCTCACCACCTACCAGGTTCCCGGGTCACGGAACCAGTTCGCCGTGGGCGGGACCTTCACGCTGGCCTTCAACGGGGTGGGGGTCAACTTCGTGGTGGCTGGCGTGCGCAGCGACATCCCGGGGCTGGTGACGGGCGGCGGATGGGTCGTGGTGCCGAGCTCGGCGCTCGCCACCGTCTTCGGTGACGCGGCCCCGCCCACGACGCTCGCCTTCGTCCGTGGATCGGGGGCGGCCGATGCTGTCACGCGCGCGGCGCTGGCCCGCGACCCGAACGCGACCATCGAGACCCGCGTCGACGCCCTGGGGCGCCTGTCCCGCACGCCCCTCGCAGGCGCCGTGACCGACGGCTTCGGCCTGGCGGCGGCCCTGGCCGCTGCCTTTGCGGCCCTGGCCGTCATCCTGGGCCTGGCGCTCAGCTCGGGCGAACGGGCCCGCGACACGGCGCGCCTGCGGACCATGGGACTTGCCCCGGGCCAGATCCTGGGCCTGGCCGCCGTGGAGCAGTTGCCGCCGGTCATCGTGGCCCTGCTTACCGGGGGTGCCTTCGGCATCGGCCTGGCCTGGCTGGTCCTGCCCGGGGTCGACCTGTCGGTCTTCACCGGCGGCGACGTGGCGGTGCCCCTGATCGTGGACGCCGGACGCACCGCAGTACTGCTGGGGATTGTGCTCGCCACGGTCCTGGTCGGGGTCGCGGCCGCCGCGATCGCGGACCGGCGGAGGCAGCTCGGACGGGCGCTGCGGATTGGCGACGAATGAGGGTTGCGCGGGTGACGGGACGACGAATGGGACCCCAACGGAGGAACATGGAGCCATGAGCGACACGGCGACCACCCCGGTCGACCTGCAGCGCCTGCTCGAGCGGCGCGGCGGCGCGGAGCAGCCACACTTCGGCGCCGGCGCGGAGATCGTCTGCGACGGGCTGGTCAAGATCTACAAGGTCGCCGACCTCGAGGTTGTCGCCCTCCAGGGGCTGGACCTGTTGGTCGAGCCGGGCGAGCTGATCGCCATCGTGGGCGCCTCGGGCAGCGGCAAGAGCACGCTGCTCAACCTCCTCGCCGGCCTCGACGTCCCATCGGCAGGGCGCGCCATCGTGGCCGGGCACGACCTCCTGGCCATGAAGGAGCGTGAGCGGACCGGGTATCGGCGCCACGTCATTGGCTTCGTCCGCCAGCAGACATCCTCCAACCTGCTGCCCTACCTCTCCGCCCGGGAGAACGTCGAGCTGCCGATGGCGCTGGCCGGCGTCCGGGGGCGTCCACGACGTGAGCGCGCCGAGGAGCTGCTGGAGCAGGTGGGGCTGGCGGACCGGGCCCGCCATCGGCCCGATCGGCTTTCCGGTGGCGAGCAGCAGCGCGTGGCGATCGCCGTCTCACTGGCCACCGGCCCGCGGGTGCTCCTCGCCGACGAGCCCACCGGTGAGCTCGACTCGGTCACCGCCGGCGAGATCTTCGAGCTCATGCGTCGCGCGTCGGAGCTGTACCACGTCACCGTGGTGATCGTTACCCACGATCCGCAGGTCGCCGGCCACGTCGACCGCACGGTGGCCATTCGCGACGGCCGCACCGCCTCGGAGACGTTGCAGCGCATCGAGGCCGGCGACGACGGCGAGCATCGGATCATCAGCGAGGAGTACGCGGTCCTCGACCGGGCCGGGCGGCTCCAGCTTCCCCGTGAGCATATCGACGCCCTGCACCTCGAGCGTCGGGTGCGGCTTCTGCTGGAGCCGACCCACGTGGGGGTCTGGCCGGATCGCGATGACGAACCGATGCCGGCGCCGCCATCGGTCCCGACCGAGGAGGTCGACGAATGACCGCCGTCTCCGCCCCAACCCTGCTGGCCGCCTCCGGCCTCGTCCGCGACTACCCGGTCGGGGACGGGGTGGTCCACGCGCTGCGCGGGATCGACCTGTCCATCGACCGTGGCCAGCTGGTTGTGGTCCAGGGCCGCTCGGGCTCCGGAAAGACGACGCTGCTCAACATCCTGGGCGGCCTGGACCGCCCCACGCGCGGCAGCGTCCTCCTCGATGGGGAGGAGTTGACGCGCATGCCCGAGTCGACGCTCGTCAACCTGCGGCGCAACCGGATCGCGTTCATCTTCCAGTCCTTTGGGCTGATCCCGATCCTGTCCGCCATGGAGAACATCGAGGTCCCCATGCGGCTGGTGGGTCGCGATCCACGCGAGCGAACCGAGCGGTCCCGCCTGCTCCTGGAGCTGGTGGGACTCACGGACCGGGCTCGACATCGGCCGCACGAGCTCTCCGGGGGCCAGCAGCAGCGGGTGGCCATCGCGCGAGCGCTGGCGAACGAACCGGAGCTGCTCCTGGCGGACGAGCCCACCGGCCAGCTCGACTCGCAGACGGGGCGCGGGATCATGCATCTCATCCGCGACCTCGTCGATGCGCACCGGGTGACCGCCCTGGTGGCCTCCCACGACCCCATCGTGCTCGAGGCCGCGGACCGGATCCTGCAGCTCTCCGACGGGAGCATCGTGGGTGACGAGCGCCCGAACTTACCCCTATGAAGGGGAAATGGCGTGTGCTAGCGTGGCGACCCGCGGTCAGCAAGTCCATCGTTCATCCGCGACCGCGAACGACGGAGGCACGCTCGGACTCATGAACCTCTCCAAGTTGGACTCCAGCGAGAAGCTGGGGGTATACGGCGCCGTAGCCGTGCTCATCGGCGTCGTCCTCAGCATCACCCAGTACGGTGGGGCAGGCGCCGGCGGATGGCTGAACGCCATTCTCGCGATCGCGATGCTCGCGATCGTCTTCATGCCGCAGTTGTCACCACAGTCGAAGCTCCCAGGCTCGAAAGGCAGCCTGATGCTCGTCGTGGGCGGCATCGCTGGCATCGGGTCGGTGCTGAGCCTACTCAGCATCCTCGCAGTCCTCGGTGTTCTCTTCGGAGCTCTCTACGGGACCCTTTGGCTCATCGGCTACCTGGTCATCATTGTCGGTGGGCTGATGATGGGCTGGGCCGGCTGGCAGGTGTTCCAGGCGGAGGGCGGCAAGTTCGAGATCGGGAGCGGGCAGCGCCCACCCAGCGCCTGACGCTGGGTCCGGCCTAGGCAGAAGCCCCCGCCGCTTCGGCGATCGAGGCACACAGCAGCGCGAGCAGGTCGGCGAGGTCGGCCTGCTCGTCCGCTGTCCGGGCCGGCGCGGTGGTCGACATCGCCTGGTCGCGCGCGTCCGCGAGGCGACCGACCACGGCATCGCCGGCCAGCCCGTCGTCGATCGCGTCCACCGCCTCGTCCAGGGCCGGCCGGCGCCCGGGATCCGTCTCCGTGTCGGCAAGCCAGCGCAGCAGACCCGCCAGGTCGGCCTGCGTCGCCTCGTGCTGCGCCGGCGGTGGGGCGAGCGCCTCCTCGTAGTAGGCGATGGCAACCGTCAGGAGCTCGTCGGTCCGGGCGGCACTCCGGCTCGTCGAGAGAGTGACCGATCCATCCGGATTGCCGCAGGCCAGGTGAAAGCCGTCGCGTCGCCGCGCGAACCCGATCCAGGCGCCGCCGGGCGCCAGGGATCCGACCGCCGTAAGGGAGGGTTCGTCCATCGCCCGTCCGAGCCTGCGGCCGGTGGCCGCAGCGGCGACGTCCTCGGTCAGCCCTCGACCTTGGTCGCAGGCAGGATCACGATCCGCCGGCTCGGATCGACGCCGACGCTCTGGGTCCGCACCTTGTCGTTGTCGACCAGCGCCACGTGCACGATGCGCCGTTCGACGGCCGGCATCGCCTCCAGCTGGATGATCTTGCCGGTCTTCACCACACGCTCGGCCGCACGCTTGGCGACGTCGCGCAGCTGCTCCTCGCGCCGGCCGCGGTAGTTCCCCACGTCAACCGCGATCCGGTTGTGCTGGCCCTCCTTGCGCGCGACGATCAGGTTGACCAGGTGCTGGAGGCTGGCGAGCTTCTCGCCGCGCCGCCCGATCAGGACACCGAGGTCGTCGCCCTTGACGTTGAGCTTTGCCGTTTCGCTGCCCATCCCGATCTCGACGGTGCCGGTCAGGTCCATGAGGCGCAGCAGCTCCTCAAGGACGGCCTTCGCCTCCTCCAGGACCGCACGCTCCTTTTCAGAGAGCTCCTCCATGGGCTTGGCCGGGACGAACGGAGCCGGCTCGCGGGCGGGCCGGTCAGCACGCTCGGCGTCAGCGCCGCTCTGGCTGCGCTCCGCTCGGGGCGTGCGCGTACCACGCTCCCTGGACGGCCGCTCCGAAGCGCCGGCGCGGCCAACGCGGCCGGCACGCTCACGTCCGCCCCGGCTTCCACGCCGACGCCCTTCCTCGGCTCGCGCGAGCTCGATCGCCTGGTCCGCGGCGGCATCATCCTCATCGAGCTCAGCGCCGGAGTCCGGACCCGGGGCGGAGGGAGCGGGGGCCGCGGGAGCCGGGGGCGCCTCGGCCGGGCGTGCCTTCTGCTCGGGCGCCGTGTCCTCGCGGACGCTGGATGCCGCGGCCACGGCCGAGCGCGGGGCGGCCAGGATGCGTGCCTCCTCCCCACCGACGCCGAGGATGCCTCGGCTTCCCTGGGAGAGGATCTCGATGTCGAGGTCGGACAGGTCCGCCTCGAACTCCTTCATGGCGGCCCGGATCGCCTCCTCGACGTTCTTGCCGGTGAACTCACGGAATGTCATCGCTTACGGCCTCGTTTCTTCTGTCCGCCCGGGCGCTGCTGTCCGCCGGGGCGCCGCTGTGTGGGGCGCTGGCCCGGCTGCGAACGCTGGCCCTGGGCGCGCTGGCCCTGGGCACCGGGGCCCTGGGCTGGCTTGGTTGAGGGCGGGCTGTCGGGCACTGGTTCGCCTCGTGGCTCGCGGCGAGCGGGTAGCGCTCCCCGGGCGATGAGGCTGCTGCGGGCAAACGCAGGGGTCCAGCCGAAGAGGGGGAAGAAGTTTCCCCAGCCCATGATCGCGTACTGCTGGACGACCAGGTACGCGGTATAGACGACCCAGTAGAGGATCAGGCCGCTGGCGAACAGCCCGCCCCAGAAGATCGTGAGCAACGGGAAGAGGTAGGTCATGGTGCTCGTCGCGCTCGACGTCGGATCGTCCGGGTTGGGCGTGGGCGAGGTCATCTTGACCTGGACGAACTGGAGGATCGCGGCGATCACCGCAATGAACGAGAGCCCGAACCCAAGGATCGGGATCGCGAAGGCGTGGTCCGGCAGCGCCAGGTCCAGGTGCACGCCCGTGAACGGGTTGACGAGCCACGAGACCGTGGTCGTGATCTGGCTCGAGAGGTGGATCGGGTCGATCAGCTGGCAGTTCAGCGGCAGGAAGTGGGTGAAGGCGTCCTTGAACTGCGGCAGGTTGCATGCTCCGCTGACGGGGGCGATGAACTGGGTCTGCGAGCCCGCGACCTGCTGGATGCCGGGGAGCGCCTGCTGCAGCGCCGCGAAGTCCGTGGACTTCACCTGGTCTGCGCTCAGGGTCACGATGTTCGACGCGCGGATCAGGGCCTGATACAGCGCGTAGAGGATCGGCAGCTGGAAGACGACCGGCAGGCAGCCCGCGGCGGGGTTGACGCCGTGCTCCTTGTAGAGCGCCATCGTCTCTTCCTGGACCTTGGCCCGGTTGCCCTTGTGCTTCCGCTGCACCTCGCGGATGAGGGGCTGCATCCGCTGCATCTCCTTCTGCGAGCGGATCTGCTGGATGAAGAGCGGGGCCAGGATGGTCCTGATGACGATGGTGAAGACGATGATCGCCAGGGCGAAGTCGCTGAAGAGCAGGTGGTAGAACGCGACGAGCAGGTTGAAGAGGGGCAGGAAGAAGACGTCCCACGGCGGCGTGAAGCGCTCGATCCCGAGGAAGCCTGCGGCGAGGGCGGGGGTCATGGCTGCGCGTGTGTCCTAGCGAACCGGGTCATAGCCGCCGGGGTGGAGCGGGTGGCAACGGGCGATGCGCCGAACGCCCATCCACGAGCCGCGCAGGAGACCGTACTTCTCGATGGCCTGGTAGGTGTAGACCGAGCACGACGGGGTATAGCGGCAGCTTGGCGGCATCCAGGCAAACAGGCGCTGGTAGGCCCTGATCAGTCCGAGCCCGATGATCTTCACATTCCGATCTCGATCTCCGATCGCCGGAGCACGTTGGCGAGCGCCTCGCGGAGCTCCGCGTAGGTCGCCTGTGCGGCCCCCGGCCGCGCAATCACCAGCAGGTCCCAGCCTGTCTCCAGTTGGCCGTAGCGCTCGCGTGTGAGCTCGCGCAGCCGGCGCCGTACCCGGTTCCGCTCCACCGCTCCGCCGAGCGACCGAGGGGTGCTGAATCCGATCCGTGTCGTCGTCCCGTCGGTGCGCAGTGCCCGCAGCACCAGGAGTGACGTGGATCGTGCCCTTCCGTCTCGCGCGAGCGCCTCGAAATCCGCCTTGCGCCGGAGCGTCGGGAAGGCCGGCACGGTCGAGGACCCGAGCGTCAGGCGGATAGCTTGGCGCGCCCCTTTGCTCGACGCCGGGCGAGCACGCGGCGACCACCCCGGGAAGCCATGCGGGCGCGGAAGCCATGCTCTCGCTTCCGGGCGCGCTTCTTGGGCTGGTACGTCTGCTTCATGGCTGCGTGCGTCTTTCCCGTGCGATGTTGACGGTACCGTCGCGATTCCGGGCCGCAAACACACGAAGGGCTGGCGGGTGCCAGCCTCACGCGATGGACTTCGTTGCCCGGTTCGCTTCGGGGCGGATCATACCGGTGGCCACCCCACGCGTCAAACTTCCGCGGGGGACCCCGAGAGCCGAACGGCTCCCCATCGTGGTGTCGGATTGGCCATTGTCGGCGCGGAAATCCGGCTGCTACACTACCGCGACCCCCCGGGCCGGAATGCAACAGGCGCCGTCTCCGACGCCCCCCGGAGGAGTACGATTCCGGACCCCTTCTCCGCGGTGCAGATCGGACGGGAGCTGTCGATTGATGGATGCGAAACAGGTATGGCGCGCCGTCCTTGGCGAGCTTCAGGTGAGCCTTTCACCTGCCAACTTCGAGACGTGGCTCAAGGACACCGCCCTCGTCGAGATCGACGAGAACCGATTTCGCATCGCGGCTCCCAATGGGTTCGCCCGTGACTGGCTGGACAATCGCTACCGGCCGCTGATCTCCCAGACCCTGACCCGGGTGGTGGGTGGGTCGGTGCAAATCGAGTTCGTCGTGGCCGATGCCCCCGGCCCGGTCCCCAGCCAGGTCAGCGAGGAGGCCCTCCCGCTGCCACCTGTCTCCGCCGGCGGCAACACGGTCAACCTCAACGCTCGCTACGGGTTCAACAACTTCATCGTCGGGTCGGCGAACAGGCTGGCGCACGCCGCGGCCCTCTCCGTCGCGGAGCGCCCGGGCCACGCCTACAACCCCCTCTTCCTGTACGGCGGAGTGGGCCTGGGCAAGACGCACCTGATGCACGCCATCGGGAACGCGGTCGCCGCCAAGTTCCCGCGCAAGCGGATCCTGTACGCGACCAGCGAGAAGTTCACCAATGATTTCATCAACTCCATCCGTGAGCAGAAGATGGAGGACTTCCGCAACCGATATCGGCGCATCGACGTGCTCCTCATCGACGACATCCAGTTCATCGCTGAGCGGGAGCGGACCCAGGAGGAGTTCTTCCACACCTTCAACGCCATCCACGAAGCGGGAAAGCAGATCGTCCTCAGTTCGGACCGACCGCCCAAGGCGATCACGACCCTCGAGGAGCGCCTTCGCTCCCGGTTCGAGTGGGGGCTCATCGCCGACCTCACGCCACCGGACCTCGAGACGCGCATCGCCATCCTGCGGTCAAAGGCGGAGGACCAGATCGGCCTCATCCCCGGCGACGTGATCGAGTTCATCGCGCGCAAGGTGGTGAGCAACGTTCGCGAGCTGGAGGGGGCCCTCAACCGGGTCATCGCCTACGCCTCCATGAGCGGGATGCCCATCAACATCGAGCTCGCCTCGGCGGTCCTCTCGAACGTGATGTACAACCCCAAGAAGCGATCAATCACGCCGCAGCGCATCGTCCGGGCGGTGGCCGACTACTACGGGGTCAACCTCGACCAGCTGCGCAGCTCCAAGCGCGACCGGGCCATCGTGGTCCCGCGCCAGATCGCGATGTTCCTCATCCGGGAGGAGACCGACATCTCGCTGCTGCGCATTGGGGCGGAGCTCGGGGGCCGCGACCACTCCACCGTCCTCCACGCCTGCGACAAGATCACCCGCGAGCTCGCCGAGAACGACGAGATGCGCCGTGAGATCAACGCGGTGCGGGAGATGATCTACTCCGAATAGCCGCCCGGCGCTGGTCTGCGCCGGGCCCAAGGAGCGCGAGTTTTTCGTGGATAACCTGCCCGATTCGGTGGACATCGCGGGCAGGGTGTGGAAAACCTCGCTCCCGGGGCGGCGGCCGCTGGCACCTTGTCCAGCCCCTGTCCCCCGGGTCGGGCTATACCAAACCGATCGACCACCACGCGATCGACAGCCTCGTTCGCAGAAATCAGGCACGAAATCGACCTTCCTCCACACCGTCCACACCCCTACGGGCGACGGCGACGGGTATTCTTCTTCTATTCACGAAAGATTACGTAGGTAGGTCAGCGCGTCCCGTGCGCAACGCGGGTATGCAGGTGAGGGTGAGGTCTCGATGAACGTCTCGGTCATGCAGGAGAACCTGGCTCGTGCGCTCCAGACCGTGAGCCGCGCGGTGAGCAGCCGGGCAACCCTGCCCGTCCTGGCCAACGTCCTGCTCAAGACGGAGAATGCCGGACTGAAGCTGACCGCGACCAACCTGGAGATCGGCATCAGCTGCTGGGTCCCCGGCAAGGTGGAGGACGAGGGCGAGATCACCGTCCCGGCCAGGCTGGTGACCGACCTGGTCGCGTCGCTGCCCAACCAGCGGATCGACCTGCAGCTCTCCGCCAAGGATCGCACCTTGAAGGTGACCTGTGGCGGCAGCAAGTCATCGATCAAGGGGATCGAGGCGGACGAGTTCCCGGTGGTCGCTGCCATTGGCGAGGCACCGACCACATCGATCCCGGCGCGCGCCCTGCGTGAGGCGCTGGGGGAGGTGGTCTTCGCGGCAGCCACCGATGAGAGCCGCCCCATCCTGACCGGCGTCCTCACCCGCCTCGCCGGGGATGCCATGACCCTGGCCGCCGCGGACAACTACCGGATCGCGGTCCGCACCCTGTCGCTGGCAAGTGCCGTGGGCGCCGAGCTGGCCATCGTGGTCCCGGCCCGCTCCTATGCGGAGCTGATGCGCATCCTGCCCGACTCCGACGACCCCATCGAGATGACCGTGACGCCGAACCGCAGCCAGGTCCTCTTCCACGTGGAGGGCACCGATCTCGTCAGCCGCCTGATCGAGGGGCAGTTCCCGAACTACGAGCCGGTCGTCCCGCAACGCGACGCGTGGACCGCCCGCGCGGTCGTGGGTCGCGAGGCCTTCCTGGCCAGCACGCGCCGCGCGAGCATCTTCGCGCGCGACAGCGCGAACATCGTGAAAGTCGAGGTCGCCGACGGGGCGGACGGCGCCCTCTCCATCACCGCGCATGCCGCCGACGTCGGTGACAACGCCGACGTGCTCGAGGCGGCGATCGAGGGGAGCGGCACCACGATCGCCTTCAACGCCCGTTACCTGATCGACGTGCTCGCCAACCTCGGTGCCGACGAGGCGGCGCTCGAGCTCTCCGGCCCCCTGGCGCCCGGCGTGGTGCGCGGTGTCGGGAAGGAGGACTACGTTCACGTCATCATGCCGGTCCGCACCGCGAGCTAGGCTCGTCCCGCGGCCCATGGCCGCCTGACGCCGCGCCCCATGCGTCTCGTCCGCCTGGTCCTGGAGCAGTTCCGCAGCTACGCCGCCGCGGAGCTGCACCCCGACCCCGGGCTGACGATCATCGCCGGCCCGAACGCAGCCGGAAAGACCAACCTCCTCGAGGCGGTGCACACCGCCGTCACCGGGCGCTCTCCACGGGCCGCGACCGACGCGGAGCTGGTGCGCCACGGCGCGCCGTTTGCCCGGATCCGCCTCGACCTGCTCAACGACATCAACGCGGAGCTACGGGTTGAAGCCCTGCTCCCGGGCCGCGACGCACCGCGGGAGGTCCGCAAGCGGGTGCTGGTGAACGGGCTGCCGCGGCGGGTCGGATCGCTGGGCGAGGTGGCGCGCACTGTTCTCTTCCGTCCCGAGGAGATGCTGCTCCTGGTGGGATCGCCATCGGAGAGGCGACGATTCCTGGATGGAATCCTCGCCCAGCGCTCGCGGCGCACGGAGCGGGACCTCGGGGAGCTGACCAGGGTCCTGGCCCAGCGCAACGCGCTGCTGCGTGCCATCCGGCGCGAGGAGGCGACCGAGGAGGGGTTGGGCTTCTGGGACGAGCAGCTGGCCCAGGTCGGCGCCCGGGTGACCGCCGCGCGGCTGGCGCTGGTGGGCGAGCTCGCGGAGCGGATCGGGCCGCTGCATGACGCGGTGGCGCCCCCGCCGGAGCGCACCGACCGGGTGCGCCTGGCCTACGCGGATTCGCTCAAGGATGCCTGGCCGGGCCGCGCGGCGGGACCCGGGGCGGCACGAGCCGATCTCGAGGCGACCACCTCGGAGCTCGTCGAGGCCTACCGACGGCGGCTGGGCTCCGTGCACCCCAAGGAGCTGTGGAATGGCGTCTCGCTGGTAGGTCCCCAGCGCGACGACCTGCTGGTCGAGCTGGACGGGCGCGACGTCTCGACGCACGCCAGCCGAGGGCAGCAGCGAACGATCATCCTGGCCATGAAGCTCGCCGAGACCGACCTGCTGGGCGAACGCGGCCCGACCCCGGTGGTGCTCCTCGACGATGTCTTCAGCGAGCTGGACGCCGATCGGTCGGAGCGGGCGCTGGATCTGCTCCTGGCTCGCGGCCAGGTCCTGGTCACCATGGCGGACCTGTCCGCCCTGCCCGCCCGCCGCCGGCGGAGCGTCGCGATATGGCAGGTGTCGGCGGGGACCCTCAGCCTGGCCCCGCGGGTCGCGTGAGGAACGCCATGTCGGAGGAGCAACGCCGCCAGGGGGGTGTGGAGGAGGCCGCCGCCGCCGTGCAGCGGGCCCTGTTGACCTGCGCGGGCCCGGCGGCTGCTGAGCAGATCGCCATGGCACAGGCGCGGCTCGCCTGGCAGGAGGTCACCCACCAGGCCGGGCTGGACCGCGGACCCATGGAGAGCCGGCTCGTGGCGGTCCTCAACGGAACGGCGCGGATCGAGGCCAGCGACGCCATGCTGGCCTCCGAGCTGCGCCTGCGCGCGGACGCCCTGGCCTGGGCGGTGAACCGGCGCATGGAGGGACGCCCGGGGGCCAGTCTTCGCATCAGGACCCTGACCATCGTCGTGGGTCGGGCAAGGCGGGACCGGTCCGTATAATCGGGATCGCCATCGATCCAGCCCCGCCAGAGCCGCCGGCATGACCAACCGACTCGCAACCCGTATCGGACTCCCGGTGCCGGAGGAACGTCCCGCCGACGCGCGAGACGTCCTGCGCTTCCGCGAGCCGACGACCGGCGCGGAGGTGCGAACCAAGGGAACGCTCTTCCTCCTCGCGCAGGTGACCGGCGGCGACGCGCAGCTTGGCCGGGCCGCGCGCGAGGCACTCGAGTCGATCGAGACCGACTATTACTACGACCTGTCGGCCGGCACGCTCGGCGCGCTGCGCAAGGCCATCGCCGTCGCGAACCGGCGTCTCTTCCACGTGCGCCACAAGCTGGGAATCCCCCGGCGCTCCGGCATTGGTGTCATGGCCGTGGTCGTGCGCGCCCGGGAGGTGCACGTCGCGAAGCTGGGTCCGGCCTCTGCGGTCATCGTGCGGGCCGGCCGGATGTACGAGCTGCCGCCACCGCCGACCGCCCAGGAAGAGGATCCGCGGATTCGCCAGCGCCGGGTGGCCGCGTCCCTCGGCGAGGCGCTGGAGGTGGAGCCGTATACCTGGGAGGGGGAGCTGGTCCCCGACGACCGCCTGGCGCTCGTGTCACGCAACGTCGCGCAGGTCGTGGGGGTCGATGAGCTCAAGCGCGGGCTGGCGCTCCTCCGGCCGTCGCAGGCGGTCGAGCATCTCCAGCACCTGTTCGGGATCCGCGGAGGATCCGGCTCGGATGGAATCCTGGTCGTGGAGGTGGTGGAGCTGCCGGCGACCGCCACGACCCACCAGCTCGAGCCGGTGCGGCCGGCGGAGCCGCTGGCCGGGCTCCCCGACCAGAGCCCTGTCCCGCTGGCGGACGCCATCGGTCGCGGCCTGCATCGCGCGGGTGATGCCGTCGACGGGCTGCAGGCGGCCGCGGGTCGCGGGCTCCTGGTCCTGGTCGGCTGGATCCTCGCCTTCGTCCCACGGCGGCGTCCCAAGCTGCGGACGGTGGCGCGCACGGAGGTGCGCGAGGAGGGGCGCCGCAGGCGCCTGGGGCTGCTGGGAATGGTGGCCGTGGCCGGCATGCTGGCGGCGGGCTTCACCGTCGCCAGTCTGCCCACCGTCCGCCCGACGGAGGCGATTCCCCGCGCCGCTGTGGCGCGCGCGGCCATTGCCCAGGCCCGGGAGCTGGTGGACACCGTCGCGAAGCAGGTCGACGGCCAGGACCTCGTGGCACGCAGCCCCGACCGGGCGAAGGGCTACCTCAACGACGCCTTCAAGGCGCTGCAGCAGGCCCGGGATGCGGGCGTCCCGTCCGGACAGCTGGCGACCCTGCAGGCGAGCGTCGACCACGGCCTGGATGCCCTGTACGACGTGACCCGCCTCTCCGATATCGCCCTCGTGGCGGATCTGCCGCGCACCTTCGCGGACCTGGTTCCGCTGCGGATGGTCGGTGCCAGCGACGGCTCGCTGTGGATCGCCGAGACCGGCCGTGGCCGGGTGATCCGGGTCGACCCGACGGACGGTACCTCGACGGTGGTGTATCGCGCCGGCCAGCAGGTCGGCGAGCTGACGACCGGGGAGCCGTGGCTGATCGCCACAGCCGCGACGGACGTGGTCGTGGTCGACCGCCAGCGGCATGCGTGGCGCATGGACCTTGCGCAGCAGAAGCCAACAGCCATGACCATGGCCGGGATCGACGCGGTCAGTGCCGGGTCGACCCTGCTCGTTGCCCTCCAGAACCTGCCGCCGCTGCAGATCTTCAACCTCTACCTGGCCGATGTCGGCGACGGCACGGTAAAGAAGTGGACGCCGCCCGCCGTGATCCCGGTGAACTACCCGTCCAAGCCCGAGAGCTTCCTGACCGCTGAGCCGGACCTGTCGGTCGCGAGCGCCACCGACATCGGCGCCGATGCCAACCTGTGGCTCCTGCACCGCAGCACCGTCACCCGCGTCAACTTCGGGCGGCCGCTGCCGCAGACCGACTTCTCACTCGATGCGCCACCGGACACGGAGGTCCGCCCGACACTCGACTATGAGCTGCTGCGCTCCGCGACGGTGAACGAGCGCGAGCTCTTCTACGTCTACGACAAGGCGAATGCGCGAATCATCGCCTTCCAGCGCGCGGACGGTGCCTTTGTCAAGCAGTGGATGGCTCCGCGGACCGGCGGGTACGCGACGCTGCTCGACGAGGTGGTCGGATTCCAGGTGCAGTCCGCCGCGGACGGCCCGCCGGTGGCCTACCTGCTGAGCGGCGGACGGGTGATCCGCGTCGTCCTCGAGTAGGCCCTAGAATCGTCCCATGGGCGAGCAGCCATTCGGCAAGGTGCGGCTGATCGAGATGGTGGTGGAGAGCGTCCGTGTCCACATGCTCTCGAGCCAGCACGTGGTGATCCTCAAGGAATCCGAGCGCGACCGATATCTGCCGATCTGGATCGGGCCGGCGGAGGCGAACGCCATCGCCATGCGCCTCCAGGGCCTCAGCGCCGAGCGCCCGCTCACCCACGACCTGCTGGTCAGCGTGGTCGCCGCCCTGTCGGCATCGATCAGCCGCGTGGTCGTCACCCACGTCACGGACGGGACCTTCCACGCGCGACTCTACCTCGAGACCGCGGATGGCAGCGAGACGGAGATCGACTCGCGCACGTCGGACGCCATCGCCGTGGCGGTCCGCACCGGATCGGTGATCTACGTCGACGAACGGGTCCTGGACGAGGCCGGCGTGGAGCCGGGTATCGGCGATGAGACCGCCGAGGGGGAGGAACGGCTCGCCGTCTTCCGCGAATTCGTCAACTCGCTCGACGTCGACCTGGGCACCGGCGAGGGTGGTGGGCCGCCGGCGGAGGAGGAGGGCGGCAGCTAGGGCCGTCCGCGGAACCGACCACGCGCACCGCGCAGTCCGTCCGAATGGCCCTATGCAGCCGCCCGGACCCCGCGGCAGGCTGGCGCCTCGAGGAGGTGGCGCAATGCTCGAGCTGTTCGGATGGAACCTCGGGATCGGCGCCTGGGCGGCGCTGGTCCTCGTCCTGGGAGCGCTGGCCTTCAGCATGCTGGCCCAGTACATCGGGGACGTGATCGTTGGCTACGAGTGGAGCCTGACGGCGCTGGGAGCGCTGATCGGCGGGTGGCTCGGCAGCGAGGCGTTCGGGGCGCTGAGCACGCGGGGCCCCGAGTGGGACGGCATGTTCGTCCTGCCCGCGATCATCGGCGGTGTGGTCCTGGGCGTGATCGTCGAGATGATCGCCCGATGGGCGTCCGGTGGCACCTTCGTGCACCGGCACGGACCCATTTGACGCTGGCGAACGCGACGGGCCCCGGCTTCACCGGGGCCCGTCTGCTGTCGCGCGACGACCAGCGCAGGACGTTCAGCTGAAAAGCGGCCCGGCTCCCGAACCGGCCGGCTCGCCCAGAGTCGCACCCCGTTGGAACCAGAGCGCCAGGCGCAGCCTGCCGATGTCGCGGAAGGTGCGCAGGATCTTCCGGAAGCTGGCTCCGGTGTTGGTCCCGGCGGCGCGCGGGAAGTGGTGGACGCCCACTTGCGCCATCCGGAAGCCCCGCGCTCGCAGCTTGATGAGCAACTCCGCGGAGAGGAAGGGCGACTCGGCCGTGAGGCGCAGCCCGTCGAACACCTCGCCCCGGAACAGCTTCATGGCGCAGTCGATGTCCCGCACCCGAAGCCCGAAGGCGATCGACACGATGGCGTTGTAGGTCTTGGCAATGAAGATCCGGTGGAATGGGTCCCGGCGCTTGATCCGCCAGCCGATCACCGCGTCGACGGGTGGCCGCGACGGATCGTCGAGCCGGTCCAGGAGGAGCTTGAACTCGGCCAGGTCGAACTGGAGGTCGCCGTCGCTGAACGCGATCAGCTCACCGCGCGCATTGGCGAACCCGGCGCGCAGCGCGCCGCCGTACCCGCGGTTCGGCTGGTGGTGGACACGAACCCGCGGATCGGCCGCCGCGAGGGCATCGGCCAGGGCACCGGTGTGGTCGCTCGAGCCATCGTCGACCACCAGCACCTCGATCGAGGGAACGAGCGATCCGACCGTGTCGATCGCCAGCTGGACCGTGCGCTCGACGTTCTCCTCCTCGTTGTAGGCGGGGAAGAAGAAGGTCAGGCGCGGCCGCTCGGACGGGCCGCCATCGGTCACGGGCTGGTCTCCTCGATACGGTAGATGTCGGGGTACCGGCTGTAGGTCTGGATGGTCTGGGTCCGATACAGATTCAGCACCCGCTGCACCTCCCAGTCGGGCGGCAGCACGAAGACCGGCCGCCTCCCCTCGAAGGCACGAATGGCGCCGTCGATCGTACCGTAGCCGTCGTCGATGATGTTTCGCTCGTCGATGATCGTGACGTCCGGCCGCTCCCCCAGGATCCAGCGGTGGTACCACAGGGCCGTGGAGTAACTCCACCAGCTGATGATCACGGCGTTCGGCGGAAGGGCCTGGTAGACGCTGGCCACCCAGCGGTCCGCGTCATGGTTCGCACTCTGGTCGGACGGCTGGTAGTTGACGACCAGGGTCGCCACCGGCAGCAGCAGGCTCACCGACAGGACCGCCGCCCCCGCGCCGACCGCGATCCGCCGCCGGCCCACGAACCCGGCCATCCGCCGCATGACCTGGGCGGCGGCACGGCCCGAGTAGGCCGTGGCCATCGCCACCGCCGCACCGATGAGCGGCGCGGTCGCGACCAGGGTCGGAAGGTAGTAGCGCGCGATGTCGCCGTCGTTGAAGTTCATCGAGTAGACGACGTCGGCGAGGACCACCAGTCCCAGGAAGACGAACGCGCTGAGCTGCCGGACCGACACCGTCGCTGCCCCGATGGCGACCAGCAGCCACCCCGGGCCGATGTATTGGCGCGCGAGGATGGGCGCCGCGTACGCCCACTTGGGCCCGAACGTGGTCAGCAGGTTCCCGAAATCGAAGAGGCCGTGGAACTGCTCCGCGAAGACCAGGTACTTCATCCGCTCCAGGGTCGTGGGACGCGCGTAGAAGAGCGGTGGCTGCGGCGGTGTAAGGGCCCGGATCGGGATGTAGAGATACGTCGCCAGGCCAAGTGCCAGGAGCCCGGCGCAGCCGGCGATCAGCCGCCATCGGCGCCAGATGCCGGGGTCGACGAGGAACAGCCACGCGGCGATCCCGAAGGCAAGCAGGCCCACCAGCGGGTGGTTGCCCATCGCGATCCCGAACACCCCCGACGCGGCCAGCAGCCAGCGCCCGGGGTGCCGGGCCTCGCTCCATTCCGCCGCCCGCCAGCAGAAGAGGAGCCAGATGACGAGCGCAACGAAGAGGGTATTGAGCGCATGGACGTCGGCGGCAACCGCCAGCGCCCACGACTCCGCCGCGAAGGCGAAGACGCCGCCGGCCACGGCCGCCGCCGCGGCACGGACCCCCGGATGCCGTTCGTCGATGAGGTGACCGGCAATGAGGACCACCAGTCCCGAGGAGAGCGCCAGGCACACGGCGGAGAGCAGGTTCATGCGCCAGGCGATGCCACCCAGCGGGATCTGGCTCCAGAGCCAGCCCAGCATGGCGTAGGTCGGGAAGCCGGTCGGGTGGAAGATGGACAGGGTGTGCGGCACCGTCTGGGCTTCCGCGGTGTCCCAGAAGCCGTCGGCGGGCAGCATGGTGCGCAGGTAGAACGCGAGCGCGACCAGCGTGACGGCGAGGGCGGTCCAGGTCAGCAGCCCGTCCGCGTAGGGAACGGCCAGGCGATGCCCGGGCCGACCGGCGCCGGAAGGCTGCGGGGACCGATGTATACTCACCGCCACCTTGGCGAGCGAGAGCTACCGGCGCCCGTGTTCCGGGCGCCGATGACGACCCGCGACCCCGCGCGGGGCCGGGGCGCGAGGTCATCCGAGCGCAGCCTGCCCCTCGAGGCGGGCATCCTTCTGCTCTCAATCATCGTCGGTGGCCTGCTCCTTCGTGCGTTCATCGCCGGGATCCTGGTTCCTCACAGCGGCTTCGGGACCGATGTGGGCGATTTCACCGCGTGGGCCCAGCGGCTTGCCCAGGTTGGACCGGGTTCGTTCTACGCCCCGGGCCAGTTCCAGGATTATCCGCCGGGGTACCTGTACGTGCTCTGGGCGCTGGGGAGCATCGGGCATGCCGTCGCGCCGCTGGCCGGCCTGGACATCACCGGCGGCCTGATCAAGATCCCGCCCATCCTCGCCGATGCGGCCAACGCGTGGCTCCTCTTCGTCATCGCCCGGCGCTTCCTGGGTCGCTGGGTGGGCGACGACGCCGGCGAATGGATCGGTGTGGTGGCCGCCATCCTGTACCTGTTCAACCCCGGCGTGATCTTCGACTCCGCCGTCTGGGGCCAGGTCGACTCGGTGGGCACCCTGGTGCTGCTCGCCACCGTCTACGCGCTCCTGCGCGGCTGGACCGAGGTGGCGGCGGTGGGTGCCATTCTCGCGTTGCTGGTGAAGTTCCAGTTCGCCTTCATGATCCCCATCGTCTTCCTGGTCGGGATGAAGCGCCACGCATTCGGCCGATCCGCGGACCCCGAGCAGGATGGCAGCCCGGACCGATTGCGGATCCTCACCTCGCTCGCCGCGGGACTGGGCAGCCTGGTGCTGCTGATAGCGCCGTTCGGGCTCACGGTGTGGACCCCGAACAGCTCGGACACGACCCTGGTCGGCAAGTTCATCGAGGCGGCGTCGACGTATCACGGGCTGACGACCAACGCCTTCAACCTGTGGATGAACCCGTGGAGTGCGCTGGCCAACCCGCTGAGCGCCGGCGGCCTGGCGCCGTCGCTCACCTGGGGCGACGACCAGCAGGTGATCGCCATGCTCGGCAGCTTCGCGGTGACCTGGCAGCTGGTGGGCGTGGTCCTGTTCGCCGCCGCCGCGCTGGTCGCCGCCTGGATCGTCATTCGCCGTGACGACGCGGTCGGGATCCTGGTGGGCACCCTGGTCGTGGCCGTGGCCTTCTTCGTGCTGCCGACCCGGGTCCACGAACGGTACCTCTTCCCCGCCCTGGCGCTGGCGGCACCGCTGGTCGCGCGCGGGTGGCGCTGGCAGCTCCTGTACGGGCTCCTCTCCCTCTCGTTCTTCGCGAACATCTACGGCGTCTACACCGCCGACTGGTCGTTCGTGGAGACCAGCGTGATGAACCCCGGCATCGGCGGCCAGGCGATGGTCCGCGACCCGGTGCTCAACGCGACGCTCCTCTCGCCGTGGGGCATCGAGCTCATCTCGGCCCTGATCGTGGTGGTCATGGGCTGGCTTGTGGTGCTGGCCGTGGGCGTCGCCCGGGCGCGCACCTCCGCCGTGGCCGAGCGCATCTTCGACGCGGATCCCGACGAGGTGCCCATGCAGGATGTCGCCGACGACAGGGGCGATGCCGCCGCCTGGGCAGGCTCGTGGGGCGGTGACGACGCGCGGCCGGTGGTGCCGGCAGCGTGGGCCGCGTGGCGCTCGTGGTTCCGCGTCGATCGGGCCAGCCCGTGGTTCCGCGAGCCCTGGCGGCGGCTCGACCGCGTTGACCTGCTGCTGCTGGTCGCGTTCGTGCTCGTCGCGTTCGGATATCGGCTCTGGCGCCTGGACATCCCGCGCTCGATGCACTTCGACGAGGTCTACCACGCCCGCTCCGCGACGGAGTTCCTCGCCGACTGGGAGCACGGCTGGACGCGCGACGTGTACGAGTGGACCCACCCGATGCTGGCCAAGTACCTCATCGCGGCCGGCATCCAGGTGGCCGATCCGAACAAGGTGGTCACCACCACCGACCTGCCATCTGCGTCGGCCGCCCTGGCTGTCGCGCCCCGGCGATCCGCGTTCGGGTATCAACGGTCAATCGCCTTCACCGCGGATGGAACGACCATCGTGGCCCGCGACGCCCTGGGCGGTGATCTCGTGGGGCAATGGGACGTCGGCCACCCGGTGGCGGCGCTGGCCTACGACGAGGCCGGGACTCGCCTGCTGGTCGGTGTCTCCGACGACGGCGACGTTCGCATCTACGACCTGAGCCTCTTCCTTGGGCTCAACGGCGAACGGGCGCCCCCGGTCGAGGCTGGCACCATCGCCAGTGGCCTCGCCAGCGTGGCGCAGATCCTGGCCCCGCAGGGCTCGGGCGTGCTCGTCTTTCGCGGACCAGACGGCCTTGCGGTGGCCGACGCCGGGACGAATACCATCGAGGCCAATGACCCGCTGGTCACGCCGCAGGTCGCCTTCGCGGCCGGGTCCGGCGACAGCTCGGTTGACGTGGTTCTCGCCACGGTTCCCGACCAGGGGACCATCGTCTCGCTGAACGCCCAGACCCTGGAGCAGGTCAGCTCACAGGTGCTCACCGCAACGCCACTCGGTCCTATCGCGGTCTCCGGCACCGGCACCGACCAGCAGGCCTGGGTCGCGACCGGACCGCTCCCCGCGACGGACGAGCATCCGGCAACGACCGGCGGCATGACCGTCCTGGACGCGCCGGGGATGTCCGTCATCGCCACCGTCCCGCTTCCCGGGCAGGCGACGGGGTTCATCTGGCAGTCCGTGGCGAACATCGTCTACGCGTCGGGCACCGACGCCGCCAGCGGCAAGCCGGTGATCTGGACCATCCAGCCGCTGGGCGACAACCGCTCCGGCTTCGCCACCTTCGACAGCACCGAGCTGCCGGGGCCGGCGACCGCCATGGCCATGGACGTCTCCAACCACGCCCAGTCCGATGACAACGGGCGGCTCCTGGTCACGACCTCGACCACCGGGCAGGCAAGCGGCAGCGCGACGAGCGCGGCCCTGGTGGGCATCGACGCCGGGAGCAATGCCTTCGCCTGGCGCCTGATGGGGATCGTCTTCGGCTCGATCCTGGTGGCGCTCATCTACCTGCTGGCGGCCACCATGTTCCGGCGCCGCCGGATCGCGATCCTGGCCGCGGCCTTCGTCACCTTCGACGGGATGAGCTACGTCATGAGCCGGATCGCCATGAACGACATCTACGTGGCGGTCTTCATCGTTGCCGCCTACCTGGTCTTCTGGCAGATCTGGTCGGGCCGATGGGCGCGCAGCGCCTGGTGGGCGCTACCGCTGGTGGGCGTCCTCATCGGCCTGGCGGCGGCCTCCAAGTGGGTCGGCTTCTACGCGCTCGCCGGCCTGTGGGTGATGGTCCTGGGCCGGTCGCACCTGGGACGATTCGTCCTGCTGGCGGTCATGGCCTTCCTGGCGGTGGTCGCCGGCTTCGGGGCGCCGTGGCCCTTCCAGGTGCTGTGCTGGGCGGCCGTGGCGCTGGGGCTGGTGCTCGTCTACGTCAGGCCGGTTCGTTTGGAGGGCCGCGACCTGATGGCGCTCCCCGCGACGGGCGTGGTCCTCGGCGGGGTCGGCCTCGCGTTCGCCATCGGCTTCACCCAGGTCGCCGGCCGCACGCCGAAGAACTCGGTCGAGATGATCTTCGGCTTCCTGGCGCGAGGCACCCAGGCCGCCTGGCCAGCGTGGATCATGGTCGCCGTGGCAGCCGTGCTCCTGCTGTGGCGGGCGATCCTGTCGATCCGGAACCCGGCGAGCGACCACCGCTGGATGGCGCCCGGCGAGATGGCCGGCTTCTCCTGGCCCTGGATCGGGGCCGCCCTCCTCGTCATCCCGCTGGTCGTCTACTTCGTGGTCTACATCCCGTACCTGCAGCTGGGCCACTCGGTGGCGATTCCGAACACCGGGCCCGGCTACGGCTGGTCGCTCGACGAGCTGCAGGCGCAGATGTTCGGGTATCACTTCGGCCTGCAGGCCGGCCACCCGGCGGCCTCGCCGTGGTGGAGCTGGCCGCTCGACCTCAAGCCTGTCTGGTTCTACGGATCACCCGGCGAGTGGGACAGCCGCCTGGTTGCCGCCATCTACAACGGCGGCAACCCGATCCTCTTCTGGGCGGGCATCCCGGCCATCCTGGCCGGCGCGGTCCTCGCCTGGCGGCGCCGATCCTACGCGCTGGCCCTGCTGGTGGGCGCCTTCGTCTTCCAGTACCTGCCGTGGACCCGGATCGAGCGGGCCACCTTCCAGTACCACTACTTCACCGCGGTCCTGTTCGCCATGATCGCCATCGCCTACCTGGTGGACGAGGGATTGCGCAGCCGGGCATACCGGTCCACGGCGATCGCCTTCCTGGTGGCCGCGGTGGTGGTGGGCGTGGCCATCTGGCCGCTGGGGGCGGCCTGGCCAATGCCCGACTGGTACATCAACGCGGCGCGCGCGCTGCCGCCCTGGAACTACGGGTTCCAGTTCCCGAACCCGCCGCAGGGACCGCGCGAGCAGCTCCTGACCGGGTCCACCCTGCGGCTCGCGCTGGGCACCGTGCTGGCGCTGGCGGCCGCCGCTCTGGCGATGTGGGGCCGGGACCTGATGGATCGCCGCCGACCCCTGGGCGCGCTATTCGGTTCGCCGGCCCATGGCGCTCACCAGGAGGACGACTCCCAGCAGGACCAGGGCGATCGGCCACAGCTCGACGCGGTTCAGCCAGGGGACGTACTCGCGGACCAGGAACCAGGCACCGATCAGGATCAGCAGCGAGCCGAGGACGATCCCCCCGCCCCCTGACCGATGGCGCCGCCGCTCCGCGCGCCGTCCCGCCCACTCGTGGGCGATGGAGGGTGGCGGCGTGCCCGGCGCTGCCGCGGTCCCGGCCGCATCAGCCCCTGCGGGTGTCTCGCCGGCGGGCGGCATGGGTGCATCTCCCATTGACGGGGTGGACGGCCAGGGCTGGCCGTAGCTGAATCCCGGGGGCGCCTCCGGCACCACGAACCACATCACGAGGTAGAGGAGCCCGAAGAGCCCGCCGGAGGCGAGGATCAGGATCGCCCAGGCGACCCGCACCAGCGCGGGGTCCAGGTCGAAGTAGTCGGCCACGCCCCCGGCCACGCCGCCCAGGACGCGTTCGGTTGTGGATCGGTAGAGTCGGCGGTTCACCCTAGCAGCCTCCATCCGGGTTCAGCTGAATGCTCGCCGCGTTCCCGTGCACGGCGAGCGTGATGCGATGCTGGGCCGATGCGTCGTACCCGGGGCTCTCCCAGGTGTCGCCGTCATGCGTCAGCCCGTTTCCGCCGAGGTCCGCGCTGAAGGCGGTTCCGCTCGCGGTGATCCGCATGGCGGTGCCGGACGGTACGCACAACTTGACGCTGGCGGCGTTCATCTGGATCGATCCCACCAGCAGGGTGCCCGACGTGGCGGAGATGGACGCGGACCCCGCGTTCATCTCCATGTCGAAGCCGGTGATACTGGCATCGGACAGCCGCAGGTGGACGTCCGCCGCGTTGGGCTGCAGATCGAGCGAGGTGAAGGTGCTCCCGCCCAGGTCCATGGTCACCTTGCCGGCATTGGCGCGGACGTTGCCGTCATACGAGGGCGCGGTCGGCAGGCTCACCACCCAGCGCTCGCGGCCGTGGTCGGTGAACCAGCCGTTCGTATCGGCCGACTGGATCCGCAGCTCGGCCGGCGTGCCGGTGACCGTGGGCTGGTCGCTGCCGGTGCTGCCGACCGATGCCTTCCAGGCGCTGTCCGAGGTCATCGAGACATCGAGATTGCCGCAGTTCAGCCGCCAGTCGAGCGAGGCCGCGTCCCCGGTGAAGGAGCCCGTGTGGTCGGCCAGCGTCGACGGATCCGACCCCGAGCCGCAGCCGATCGCCAGCCCCGGCCCCACCGCGATGGCGGTTCCCACGATGGCCCCGACCACCAGCGCGGCCACAGCGGTGCCCAGCGGTGCGGCCGGGGTCCTGGCCACGATGAGCGAGATGCCGATGGCGACCAGGATCAGCGGCCAGAGACGCCACGCCCCGGCCATCGTGTCGCGATCCAGGATGCCCTGCTGGATGGCGAGCGCGATGGCGCCCGCGGTGATGAGCCCCAGGCCCCAGAAGAGGAGCCCACGGTTGATTCGCATGACCTCCTACCCTCCGTTGCGGACGCGTGCGCGCCCGCGCCATTCTTGCATGGGTCCCCGGAAATGCCAGCCCCCGCCTTCCCGGCCGCGAGTGCCAGTCGGACCGATGCGCAACGGGCCGCTGGCCCTTGACGCGGGCGTTGCGGCTCATCCGTCGGCGCCATGCCGGGGGTGCTGCGCCCGGGGGCTGCGCTCCGCCGGAAATGCTTCGATCCCCGGATCCGGTTGACATCTCGGGCGACCGACGGGTAGACTCCGCGGCCGGAGTCACCGCGTCCGCGCGGGTCTCCGCCGCCGACCAACCACCACTGAAGACAGGGAGCGAGCGCAGGAATGGTTCTCCTCAGCAGCGCGATCTGCGCGCGTCGACGTTCGCCGGCCACCGGCGAGTTCGACGGGAGATCTGCGCCCACCTCGAGCTGACGACCGGGCGGCACCGCCGCCGGAACAAGCCACGAGCCGTGGGCCGGATCGGGTCCACGGTTTTTTGATGCCTCGCGGTCGAGGGATCGCCAGGAGCCGTGGACCCGCGCAGGGACCACGGCTCGTTCCATGTCACGCGGTCCGCAAGCCAGCCACCACCGACCACCCGAAGCGAGCAGAAGGACACCGGCCATGACCACGGTGACCGAACAAGTGAAGAGCGAGCCAGTCGCCCGGGCCACGCCCCGGCAGCGGCCGATCGACGGGACCGGCGTCCCAGCGCTCCTGGTGGAGCACCTGACCAAGACGTTCGTCGTGGGCCGCAAGCGCAAGCCGGTTGTCGCCGTGAGCGACGTCAGCCTGCGCATTCCGCGGGGAGAGATCTACGGGATCCTGGGCGCCAACGGGAGCGGCAAGAGCACGCTGATCCGCCTGGTGAGCACGCTGCTCACCCTGGATGGCGGTCGTGTCGAGGTCTTCGGCCACGACATCGAGCGGGACGAGATGGCGGTCAAGCGCCTGATCAACCGGGTCAGCGTGGACGCCGCCTTCTTCAAGAAGCTCAGCCCGGACGAGAACCTGCACTACGCGGCACGCCTGTACGGCCTGGACACCCGGGTCGCCCACGCGGAGTCGCGGCGGATCCTCGCCCGGCTGGGCATCGGCGAGAAGCGGCTCGGCAGTCCGCTGGAGCAGATGAGCCGGGGCATGCAGCAGAAGGTCGCCATTGCGCGGGCGCTGCTGACCAGCCCCACCCTCCTGCTCCTGGACGAGCCGACCACCGGTCTCGACCCCCGCTCGAAGCTGGACGTCCAGGCCTTCATCGAGGAGCTGCGGGACACGCACGACGCGACGATCGTGCTGACCACACACGATCTCGACGAGGCCGAGCGCCTCTGCGACCGGATCGCACTGATCAACGACGGCCGGATCGTCGTGGAGGACACGCCGGAGGCGCTCAAGGCCATGGTGGCCCGCGACTACGGCCAGGCACCGACCCTGGACAGCGTCTTCATGACGTTCACCGGGCGGAGCCTCGACGACGACATCGGCGAAGACGACACCAAGAACGAAGACGAATGAAGAACGGAAGAAAGGAGGTGAGCACCGTGATGATCCATCCGACCCCGCGCGACCTGATGACCGCGCACGAGGACCACGTGACGCGTCTGCGCCGCGAGATCCACCGTTCGCGCGCGCATCGGACGCAGGAGCGCCGCATGCGGCGCTGGGTCGGCCGCCAGCTGGTGCGCGTCGGCACGCGCATCGCTGCGGACCCGACGCTTCGGCCGGTCCGTCCCCTCTAGGGGCTGGACCGGCATCCAACCCACCGACAGGAGACAGCAGAAGCCATGAGCCTGATGGCTCGCGAGATGCGGGCGAGCTTCGCCTTCGTCGAGCGCAACTTCAACCTGACCAAGCGTTACTGGGGCTGGGAGGTCGCCTTCCTGGTCTATGCCATCGCGGGCGCGCTCGCCGTGTCCCTCATCGGCAAGGACCAGGGCAACGACACCCTGCTCCTGACGCTGGTCATCGGCGCCGTCTTCTGGAACTACCTGTCGGTCGTCTTCAGCTTCATTGCCGAGACGGTCAGCTGGGAGCGCTGGGAGGGGACCCTGGAGTACACGTTCATGGCCCCGGTGCGGCGCTACACGCAGATGGTCGGTTCGACGCTGTACGCGATCGCCTACGGGCTCGTCCACACCGTGGTCGTGCTCACCGTGCTCGCGCTCTTCTTCGAGCTGGACCTGTCCCGTGCCAACTTCGCGACGGCGGCGGCCTTCATGCTGCTCGGATCCTTCTCTTTCATCGGGATCGGGATCATGACCGCCATCCTGCCGCTCATGTACGTGGAGCGCGGGGCGCAGATGACCTTCGTCCTGCAGTCGGTGCTGCTGCTCATCAGCGGCGTCTACTACCCGGTCAGCGTGCTGCCCGGATGGATGCAGGTCCTCAGCCACTTCAGCCCGGCCACGTACGTCCTCGACGGCGTACGCAAGGGCCTGATCGGCGGGGCCGGCATCGGCTCGGTGCTGAGCGACGTGTGGCCGCTGCTGCTGATGGGCGTGGTCCTCATCCCCCTGGGGATCTGGGCCTTCGGCCGTGCAGAGCGGTATGCGAAGCGGACCGGGAAGCTGAAGCGCGTTGGATAGACCGATGACGACGGGAAGCGGCGGGGTATCCCGCCCCGCCGCGGATCACACGGAGAACACCATGACCACCGAACCGATGACGGAGCTCGACCTCCGCTTCCGCAACTGGACCGGACCCCGCGACGCGGAGGCGATGGCCGCCCTGGCCAACGCCGCCAACCGAGCCGATGGCGAGGACCAGCTGGTGATCGCGTCCGAGCTCGTCAACTTCTTCGGCCGTGACGACGAGCAGTTCACCGCGGCGCGCGACCTGTTCCTGGTCGAGCACTCCGGGTCGCTGGTCGGCTACGGCTGGACGAACTGGGTCGACACCACCGACGGCCTTCGCGAGCACCGGGTGGGCGGCTACATCCACCCTGACTGGCTGCGGCGGGGGATCGGCACGCGGCTCCTCCACCGCCTGGAGGCTCGCGCCCGCGAGAGCGCACGCGAGCAGCCTACCGACCTGCCGCACATCTACGGCACCTGGGCCGACGAGCACCGAGACGCCAAGCGGGCGCTCATTGCCCGTCACGGGTACGAAGTCGTGCGCTCGTTCTACGACATGCGCCGGGACCTCTCCCGGCCGATCGCCGAGGTACCGTTCCCCGACGGGATCGAAGTGCGGCCCATGTCGCGTGATCGCGACGCCCTGCGCCAGCTCTGGCGCGCCGACGTGGAGGCGTTCGCCGACCACTGGGGCGGCTTCCCCGCGACCGAGGCCGCGTTCGAGAGCTGGGTGGCCGAGGAAGACTTCGACCCATCGCTGCACGTCGTGGCCTGGGACGGCGACGAGATCGCGGGCGCCTCGGTCAACGCCATCTATCGCAAGGACAACGCGGAGTTCCAGCGTCAGCACGGCTGGCTGGAGAGCGTCTTTGTGCGTCGGCCCTGGCGGCGTCGCGGCCTGGGCGCCGCGGTGGTGGCCCGTGCCATGACCGTCATCCGCGAGGCGGGGATGGAGCATGCGATGCTGGGCGTGGACGCGGAGAACCCCACCGGGGCGGTGGGCGTCTACGAGCGCGCCGGCTTCGAGGTCGTCAAGCGCTCCTGGGCGTATCGCAAGTCGATGGAGGCGACCGAATGACGCACGCTGGAGCGGTGACGCCGGCGGGGATGCCCGCCGGCGTTCCGGACATCCCTGATCCTCCGCCCATCGCCGAGCTGCGGTTCCGGGGGATCCGGCGACCGGGTGACATCGGTCCGGTGGTGGCGCTCGCGAACCTGGCCGCGGAGGTGGACCGGATCGAGGAGCACGAGACGCCGGAGGAATGGGCGAACTTCCTGGAGCACGACGCACGCCGTGATCCGGACAGGGACATCCTCCTCGCCGAGGTGGACGGCACGCTGGTTGGCTTCACCATCGGCGGTTGGGAGCTGGACAACGACGGGGGTCACAACTACGGCGTATGGGGTGCCGTCCATCCGGGCTGGCGCCGCCGCGGGATGGGCGGCGCGCTCCTGCGCTGGACGGAGGCTCGCCAGCGCCAGGTGGCGGCCGCTCATGGTCCCGAGGTCGTGAAGCGCCTCGAAAGCTGGTCGTTCATCCAGGACCAGGCGCGGAACGCGCTGCTGGAGGCGAATGGCTACGCGCCGGTTCGCTACTGGTTCCAGATGGACCGCCCCTCGCTGGAGGATCTTCCAGACGTTCGGTTCCCGGATGGCGTCGAGGTGCGTCCGGTTCGTGAGGAGGACCTTCGCCAGATCTTCGAGGTCGAGGTGGAGGCCTTCAGCGACCACTTCGGCGGGATCGACGACACGCCCGAGGCGTTCGCGCGGATGGTGAACGATCCTCGCAGGGACAACGCGCTGTGGGTCGTGGCCTGGCACGGCGACGAGATCGTGGGCCAGTCGCTCAACCGCATCAATCGCGCCGAGAACGAGGCGCTTGGCCTGCGACGCGGTTGGGTCAACGCGGTCGGCGTGCGACGTGCCTGGCGGCGGAAGGGGATCGGTCGCGCGCTGGTCGCGGAGAGCCTTCGCGTCCTTCGCGACGGTGGCGCGGCCACGGCGCGGCTGGGCGTCGACGCGGAGAACCCGCACGGGGCGCTGGGCCTGTACGAGCGGCTGGGCTTCAGCGTGGTGCAGCAGGGGCGGATCTACCGCAAGCCGTTGAACGCCTGAGCGCGGGGAGACCCGTCCGGCGGAGGCTCCGGGGCCGTTCAGCCTCGAGGGGAAGCGCTCCCGCCGCCGGCGATGGCCTGGTCGCGGACCTCGTGGTAGTAGTCGACGACCTGCTCGGTGACACGACGCCACGAGAACTCGGGCGCGCGCGCGCGTCCGGCCTCGCCCATCTCGTTGCGGAGCTCGGGATCACGGGAGAGGGCGTAGAGGGCGGCGGCCAGCTGCTTGTGGTTCCGCGGCTCCACGAGCAGCCCCTGGACGTTGCGCTGGACGACCTGCTTGTACCCGTGGATGTCCGAGGCAACGATGGGCACGCCGGCGGCCATGGCCTCCAGCAGCACGATGCCGAAGCTCTCCTGCCCGGTCGATGGGGCGCAGAAGATGTCGGCTGACGCGAGATAGCGCGCCTTCTCGTCGTCGCTGACCCGGCCCAGGAACTCCACGTCGCGGATCTGGCGCAGGCCCACGAACCGGCGGTACTCCCGCAGCTTCGGTCCGGCACCCAGCACCAGCAGCCGCGCATCGACGTGGCGTTTGCGCAGCCGGTGATAGGCCCGCAGGAGGTGGATGAGCCCCTTGCGCTCCTCCAGCCGGCCGATGAAGAGGATGTTCAGGGTCCCGTCGCGCAGTTCGTCGCGCGGCTCGGCGTTGGCGAACAGCTCCACTTCGACACCGTTGGGGATGATCCGGTAGTCGCCGGGGAAGTAGCGGTTGATGAAGTGGCGGGCGGCACCCGAGACCGCTATTCGCCCGTGGAGCCGCTGCGCGAGATGCGATCCCCAGCGCTGGCCCACCCAGTAGCTGGGCGAGAAACCGCCGAAGGCGTGGAAGGTGGCGACGTTCACCGTCTCCGACTGGTCGAGCACCGTGGGCGACAGGAACGGCACGAACGGCTCGTGGAAGTGGAGGATGTCGAAGCGGTGCTCCGCGAGCATGCGGCGGGCCTGCTCCTTGAAGCGCCAGCTGAGCGTGACGCGGCCGATGCTCCCGTTGGCCGGGAACGCGAACCCGGTGCCGAAGCGGATGATGTGCCCCTCGCTGGCCCGCTGCTTCCCGTACTTGCTGGTGATGATCCAGGCGTCGTGCCCAAGACGGCGGAGCTGCTCGTACTGGTTGCGCACGTGGTCGTTCACGCCGCCGGGGTGCGGGTAGCCGTAGGGGCTGACCAGGGCGATCTTGAGCGGCCGCCTCGAATCCGCGGGAGGGGCTGCAGGGGATGGTTCAGCGGAGGTCATCGCCATTCTCCGGTCGGGCGCAGAGTATGCCCGAGGTGCCGCGCCTTGGCACCCAGCTGGCGCCGATAGACGTCGACGTTGTGCCAGGCGCTCCAGTGCCGCCCCGCGGGATCGGTGGTCCCGGCCGCCAGTGCGGTCCGGAACTCCGCGGTGGTGGTGCCGTCGAACCAGGTCCACGCGGAGCCGATCCCCTCCAGGACGTGCGCGTCGGAGCTGCCGGTCGCGGGCAGGTGCAGGGTCGTGGCGTTGAGCCGCCGCCGCGCGCCGTCCCGCGAGCGTCCGGCCGCCGACGGGTTGATCAGCTCGATGCCGTCCAGGTGCCGCCTGGGATCCGGATCCGACGCGAGGCGCCGAAGGCTGCGCGCGCCGATGCTCGGCGTCAGCGGGGCGAGCGCGTGGGGGGCGATGGCGATGCCTCCGGCAGCGTGAATCCGCTCGACCGTCTCCTCCAGGGGCCGGAGGGCCGGAATCCGCTCGCTGATGAAGAGCGCCAGCAGGTGGCCACGGCGGGTGGTGATCTCCTCTCCCACCGCGAGATCGAAGTGGTAGTCGCGCGCGGCGTGCAGCTCGAGGGCACGCAGGGCCCCGTCGATGCGCTCGTGGTCGGCGATCGCCACGGCGTCGAGATCGGTGCGCGTCTCGATCCAGTCGAGCACCTCAGCGACCGAGGCGGTGCCGTCCGAGTACAGGGTGTGGATGTGCATGTCCGCCTTGCCCCGCGGCCCGCCGTTCCTGGGCACCGCGCTCATGAGCTCGATGGCTCCGCGTGCCCTGCGGCCCGCTGGTCCGACCAGATGGGCTGGAACGCGCCCCACCACTGGGCGGGCGCCTCCCCGATGGCCTCCTCGAAACGGCGTGCGACCGCGGCCATCAGTGCCCTGGCGTCCGCGTGGCGGTCCCCGGTGCGCTCCACGTCGATACTCCAGGCGCGTGCCCGGAAGCGGTCCTGACCCGTCCGCAGGCAGGAGGCCACGATCAGCGGCCGGTCGGTGAGCAGTGCCAGGGCGGCAGGACCGGCGGGGAGGGTGGTTGGATGCCCGAAGAGCGTTGCCTCGATCCCGTCGCCGGCCAGGTCGCGGTCGGCGACCAGCGCCACGACCTCTCCCCGGCGCAGGGCCTCGACCATGGGCCTGCGGGCACGCGACAGGGGGATCACCCGCACACGCCCGGCACCGCGCCGCGCATGGATGAACTCGTACAGCTCCGGCGGGTCGATCTCCTCGACCGGTGCGGTGGCAGGGATCCGGTGCTCTGCCACGAAGGTCCCATACGGCTCGAAGTTGCCCAGGTGCGGAACGGCGATGACCACCCCGGAGCGCAGGACCGGCTCCCATCGTTCCCATTCCCAGACCTCGAGGTGCTCGCCCATGGCTTCGGGTGGGTAGTGCCGCACGCGTACCAGCTCGAGGTAGTAGCGGGCATGCTCAATGAATGCCTGCCGTACCAGCCGACGCAGGCCGGAGCCTTCGGCAGGGCGCCCGGTGGCCAGCGAGACGCGGCGCAGGTTCTCGGTGACGAGCGCCCGGCGCTCCCTGGCGAAGCGGTGCCAGACACGTCCGGCCAGGTCGGCGATGCCATAGCCGACCCGGGCGGGCAGATGCCCCACCAGCAGGTCAAGGAGGGACAGGCCCCAGCGCAGCACGTAGTGGCGGAGCATCAGTCCGCCACCCGCCCCCAGTCCTCGCCGCGCCGCGCGGCAGCCAGCGCCGCGGCTGCCCAGCCGCGGTCGACATCGGTCTCGGGCCAGACCGGTCGGAACATGTACCACTGCGAGGGATCCTCGCGGATCACCCCACCCAGCGCGTCGGCGAGGGCCTGGGTGGCGCGGTACACCTCGGCCGGCTCCTCGGAGGTACAGCGGATGATGGGCAGCCCCCGTGCCCGGAACCGGTCGTCGGGAGTTCGCTGGCAGTAGACCGGCAACATGGGCGCCCCGGTCCGCGCCGAGAGCGAGGCGGGACCGATCGGGAAGGTGGTCGCCTCGCCCAGGAACTCCACCGGGACGTCGCCGCGGCGGAAGCCGCCGTCGCAGAAGAGGACCACGTTCTCGCGGGCGCGCAGCGCCTTGAAGATGCCGCGCAGGTTTCGCCAGCCAATGAGGTACAGCCCGTGGCGGGCGCGGATCTGCTTGAGGTGGTCGTAGAGGCGGCCATAGGTGGTGTCGTCGGCGACCACGTGGAGGGCTTCCCCGTGGACGTGGAGCCCTGGACCGATGAGGTCCATGCCACCCACGTGGACGGTGCAGATGAGCACGCCGGTGCCTCCGGCCCGCGCCTCGTCGAGGATCTCGATGTTGTCGATGAGGACCAGGCGCGCCGTGGCCTCGGGGGTCAGGCCGGCCATGCGCATCACGTCCGCGAGGTACTTGGCGTAGGAGCGGAAGGCACGCCGGGTGGCCCGTCCCACGGCCGGATCGTCCGCGGGCAGATCCATGGCCCGCGAGAGGTTGTGTCTCACGACCTCGCTCTTGGCACCCGCCACGTCAAACGCGAGGTTGCCTGCGGCCACCGCCGCAGGCAGGACCGCGGACCGGGGCAGCGCGTTGATGACGCGCTCCCCGGCGAGGTAGGCCCAGTGGGTCAGCCGCTCGCGGATACGCTCGCCTGACTCACTTGAGGCCGGTTCCGATGCGGTCTTCGCCGCCGGCTCGGCCCTGTCGCTGGCCACCGTCGTCGGCCCGCTCAGGCGACGCCCACCGAGCTGTCCTTGGGCTTCGTGCTCGCGAGCTTGCGGAGGGTCCGCTTGGTGAGCTGCTCCGTCCCGACCAGGGTCTCGTTGTCGTCACCACGGATGAACGCCTCCACGCGCTCGCGCGCGACGTCGTCGTGGATCTGGATGGGCGGGCTCTTCATGAAGTAGCTGCTGGGCGCCACGAGGGTGCCCGTCAGGCCGCGGTCCAGGCCCAGCTTCAGGCAGCGGATGGCATCGGTGATGACGCCTGCGCTGTTCGGCGAGTCCCAGACCTCGAGCTTCATCTCCAGGTTGAGCGGCACGTCGCCGTAGGTGGTCCCTTCCATCCGGATGTGGCACCACTTGCGATCCTGCAGCCACGGGACGTAGTCGGACGGACCCACGTGGATGTTGCCCTCCTCGAGCTCGTAGTCGAGCATCGAGGTGACCGCGTTCGTCTTGCTGATCTTCTTGGACTCCAGGCGCTCGCGCTCGAGCATGTTGAGGAAGTCCGTGTTCCCGCCGAAGTTGAGCTGGTAGGTGCGGTCGATCCGCACGCCGCGATCCATGAAGAGGCGGGTCAGGACCCGGTGGGTGATGGTGGCGCCCACCTGGCTCTTGATGTCGTCACCGATGACCGGCAGGCCCTTCTCGGCGAAGCGGCGCTGCCAGTACGGCTCGCGGCCGATGAAGACGGGGATGGCGTTGACGAAGCCCACGCCTGCCTGGAGCGCCTGCTCGACGTACCACTTGGTCGCCTCTTCGCTGCCCACTGGCAGGTAGGAGACGACGACGTCGACGTTGCGCTCCTTGAGGATGCCGACCACGTCGGCCGTCGGCCCCGGGGCCTTCTCGATCACCTGGGAGAGGTACTTGCCCAGCCCGTCGTGGGTCATGCCGCGGTCGACGGTCACGCCGATGTGCGGCACGTCCATGAACTTGAAGGTGTTGTTCTGACCGCGAAAGATCGCCTCGGACAGGTCCTTGCCGACCTTCTCCTTGTCGACGTCGAAGGCGGCCACGAACTCGATGTCCTTGATGTGGTACCCGCCCAGGTTGACGTGCATCAGACCGGGGATGAAGTCGCCCTGCTTCGCGTCCGCGTAGTAGTAGCGCCCCTGCACCAGGCTGCTGGCACAGTTGCCGACCCCCACGATCGCGACCCGGATCTTCCCGTCGGTCGGGCGCTTCCCGTTCCCGGCGCTCTTACCGTTGCTGCTGGCCACTGGCTCCTTCATCTCCTTCCCACGGTCTCTCGGAGACCGCATGCTCAAACCATACCGATGTGTCGCGTGGTCCGTGTTTCGTTCGGGCGGCGCCGTCAACCCTGGGTCGAGGTGAGCCGCCAGACGTACCAGATGCGTTGTGCCGTGGTCGCCACGGTCAGGGCGCCGATGATCCAGAGAACCGCCACGAGCGCGGCGCCGATGCCGAGCCCGGCCAGGATCAGGCCGGCGACGATGAGGACGATCCGCTCCGGACGGGGCGCCAGGCCGATGGCGGCCGTCAGGCCGATCCCCTCAGCCCGCGCCCTCGCGTAGCTGACCATGAATGAGCCGGCCAGCGCCACGAGCGCGGCGATCACGGGCCAGGTCGGCGACGAGCCTCCGAGGTAGAAGGCGGCGACGCCCATGTAGAGGATCGCCTCCGCCGCGCGATCCAGGGTCGAGTCGAGGAAGCTGCCGAAGGCGGTCCCGCCCCCGGTTGCCCGGGCCAGGGCGCCGTCGACGGCGTCGAGCAGCGAGCCGGCAGTGAGGATGAGCGCGCCGGCGAGGAGCCCGCCGAAGCCGATCACCACGGCAGCGACGATCACGATGAAGAACCCGATCACCGTCACGGTGTTCGGCGTGATGTGCAGCCGCAGCGCCATCCGCACGATGGGCGCCAGCACGGACCGCGCCGTGTCCTTGACCCAGGACGGGACGAGCGAGCCGCCGCGCGCCAGGTCCTGCGCCTGCTCCCGGCTAGCGGACATCCGCCACCTCCCCTGCCGTTCGCCGCGCCGCGACCCCGATGCCCGAGGTGCCCCCGATGAGCCGACCCTCGGCCTCGCGGAGCTCCTCGAACGCCGCGAGGCGCAGCCGGCAGATCACCGTGCGCCCCTGGCGTTCGGTGTCGATGATTCCGGCGACCCGCAGGATGCGCAGGTGCCAGCTGATGAGCGGCTGCGAGAGCCCGACATGCGAGGAGAGCTCCGTGACCGGCATGGGTCCGAGCTCGGCCAGGAGCCCGAGCACCCGCAGGCGCGTCTCATCGCCGAGCGCCCGGTAGACGGTGCGAAGGCGTCCGAGGTCGCGATGTGCGGGGAGCTCCGCGTGGATGGTCATGCGCAAGCAACTCTTTATGAAACAGGAATTTATATAAGCCAACGCTTATGTTACGGGCCCTCCCGGCCGGCGTCAACACCCAAACGCCGACCCCCCTCCGGGGCGGCCGTTTCCGCCGGGGCTCGTGCTAGAGTCCCGGGCGTGACGAGCTCAACGCCGGACGCCCTCTGGTCGTCTCGGGCGGTCCGGCTCCTGCGCCCGGCGGCCGTCGTGTGCGAGGGGCTGCGCCGGCGCAACCGGACCGGATCGGGGCTGGAAGGGGTGGATCTCGCCGTCGCAGTCGGCGCTCGCCTGCTCGTCGTCGCCGAACCGGACGCGACCGGATCCCTGCTGCTGCGGGTGCTGGCCGGGCTCGCGCACCGCGACGGTGGCCGGATCCGCATCGCCGGGACCACGCAGCCCGACGCCTCGGCACTGGGCTGGGGTCGGCGCATCACGTTCGTGGGACCGGAGACGGGCCTCTACCCGTGGATGTCGGCGGCGGAGGCCCTCGATCTTGCCGCCCGGCTGGCGCTCCTCGACGATGCGACCGCCCGCCGCCGCATCGGCGAAGCGGTCGATCGCTGGGGTCTGGGTGTCCACCTCGAACGACCCATGCGGCGCATCGGCCTGGCCCACCTGCAGCGAACGGCCATGGCCGCGGCGCTCCTGGGCGACCCGGAGGTGGTCCTCCTCGACGAGCCGCTGCGGGCCGTGGACCCCGACGAGCGAATGCATCTGCTGCGCCTGCCGGGTGAGCGGAGGACCATGCTGATCGCGAGTCGCTACCCTGCCAGCGAGGCGGGCTGCGTGAACCAGGTCCTCCTGCTCCGGGCGGGCCGGGTTGCGGTGCATGCGCCGGTCAGCGACCTGGACGTGCGGCGGCTGCCGCTCTCCCGTCGGGGTCTCGCCATGCTCGCCGACCAGCGGCAGCATGAGCGAGATCGGAACCGCGCCAGGGTCACCGGGTCGACCGGCGGCGGTCCCGACATCGACAGGGTCAGCGCCTGATGCGCGGTGGCACGCTGACCTGGATGGCCGTCCGCGAGCTGTGGATCAGCTTTCGGTTCCTGGCCCTCCTGTCGCTTGGCCTGGTCGGCGGACTGCTTGCCACCGCCGTGCGAGCGTCGCTCTCCGATGGACAGGCGCTGCTGGCGGGCGGCATCGCCGGGGCGGGAATCGCCGCCGCGGGGATCGGCGCCATGGCGCTCGCGGGCGAACGGCGCAGCGGACGGCTCGCGTGGCTCGCCGTCCGCTCGGTGCCGCGCTCGGCAGCGCTCCTGGCCTGGTTCGTGTCGCTGTCACTGCCACTGATGGCGGGTCTCGCCATCTCGGGCGTCCTCGGCTGGATCGTCGTCGGCGCCCCGTCTGCGCCGCCCATGGACGGGCCCGCCTTCGCGGCTCTCGTCACGGCCGCGGCCGCCACGTCCCTGGAAGGGCTCGCCGTCGCACTCCTGGCCGGGATCCTGCTGCGGCCGGTCTCCGCGGCCATCGTCGCGATGATCGCCACAGCGGCGCTGATGGGAACCGGGCTGGCCGTCGTCGCCGAGCCGCCGGCTCTTCCGGCGGCGGGCATTGGCCTCCTGGCCAATGCGCAGTCGCTCGGCCACCCCGTCTCCGACGGCCTGCAGGCGATGGGCATGGCCCTGGCCGCGACCGGGCTCCTGCTCGCCGTAGCCGCGGCCGCCCTGTCACGCGTCGACCTGTGACCGCAGGCGAGCGCCCGACCGTCGACCTGCACCCGGCCGCCGCGTGGGCGGTCCTCGTCACCGCCTCGCTGGGGGTCCTGATCGCCGGGGCGGAGCTCATGGTGGTGGCCATTGCGCTGCCCTCGATCGTGGCCGACTTCGGCGGCTGGAGCGATCTCGCGCGGGCGTCCTGGATCGTGAACGCCTACCTCGTCGCCTTCGTGGTGGCGATGCCGCTCGCCGGCCGGGCCGCCGACCTGTGGGGCGCGCGGCGGCTGTACCTGGTTGCCCTGCTCCTGTTCGCGGCCGGCAGCCTGGGGAGCGGCCTGGCGCCGGTGGCCGGCCCGGACGGCGGGATCGTCTGGCTCATCGGCTGGCGCACCGTCCAGGGCCTGGGCGGTGGCGCCATGGTCCCGCTCTCGCTGACCATCGCCGCCCACATCTTCGGTGGGCGCACCCGCGCGGTGGCCCTGGGCGTGGAGGGTGCCGCGACCTTCGTGGGGATGGCCGTCGGACCGGCCTACGGGGCCTGGGTCCTCCTCAACGTCAGCCTCCCCATCCCCGGCCTCTCCATCCACCCGTGGCAGTGGATCTTCCTGCTCAACGTGCCGATCGCGGTCGTCACTCTGCTCGCCATCTACGTGGTCGCCGGTGGCATTGAGACGCCGCGCCACCCCGGCCGGCTGGACCTGCCAGGGGCGCTCGTCGCGTCGGTGGCGCTGGTGGCCGGCATCGGCGCGTTGAGCGAGGCGGGCTCACGCGGGTGGGGCGACCCGCTGGTCCTCGCCGGGCTGGGTGTGGCCGGGGTGGGCCTGGTCGCGTTCGCGCTCCTCGAGCGACGTGCCCGGGCCCCGCTCATCGATCCGCACCTGTTCGCCAGCGCGCCGTTCTCGGCGGCGAACGCGGTGAGCCTGCTGACCGGCTACACGCTGGCCACCGCCATCATTGGCGGGCCGGTCTTCGTCAACCGGGTGCTCAACGGTGGTGCGGACGAATCCGCCGTTGCGCTCAGCGCGCTGACGGTGGCGATCGCCGCGGGCGCCATTGTCGGTGGCCTGGTCAGCGCAGTCAGCGGCGAGCGACCGGTGACGGTGCTCGGCGTCGCGCTCACCGCGCTGGCGCTGTGGTGGGCGCTCGACTGGGGAACGGGCACGGACCTCGGGCGCCTGGCGCGCGACCTCGCCGTCTTCGGGGCCGGGTTCGGCCTGACCGTCTCGCCGCGGGCGACCGCGGCGGTGGCAGCCGCGGGATCCACCGCCTATGGCATCGCCAGCGCCCTGCTGCAGATCACCCGCACGGTGGGCATGAGCGTCGGCCTCGCCTTGCTGACCAGCATCGGGCAGAGCCGCATCGACGAGCTCACCGCGCTGATCGACGACCCGGCGCGTCGTGACACCCTGGTGCGCAGCCTTGGCCACCCGGAGTTCGTGGGCGTGGACCCGCGCGCGTCGCTGCTGCTGACCGACCTCCTGGAGCGCTGGTCACGGACCGAGGCGGCCGACGTGCTGCGCCTGGTGCTGGCGATCGCCCTGGGTGTCGCGGTCGCGACCCTCGTCCCCGCCATCCTCGTCGGCGTCCGTGGAGCGCGGCCGGCCGCTCGTGCCATGCAGACCCCCACATCGGTCTTCAGGAGACCGGATCCGCCACCACGATGAACTCGCCCCAGTTGCGGTTGAAGCCCTGGCTGGTCTGCAGGGTGAGCCGCTCGTGGTCGGCGGGGCCGGTCCAGAAGACGCCCTGGCCGCAGCCGGGCTCCGCGTACTTGAGCGCCAGTGGCTCCAGGTTCGCCGGCATCTTCGGCGCCTCAGTGTCCGGGCAGCTGACGTTGGGATGGATCTCCGTCACCTCGTAGAGGAGCACCTGGCCGTCGGACATGAGGATCTTGACGTCCGCGCCCAGCTGGACGTTCCAGAGGGGGAGGAACATGCCGCGGCGGGCGTGGGCAAAGATGTAGGCGTTGCCGCCGCGGCCGGGCTCCTGTCCCTCGCACAGCACCCAGGCGTCGTACTCCGGGGGGAAGCCACATTGCGCGGCGGTGGTTGCCTTGTGCACCTTGATGTTGAGGCCGATGGAGGTGATCTGGAGCTGGGTGGCGACCCAGCCCGGGTCCGGCGTGGGCGTCGGCGTGGGCGACACCGATGGCGTCGGCTCCACGCTCACCACGGATGGGACCACGGTCGGCTGGGGTGACGGCGTGCGGGTCGATTCGCCGATGGGCGGCAGGCTGGATCCGGCCGGCCCCTGATCGAGGTTCAGCTGCCCAGCGATAATCAGGACCGCTCCCGCGACGGCGAGCAGGAGCGGAACCGCGAAGCCGGGAGTCAGGAAGCGACGCACGGACGGGAGTCTAGCAACCGATGACTGACATCGATCCTGAGCGGGCCCTGCGCCTGGCCGTCGAGGCGCTGCGCGGCGGCCCGTCCGGGATCCTCACCGATCTCGACGGCACCCTGGCTCCGATCGCGGCCATGCCGAGCGCCGTGCACCCCGTCGCGACCGGGCTGGAGGCGCTGGGCCGCCTCGCCGATCGGCTGGCGGTGGTGGGCGTGGTGACCGGTCGGGCCGCTGCGGACGCCCGGGCGATCCTGGGTCCGGTCGGGCCGCGGCTGCTGGTGATCGGCAACCACGGGCTGGAATGGCTCGCCCCGGGGGCGGCGGAGCCCGAGCGCACGCCGGAGCTGATGGGTGCCCGGCGGGCGGTGCGCGCTGCCCTGCAGATCCTGGGCGACGACCTGGGCGACGGCGTACGGGTCGAGGACAAGGGAATCTCCGCCACGGTCCACTTCCGGGGTGCCCGCGACCCCGCGGCCGCCGGTCGCGCGATCGCGGCGGCGCTCGCGCCGGTGATCGGCGGCGACCTCGAGCTGCGCCGGGGCCGGATGGCGCTCGAGCTGCGGCCCGTCGGCCTGGGCGACAAGGGGACCGCGGTGCGGGCGGTGGTCGCGCGCCACGGGCTGAAGGGCCTCCTGGTGGCCGGCGACGACGTGACCGACCTTGACATGTTCCGCGCGGCGCGCACGCTGCGTGAGCGGGGAGACCTCCGCGCCGCGGTGCTCGGCGTGGGGGGCGGCCACGAGGTCCCCGCCGAGGTGGCCGCCGCGGCCGACGTTGTCCTGTCCTCTCCCGACGCGATGGCCGCCCTGCTCGCCTCGCTGGCCCGGACGCTCAGCGCCTCGCGCTGACCCTGCCCCGGCCACCGCCGCGGGTGCGGCCCTGCGCGCCGGTTCCTGCCGCGATGCGCCCCAGGTCGTCGAACTGGCGCCGAAGCCACCAGCGAACATCCTCGCGCTCGACGCCGGTGCGAAGCCGCTCCAGGCGTTCGTGGCGCTCCTCGCGGGACATGGCGAGGCCGCGGGCAATCGCTTCGGCGGTCCCCACCAGGTCCGCCGGGGCCACCGGAAGGACGCCATCGGCCATCTGGTCGTAGGCGCCGGCGGTCTCCGACAGGACGAGAACGGCATCTCGCTCGCTGACCACCACCGCCTCCTTGGCCACGAGATTCATCCCGTCGATGAGCGGGTTGACGAGCACGAGGTCCGCGATCGAGAGCCCGGCCAGGGCCTGCGCGTAGTTGTTCTCGTAGAAGATGCGCACCACCGTCCGACCCGCGCGGGCGAACCGGGAATTGAGCCGGTCCGCGGCGTCGCGCACCTGGCGCGCGTAGTCGCGATATTCGCGGATGCTGGTCCGCGAGGGGACCAGGAACGCGAAGAAGGTGACTCGCCCGCGCAGCGACGGGTGCTGGTCGAGCAGCGTCTCGAAGGCGGCGAACCCGCGGAGGATGTTCTTGGATGGCTCCATGCGGTCCACGCGCACGATCACCTGCTCCGCGGCCTGGCCGAGCAGCTCCTCCGCGCGTCGCCGTGCCGACCGGGACCTGGCGGCATGCCGGGTGGCCGCCACGTCGATGCTGATGGGGTAGGCGCGCACGTAGGTCAGCCGTCCATCGCGGGCCACCGTCTGCCGGCGGTAGTCGACGGTGGCCTCCGGGAGGAAGGTCTCGACGCTCCGCAGGAAGTTGTGCGCGTAGCGCGCGGTGTGGAACCCCACCACGTCGTTTGCCAGCAGGCCGCGGCAGATCGCCTCGCGGATGACCGGCGGCATGACCTGCCAGATGGACGACGGCGGCCACGGGATGTGGGTGAAGTGGCTGAGCACCGCCTCGGGGCGCGCGGCGCGGATCGGCTCCGCGGCCAGGTACAGGTGATAGTCGTGGAGCATGATCCGCGGCCGGCGCTCCCCACGCGGCACCTCGTCGAGCACGGCGCCCGCGAAGGCCTCGTTGAGGGGAACGTATCCGTCGTGCCAGGCGCGCATGGTGGCAGTGCCCACCATGGGCCGCTCCGGCAGGTTCCACATCTCGTGCTGCAGGAACCACAGCAGCGGGTTGGCGATCACGTTGTAGGCGGCCTCGAACGTCGTGCGCGGGACCGTCGCGAAGCGCAGCCGCAGGTCGTCGCCGGGGGTCGCCGCGTCAAGCAGTGGCCGGTCCTTGGCGGCGCGCCGGTCCGCCTCGCTCATGGCCGCGGCGATCCAGGTGAGCGGCACCTGGCCGCCGACCTGGGAGAGGGCGGTCACCACGCCGCCGGAACCACGACGAGGCCGCAGGGTTCCGTCTGCAGAGGCGCTGAAGTTGATGGGCCCGCGGTTCGCGGCCAGGATCAGCCGGCGCCCGTCCAGGAGGCGGCGCGCGGCAGCCTCGAGTGGCGAGGAGGGGGATGGGGATCCGGCTCCGGCGTCCCGGCGGGCGCCGCGCGGCCTTGGGGTCATGACCTTAGAAGATCGTTCCCAGCGTCCGCTGCAGGAGGGTGAGGATCGTGTCGGGGAAGAGACCCAGGACCAGGACCCCCGCCACCGACAGGAGCAGCCCCAGGTTGCCGGCAAACGCGTTGTCGATGGGGGCCGGATCGTCCTCGGGATCGCGCATGTACATGGTCACGACGATCCGAAGATAGTAGAAGGCGCCCAACGCGGCATTCAAGACGATCACGACGGCCAGCCACCACAGCCCGGCGTCGACGGTCGCGATGAGCACATAGAGCTTGGCGAAGAAGCCGACCGTGGGCGGGATCCCGGTGAGCGACAGCATGAGGATCGCCATGGCCGCGGCGCGCCACGGGTCCCGGCGGGCGAGCCCGGCGAAGCTGCTGATCCCACCGTAGCGGTGCGTGTCGCGCTGGAGCATGCCCACCACCGCGAAGGCCGCGATGTTCATCACGCTGTACCCCAGCAGGTAGAAGAGCACCGCCTGGATCCCCTGGGTGGCGACCGCGCCGGTGCCCGCGGCGGCGAACGCAGCAAGGCCGGCCAGGATATAGCCGGTGTGCGCGATGCTCGAGTAGGCGAGCATGCGCTTCACGTTGGACTGTGCGAGGGCCACGATGTTGCCCCCGGTCATGGTCAGCACGGCAAGGACGGTCATGACCGCCAGCCAGTCCGCGCGAATGGGGCCGAGCGCGTCAACGAAGATGCGGATCAGGAGGGCGAAGGCGCCCAGCTTGGGGCCGACCGAGAGGAAGCCGGTGATGGGCGTGGGCGCGCCCTGGTAGGCGTCCGGGGTCCAGTAGTGGAACGGGACCGCGGCGGCCTTGAAGGTGGCGCCAACGGTGAGGAAGCCGATGGCGACCAGCAGCCCGGGTGAGGTGCCGCGCGTCGCGAGCGCGGTGGCGACCCCGCTCAGATGCGTCGTCCCGGTCAACCCGAAGGTCCAGCTGATGCCGAAGAGCAGGATGGCGCTCGCGAAGCTGCCCAGCAGGAAGTACTTGAGCCCGCCCTCGTTGCTGTAGCGATCCGTCTTGTGGAAGCCGGTCAGGATGTAGCCCGGCATGACCATCAGCTCCAGGCCCACGAAGAGCGTGATCAGGTCGCTGGCGCTCGCCAGCGCGAACATGCCCAGCAGGCCAAAGACCAGGATCGCGTTGAACTCGCCCAGCGGCAGGCCACGCACCTTGAGGTACGAGGGGGCGAAGAGGGCCGACAGGACGCCGATCCCGAGAGCCACCCCCTTGATGAAGAGCGACAGGTTGTCGACCCGGTAGAAGCCGGAGAAGACCAGGTTGCCGGGGGTATCCCACACGATCGGGAGGCTGATACCGGTCAGCACCAGCCCGAGGATGGTGAGCGGGGTGAGCAGCCATTTGCGGTCGCGACGCAGGAAGAGGTCCGCGGTGACGATGACCAGGGCCGTCGCCGCCAGGATCAGCTCCGGCATGAGCGGGAAGAGGTCGTCCAGGTAGTTCATGCCCTAGCGGCTCCTCACCACGGCAGGGTCAGGCCGGTCAGCCCGCCCGCCCCGTTGACCGCGTCGATGATCCGCTGCGCCGGCGCATCGGTCAGGTGCAGGACCAGGCCGGGGAACACGCCCAGTCCCACGACCAGCACGATGAGCGGCGCCAGCGCCAGCCACTCGTTGCGGTTCATGTCGGTCAGCGTCGGCCAGAATCGGCGCATCCAGTCGGACGGCACCGTGAAGAAGACGCGCTGGAACATCCACAGCATGTAGACCGCGGAGAGGATCACGACGAAGGTGGTCACCCCGGCCACGTAGCCGTTGAAGCGGAAGGTGCCCAGCAGGACCAGGAACTCCCCGATGAAGCCGGACAGGCCCGGCAGGCCCACGCTGGCGAAGGTGAACAGGCCGAAGATCGCCGCGTACTGCGGCAGCCGGCCGTTGAGGCCGCCCATGTGGGCGATGGCCCGGTCGTGGGTCCGCTCGTAGATGACGCCCACCAGGAGGAAGAGCGCCCCGGTCACGACGCCGTGGCTCACCATCTGGAAGACGGCGCCCTGCAGGCCCTGGATGTTGAAGACGAAGACGCCCAGCATGACGAAGCCCATGTGGCTGACGCTCGAGTAGGCGACCAGCTTCTTGAGGTCGGGCTGCACCATGGCCACCAGTGCGCCGTACAGGATCGCCACCACGGCCAGGCCGATGATGAACGGTGCGTAGGTCTTGGCCGCGTCGGGCAGCAGCGGCACCGCGAAGCGCAGGAACCCGTAGCCGCCCAGCTTCAGGAGCACGCCGGCCAGGATGATGGAGCCCGCCGTGGGCGCCTCGACGTGCGCATCGGGCAGCCAGGTGTGGAGCGGCCACATCGGCACCTTGATGGCGAAGGCCAGGAAGAACGCGATGAAGGCCAGCGCCTGCAGCCCGGATGTGTACCCGAAGCCGCGCAGTGCGATATAGCTGAACGTGAAGTCACCGCTGGCGTTGCCGTGGGCGATGGCCACCGCCAGGATCGCCACCAGCATCAGGAGCGAGCCAACCAGGGTGTAGATGACGAACTTCATGGTGGCGTAGATACGCCGCGGCCCGCCCCAGATCCCGATCACCAGGTACATGGGGATCAGGCTGATCTCCCAGAAGACGTAGAACAGGAACAGGTCCAGGGAGACGAAGACGCCCAGCATGCCCACCATGAGGAGGAGCATCGAGGCGTAGTACTCCTTGACCCGGATCTGGATGGGGCCGAACGAGTAGAAGATGGCCACCACCGAGAGGACCGTGGTGAGCAGCACCAGCACGGTCGAGATCCCGTCCACGCCCATGGAGTAGCGCATGCCGAAGGCAGGGATCCAGCTGTAGTCCTCGAGGAACTGGAACTCGGCGCCATCGGTCCGGTAGCCCAGCAGGACGAGGCTGAATCCCAGGCTGACCAGGGCGGCCAGGAGCGCGACCCAGCGGATGGCGCGGTGCCTGTCGCCGGGGATGGCGATCAGCGCGGCGACGCCCAGGAGCGGCGTGAAGACGACGAGAGACAGGATCGGCAGGTTCATCGGACAGCCACGATGTAGAAGACGACGACCAGGATCAGCCCGGCGGCCATCCCCAGGCCGTAGTTCTCGATGCGCCCGGTCTGTGCCTTGCGCAGGCCGCCGCCGATCTTGCGGGCCAGCCAGCCGACGCCGTTCACCGCGCCGTCGATGACCTTCGCGTCGAACCACCACAGGGCCTGGCCCAGCAGCACGCCGCCGCGGGCGAAGACGAGCTGGTAGATGTCGTCGACGTAGTACTTGTTCAGGCTGGCGGCGTACATCCCTGGGCCTAGGCCCAGCGGGATGGCGGCCACGAAGCGGCGCGGGGCGCCCGGGTCGGTCACGTACCAGCGATGTGCCAGCCAGATGCCCGCGACGCCCACGCCGGCACCGACCAGCAGCAGGAGGCCGCTGATCCCGAACAGCTCGAAGCCGTGGCCGCCCGCGGTGAGGGAGCCGGAAAGGACGCCGGCCTGCTCGGACTCCTCGAAGACCGGGGTCAGCCAGCCGTGGATCGCGCCCGACTCGGGCGGGATGCCCAGCGCAAGGCCCACCAGCGCGGCGGGCACGGCAAGGATCTGGAGCGGCACGACCATGGTCTTCGCGCTCTCATGGACGTGGTGCCAGGCGTCCGCCGGACCGCGCCACGAGCCGAAGAAGGTCATGTAGATCATGCGGAACGTGTAGAAGGCGGTCATGAAGGCGGTGATGATCCCGACCAGGTAGAAGACCAGGTAGCCGCGGCTGAACGTCTCGCCCAGGATCTCGTCCTTGCTGAAGAAGCCGGCGAAGAGCGGGATGCCGGAGAGGGCCAGCGCGCCGATCAGCATGGTGAGGTAGGTCCAGCGCATCTTCGTGCGCAGGCCGCCCAGGAAGCGCATGTCCTGCTCGCCGCCCGCGCCGTGGATCACCGAGCCGGAGCCCATGAAGAGCAGGCCCTTGAAGAAGCCGTGGCTGACGAGGTGGAAGATGGCCGCCGCCCAGGCGCCCACCCCGAGCCCGGTGAACATGTAGGCCAGCTGGCTCACCGTCGAGTAGGCCAGCACCTTCTTGATGTCGTTCTGGGTCAGGGCGATGGCCGCCGCGAAGATGGCGGTGAAGATCCCGATGCTGGCGACCACGAACATGGCCAGCGGGGCGTGGGCGAAGATCGGGTTCGAGCGGGCGACCATGTAGACCCCGGCGTTGACCATGGTCGCGGCGTGGATCAGGGCGCTGACCGGGGTGGGGCCCTCCATGGCGTCCGGGAGCCAGACGTGGAGCGGGAACTGCGCGCTCTTGCCGACCGCACCGGCGAAGAGGAGCAGGGCGATGACGGTGACGGTCAGCTCGCTCTGCGAGCCGATCTTGTCGAAGACGCCGGTGTCGCCGGTGAAGCTGAGTGTTCCGAGCGTGGTCCACAGCATCATCACGCCCAGGGCGAACCCGAAGTCACCGATGCGGTTGACGACGAAGGCCTTCTTGGCGGCTCCCGCGGCCGAGGGCTTCTTGTACCAGAAGCCGATGAGCGCGTAGCTGCACAGCCCCACCGCCTCCCAGCCCACGAAGAGCATCAGGTAGTTGTCGCCCAGGATCAGCAGCAGCATGCTGAACATGAACAGGTTGAGGTAGGCGAAGAAGCGCCACATCCCCCGGTCCCCGTCCATGTAGCCGCGCGAGTAGACGTGGATCAGGAAGCCCACCGTGCTCACGACAAGCAGCAGCATCGCGGTGAGCTGGTCGACGTAGAAGGCGATGTTGATCTTGAAGTCACCCGCGGCGATCCACTCGTAGAGCGTCACGTGGTACGTATGCCCGCCGAAGATGACGTTGACGAAGACCACCATGGACAGCACCCAGGCGATCCCCACCAGGGCGGTCGGCGCCCACCAGGAGAGGTAGGCCGGCCGATCCCAGCCCGGAGCCACGTGCCCCGCCTGTCCGCGGCCGTCGGCGAGATCCGGGGGAATGACGCCATCGGCCCCCTCGGAGTTGGCCAGGTCGTCGGCGTGCCCCGCGTGGGGTGAGGTGCGCGCCTGCTCCTCCTCGGACGGGACGGTGTGGAAGCCGGACTCGTCAACCGCGGCGTGCGCGTCGTGGGTGTCGGGAGCCGCGGGGGCGTGCGCGGCCTCGTGCTCGTCGTGGTCATGCCCGCCGTGACCATGGCCGCCGTGCTCCGGCACGTGGTCGAGGCGTGACCCGAACAGGACCGTGAACAGGAAGCCGGCAATCGGCAGCGCCGGAATGAGGACGATCAGCAGATCCACGACGGCCCGCTACTCCTTCAGGTCGTCGTACTCGTCGACCTCGGGGGTCTGACGGGTGCGGATGATGGCGATCACCAGGGCCAGGCCCACGGTGGCCTCGGCGGCGGCAATGGCCATGACCATCAGGGCGAAGACGGCGCCCGCGTTCTGGGCAGCAGGCAGGTACGCGTTGAAGGCCACCAGGCTCAGGTTGACGCTGTTGAGCATCAGCTCGATGGAGATGAGCATCAGGATGGCGTTGCGCCGCGCCATGAAGCCGAAGGCGCCGATGCCGAAGAGGATGACGGAGACGATCAGGTAGGCCTCGAGGGATGGCATGGCGGTCAGTTCGCCCGCTCGTCCTCTTCCGGCCGGCGGGCCAGGAAGATGGCACCGATGATCGCCGCGAGGAGCAGGAACCCGATCAGCTCGAAGGGCAGCGCGTAGGTCGTGAACAGGAGCTCCCCAATGCTGTTCACCGCCACCACGATCACAGCCGGCGCGGCGCCCCAGTCGGTCGAGACCGCCGCCCAGCTGACCAGGCCGATGACGACCATGCTGATGAGAACGGCGATGGGCGCCTGGCGGTGGAAGGGGGCGGGGAAGCTGGCGTCTCCGGCCTGGGTGAGCATGATGGCGAACAGGATCAGGACGCTGATGGCGCCAAGATAGATGAGCACCTGCGCGGCGGCGATGATGGGTGCGCCCAGCAGCGCGTACATGCCCGCCAGTGATCCGAAGCAGACCATCATGGCGACGGCGGAATGGATCACGTTGCGGAGCGTCACGACCGCGAGACCGCCGCCGATGATGCCGATGGCGAGCACAACGAAGAGGACGCTGGCGATATCCAGGGCTTCAACTCCTGTGCACAGGACGGGAGCCGCGCGAGCGCGCTCGGCTCGCGCTCGATTCTAGCGTACGAGGCGGTTCGGTTCGCCTCCTGCCCGAACCACCTGACCGTTCCTGCCCGCGGCATCGGGAGGCCCACGATGTTCGAGCCACTCGAACGCATTGTCGCCCATCGCACCATGGCCGGCCCTTCGGCGACGTGATGTTCGGGCAGGGTGTACGTAACGTCGCCCCGGCGGTCGCGGCGGTCTCCCAGCGGGCGTTCGGCGATGTTAGGTCACAGCGGCCGTACCCTCGCGTCGCCGGCGCAGCCTGCGCGCCCACCTCGCCGACGATGCGTTCGGATGGGCCGAACATGCCGCCGCACGGCCCGTGAGAAGACGCCCATCGGCCCCGTCAGGTCTCGCGATCAGACGCGAAGATGGAACCGGAATCGGCCTTGCCCGCGCCATGGTGATCGCGGTGGCCCATACACCGCTCGGGAGGGAGCTTGAGCAGGGAGCTGGTGGAACAGGCGATGCAGGGCAGTCGCGAGGCCTTCACGGTGCTCGTCGACCGTGCGCACGCACGGCTGGTGGGCACGGCGGGCCTCATCCTGCGCGACCGTGGCTGGGCGGAGGACGCCGCCCAGGACGCCCTGGTGCGCGCCTGGCGCGACCTGCCGTCGCTGCGTGACCCCGAGCGCTTCGATGCCTGGCTCCATCGGCTCCTGGTCCGCTCCTGCTCCGACCAGCTGCGCCGGCATCGGCACGAGCTGACGGAGGTCGAGCTCCTCGCGGAGCGTGCTCCACAGGCCGATGGCGGCGCCGCGACGCGCGGCGTCGACGACCGTGACGAGCTCGAGCGCGGGCTGCGCCGCCTGACCGACGAGCAGCGGACCGTCATCGCCCTGCGCTACTACCTGGGCCTGACCGATGCCGAGGTCGCCGCGGCGACCGGTCTGCCGGTGGGCACCGTCAAGTCGCGGATCTTCCGGGCGCTGGAGTCGCTGCGCGCGGCCCTGGCGGCCGAGGCCCGCGAGTGCTGTCGGCGCAGCCGTCCCGCAGGGCGGGCGAGTCATGAGCACGCAGCTTCGATCCGGACGAGCTGCGCGAGCTCGAGCATCGGCTCACCGAGCGGCTGGAGGCCATGGCCCCGCGCCCGCGGCCGGCTGCCGCGGGGCGGGTTCGCGCGGAGATCGCCGCGACCTCACAACGCCGGGGTCCCGTGGCGTGGCTGCGCGGGCGCGCCCCGGAGCTCGCCTGGACGCGGATCGCGGCGATGGGCGCGGTTGCCGTGGTGGCCCTGGTGGTCGGGATCGCCATCGGCACCTCCGGAGTGCTTCCACGTGGGGAAGAGCCCTCAGCCGTCGCCATCCGGTGCGGTCTCGAGCCCGCCTCCGTTCGGCGAGTCCTGGCAGCAGGTGGTCATCGAAGCCGCGGATACCCCGGGCGACTACGTCGTGGAGGGTGGCTACGCGGGTGCCACCCGCACCGTACTGGTCGGGATGGTGGCGGGATCTGCGGCGGACGCCGTGGGGCACACCACGCCCGCGGCTTGGTACTCGGACGACGACGTCACCTGGCATCGGTCCGAGATCCGCCTCGAGAAGCGCATCGACGACGGCAGCCTACGACCTGACCCTCGTCTTTCCCTCGGGTCCCGTCCTGTACGCAATCGGAACCGGCGGCGTGCCGTTGCCGGACGAATCGACAGCGCTCACCTCGATCGAGTTCCGGTCGACCGACGGCGGGGCGAGCTGGACACAGCTGCCGTCGGGCAACGCGCCACGCGCCGTCCTGCGGGACGTCGTCGCTGGTGGCCCGGGATTCGTGGCGGTGGGAGACCGCGGGACGCTCGCCGCCCAGCCCGAGATCTTCACGTCGACCGACGGCGTGACGTGGCGGGGACTGGGCGATCCGCCATCGGGCGCGGTACCGGGCATCGATGTCCCCGGTGTGCTCACCGCCGTGGCGGAGCACGACGGGACGCTGATGGCCGTCGGGGCGCGGAGGGACATGGTGGGCGGCGTCATCCTGACCTCGCGCGACGGGCTGACCTGGCGCTCCCTTCCGGCCCCCGAGGGCATGGTCCCAAGCGACCTGACCTGGACGAGCGGGTCATGGGTGGTCGTGGGCTACGTACCGAAGTCCGCAGATGCGGCGACATCGACGCCGATGGCGTGGCAGTCCACGGACGGCAAGGCGTGGACGCAGGTGCCCATGGATGCGCGGGGCGCGACCAACGCGTCCTCCGTATCGGGCAGTGGATGGGGCATCGTCGCGGCGGGCGACTGGGGGCAGCATGCGGTGGCCTGGACCTCGGGTGGCGGCGGAGCGTGGGTAGCCCATGCCCTGGATGGAGGATCGTTCAACGAGACGGCCGCCAGCCTGGCCCTGGTCACACGCCGCGGTCTGCTCGTCACGGGCAGTGGCAATGCGGCCTTCGGCCGGCTGCCCGTCGCCTGGTTCTCGCCGACGAGTGCAGATGCGACGCCACCTCCTGAGCCTGCGGCCGAGACGGGGACGCCTGCCCCAACCGCCACTCCCCGCCGCCGCCGTCCTCTTCTATCCCCGAATCGCCGATCTTCTCTTCGTGGCGTCACGTGGACCTGCCGGACCCCGCCCCGGATGAGTACGGCGGTGTTTCTACCAGCGGGCTGGTGAGGTTCGGTGATCGATGGATCGCGGTGGGCTTCGTGAATGGTGGCTGCTGCGACGGCAGCTACTCCGATGCGACCCGCGGCGTGATCTGGACCTCGGCCGACGGCGAGGAGTGGGACCTCGTTCCCCCTCAGGTGTCCCTCGCCCACTCCCGCATCTCTTCGGTCGCGACCAATGGGAAGGCCCTTGTGGCGGTTGGCGTCGTGGAGATGCCCGCGAACGACCCGGCGCAAGGCCCGGTGCGGCAGCCCGCCAGTTGGTACTCCACGGACGGAACCACCTGGCACCTGGTCGGGAACGCGCCGGATCTTGCCCTGGTCACCGTTGCCGGCGGTCGGTTCGTGGCGGCGTCCGAGGCGAACCAGATGGTCACCTTCTACACATCTGCCGACGGTCATGCCTGGAGCCAGACGAGCGGCGCTGGCCCGGGAGATGCCTCGGCGGACACGGTCGTCCGGGTCCTTGGCCTCGCGGGGCGTCCTGACGGCTGGGTCGTGGCCGTCGGGTTCGTCAGCGAGCAGTCCTCCGCTGGTGAGATGACCGACAGCGCGACCATCTGGAGCACCTTCGACCCCGAGGCAGGGATCGAGATGACGAGCCCTGCCGATGGCGCCTGGATGAACGACGTCGTGGCCCTGGACAATGGCTGGATGGCGGTCGGCAGCGCGATTGACGGGACGCAGGCGCTGACCTGGACCCTGGCCGGGGACGCGAGCCCCCTGCGGCCGGTGAGCATGGAGGAGGTAGCCAGCGGGAACCTCGCGATGGCGCACGTCCTCGCGGCGGGTTCCGACATCGTGGTGGTTGGCTCCGGTCCGGGCGCGGGCAGCGGAACGGGTGACGCGACGATCATCCCGCGCATCTGGGTCCGGGTAGCCGGCGCGTGGTATCGGGTCAATGATCCGGCGCTGCTCTCGGCGCGGCCGGACCTGGCCGTCCTGGCCTGGGACACGGCGGGACAGCGCATCCTGGCCCTGGGGACGGGATGGAACGGCCACGCGGCCGCGGTGCTCTGGATGTCCGACCGCTGACGGCGTCGGCGCGGTCCGCGCCACCAAGTGCCCAGGAGCTCCTCGAGCGCCACCGGCGACCACGGACACGACGAACGGTGGGGGGTCAGGCGCGCAGCATCCCCGCCAGCTCCGAGAGGCTCCCGATCCGGATGCAGTCGCGATCGGCGAACAGGTCGGCCACGTCGAAGAGCACCGCGGTGATCCCGGCGCCACGGGCGCCCACGACGTCGAGGGCATAGAAGTCGCCCACGTGGATCGCGTGGTCGGGCGTGACCGACATCCGGTTCAGCCCCTCGGCGAAGATGGCCCGATCGGGCTTCTCCGCGCCCACTTCCGCGGAGATGACGAGGGTCTCGAAGAAGGGCTCGAGCCCCGAGGCACCGATCCGGTCGCGCAGGTTCGGCTCCGCGTTGGAGATCACCGCCAGCCGATAGCCCGCGTCCTGCAGGCGACCCAGGGCTCCGGGCACTTCGGCCGGCATGTCGCTCCACAGGTTGTCGCGCAGGTGCTCGGTCTCGAAGTCAGCGGCCGCCGCGTGCAGGGCCCCCTGCTCGAAGGCGATTCCCGTGGCGCGGACCACCCAGCCCAGGTAGCCAGCCTCCTGGCCGATGCCGCCGGTGCTGTGCACGAAGCCGGCATCGTCCATGAGCCGCTTCGCGGTCAGCTCCGCCTTGGCCAGCTGCGCTGAGCTGACCTCGATCCCGTGGCTGCCGAGGATCTTCGCGCCGCGCTCCCAGTCCGGGTTCAGGAGGACGCCCCCCGCGTCGAGGAAGATCACCTCCACGTCCCGCGGATCGGGCAGCTGTCGGTCCCCGGGACTCACAGAACCCTCCGGCGGGCCATCAACGCTCCCATGTGACGATCAGCGTGTCGGCCGCTCGCGGTCCGACATCTCCAGGATGTCGAGCATGGGCAGGTCCCGCTGGTACTCGCTGAACTCGAACTCCGGCCCGCAGCGCAGAGCGTCGTACGGGCAGGCATCGGCGCAGATGCCGCAGAAGATGCAGCGGCTGATGTCGAGCTGGTAGGTCTCCAGGATGCGTGGGCGCGGCATGAGGGCGCCCACCGGGCAGGTCTCCGCGCATCGGCCGCACGACACGCACGGCGTCTCGTTGAGGCTGACGTAATCCGCGGTGGTGACCAGGGAGTCCATGCCCTTGCCGATGAAGTCGTAGCAGCCGGCACCCACGATCTCCTTGCAGACCTGGGCGCATCGGCCGCAGTCGATGCATCGGCTGTAGTCGCGCAGGATGAAGGAGTGCGTCTCGTCGCGGCCGTAGCCGTGGTTGACGCCCACGTACGGGTTGTCCTGGATCGAGCGCTCATCGATCGCCATGTTCAGCGTCGTCTCGTACTCGATGGCCGCCTCGCGCAGGTCGCAGTGGCCGATCGCCTCGCAGGTGCACTGCAGGCAGCGCCCGGCCTCGCTCATGGCCTGGTCGCCGGTGTAGCCGAACTCGTACTCCTCGAAGTTGTCCTTGCGGTCCGCCGCGCCCTTCTTGCCCATCACCGCCTGGGGCTCCTTCACGTCGTCGGTGAAGGGCACGATGGTCAGGAAGGATGGCTGCGGCTCGGTGACGATGCGGCGCACCTGCGGGTCGTCGAGGTCGTGGCCGCGCAGCCAGTAGTCGATGGCGTAGCTGGCGCGCCGCGCCTCGCCGATCGCCTCGACCACCGTGGCCGACCCGGTGCGCACGTCGCCGGAGGCGAAGACCTTGGGCAGGTCGGTGCGGAAGATGTTCTCCTCGCTCACCAGGCGTCCGCGTCGGCTCACTTCCAGCTTGGAGCGCACCTCCTCGGGCTCGGACTCCACCCAGCCCAGGTCGGGTCCCTGGCCGATGGCGGCGAGCACCGTGTTGCACTCGACCACGAACTCGGTGCCGGGCATGGGCTCCGGCCGGCGGCGGCCCTGCTCATCGGCCTCACCCAGCTTCATGCGCTGGAACTCGACGCCGGTGACCCGGTTGTGCTCGTCGGTGACGATCCGGGTGGGGGCGGCCTGGAAGATGACCCGGGCGCCCTCCTCGATGGCCTCGTGGACCTCGTCCTGGGCGGGCATGTCCTTGAGGTCGCGGCGATAGACCAGGGTCACCTCCGCGGCACCCTGCCGCACGCTGGTCCGCGTGCAGTCGATGGCCGTGAACCCGCCGCCGATGACCACCACCCGCGCGTCCTTGAGCCCGGGGACCGCCAGGCCGCGCGTCGAGTTGTAGAGGTTCTCCAGGGCGTTGATGACGCCGTCCGCGTCCTCGCCGGGGATCCCCAGCTCGTTCGACGCGTAGCAGCCGATAGAGACGTACACGGCGTCGTAGTCGGGCAGCAGGTCGGCCAGGTGGTAGTCGCGGCCCAGGCGCATGTTTGGCTTGAAGGTGGCACCCAGCTCCCAGACGTGGTTGAGCTCGCGGTCCATCCAGCCCTTGGGCAGGCGGTACTCCGGGATGCCGTAGCGCAGCATCCCACCCTGCTCCGGCTCCGCCTCCAGCACGTCGCAATGGTGCCCGCGCAGCTGGAGGTAGTAGGCCGCGGTCATGCCGGCGGGTCCCGCGCCGATGACGGCGACCTTCCGCCCACTATCCGGCTCCTTCGGCCACGGAATCGGCGCCGGCGCGTCCACCTCGAGCACCCGGTCCGCACAGTAGCGATGGCTGTCGCGGATGGCGATGGCGGTGTCCACCTCCTCGCGACGGCAGTGGGTCTCGCAGGGCGCGGGGCAGACGCGGCCCAGGATGGCCGGGAACGGCAGCGAGCGCTTCAGGATGCGCGTCGCCTCCTCCCAGTTGCCCAGGGAGTTCTGCTTGAGGTAGCCGGGGATGTCGACCCGGGTGGGGCACTTGAACTGGCAGGGCGGCAGGCAGTAGGCGTCGTGGTCGCTGAAGATCAGCTCCAGGACCATGCGGCGGTTTTCCACGAGGCGATCGGAGTGGGTGGTGATGACCATCCCCTCGTCGATCTTCGTCCCGCAGCTGATCGGCGTGTTCTCCTGGCCCTCGACCTCGACCACGCAGATCCGGCAGGCACCGAAGGCCGCCAGCTTGGGCTCGTAGCAGAGCGTGGGGATCTCGATCCCCAGCACCCGGCAGGCCTGGAGGATGGTCTGGCCCTCCTCCGCGGTGACCTGCTGGCCGTTGATCGTGACGTTGATCGTCCGGGTGCCCGGGACCATGGGCCACAGGGGCGTGTAATCCTCCGGACGCCCCGTCCCGCTGCCATCGTGACCGTTGCCGTTCGTTACGAATGCCATTGGCGCAATGCTACCCGTCTCCTCGCGGTGGTTGTCAGGATGCCGCCGGCTCGATCGAGTCGAACGGCGAGAGGAGCGGCGGGACGCCATCGGTCCGGCAGGCGCCGGCCAGGCATTCGCCCCGCTCGGCGTGGGCCCGGTACTCCTCGGGGAAATGCTCGAGCGTGGTGAGCATGGGATTCGGCGCCAGGGCCTCGAGTCCGCAGAGCGCGGTGTCCGCCATCTTGCGCGACAGGTTGCGCAGGAGGTCGAAGTCGCCGGGGCGCGGGGTCGCGGCCAGGATCCGGTCCAGCGCTTCGACCAGGCGTCGGGTCCCGATCCGGCAGGGGACCGCCTTCCCGCAGGCCTCGCGGGCGCTGAAGTCGAGCAGGAAGCGGGCGGTATCCACCATGCAGGTGTCGGCGTCGGTGACCAGGATGGTGCCGGAGCCGATGCAGGCGCGGCGTTCCGCCAGCGCCTCGTACGCATAGGGGAGCTCCAGGGCGGCTGCCTCGACGGCCCCGCCGCCCGGTCCGCCCACGAACAGGGCCTTGATGGGCCCCACGCCGCCACCCGCCAATCCCGGGATCTCCATCAGCGGCGTTCCGAGCGGGATCTCGACGAGGCCCGGCTGGTTGACCCGGCCCAGGATGGTGACGAGCTTGGTGCCGGGGTTTCGCTCGCTGCCCACCGATGCGAACGCCTCCGGCGAGTGGGCCAGGATCCAGGCCGCGTGGGCCAGCGTCTCCGCGTTCTGCACCACGGTCGGGGCGCCGGCGTAGCCCCGCTCGGTCGGGTACGGCGGTCGGATCGATGGCATGCCGCGGTCGCCCGCCAGGGCCGCCAGGAGCGCCGTCTCCTCGCCGGCGACGTACGCCCCGGAGCCCTCCTGGACGCTGAGCTGGATGCTGGTGTCCGTGCCCAGGACGAGGTAACCGGCGAAGCGCGCCGCCTCGGCCTGCTGCGCCGCGCGCCGCAGCCGCTCGACGGCCAGGGTCCAGTCGCGACGGACGGAGACGATCGCCTCCGAGGCGCCCACCGCGTAGGCCGCGATGAGCAGGCCCTCGAGCACGAGGTGCGGATTTCCCTCCGCCAGCGCCCGGTCGCCCAGGCTGGTGGGGTCTGCGCCCATCAGGTTGGCCACCACGATCTTGCGGTCGCCGCCGGCGTCGCGGGCCGCGCGCCACTTTGCCGCCGTGGGATAGCCGGCCCCGCCTCGGCCGCGGAGGCCGGCGGTCTCGATCTCGCCGATCACCTCCTCGGGCGAGCGCTGGGTCACGGCCCGTTCGAGCCCGGCGTAGCCACCGTGCTCGCGGTACGAGGCGATGGAGCCGGGATCGACCCGGCCGATGTCGGTCAGCAGGCGTGGCTCGCCGCCGGGGAGGATGCGGATCTGCGGGGAGAGTCCCGCCGTGTCGCCGGCCATGCTCAGCTTCCGCCCGCCGAGCCGGCTGCACCGGCCACGGCACCCGCGCGACGTTCGTGGACCAGGTGCCGGGCCTCGTCCCCGGTGAGTGGTCCAAAGACGAGCGTGTCGACACGCACCGCGGGCGCGATGGCTCCGGCGCCCACGTCGCTGGCCGTCTCGAGCGTGAAGGCTCCGTCGGGGGTGCTCTCGCCGGCGCGGATCCCCAGCTCCTCTTCGAGACCGCGAAGCAGCGCGTCGCCCCCGGCGAACCGACATGCCGCGCAGTCACAGACGGTGATGAGGTGTCCCAGCGCGGGGAGCAGGCGGAACCCGCCCAGGCCCGCGGCGCCGAAGACCTGCGCCCAGTGGATGCTCATCCGGTCGCTGACCCGGTGCAGCGCGCGCTCGGGCAGGTAGCCGAAGCGGGTCTCGATCGCGGCAAAGATGGCCACCAGCGATTCCGGGCGCCCTCCGTACGAGGCGACGACGCCGTCCACGAACACGGTGTCGATGGCCTCGTCCCAGCGGGCCGCGTTCCGCATCGGCCGCTCGGGAAGCCCGGCTCGGCGATAGGCATTGGGATCCTTGCGCTCGTCGTAGATCTCCGGCTCCCCGTAGCGGATCCGGTTGCCCTGGGTGTCGAAGCCGGACATGTCGATGGCTTCGACCGGGCAGACCTGCGCGCACTGGAAGCAGACCTCGCACTTGTGCTCGCCGAACGCGTCGTAGATGAGGTCCAGCCGCCCGCGCCAGCGCTCCGCCATCTGGGGCCGCTCCTCCGGGTACTGGCGGGTGACCTTGCTCGCGAACATGTTGCGCAGGGTGGTCGCCATGCCAATGAAGATGCCGGAGCCGGGAATCGCCATGAGTCTCGAACGCTCCTACAGGTTGAAGGCCACGACCACGATTGCGGTCACGAACAGGTTGATCAGCGCGAGCGGAAGGAGCACCTTCCACGCCATACCCATGAGCTGGTCGACGCGGATGCGTGGCAGCGTCGTGCGCATCCAGACGGCGACGAAGACGAAGAAGTACGTCTTGCCGAAATACCAGAAGAGCCCGTAGATCGTGCCGGCGAATCCATCGAGCTGTCCCGGGAATGGCCAGGGTGCCAGCCAACCGCCGAAGAAGAGGGCGACCATGATGGCGCTCATGATGAAGATCGCCACGTACTCGGCGAAGAAGAAGAAGCCGAAGCGCATCCCCGAGTACTCCGTGTACGGCCCGGCCACGATCTCGCTGTCCGCCTCCACCAGGTCGAACGGGGTGCGGTTGATCTCCGCCAAGGCGGCGATGAAGAAGACCGGGAAGCCCAGGAGCTGCCACCACAGGTTCCAGCCGTGCGCCAGCTGGTGGGCGATGATGTCGTTGAAGTTCAGGGAGCCGGAGAGGAGCACCACGCCCACCACGGAAAGCGTCAGCGGGATCTCGTAGCTCACCATCTGCGCGGCGCTGCGCAGCCCGCCCAGCAGCGAGTACTTGTTGTAGCTGCTCCAGCCGGCGACGAGGAGGCCCACCACCGAGAGGCCCAGGACCGCGAAGAAATAGATGACGCCGATGTTGAAGTCCGCGGCGATGGCTCCCGGCGCGAACGGGATCACCAGCATGCTCATGGCGGCCGCCATGTACACCATCCAGGGGGCGAGGGTGAACGTGCCCCGGTCCGCCTGGTCGGGGATGGCGTCCTCCTTGGCGAGCACCTTGAACCCATGGATGGTGCTCTGGAAGGCCCCCCATGGACCCACCCGGTTGGGGCCGTAGCGGCGCTGCATGCCCGCGATGACCTTGAGCTCCACCTGGATGATGATGAACGCGGTGGGGATGGTGAGCAGCAGCAGCAGGGTCGTGGACAGGACGAAGCGCCCGACTCCCAGGAGCAGGTCCAGGTTCATCTACTTGTCCACTCCGCCCATCACCGGGTCCAGGCTGGCCATCACCGCCATGGTGTCGGCGAGGAGGTGGCCCGGCATCAGCATGGGCATCACCTGCAGGGTGATGAAGCTGGGGTCGCGCATCCGGAAGCGGTACGGCGTGGGACCGCCGTCGCTGATGGCGTACACGCTGTACAGGCCGCGCGGGCTCTCGACGGCCCCGTAGGCGCGCCCCGGCTTGGGCCGGATGATCCCGGGCACCTGCGCCTGCACCGGACCGTGCGGCATGCGGTCCATGATCTGGTCGATCAGGTGGAGGCTCTGCTTGAGCTCCGCGATCCGCTGCAGGTAGCGCGCGTAGACGTCGCCGCTCTTCTGGGTGACGACCTCGAACTCCAGCTCGTCGTAAATCGAGTACGGGTGGGCCTTGCGCACGTCGAATGGCACGCCGGAAGCCCGCAGGTTCGGCCCGCTGACCCCGTGGGCGATGGCCTGGTCGGCGGTGAGGACGCCCATCCCCTTGGTCCGCCCCTTGAAGATCTCGTTCTCGGTGATGAGCCGCTCGTTGTCCGACACCGTTCGCATCACGTTGCCGTGCCAGGTTCCCAGCCGTGAGAGGAACTCGTCGTTGACGTCCCAGTTCACGCCGCCCACCCGGAAGAAGTTGAACAGCATGCGCTGCCCGGAGATGGAGGCGAGGAGCTCGACGATTTCGTCGCGGTTGATGAACGAGTAGAGGATGGGCGTGATGCCGCCCATGTCCAGGGCGAGGAAGCCAACCATCAGTCCGTGGCTGAAGACGCGGTTCAGCTCGACGACGAGGGCGCGAATGTACTCGGCGCGCTTTGGCGCGCGAATCCCGTAGAGCTTCTCGAAGGCGATCGCCGGTGCGTGCTCGTTGTGCATCGACGAGAGGTAGTCCATGGGATCGACGTAGGTGAGCGCGGTCGTGTAGGTCGCGTTCTCACACAGCTTCTCGATGCCGCGGTGCAGATAGCCGAAGACCGGGTCCAGATCGGTGACCACCTCGCCGCGGATCTTGATCACGAGCCGCAGGACGCCGTGGGTCGATGGGTGCTGTGGCCCCATGTTCACGAGCATCTCGCCCTCTTCGAGGGTGTACATCTCGACCTCGCGCTCCGTCTGGAGCGGACGGTCCGGGACGCCCACCAGCTCGAAGCCGGCGTACTCGCCCTGTCCGGCCAGCGGCGATGGCCGCAGACCGGCGGCGGCCTGCAGGCGCGCCTCCTCGGCGCGGTCGAGGTCGATCGGATCGGGGATGCGGGTCTCGGGGTCCACGCTGGTCATTGCGGTCGGCTCTTGTCGGCGACGTCATCGGCCTGCGGGAAGTCCTCGGCGGGGACGTCCACGGCGGTGGAGGTGGGCGCGTACGTGGCGCCGGCGCTCGTCAGCTCGCGGGTGAAGACGCTGAGGTCCCAGGTCTCGGGTCGCTCCAACGGGTTGATGCCTGCCGCGGGGGAGTCGGCGGCATCATCGGGGAGCAGGAAGTCCTTGCGCTGGGGGAACGAGCGGTAGTCCGGCGACATGTAGATCCGCCGCAGGTCGCGGTTCCCCTCGAAGACGATGCCCATCATGTCGTACATCTCGCGCTCGTGGAACATGGCCCCCGGCCAGATCCCGGTGACCGAGGCGGTGCGTGGGTCGCGGCGGTCCACCGGGACACGGACCCGAAGCCAGGCCGGATGGCGATCGGAGTAGAGGTGGTAGACCACCTCGAACCGGGCGCCCACCCCGTAATCGACGGCGGCAGCATCGGCGAGGAAGAAGAAGCCGAAGTCGGGGTCGTCGCGCAGCGTGCTGAGGGTGTCCACGATCCGCTCGCGGGAGACCTGGATCTCGACCGTGTCCTCGTCGGTCCACAGCTCGCCGGCCGTGTCGCCGAGGCGGTCGACGAGCAGGCGTACCAGTGCGCCGGCCCGCGCCGGGGCGGTCAGCGGACGTCCCCTTCCCAGGCGAGCCGCTGTGGCCCGCGCTCGGCGTACGTGCGCCACTGCCCGCGACGCTCCATCACCAGCTCGCGCAGCTTGAGCATCCCGTAGATCAGGCCCTCCGGTCGCGGCGGGCAGCCCGGGACGTAGACGTCGACCGGCATCACCCGGTCCACGCCCTGGACCACGCTGTAGCTGCGCTTGAAGCGGCCGCCGGAGGTGGTGCAGGTGCCCATCGCCACGCACCACTTCGGCTCGGGCATCTGCTCCCAGAGGCGCACCAGCGGACCGGCCATCTTGGTGGTCAGCGTGCCGGCCACGATGAGCACGTCGGACTGGCGCGGCGACGCGCGGAACGGGAACATCCCGAAGCGATCGATGTCGTTCCTGCTGGTCGCGGTGCTCATCATCTCGATGGCGCAGCACGACAGCCCGGAGAGGAGCGGCCAGAGGCTGTTGGCCCGGATCAGGTCGAGAACGATGTCGGCCTTGGTGGGGATCACCTCCAGCAGGCCGTGGAATCCGCCCTGCGGGTGCTCCTCCATGTCGAAGGGGGCGAGGAGCTCGTCGTCCGGGATGACGATTCGGGCTGCGTCGGCCGCGGGCTCGATCTCCGACCCTGTCCCCGGATCGGAGGGTGTGGTGCTGGGGCTCAGTGCCATCGGAGGTCTCCCTTCCGCCAGGCGTAGAACTCCCCGAACATGAGGACGACCAGGAAGATCCCCATCATCACGATGCCGGGAACCGCGATGACCCGGATCACCACCGCCCACAGGTAGACGAAGATGATCTCCACGTCGAACGCGACGAAGAGCAGGGCGAACAGGTAGAAGGCCAGCCCAAAGCGGCTCCACGTGTCGCCGATGGTGTCGATCCCGCATTCGTAGGGGAGCCCCTTCTGGGGGCTGCGGCGGCGATGCGAGAGGACCCACGCAGCGAGGATCGTGGCGAAGACGAAGATCGTCGCGGCGATTCCGAAGCCGATGACGTAGATCAGGCCGGTCTGGTCCATCTCCACTCCACGGCACCGTGCGGGTGCCTGACTGGCACGCAGCGCCTCGAACGCGCGGCGCCGCGTGCGCTCGGTTGTCGTACGTAATCTCTTGGAGCCCGGTCGCGGAACCCGCGAGGCGCTCGTCTCAAGTCTAGCAGGCACGCTCCTCGATGTCGGAGCGCGCTAGCGGCCCAGCCAGGCCGCCGCAACCACCAGGCGCAGGCCATCACTGATGAGCGCATGGCCCCCCAGCAGGAACGGCACTGACGCGTCCCGGGCGGTCGAAACGAGCTCACGCAGCCAGGGCGTGCGGAGAGGTCCCGGATCGCCGAAGTCCGCGGCGAAGCGCTCCTCCTCGGGGGGCCAGGCGTCCGCTTCGGCACTGCTGGCCAGGGCGGCCATCAGGACCCGCGTGTCCAGGACGACCGCGTCGCCGAGGCTCGCCAGCTCGGCGACCAGCGCGGCCGCGCCACGCTCCTCGACCCAGCGCGCGAGCAGGGATCGCGGCCGCAGGTCACGAGCTGCCCGCATGCCACGCTCCTCGACGAAGGCCCGCACGCGGCAGGCGGTCTCGGTCTCGAGGACTCCCAGCACCGCGGCCGGGACGCGCCCGGCGACGACCAGCTGCCCGGCGCGGTTGCGCATCACGTCGCCGACCTGCTCGAGCCCCGGGACGTCCAGCGCTCGGTCTCCGGGCAGCCGCGCCATCTCGAGGAAGCCGGCCAGCCCGGGGCCGGGGCGCCACTCCACCTCGGGGAGGCGGGTGGCCAGTCGCAGCAGTGCCAGGTCGAGCGGCGTGTCCACGTCGAACCGCGTCCAGGGCTGACCGGCCAGGTCGCGGCTGCGAAACCCGCCAGTCTCCAGGCACCGGGCGGCCGTGTTGTCCGTTGGGCAGGCGTCGAGCCGGTCCAGGGCGCGATCGAGATCGGGGCCCCGCCGCGTGGTCCCGTCGGGCGCCGGGGTCCCCTCCGCAGGCGAGGCCGCAACCACGAACGCGTCGGCGCTGAAGCGGTTGTTGGCCACGACCTCGCCGGGAACGGGTGACAGGAGGTCTTCCAGCGCGCTGTCGGGTGCCAGCGCCAGGGCCCCGGCCCCCACGTAACCGATGGCGTCGACCGCGCGGTTCGCATCGCGGGCGGCGGCCAGCGCGGCGCGAGCCGCCGGTGCGTACCACCGTCCCCAGTGGAATGGTGTCCCGGGCGTGGGCGGGGGCGGGGGTGCGAGTGGCTGCACGACGGCCCCGGCGCGTGCCAGCCGCCCGGTCATCTCCGCGGCGAGCAGGTGCCTGCCGGTCTCCGCCACCGCCGCATACGAACCGAACGGCGCCCGTCCGGTCTCCGGGACCGGGACGAGGACGAGGGGGGCGGGCCGCTCGCGCATCGGTGTTCAGTCAGCGTGCGGGCTTGCCGCGGGGTCCACGCCGCGCCACTCGCTCTCGATCCGATGCAGCTGCTCGAGGTGCATGAGGTCGTGGACGCCGGCGAAGAGGAGCCAGTCGCCGCAGCGCAGGTGCCCCACCAGCGGATGGTCGAGGGGGCTGCGGCGGGTCTCGTGCCCGGCAATCAGCGCGGCGGAGCGCTCCTGCGAACGTCGGCTCTTGTCGAGCAGGGCCAGCAGGTCTTCGACGGAGGCATCCGGCGGCCCGGGGATCGAGGGTGTCACGACCGGCGGCCGGTCGGCGGGCCACTCGTCGGCCGCCGCCATGGCGGCCCAGGCGGGCAGGAAGCGGCGTGCCGCGGTCGTGTGCGCGAACGCCTGCGCGACGTTCCAGTCCTCCTCGCCACCGGGCGCTCGAAGTGCTGCCTCCGGCATGGCGCGCAGGACGCTGGCCAGCGCGTCGGCGACCGCCTCCTGCTGCGCCAAGATGGCGGGAGCGCTGCCCGGGGTGACGCGTCGACGCATCTCGCGGCGTGCCGCGAGGAGCCCCGCGAAGTCGCCGCCCATGGCCAGCCAGACCGCCGCGACGTCGGGGGCGGTCTCGACCAGGGTGCCCAGCCAGGCCGGCGGGCGGGGCGCGGAAGACGGCGCGCCCATGGGTCCGGTCAGATCCGCTCGAAGCGCTCGACGGGCAGCACGAAGACGGTCGCCCCGCCGACCTCCACCTCGACCGGGTAGGGCATGTAGAACTCCCCCGGCTCCATGATGGGCGGCATCGGGTTCACGAACTGGCGACGCGAATGGCAGTTCGCGCGGATCACGTCGAGAACGCCGTCGACCTGATCGTCGTCAATGCCCACCAGGATGGTGGCATTCCCCTGCTTCAGGAAGCCTCCGGAGGAGTGGAGCCGCGTCGCCCGGAACTCGCGCTCGAGCAGGGCGTCGACCAGGTTGGCGGCGTCCTCGTTGTGCACGATGGCGGTGACCAGCTTCATGGGACCTCCTGCGTGGGCGCGCGCGGCGGCGGTGCGTGGCTAGTATGCCATGCTCGCGGTGGTCGTCCGCCGCGCGACAGGGCCGGACGGCCCGCCCGCGGATGACCTTGGCCGGAGACAGCGGCCTCCCGACGTGCAATGGTTCGCACCAGCAACACAGAGGGAGAAGATCAGCATGGAGCGATCCGCGCGCCCCCGCCGGGCTGGGCGCCCCGCGGGAACCATCGTGGTGGCGACCTGGCTCATCGGCCTGGGCAGCATATTCCTCATCCGCGACGCGCTGGGATGGAGCTGGAGCGAGGCGTGGCCCATGTTCGTCATCCTCGCGGGGTTCGGGACCGGCGTCAGTGAGATTGCCTGGGGGCGTCGCCGTCCCACGACCCTCTGGACGCTGACCTGGCCCATCGCCCTCGTCGCCGTCGGCGTGCTCTTCCTGCTCTCCACGACCGGGTCCCTGGGCGTGGAGCTCGGCGAGCTGGTCGGCACCTGGTGGCCGGTCGGGCTGCTCGTGCTTGGCGCCTGGTTCCTGGTCGGCGCCTTCTGGCCCGCCGCCGCCAGCCAGGAGCGCCTCACGATCCCGCTCTCGGGATCGTCGGCCTCGGTCCGCATCCGGTTCGGCGCGGGTGACCTGCATGTCGGGCGTGGACCGGCCGGAACGCTCGTTGACGGGGAGTTCGAGGGCGGCGTGGTCCATCGGCTGCGCGCCGGCGGGGACGTGGAGCTGCAACCCGACTCGGCCCGGGGCTGGTCATGGGTCGACCGGCCGCTCCACTGGCGGGTGGGCCTCAGTGCCGAGGTGCCGCTCGACCTGCGGCTGGAGACCGGTGCGGCACGCGGCGAGCTTGACCTGCGCGACCTCATGCTGCGGTCCCTCCGGCTGCAGACGGGCGCCAGCGAGACGACCATCACCCTTCCGCAAGGGGCAGGCGAGACTCGGGTGCGGGCCGACGCGGGCGCCGCGCAGGTGACCTTCCGCGTGCCCGATGGGGTTGCCGCAAGCATCCGTTCGAGGGTGGCGCTCGGCACCACCCAGGTCGACACTGCGCGCTTCCCCCGCACGGGCGATCGCTACGAGTCCGCGGGCTTCGCGAGCGCCCCCAACCGAGTCGAGATCGATCTGCAGGGCGGCGTAGGCAGCTTCCGGGTGACGAGCGCCTGACTCAGCGGCCGCCCAACGCCACCATCCGCCGATCCTCCGGTCAGGACCGGCCGAAGATGGCTCGCACCGGACGCTTCGAGAGGTAGTAGAGGATCGTGCCTGCCAGCAGGACGGTCAGCAGCACGCCGGCGATCGCCTCGCGCCCGCGGGCGAGCCGCACGAGCGCCAGGAGAATGTTGGCGACCTCGAGCCCCACCCCCAGCGACCACGCCCAGGGTCGCACCAACCACAGCCCGTAGGCCAGGGAGAGCAGGAGGAAGGCGAAGACCAGGAGGAGCATGCCCACCAGGGTCGCGAGGCCTCCGCTCAGGACGGTGCTCGTGGCGATGGCGTTTCCCAGGCCCAGCAGGGTCACGCCGGCGAGCGCGTCGAACACGCCGTCGATGAGCGCCAGCACCGCGAGCACGCTGATGCCCGCGTCACGCTTGTGCCGTGGTCCAGACGACTGGGATGAAGGCTGCGGCACGGGGTCCTCCAATGGGGCGGCGCGCGGGCCGGATGCGGCCGCCGCAGGAGTATCGGCCGACTGTCAACCGCCGCGCAAGGCGCCCGCGTCGGCCTGCAGCAGCCGCGAGACGAGGTCCGCGACTGCGGCGTCCATGGCCGACACGGAGCCGGATCCGTCGATGACCCGGAAGCGGGCCGGATCGGCGGCCGCGAGGGCAAGGTACGCGGCGCGGACCTTCTCGAAGAACGCGATCCCCTCCGTGTCCTCGAACCGGTTCCATGCCCCGTGGCGCTTGCGGGCCAGGCCGACCTCCACCGGGACGTCGATCAGGATGGTCAGGTCTGGAACCAGGCCGCCGGTGGCGAACGCCTGGAGCCGTCGCATCTCGTCGGGATCGTTGCCGTAGGCGGCCCCCTGGTAGGCGAGCGACGAATCCGCGTAGCGGGCGCAGACGACCCACGCCCCGCGGTTGAGTGCGGGGCGGATGAGGCGCGCCACGTGCTGGGCGCGCTGGGCGGCGAAGAGGAGGGCATCGGTCCGCGGATCGAGGTCGTCGGCCAGGCCTCGATGATGCAGCACCAGGGTCCGGATCTCGTCGCCGACCGGCGTGCCGCCCGGCTCGCGGGTCAGGACCACGCTGCGGCCGCGGGCTTCCAGCCAGCGTGCCAGGTGCCGGGCCGCGGTCGTCTTGCCGCTTCCCTCCGGCCCCTCCAGGGTGATGAACCGGCCGCGGGCGTCGGCCGTGGTCATGCCCGACCGCTCAGCGCCACGCCCGTCCCTCGTCCGGGAGCAGCTCCACCCGGCGATTGGGCTCCGTGCCCCGGGATCGGCTCATGAGGCTGTGTCGCTCCGCCATCTGGTGCTGCAGCCGGCGCACGTAGGCGTTCTGCGGCGACAGCTCCACCGACTGGCCGGATGCCTCCACCAGGCCGATCGCCTCCGCCGTCTCACGCAGGGCAGCCTCCTGCGGATCGGCCTCGAGGTCGTACAGGCTGGCGAGCATGTTTTCCATCTGGAGCACCGTGTTCGTCTTGAGCACGTAGATCGGCACGCCCGACGACTCCGCGTCGCGCAGCGCCGCCGGCTTGCGGCGGTAGTAGTTGCGCAACGTCACGACCGCGTCGGCCTCGTCCAGCTCGCGCGCCACGGCGACCGGAAGGCCCAGCTCGCGGACGGACTGTTCCAGCCGCTTGCGGCTCACGCCGAAGGCGAACAGGCTCATGGGCCGATGGTTGCGGGCCGTGGGCCGCTCCGGCCGCGTCGCGCCGATAGGTCGGTCGAAGGTTGGCTCCCGCTCCACCTGGTCGCCTCGCTCGGCCAGGCGCTCGCCGGGCAGAGGCCGCAGCCCGCGCTCGCCGCGCTCCTCGACCCGTGCATCGCGGCGTCCGGGGAGCGGGCGCAGGCCGGTTGCGCCGCCGTAGCCACCGCCGGCGCGCCCGCGCCCGGAGAAGGTGCCGTAGCCGCCGAGTGGCTCGAGCGGCGCAAAGGCCGGGTTGCCCGCCTCCGTGTCGCTGATCCGGTAGTCGTACTTCGTCGCCGCGTGCACGTCGCCGGCGTCGTCCCGCCAGCGGGCCTCCGGGGGAACCATGTGCCCGCGCAGGATGGCATCGACGGTCTCGGCCACGTTGCGGTGGACGATGACGTTGTCTCGCTCGACGATCTCCACCAGGACGTCGAAGGTCGGCGGGGCCTTGCGCTCCAGGACCGTCTTCTGGGTCCCGCGCCGCCGTGCCTCCTCGTCGCCCAGGGTGACGGGCTGGATCCCGCCCACCAGGTCCGACAGCGTCGGGTTCAGCATCAGGTTGTCGAGGGTGTTGCCGTGGGCGGTGCCCACCAGCTGGACGCCGCGCTCGGCGATGGTGCGGGCGGCCTGCGCCTCGAGCTCCGTCCCGATCTCGTCGATCACGATCACCTCGGGCATGTGGTTCTCGACCGCCTCGATCATCACGTTGTGCTGGTCGGGAGGCGTGCGCACCTGCATGCGCCGCGCATCGCCGATACCGGGGTGCGGGATGTCGCCGTCCCCGGCGATCTCGTTCGAGGTGTCGACCACGACGACCCGCTTGCCGAAGTCGTCGGCCAGGACCCGTGCCACCTCGCGCAGCATGGTCGTCTTGCCCACCCCGGGCCGCCCGAGGAGCAGGATGCTCTGACCGCTCTCCACCATGTCCCGGATGATGTCGATGGTGCCGAACACCGCCCGCCCGATGCGGCAGGTGAGGCCCACCACCTTCCCCGCCCGGTTGCGGATGGCGCTGATGCGGTGCAGCGTGCGCTCGATCCCAGCCCGGTTGTCGTCGCCGAAGACACCGATGTGGTCCACGACGTGGCCGATGTCGGCCTCGGTCACCTCGCGCTCGAGGAGCACCTCCTCCCCGTGGGCGAAGCGCGCCTCCGGGCGACGACCGAGGTCCATCACGATCTCGAGCAGGTCGCTGCGGTCGGCGAACGTGCTGAGGCGCGCCACGATCTCCTCGGGGAGCGCCGCCATCAGGTCGTCCAGGTCGTCGGTCGTCTCTCGACGCGGCACAGGTGCCACGCTGCCTCCTCGCACGTAGGCGCTATCTGACCGCCGGAACCATCGCCGGCTGACGGATCGACGCGCGCACCTCCCGGACCAGCATGGTCACCCGGCCGATGGGCTCGAAGCCCGCGGCGGAGGCGGCGCGCATGCCCGCCGACTCGTATGTTCGCACCGGAGCCAGGATCCCTGCTGCGGTGGCGTCCGCCCCCATGGCGTCCAGGGCGGCCCGCAGGAACGCGGTGCCATCGGTCCCGTCGCGCACCAGGAATCGCAGGTAGTGGGGTCCCTCGCGACAGGCGCCGTGCTGGGCAAACCCGCCGGCCCGCTGGTCGTGGGGCATGAACCAGGCGCTCACCTCGCTGAAGTGCAGGATCGGGTTGAGACTGGAGCGCGGGACGATGGCCTCGTGACCCACCGCCTCCCAGTCCGCGGCGGCGTAGGACTCGATCCGCGCGATGGCGGGGGGCGTGGCGTGCGTCCACAGGTCGAAGAGGTGCCAGGCATCCGGCGCACCGGCGGCCTGCAGCGACGCGTGGCGTTCGGTGGCCCCGTGCGCCTCGCCCCAGTGCTCGGGCTGCTCGCCGTCATGGCCGCGCGGCGGCCGGGCGCGCCCCACCGCGCGTCGCAGCCACCCGGCCGGCCCACGCTCGGTCACCGGCGCCAGGTAGAGGACCTCCTCCTGCGCGTAGGCCACGAAGCTCGCCTGCCCGAAGAGCTCGAGGTTTTCGCGAACGTCGCTGCAGGCGACGTGGTAGCGCGCGACGTTCTTCGTTGCGCCCTCCTCGACGAGGGCCTGGAGCAGCGCCCAGCGGACCTCCGCGGCCATGGGTCCGTCCGCGGCGTCGAGCTCGATGATCACCCAGTCATCGCGGTGCGGCTCCTCGATGGCCCGGCAGCTGCCGATCAGCCGGCCGTCGGCCTCCGCCACGAGATGGACCGATGGCGGCCGCAGGGGGATCCAGGTCGGCATCAGGGCGGCCAGGCTGAGCTGCGGCTGCGCTCCGGGGGAGGCCGGGACGCCCAGGCTGCGCCGATGGGCGTCGTCCGCGGCGTGGACCTGCCGCGAGAGATCGCCCAGCGCCTGGCGATCCGTGAGGCGTGCCGCGCGCACCGTGCCCGCGCTGATCGTCACCGTTCCGCCTCCACGCTGGCGTCCAGCATCCCGAGCAGCAGCTCGTGGAAGCGGCGGTCTCCGGTCAGCTCGGGGTGGAAGGCGGTGGCCACGACGCGCCCCTGCCGGACCGCGGCCGGCTGGCCGTCCGGATCGACGGCCAGCACCTCGGCATCCGCCCCAACGCCGGTCACCGCAGGAGCCCGGATGAAGACGCCGTGAAACGGCGGGTCGCCCAGGACGGGGACATCGATCTCGGCCTCGAAGCTGTCGAGTTGGCGGCCATAGGCATTGCGCCGCACCTCGATGTCGAGCAGCGGGAAGACCGGGTCGTCACCATCGGCGATCCGGTCGGCCAGCAGGATCATCCCGGCACAGGTTCCGAGCATGGGCGCGCCCGCGCTGGCGAGGGCACGGATCGGCTCCTGCAGGCCGTACTCGTCGATCAGCTTGCGCATGGTCGTGCTCTCGCCGCCGGGCAGGATGAGGGCGTCGAGGCCGGCCAGGTCACGCGGCAGACGGACCTCGACCGGCTCGGCCCCCAGGGAACGCAGCGCTGCGACGTGCTCGCGCACCGCTCCCTGCAGGGCGAGGACGCCGATGCGCGGACGGCGACCCACCACGCGAGGCTCCATGGGGTCGGCTACCAGCCTCGTGTGGCGAGCCGCTCCTCGGCCGGGATCTCGCTCAGCTCCAGGCCGTGCATGGGCTCGCCCAGGCCGGCGCTCACCTCGGCGAGGATATCCGGGTTGTCGAAGTGGGTCGTGGCCTTCACGATCGCGCGCGCATAGCGCTCGGGGCTCTCCGACTTGAAGATCCCGCTCCCGACGAACACGGACTGGGCGCCCAGCTGGCGCATCAGCGCGGCGTCGGCCGGCGTGGCCACACCACCGGCGCTGAAGTTCGGCACCGGCAGCTCACCCAGCTCGGCGGTCCGCTGGACCAGGTCCACGGGAGCCCGCAGATCCTTGGCGGCCGCGTACAGCTCGTCGGAACGGAGCGCCTGGAGCCGGTGGATCCCGGACTGGACCGCGCGCATGTGCCGGACCGCCTCGACGATGTTCCCGGTCCCTGCCTCGCCCTTGGTACGGATCAGCGCTGCCCCTTCGCCGATGCGGCGCAGCGCCTCGCCCAGGTCGCGGCAGCCGCACACGAACGGCACCTTGAAGGCGTGCTTGTCGATGTGGTTCTCCTCGTCCGCGGGGGTCAGGACCTCGCTCTCGTCGATGTAGTCGACCTCGAGCGCTTCGAGGATCTGCGCCTCCACGAAGTGGCCGATGCGGCACTTGGCCATGACCGGGATCGAGACGGCCTGCTTGATCTCGTTGACCAGCTTGGGGTCGCTCATGCGCGCCACGCCGCCGAACTTGCGGATGTCCGACGGGACGCGCTCGAGGGCCATGACCGCCACGGCGCCCGACGCCTCAGCGATGCGCGCCTGGTCGGCGGTCACCACGTCCATGATCACGCCACCGGCGAGCATGCGGGCTAGCCCGACCTTGGTGGCCCAGGTGGATGTCTCGATCGTCGTCATTCGAGGGGAGTTCCTCGCTCGGTCTGGTATGGAGCTTCGGTTGGCGGACCGGTCGCGGGAAATGGCCCGCGAGTCCGCCACGATTGTACTGCCGCCCCGCACGGCACCCTGTTGCCGGCGCCGTGGCCCACTCCGCTATCATCGGGCGCTGGAGGCGTGGCGTGAACAACGCACCTGTGCTGGTGCTGAACCAGAACTACGAGCCGCTCAACGTCTGTGACATCAGGCGCGCCTTCACCCTGCTCGGTGCCGACAAGGCGGAGCTCCTGGAGCGGAATCACCAGGTGATCCACACCCCCACCATGGCCATTGACGCGCCATCGGTCATTCGGCTGGTCTACCTGGTGAAACGTCCGCGCCCGCGGGTGAAGCTCTCGCGGCGCGAGGTGTTCGCCCGGGATCGGCACACGTGCCAGTACTGCGGCTCGGTGAGCCGCGACCTCACCATCGACCACGTGATGCCCAAGCACCGCGGCGGCCGGCACGAGTGGGAGAACCTGGTGGCCGCCTGCCGCCCCTGCAACCACCGCAAGGGGTCCAAGACCCTGGCGGAGTCGCGGATGCATCTCCTGCGCGAGCCGCGCGCACCACGCGCCGACGTTCGCTACCTGTTCGGCACCTACCTCGCCGACCAGCAGAACGACGCCTGGCGCAACTACCTCTTCCTGGGCGGCCAGGCGACCGGGAGCTGACGGGGGAATCCATGGAGCGCGGTCCGCAGCCCGGACGAACGATCGCGCTCGCCGATCTGCCTCAGGGTGTACGCGCCGTGCTCGACCGGCTGGGCGCGGAAGGGTACGAGGCCGCGATCGTGGGCGGCTGCGTGCGCGACCTGCTGCGCGGCACGCTGCCAGCCGACTGGGACGTCGCGACCGCCGCGGTGCCCGAGGTGGTCGCCTCCCTGTTCGGCGGGGCGAGCTGGGAGAACCCGTTCGGGACCGTGACCGTGCGCGCAGGATCGGACCGCATCGGGGTCGAGGTGACCACCTACCGGGTCGAGTCGGGATACCGTGACCACCGCCGCCCGGGGGCGGTGCGCTGGGGCGGCAGCCTCGAGGAGGACCTGGCGCGCCGGGACTTCACCATCAACGCCATCGCCTGGCTCCCCCCCGCGCCGGGAACGACAGCGGGGCGTCTCGTGGATCCCCACGGAGGGCTGTCTGACCTGGGGGCCGGCATCCTGCGCGCCGTTGGGGATCCGGACCGGCGCATCGGCGAGGACGCGCTGCGGCTGCTGAGGGCAGTGCGTTTCGCGGTTCGCTTCGGGATGCGGATCGATCCCGGGACCGAGGCGGCCATTCGCCGCAACGCCGGCCTGGCGGCCGGGCTCTCCGGGGAGCGGGTCCGCGACGAGCTGCTGCGAATCCTCGCTTCGGATCGTCCGGAGGCGCCCCCATCCGCCGGCCTGCGGCTCCTCATGGACCTGGCCATCCTGCCGGTGATCCTCCCGGAGCTGGCGTCCCTGCGCGGCGTTCCGCAGGCCAAAGCGCTGCCCGGCGACGCCTTCGACCACTCCCTGCGCACCGTCGACGCCCTCCCGGCCGACGATCCGCTGCTGCGCCTGGTCGGTGCGCTGCACGACGTCGGCAAGGCGACCACCCTGGCTGACGGCCATTTCATCGGCCACGAGACGATCGGTGCCCGGATGGTGGAGGCCATCCTCCGGCGACTCCGCTTCTCGAAAGCCCAGGTCTCGCGAGCAGAGCACCTCGTGCGGCACCACATGTTCGCCTACCGCGCCGACTGGACCGATGCCGCGGTTCGGCGGTTCATCCGCCGGGTGGGGGCCGGGTCGCTGCCCGACCTGTTTGCGCTGCGCCGGGCGGACAACGCCGCCTCGGGCGTGGTCGAGCCGGCTCGGGGTGGGCTCGACGAGCTCCGTGCGAGGGTCGGCGCCGAGCTGGCCAGCCATCCGCTGAGTGCTCGGCAGCTCGCCGTGCGTGGGGATGACCTGGTCGAGGCGCTCGGCATCGTCCCGGGACCGCCGGTGGGCCGGATCCTGCGGCGGCTCCTGGAGGCGGTCCTCGACGATCCGCTCCTCAACGAGAGGGCCTCGCTCCTGGCGCTTGCCCGGGAGTGGCTGCCGGCGGACCAGGCGGCCGCGGCGCCGCCACGACGGGGGCCGAGGCCCCGCGCCCGGGGCTGACCTGTGCCAGGGTCGGTGGTGCGTGCCGTCACCGGCGGGCTGCGGCGGCGACCGGGAACCGGGGGCCGGGGATGGTTCGCGTGGCTGACATCGCGGGGAAGGCTGGCTACAATCGGCGGTCCGGGCCATCGAAGCCCGCGCCGATTCCCGAGCGGAGGGTCCCTGCCTCAGCGATGACCGCCATCGGTCGACGGACCGTGCGCCTCGAACACCTGATGACCACCCCGAATGCGTCGTTGCGCGAGCTGGACGAGGCGGTGGCGCTGGTGTTGGAGCATGACATCGTCGCGTGCCTGACGGTCAGCCCCTGGCTGGTCAAGGCCGCACGCCGCAAGCTGGGCCGCTCGCGCGTCCAGCTGAGCACGATCGTGGGCTACGGCCACGGTGGTCAGCTGCTGGCGGTCAAGGCCTTCGAAGCGAGCAAGGCGCTGGAGCAGGGTGCCAACCAGATCGCGTTCGTCCTGAATGGCGGCGCGCTCGTGTCCGGCGAGGACGACATGGTCTACAACGACATGCTCGCAGTGGTGGATATGGCGCATTCGGCGATGGCCGTGTCCGCGGTCATCGTGGAGGCGGAGTCGCTCCCTGACGAGCTGGTCCGAAAGGCGTGCCGCCTGGCCGAACGGGCCGGGGTCGACCAGGTCGTGACGTCGAATGGGGGCGCAACGGCGAAACATGCGATCGCGCTCACGTCCGTCCTGCGCGACAGCGTCGGGCCGCGCGTGCAGGTGACCGCGTCGGGCCGCTTCCGGGACGCTGCGGGCGCACTGGCCGCGGCATCGGCGGGAGCCTCGCGGGTCGCGACGATCCTGACGCCGGGCATCATCGAGGAGATCACCCAGGGGCTCAACGCCGGGCCGGCCGCCGCCGGTGCCGGTCGGCAGTAGCATCGGAGAGGGAGGCGCGGATTGCGGATCCTGGTCGTCGGCGGTGCCGGCTTCGTCGGATCCACCACGGTCGAGAGGCTCGTCGAGGCCGGCCACGGGGTGACCGTCTACGACAACTGTTCGACCGGGCATCGTGACGCGGTGATCGCCGGCGCGGACCTGGTCGTGGGTGAGATGGAGGACGCGCGCCACCTGGGTGCGGTGCTGCGAGCGGCCCGCATCGACGCGGTCCTCCATTGTGCGGCGAAGTCCCTCGTCGGCGAGAGCATGGCCGATCCGGGCCTCTACTACCGCAACAACGTGGGTGGCGGCGTCGCGCTGCTGGACGCCATGCAGGCATCCGGTGTCAATCGCCTCGTCTTCTCGTCCACCGCGGCGGTGTACGGCGAACCGCGGCGTGTCCCGATCGCGGAAGCGGACCGCACGGAGCCCATCAATCCCTATGGGGCCACGAAGCTCGCCTTCGAGGGTGCCATGCGCTGGTTCGCCGCATCCCACGGCTTCCGGGCCATCAGCCTGCGCTACTTCAACGTCGCGGGGGCCACCGAGCTCAACGGCGAGGACCACGAGCCGGAGACGCACCTGGTGCCGCTGGTCCTGCGCGTGGCGGCCGGTCAGGCGACCCATGTGCAGATCTACGGACAGGACTATCCCACGCCCGACGGCACCTGCATTCGCGACTACGTCCACGTACGCGATCTCGCGAACGGGCATCTCCTGGCGCTGGAAGCGACCGGCGAAGGAGATCCCAGCCTCGAGATCTACAACCTGGGCTCCGCGGCCGGCTTCAGCGTCCGGGAGGTGGTCGAGGCGGCCCGCAAGGTGACCGGCCGAGCCATCCCGGCGCGCGCGCTGAAGCGCCGAACCGGGGATCCACCGGTCCTCGTCGCCAGCTCGCGGCGGGCACGGCGCGAGCTGGGCTGGTTGCCTCGTCACTCAAGCCTGGAGCAGATGCTGGCTGACGCCTGGCGATGGAGCGTCGCCCATCCCGACGGCTACGCGGACCGCCCGGCCGGTGGCACGGGTGGCGACCAGCTGCGGACCGAATCGGGCCTGGCGGCTGGACCAGCCGGGAGCTGACGCGGGCCGCGTCCGTACAGCGTGGTACGCTTTCCGAAGCGGAGGCGCCCCGGAGCGACCGCGCGCGTCGAAGAAGAACGTGCCCTCCGGCCGATCGCCGCCCCGCGCCATATCAGACATCGGAGTACCGTTTGCAAGAGATCAACACCCCGGCGGCTCGCCCGAGCGGCCGCCCCCGCCGTGGCGCGCCTCGCCCGCGACCAACCGCGACCGCCAGACCCGCAACTCCAGACAACCTCGAGATGAACGTCCCCGACAGCGACCTCGTGCAGGCCGCCCTGGCCCAGGCTCGCGCCCACCGCTTCGGCGATATCGAAGTGCCGGTGACCATTGCGCGCGCCCTGGAGCGCATGGGCTACGAGACTCCGACGGAGGTCCAGGCGCGCGCCATTCCGCCGCTGCGCGCGGGAGAGGATCTCATCGGACAGGCCCAGACCGGAACCGGCAAGACGGCCGCCTTCGGCATCCCGCTTATCGAGAAGGTCGACCCTTCGGCCGGCCATGTGCAGGCCCTGGTGCTGACCCCCACCCGTGAGCTGTGCGTCCAGGTGACCGACGAGATCGCGAGCATCGGCCGCTTCCGCAACGTGCGCTCGGTGGCCATCTACGGCGGCTCGAGCATGGATCGCCAGATCACGGCCCTGCAGCACGGCGCGCAGGTCGTGGTCGGCACGCCCGGCCGGGTCCTGGACCTGATCCGACGTGGCGACCTGCGGCTCGATCGCGTCGAGACGGTCATTCTCGACGAGGCCGACCGGATGCTCGACATGGGTTTCATCGTCGACGTCGAGACGATCCTCTCCCGCTGCCCGCGGCAACGGCAGACCGCCCTCTTCAGCGCCACCATGCCCTACGCGATCCTGCGCATCTGCGACCGCTTCATGCGGCGAAATCCCACCCAGATCGCCATCCGCGCCGAGTACCGGACGGTGGAGACCGTCCGCCAGCTCGTCTACTTCGTGGCGGAGCAGGACAAGGTCCAGGCGCTCCTCGAGCTGACCGATGACTTCGGGTTCGATCGGCTCCTCGTCTTCCGGCACACGCAGATCGGGGTCGACCGCCTGGCCGCCACCCTGAAGCGGCGCGGCCGCAATGTCGCCGCCCTGCACGGCGGCCTCTCGCAGCGGGAGCGCGACCGGACCTTGGCCGACTTCAAGGCGGGCAAGACGCGGTTCCTCATCGCGACCAACGTCGCCAGCCGCGGCCTGGACATCACCGACCTGCCCTACGTCGTGAATTACGACATTCCCGAGGACACCGACACGTACGTGCACCGGATCGGTCGCACCGGTCGCGCCGGCAAGGAGGGGACCGCCATCACCTTCGTCGGCGAGTGGGACCTCGATGCCTGGGATGCCATCCGATCCCAGGTCAACGCCCCGGTCGAAGAGGGCGCGCTCAGCCTCTACGGCACCGCCTAGTCCACCCGGTCACTCGGGCGCCGGCGTTCCTCCGGGTGGGGGCGGCTCCGCCGGACCCACATCAGCCAGCTGCTCGGGCTCGTCCACCGAGCCAAGCAGGTCGCGCGCCGTCTGCTCCGCCCCGGGGGCCGCGAAGAGCGTGACGTGATCGCCGGGCCGCAGCTCAATAGGCCCTCGCGGCACGATCACCTCCTCTTCGCGCTGGATCGCCACGAGCACCACCTGGCGCGGCCACTCCACGGTCGCGACCGTCTTGCCGGCCAGCGGCGAGTGCTCGGCGAGGTCGCCGGCGAGGAGGACCCCGTCCGCGCCCAGGCCGCGCACCTGTCGCACGTTACCGGCCAGGGCGCGCCGGTAGGCGGCCATCGCGTCCTTCGCGGAAAGGATCCCCACCAGCTTGCCGTCGGTCACCACGGGGGCCCAGGCCGCCCGGTGGTCGGCCAGGTAGCCCAGCGCGTCGTCGAGGCCGTCGTCGGCGGTGATCACCGGGCCGTTCTGATCGGTCACCGATCCAACGGTGGCCGTCAGATCGCCGTTCATGACGTCCTCCCGGCTCACCACGCCGCGAACGGATCCGTCCCGCTCGACGACCGGCGCGCCCGGCAGGTCCGACTCGTCGATCCGCTCCCGCGCCTCGGCGATGGTCAGGTCGGAAGCCAGCGTGAGCCGTGGCCGGCGGGCGGCGTCGCCAGCCGGGATCGATGACATGAGCGGCATCGCGAACCGGAAGCGGTGAGCGGGCGACTGCTCGCGGCTGCGCAGCTGGCTGCGGTAGATGGTCTTGTCGCCAACGATCAGGGTCGCGATCCCCACGGCGATCATGGCCGGCGCCAGCATGGAGAGGTTGTCCGTCATCTCGGCGACCATCAGCATCACCGCCAGCGGGGCGTGGGCCACACTGCCGAAGAGGGCCATCATGGCCACGATCACGAACGGCGCCGGGTCGTGGGGAACCGCGGGCATGAAGGGCATGGCGTCCAGGATCCGCCATACCGTGGCGCCCAGCAGGCCGCCGATGACCATGCCCGGACCGAAGATGCCGCCCGACCCGCCGGAGCCCACCGAGAGGCCGGTGGCCAGGATCTTGGCGAACGGCAGGACCACGACCATCGCGATCGGCAGGGAGAGGAGCGTCTCGCGGTTGAGGCCCGCCTGAACCCAGCCGTACCCGGTACCCAGCGCCCCGGGGACCACGATCCCCAGGCAGCCGACCGCGAAGCCGGCGATGGCCGGCCGCACCTCGCGCGGGAGGCGGAGCTTGCTGAACTGGTCGACGGCGCCATAGAAGCCGGTGACGTAGAGCCGTCCGACCAGCCCGGCCACCAGGCCGATGACCGCGTAGTACAGCAGCTGGGTCGGGTTCGTGAACTCGGCACCGATCTGCCTGCCGAAAATGGGGGCGAACCCGATGATGATCCCGAAGATCGAGAAGGCGACGACGGATGCCACGAACGACGGCACCAGCGCCTCCGACTCGACGTCCTCGCGGTACGGGATCTCGGCGCCCAGCACCGCGCCGCCCAACGGGGCTCGGAAGATGGCGCCGATGCCGGCCGCCATGCCGGACGCCACCGCGATCCGCGCATCCCGCGCGTCGAGGTCCAGGAATCGCGCCAGGAACGACCCGAACCCGGCGCCGATCTGCGCCGTCGGGCCTTCGCGGCCTCCCGACCCGCCGGAGCCGATGGTCAGCGCGGAGGCGACGAGCTTGACGAGCGGGATCCGGCTGCGGATCCGGCGCGCGCCGTGATGGAAGGCGGCGATCGCGGCATCGGTCCCGTGGCCCTCCGCCTCGGGCGCCAGGCGGAAGACGATGATCCCGGCCAGCAGGCCGCCCAGGGCCACGACCACCGGGATCAGGAACGGTCGCGTGGCGTCGGCGATGGGGTTGCCACCCTCCCCGATCGGGGTAGCCGGCGTGTATCCCGCCAGGAATCCCAGGAAGAACCCGGTCGATAGCTGCAGGGCACGGAAGAAGAGCGCGGCGCCCAACCCGGAGATGACACCAATGAGCCCTCCAAGGAGGACCCATTTGCGAAGGTAGGGTGTGGCCCGAATCCGCCTGCGAAGGCGATCGACGGGCGCCAGGTGTGCGGTCACACCACCTCCCCGATGGCGGCGGCCAGCCGCTCGAGCTCCGCCGTCAGCTCCAGCGACGGCGTCGCGGCGCGCGCCACCCTGCGGATCGTTCGCCGTCGATATTCGACGATGGCGTTGCGCACGGCGCGGCCGTCCGGCGTGAGCCGGACGCGGGTCGCGCGGTGATCGCGCTCATCCTGCCGGGCGCTCACCAGGCCTCGCCGCTCGAGCCGCCGCAGCAGGCGGCTGGTCCCCGGCAGGGAGCCGCCCACGCGAGCGGCGACCTCGCTGACCCAGGCGCCGTCCGGCGACTCCCCGAGCACGACGAGCGCGCGCCACTGGGGCACCGTCAGCTCGAGCCCCGGGGTCGCCTCGGCGAGGGCGCGGCTGGTGAGGGCGACCCCGGCGAAGACGAGACGCTCGAGCGCTCGAGAGGTCGCGTTGGTGGCCACCGCGGAATCCTACCAGATTGGTTGCCACCTGGTAACCAGCCGCGGGATCCGGTGGGGATGAACGTTCCGCCGCGATGGCGGGTACCCTAGACAACCGATGCCGCCCGATGAGCCGAACGCCGAGGCCAACACCGACCAGCCCCAGTTCGCGACGGTCGAGGACGCCGTGATCTCGAGCGTCGACTGGATCGTCGAGCCGTGCTGGAAGGGCGAGCGCCTGCTTGCCCGTTTCGACGGCGAGCGCGTCCTCCTCACCGATCAGCACGGCGCCCCGGCCGGGCCCGAGGCCGCCGAGGCGGCCGACGTGATCCGGGAGGCGATCGACGCGCAGCAGGCGGTGATCGACGGGTGCTGGACCGCCATGCCCTTCGTTGGCCAGGGCAGCGGCGCACGGGCCTGGTCGGCGACCCTTGCCGAGGAGAGCGGCGCCGAGGAGGGCCCGGATCCCGTCTCGCTCGAGCGGCGGCGCGCCTTCGTCGCCTGGGACCTGGTGGAGCTCGACGGCGAGCAGCTCCATGACATTCCGCTCCAGGAGCGCCGCCGCCTGCTCGAATCGGTCCTCGTGGAGAACGTCCGGGTGCGCATCTCGCCCGCGGTCCGTCTCCCGATCCACAGCTGGCTCGGCGCCTGGCGCACCAGCGGCTTCACCCACTTCGTGGCGAAGCACGTCAACAGCCGCTACCGGCACGGCGCCACCGCCGAGGACTGGCTCCAGGTCGGGATCGACCCGGAGAAGCAGCCGAGCATGATCGGGAGGCTCTTCGGGCAGCGCCCGCCAAAGGTCCGCCGCGTCGACCACTAGGCGCTTGGTCTTCCCTCGGCGGGTCGGCCGGCGGTGGCGGTGCTACCCTAGCCAGAGCGTCCACGCAACGGCTCTCGGAAGCTCCGAGGAGGTCCCGCCCTGACGTCAGAACCCACCGCCCCGCCCGCATCGGCGCTCGACGAGACGGGCCTCGCGGAGGTCCGTCGCATCGGCAGTGCCGACCTGATGGTGGGCATCCCCTCGTTCGGCAACGCGGACACCATCGGCTACGTCGTGCGCGCGGCGACGGCCGGCATGGTCCAGTACTTCCCCGACCTCAAGCCGGTCCTGGTCAACAGCGACGGGGGATCGCCCGATGACACGCCGCGGGTCGTGGTCAGCACCGAGAGTCCCGACTACATCGAGAAGGTGATCCTGGTCAGCCCGCGCCACAAGCTCCAGCGGGTGAGCTTCACGTACCAGGGGATCAGCGGCAAGGGGACAGCGGTGCGTGCGCTGTTCGAGGTTGCCCGCGAGCTCCAGGTGAAGGCGATGGTCATGGTGGACTCCGACCTGCGCTCGATCGTGCCGGAGTGGATCGAGCTGCTGGCGGGCCCCATCCTCAAGGGCGGCTACGACTTCGTGGCGCCGCTCTACGCCCGCTACAAGTACGACGGGACCATCACCAACAACATCAGCTACCCACTGACCCGCGCCCTGTACGGGACGCGCATCCGCCAGCCCATCGGCGGCGACTTCGCGATCAGCGGCGACCTCGTCAACCGTTACCTCGAGCTGGCGACCTTCGACGAGGCGACGGCCCGCTTCGGGATCGACATCTGGATGACCCACTCCGCCATCAACGAGGGCTTCGCCGTCTGCCAGGCCCGGCTGGGGGCCAAGATCCACGATGCCAAGGATCCCGCGTCGGACCTGGGTCCGATGTTCCGCCAGGTCGTCGGCACCCTCTTCAACCTGGCCGGCGTGTACGCCGATCGCTGGCTGCGGGTCAAGAGCAGCCATCCCATTCCCGAGTACGGGTTCGAGCGGGTCATCGCGCCGGAGCCGATCACCGTGAACCACGCCAAGCTGGTGGATGCCTTCGGCTCCGCGCGGCCGACGCACGCCGAGATCTGGGGCGACTTCCTGGCACCCGAGCAGCTCGAGCGGGTGATGAGCCTGGAGGTGCCGGACGATCCTGCCTCCTTCCACTTCCCGGCCGAGCTGTGGATCCGCTGCCTGTACGACGCCCTGGTGGCCTACCATCGCCCCAGCGTGGACACCGAGCGCCTGCTCGCCGCCCTGACGCCGCTCTACTTCGGACGCACCGCCGGGTTCATCTCCGAGACGGCCGACCTCTCCAATGAGCTGGCGGAGCGGGCGATCGAGGCCCAGGCGCGCGAGTTCGAGGAGCTGAAGCCGTACCTGGTCGGACGCTGGAAGGCGATGGTCGCCCAGCGCGCCACCGCCAGCGGAGCCACCGCCAGCGGAGCCACCGCCTGATGGCTCCCCGCCGCCGCGAGCCGTACCGGATCCTCCTGCCGCTGGCGAACCCGCGGACCGCCCGCGACCTGGTGCGGATCGGCGCGGGCATCGGGTCGGCCAGCGGCCCGCGTCGCTCCAAGGAGATCACGGCGCTCGGCATCGTCGAGGTCCCCGAGGACCAGTCGCTCGCCGAGGGGGCCACCAGCGCGCGGATCGCCCGACGGCTGCTGCAGCGCGTCCTCGCGTTCGGTGACGAGGAGGGAGCCGAGATCCGGACCATGGTCCGGATCGGCCGCCGCGCCGCGGAAGGGATCATCGAGGCGGTGGCCGAGGAGGGTGCGGACCTCCTCATCTTCGGCTGGGGCGGGCCGCCGGCCAGCAGCCGCGCCGGCGACCGGGCGGCCGCTGCCGATTCCGACCCGGAGGCGCCGACGGTGACCGTCAACGCACCGATGCCCACCGTCTTCTCCCCGACCATCGACGCGGTCGTCCGGCAGTCGCCGTGCGACATCGCCGTCGTCAAGCAGCGGGGCCTGGAGCAGGTCAACTCGATCCTGGTGCCGGTTCGTGGCGGTCCCCACGCCGAGCTGGCGGTGCGGGTGGCCCGCGACCTCGCGCAGCGCTTCGATGCCCAGGTGGTCGTCATGCACGTGGTGCCCAACGGCATCGGCGAGCGGGCCTGCCAGCGGCAGCGCGAGGCGCTCGACAAGTTCATCAAGGAGCACGGGGGCGGTCGCCGCGCCTCGGGCCTGGTGCGCGAGGCCGCATCGGTCCGGCAGGCGATCATCCGTGAGGCGTCGCACCACGACCTGGTGGTCATGGGCGCGTCCGCCGCACCGACCAACGCAGGCCCGGACGGCCGCTACCTGTTCGGGACCCTCGCCGACTCGGTGGCGTCACGCGCCAAGCCCACCGTCATCGTGGTCAAGACCCGCCAGCAGCTCGGCCTGGGCACGTTCGAGGAGCTGCGCAGCACGGAGGGCAGCATCCCGGAGGCGGACGCCTACGTCGAGCGCAGCCAGTCCCTGACGACGGTCGTGGACCGATGGTTCGCGGAGAACACGTTCCACGCCGGCGAGTTCAGCGATATCCGGGCCCTGCTGGCGCTCAAGGAGAAGGCCGGGCTGACGGTGAGCGTGGGCCTGCCCGCGCTCAACGAGGAGAAGACCATCGGCCTGGTCATCAAGCGCATCAAGGGCGCGCTCATGGATCGGGTGCCGCTCATCGACCAGCTGGTCGTCATCGACTCGGACTCGGAGGACCGCACTCGCGAGATCGCCGAGGAGCTGGAGGTGCCGGTGATCCGGCACAGCGCCATCCTGCCCGAGACGGGAACCTACCGCGGGAAGGGCGAGGCGCTCTGGAAGAGCCTCCACGTGCTCGACGGCGACATCGTGGCCTGGATCGACACCGACATCAGCAACATCCAGCCGCGCTTCGTGTACGGCCTGCTGGGCCCGCTCCTCCGGGAACCGCGGATCAGCTACGTAAAGGGCTTCTACAAGCGGCCGATCCGCGACGGCGACAAGATCGTCCCGGAGGGCGGCGGACGGGTGACCGAGCTGATGGCGCGCCCGCTCCTCAACCTCTTCTTCCCGGAGCTCTCCGGGCTCATCCAGCCGCTCGCCGGCGAGTACGCCGGCCGTCGCAGACTCCTCGAGTCGCTCCCGTTCTTCACCGGCTACGCCGTCGAGGTGGGCCTGCTCATCGACATCCTCGACCAGGCCGGTCTCCCCGCCCTGGGCCAGGTGGACCTGGAGCGCCGCATCCACCGCAACCAGCCGCTGCCGAACCTGTCGCAGATGGCCTTCGTGATCCTGCAGGCCGCCATGCGCAAGCTGGAGGAGCGGCACCGGATCGAGCTCCTCACCGAGATGGGGCGCACCATGAAGCTCATCGCCCAGGACCGCGACCGGTTCAGCCTCACCGTTCGCGAGATCGGCGATCAGCTCCGGCCGCCGATTCGGACCATTCCCGCCTACCAGGAGCGCCGGCGCACGCTCGCCCGTCACTGAGCTTCATCGAACCCACCAGCCGCGGCCGGGGTAGTCCATCTGTGACGCATCGTCCTGCGGCTCCCCGCGCGGCCTGGCTCGCGCCGCTCGTCGCCCTCCTCCTGGCCGCCTGCGCGAGCGTTGCACCTGCCAGCGGTCCGCTGGTCTCGACATCCGCGGGCACCCTGGCCGACCGCCTGCGAGACGCGGTGTCGGTCGACGCCATCCTGGCCGACATGGGCCAGCTGGAGTCCATCGCGGACACCCACGGCGGCATCCGCGCCGCGGGCACGGCGGGCTACGACGCCTCGGCGGGGTACGTGGCGCAGGCGCTCCGTGACCTCGGCTACCAGGTCCAGCTCGATTCCTTCACCCTGCCGCTCTTCAGCGAGGTGGGCGAGGGTCTCATCGAGATCCCCGGAGGTCCGGCGTTCACCGCGGGGCGTGACTTCCGGGCCATGCTCTTCAGCGCGAGCGGCGACGTGCAAGCCCGGGTGGTGGCGGTGGGCTTCGACCGGAGCGCGGATCCCGCGACCTACGCCGAGCACCCGACGGGCAAGGGGTGCGCGGCCGGTGATCTCCCGGCGTCCGTTCGTGGAGCGATCCTGCTCGTCCAGCCCGGCCCGTGCTACCGGCGCGCAGGGGCGCAGATCGCCCAGCAGGCAGGCGCCCTGGCGATCGTCATCGCCTACCCGCAATGGGAGCCCGGATTCGTCCTGCGTCCCACCCTGCTCACCCCCGACGGGATCACGATCCCGGTGATCGGGGCGACACGCGCGGTGGGCCTGGCGCTCGACGACGCGGCGGGCGCGGGGAGCACCGTCCACCTGCGGATGACGACCTCGGTGGTGGACCGTCCGGTGGCCAACGTCATCGCCGATAGCCCGGGAGGGGACGCGTCACAGGTGGTCATGCTGGGCGGCCATCTCGACTCGGTTCTCGATGGCCCGGGGATCAACGACAACGGGTCAGGGACCATGACCATCCTGGAGATCGCGCGCCGGCTGGCCGCGGCGGGCACGCCCCGTTTGCGCGTCCGCTTCGCCTTCTGGGCGGGGGAGGAGATCGGCCTCTACGGCTCGCAGCACTACATATCCACGCTCAGTGCTTCCGAGCGCACCGCGATCGGGGTCTATCTCAACTTCGACATGCTCGGCTCACCGAATGGTGGCCGGCTGGTCTACGCGGACCGCGGTGCGGCTCCGGGGTCCGACCAGGTGACCTCGCTCTTCGCCTCCACGCTCCGTTCCGAGGGGCTCACCAGCGAGACCCTCGACCTCTCCGGGGCCTCGGATCACTACTCGTTCGAGCAGGCCGGCATCCCGACCGGTGGCCTCTTCTCCGGGGCCAACGAGGTCAAGACCAGCGTCGACGCGCAGACCTTCGGCGGCACCGCCAACGCGCTCTACGACGCCTGCTACCACCGTCCCTGCGACCGCGCCGACAACGTGGACCGGACGCTGCTGGAGCAGATGGCGCGGACCGCCGCCTACGTCACCGGGCTGCTCGCCTCGGGACAGGCTCGTATCACCGGCTGAACCATCCGTCTCGCTGGCACCCGGCGGTGGGCGCTTCTATCCTTAGGCCGATGTCGTCCAGATCCCTGCGCGTGCTGATCGCCCCCGACTCGTTCGGCGGTGCGCTCGACGCGGTCAGCGTTGCGGCCGCCATCGGCGCCGGGTGGGCTCGCATTCGCCCCGGGGATTCGCTGACCCGCGCACCCATGGCGGACGGTGGCGAGGGCACCCTGGTCGCCCTGGCCGACGCCCTGGGCGACGCCTGCACCCGTGAGACGCTGACGGTGCACGACCCGCTGGGCCGCGAGGTTGAGGCGAGCTGGCTCCTCCTCGACGACGGCCGGGCCGCCTTCATCGAGATGGCGGAGGCCAGCGGGCTCGCCCGCCTGGCGCCCGAGGAGCGCACACCGGACGTGGCCCGTCGCGCCTCGACGCGCGGGACAGGTGAGCTGATCCGCGCCGCGCTGGATGCCGGGGTCGAGCGGGTCACCATTGGCCTCGGCGGCTCGGCGACGACCGACGGCGGCGCGGGCCTGCTGGCGGCGCTGGGGCTGCGGCTCCTCGATGCCCATGGCGCCGAGCTGCCCGACGGCGGTGCGGCGCTGGCGTCCATCGCAGGGGCAGACCGGTCCGGGCTCGACCCGCGGCTGGCGGAGGTCTCCCTGGCGATCGCCAGTGACGTGGCCAACACGCTGTGCGGCTCCACCGGCGCGGCCGCGACCTACGGACCGCAGAAGGGCTGCGACGACCCCGCGGTAGCGGAGCTCGACGCAGCACTCCACCGCTGGGGCGACGCGATCGAGGCATCCACCGGCCGGCTGGTGGCAGACCTTCCGGGTGCCGGCGCCGCGGGCGGCACCACCGCCGGTTTGCTGGGCTTCACGGGCGCCGTGCTGAAGCCGGGGGTGGAGGTGGTCGCGACCCTGGTGGGGCTCGCCGAGCGCATGGCGACCGCGGACCTGGTCATCACCGGCGAGGGCCGTGCCGACGAGCAGACCCTGTCCGGCAAGGCGGCCATGGGCGTCGCCCGCCTGGCGCGTGCCCGCGCACCCGTGGTGCTGCTGTGCGGCAGCCTGGGTCCCGGTGCCGCGGCTCTGGATGCGTCGGGCGCCTTCGCCCTGGTGCAGCCGATCGGGGACCGGCCCATGGACCTGGCGACGGCCATGGCCGACACCCAGCGCCTGCTCGAGAACGCGGCGGAACGCCTGGCGCGCAGCGTCGGCATCGGTCTCGTGCTCGCGGATGCCTGAGCGGCGCCGCAGCACGACGAAGCCTCGCCGGCGTCGCGGCCCCAGCCCGCAGAAGCTGGCTGCGGATCGCCGCAAGCGCCGCGCGCTGGCGGACGTGGTGCTGGATCGGCTCGGCGAGCGCTACGAGCACCCGACCTGGGGCGGGCCACGACTGGACGTCACGAGCGAGCTGGTGCTCACCATCCTGGCCCAGAACACCGCCGACACGAACTCGTTCCGAGCCTTCACCGCGCTGCGCGACCGGTACCCGGACTGGGACGCGGTGATGGCGGCGCCGACTGACGAGCTGGTCGAGGTGATCCGGCCGGGTGGCCTGGCGCCCACCAAGGCCCCGCGAATCCAGCACGTGCTGGCCGAGGTGAAGGCCGCGCACCCCGACTGGGACCTCTCGTTCCTGGGGCAGATTCCGCTCGACGAGGCTCGCGACTGGCTGGTGAGCCTCCCCGGCATCGGCCGCAAGACCGCGTCGATCGTGCTGCTCTTCTGCTTCGGCCGGCCCACGATGCCGGTCGACACCCATATCCACCGGGTCGCGCTGCGCCTGGGCCTGATCCCGCCAAGGACCGATGTCGTGAAGGCCCACGACCTGCTGGAGGAGGTGCTGCGCCCCGACGAGGTCTACGCCTGCCACGTGGAGCTGATCCGTCACGGGCGGGACACCTGCCGCGCGCCGCGACCCATCTGCGGGCTCTGCCCGCTGACGGAGCTCTGCCCGTACTTCGCGCAGGCGTCACGCGGCCGCGCACCGATGGCGCCGGTGCCGCGCGGGATGGCTGCCCCGGGCGAGGACGACCGACCGGCCCGCTATCACGACGAGCTGCTCCACGGCTGGGCTCCGCCCGAGGCCCCTTGACCGTGGTCACAGCCGGGCCGGGGTTGCGCGAGCATCACCGATCCTCGCGGGAGTGTGCGGCGAGCTCCTCTCCCCCGACGCCTCGTTGCGAGGGCGGCACCAATCGATCCCTGGGGCAGCCGTGGAGCGCAGTAGGAGCCTGCGCGGGCGCGCGTTGGTGACGCTGGCGGAACAGTGCATCGGTGGACCGGCTGCCGATCACCATTGCGTGGACGATCGGTAACAGGGACAGAACATTCGCGGACGGAATGCCCGGCCCCGCTGCTCGCGACCCGGCGTTTGACATCGGCGCGCGGCTGGCCATCACCTTCGTCGACGCGCCCGCGAAGGGCGACGACGTCACCGAGCAGGAGGGCAGGAACGTCAACGTCGCGCCCGAGCTGGTGCAGGCCAGCCCCGACGCCACCGTCGACGTCAAGCCCATCGACGGAGAAACCCAGCTGGTCCTCGAGCGCGCCTGGCTTCGCAGGACCGATGTCGCCTCTTCCGGGGGCGCCTGCTAGAATCCGGCCTCGCGATCGGGCCGAAGTAGCTCAGGGGTAGAGCATCGGTTTCGTAAACCGACGGTCGTGGGTTCGAATCCCACCTTCGGCTCCATCTCCAGCACGATTCCGGATGCCTAGCCGTCGTTGGTTCGCGGAGCTCTCCGAACCTCTCACTGGGGACGGAAGGCCGACGCGTCACCGCCAACGCGTCGGAGCCCGGCCAAAGCCGGGCTCCGAGTTTCGCGTGGCGGCGAGCCGACTAGACGGCCGCCGCCGCTGGTGCGGGGAGGTCTGCGTCACCTCCGACAGATCGGGGCACGTTCGTGGTGATCGGGGACGCGCTGAATCCCTTGAAGGTCAGCCACAGGGCCAGGAACGCCTCCCAGATGACCTCCGGGATGGTCGCGATGCCCTGCACCGCTCCGAACTGCGGGATCATCCCGAGCAGCACGGCGATCCCTGAAGCGGCGAGGAGAGGACCTCCGATGACGCCGAAGAGCGCCATGCGCCGAGAGACCAGGCCGGAGCGGTACATCAGCCAGCCCAGGATCATGCCGGTCCCGACGCCGTCGGCCAAGCCGGGGCCGAGCAGGAACGTCCAGTCGTGGATCGCGTGGAGCGCCTTGCCGACGATGAGGAGCGAGCCGGCATCCGTCGCGGTCGCTGTCTGGCGCAACGTGACGATGGCCAGCACGCTGATGAGGCCGACGAGGATAAAGGTGCACTCGACGATTCGCGCTGCGACGTAGGCGAGGGCGAGGCCTTCGTTCTGTCGCTTGAGCAGCGGGAACAGCACGACCGCGCAGCCGATGTTGGTGATGATGAGCCCCAGCTCGAGGAACGCGCCCAGGAACACCCGGGTGTCGGCGCCCGCGCCGGTGACGTAGTTCGGATCACTCAGGACAGGCCCGTAGGCGATGACCCCGGCAATCGAAGTGACGAAGGTGAGGATGAACAGCACGCCCACGATCATCGCGGTTGTTCTGGATGAGCTCATTGACGCGACTCCTTCATTGGTCAGGGACGGTGGAATCCAGCTGCATCGGGGGATCAGCTGGTTGCTCGGCCACTTGCTGGAAAGCTGACAGTGCTCTGGCGAGATTCGTTGGCGGCATCTCGGCCGAGTCGGGTTCGGCTCTGGTAACCGAGATCAGTCGTCGGCTGCCGTCCCGGACCTTCGGCAGCAGGCATGCGGCGCTGCCTGGTGGGCTATGGGGCCATGGCTGATGGGTGATGCCGTCGAATGCGACTTTCTCGATTCGACGACCGGACGGATCCCGGACTTTGCAGTGCAAGGCTAGTGCCGAGGCGCGACTTTACGGCGCAAAGGTAAGATGTGTCAACCACTGATCTTCATGGAGGAGACCCTTGAGCAGACCGGCCACCAATGCGTCGAAGCCGCGCATCCCGTTGAGCCGGGATAGGGTGCTGCAGGTCGCCGTCCAGCGTGCCGATCGGGATGGGATCGCGTCCATCAGCACGCGGAAGCTGGGCCAGGAGCTCGGGGTCGAGGGGATGGCCCTCTACTACCACTTCAAGAACAAGGACGAGGTCCTCGACGGCATGATCGATCTCGTCTTCAGCGAGATCGATCTCCCTCTGAGCGGAGCCGACTGGAAGACAGCCCTGCGCCAGCGTTCGATCTCGGCGCGTGAAGCGCTAGCGCGCCATCCGTGGGCGATCGGCCTGATGGAGTCGCGGGCGAACCCCGGCCCAGCGAACCTGAGACACCACGATCAGATGCTCGGGGGGCTCAGGGAAGCTGGCTTCTCCATCCCGATGGCGGCTGATGCGTACATGCTCCTGGACAGTTACATCCATGGGTTTGCCCTGCAGCACACGAATCTGCCTCTGGGCCACTCGCAGAAGCCTGCGGACGTCTCCCAGGACACGCTCCAGCCGCACTCCGTCGACGAATATCCCAACCTTGGCGCGATCATCAAGCACGTCTTGAAGAACGGCGATGAGCAGCGAGAACACTTCGAGTTCGGGCTCGACGTGATCCTCGACGCCCTGGACAGGATCAGGGAAACAGCCTAATGCCGATCGGCTGCGGTCGGCTGCCACTCGCCTTCAGATCCGAATTGGCCAGGAGAGCGAATGGGTGACGGCGTCGAGTTCCTCACCCGAGGACTGCTCATGCGCGTGGGCGCTCGGCCGAATCATCAGCGACGTGCCAGTTCGTGAACCGACGGTCGTGGGTTCGAATCCCACCTTCCGCTCCAGCATTCGTCAGGCACGAATCGGCGGTGACTGGCCTGGCGCCTGCACCCGACGTTCGATCGCACGCTCGATCAGATGAGTCAATCCACCCCGATGGCAGATGCCCGAGCGAGCGACGCGGTTGCTCCGACCTTCCGGTAGAACTGCACGGCCCTTCCCAGGCCGGGAGTCCTGCGTCCCGCCCGCTCCGCCCCGATCAGGCGGACCAGCGCCGCATGCGTGTGATCCCCGACGGTCTCGAGCAGGTCGCCTGCCTCCTCGAATCGCCCTTCGGCAACTTCGGCACTGGCTTCCGCCCAGGGTGTCTGCCGCCGGACGTGGGCCAGCGCGGCGAGTAGCTGCGGCCCTTGCCCGAGCGCCCCGGCCACGATGGCGGCCTCGACCGTCTCCTGCATGACGTTCACGGGAGAGTCTTCCAGCAGCCGGATGGATTCTGCGAGGAACTCGCTTGCGCGGTCGACCTCGCCCTCGTCGAGGGCGAGTCGCGCGGCCTGGGCGAAGGCCGGGTGGACGGTCTGCGGGTCACCGATCTGGCGGGCCCGCGCGACGAGCGCGGCCAGGTGCGCGTCCGAGGCCGCTCGGTCGCCGCGCGCGGCGGCCACGACGGCCAGGACGCCCATCAGCGGGCAGTCCATGTAGGCGGCGCCACCGGGGTTGGCGACGAAGGCCTCGGCTCCCTCCCGCGCGCGATCCCATTCCCCTGCGTAGTAGCTGTCCTGGACGATGGTGGCCTCGATCCACTGCGCGTGGTGGCTGGTGAAGCGCCGTGCCACCTCCAGCCCGGCACGGTTCAGCTCGGAGGCGCGCCGCAGGTCGCCCAGCCAGACCGTGAAGGTCGAGAGGTTGAGGTAGGCCCGGGCGGCGAGATGCGAGTTCGCCGCGAGCGCGTCCTCCACGGCCTTCTCGAGGTCGTGGGTGGCGGCAACGACCTCTCCGGCGAGCATCGCCCGGCCGATGGCGAAGGTGATCCGGCTCATGAGGATGTCCTCGGTCGTGCCGAGTTCCTCGGTGATGGTCAGAATGCGCCTGCCCTCGTCGAGCGCCGGGCGGTCACCCTGCATGAGCTGCGTCCGCCACGCATAGGCGCGAATGGAGGCCGTGGTGCGCGACTCCGGAAGGTCGCTGATTAGCTGCAGCGCCCGCTCGCTGTGCGCACGTGCCTCCTCGTGCGATCCGATGAGCCAGGTGAGGTGGGCGAGCCTCGACTCCGCCTCCGCGGCACCTTCTGGGTCGCCGGCTGCAAGGAGTCGTTCAGCCGCCTCGCGCAGCTCGGGCTCCCCCTCGTCCCGGGACCAGAAGAGCGCGGTGCCGAGCTCGAACAGCAGGTGGGGATAGGTCGGATCGTCAGAGGGCCACAACTCGAGCGCTTTCCGGTAGAACCCGCACGCGGATTCCAGCGCGCCCAGGCCGTACGCCCGCCTTCCCGCCTCGCGCAGCGCCTGACGCGCAGGTCCCTCGATGTGCGAAGTGTCGCCGCCCGCGGCGCGCGTGAGGTCGAGCGCGGCCAGGTAGTGGTGCGCCCGCATTTCCGAGCGATCCTCGGCCCGGTCCTCGGCGAGCGACTCGATCCACTGTGCGGCCCGGAGGTGCAGCTCGGCGCGTCGCACGCGGGGGATCTGGCCGTACGCGACGTCGCGGACGAGCACATGGCGAACCGCGTACTCCGTGTCGCCGGCCACCGAACCGCGCCGGTCGCGGCGCACCAGCTCCTTGCGTTCCAGCGCGTGGAGGCGCTCCTCGGTGTCCCAGGCCGAGCTTCCGGCAACGGCTGCCACCGAGCCAAGCCAGAAGACCTTTCCGATGACCGAGGCGGTCTGCAGGACCTCCTTCTCCTCGGGAGCAAGGGCGTCGAGCCTGGCCGCGATGATGCCCTGGACCGTTTCGGGCAGCTCGACGACGCCACCTTCCACTCGCCAGGCGCCTCCTTCGAACTTCAGGTGACCGCGATCCCTGAGCATGCGGATGTACTCCTCCGCAAAGAGGGGATTGCCATCCGCCCGTCGCAGCAGGGTCTGCTGCATCTCCGCCGGGAGCACGGCCTCCTTGAGGTGCTCGGCGATGAGGGTCGCGGTCTCCTGCTCGGAGAGGGCCGTGAGAGAAAGGGTCGCAGCGTTGGCCTTCCCGCCTCCCCATCCCGGCCGGCGTACCAGCAGCTCCGGGCGAGCGCTGCACAGGACGACGAGCGGCACCCCCGTCGCCCGGTCGACGAGGTTGTCGACGAAGTCGAGGAGGCCGTCATCGGCCCAGTGCAGATCCTCGAACACAAGCACGGTGGGCCGCTGATCGGCCATTGCCTCGAACAGCCTCCGCCACGCGGCAAAGGCCTCACCGCGGCCCTCGCCGGCGGCCGCCAGGTCGGAGCCCAGACCGACCAGTGGCCTGAGGTGGCCAACCACCCACTCGGCCTCGGCCGGATCGGGGACGAGCGCCGCAACCGACTCGATCAGCTTGCGGGACGCCTCCTCCCCCACGTCGCTCTCCAGAATGCCCGCCTGTGCCTTCGCCATCTCGCCGAGGGCCCAGTAGCTGACCCCCTCTCCGTACGAAAGGCAGCGACCCTGACGCCACAGGATGATCTCCGGGTCCGCGTCGACGATGGCGAACAGCTCGGTCACGAGCCGGCTCTTGCCGATGCCGGGGGCACCGACGACCGTCACCAGCTGCGGCTCCCGTTCCTGTCGAGCACGCGCAAGCGCGCCCCGCAGGACATCGACCTCCCGATTGCGCCCGACGAGCGGCGCCAGTGGCGCCTGCTCGACGTCGCTGCCGAAGCGTTGCCGGGGCGCCACCGCCTCCCAGACGGCGACCGGCTCCGCCTTGCCCTTGGCCTGGACGGCATCAGCCGGTCGGTACTCGATGACGTGCGCCGTGGCACGGTGCGTCGTCGCGCCCACCAGCACGCCGTTCACGGGGGCCGCCGACTGGATCCTGGCCGCCGTGTTGACGACGTCCCCCGCGACCATGCCCTGCCCCTCCGCCGGGCGCGCGTCAACGCTGACGAGCGCCTCACCGGTGTTGACCGCCACGCGCAGCTGGACATTCGCCTCCCGCGCGGCATCCCGGATTGCGAGGGCAGCCCGGACGGCCCGCTCGGGGTCATCCTCGTGGACCACCGGCGCGCCGAAGACCGCAACGACCGCGTCGCCGATGAACTTCTCGACCGTGCCGCCAAAACGCTCCAGGTCCCTGCGCACGCGCTCGTAGTGCGCCACCAGCATGGCGCGGACATCCTCGGGATCGCTCTGCTCGGCGAGGGCCGTCGAGCCGACGAGATCGGCAAAGACGACCGAGACGACTTTCCGTTCCTCCCGGGCGGCAGGGGCCGCGCCAAGGGCGCTGCCGCAGCCGTTGCAGAACCGAGCGCCATCCGGATTCTCGTTCCCGCAGGTGGCACAGGCGATCATCGGTGCAGTCTAGCCCTCGGCCCCCCGCGCTCCGCTCCGGGACGATGCAGGGATGACGGGGTCGACGCGTCGGCTCGCACCGACCTACCTGTATGTCCCGTTTCCCGGGCGCTTCGACAGCAGCCTGCCCATCACGCGCTCTCCCCGAACGGCTGGCGCGCGAGCAGCATCTCGAGCCCGTCCAGCAGCCGCTGCAGGCCGAACTCGAATTGCTCGTCCGGTGTCAGGTCGGCCATCGCCGGGGCCGTCGCCACGAGGTTAGGGAAGCGATCGGCCGGAAGCGAGGTTCCCAGGGCCTGCGCCATCTCACGGGCCTGCTCCCTTCCGGCATCGGGCGAAGCGACGATGGCAGCCGCCTCGGAGGCCGAGTAGCTGTAGCCGTGGTTGAGGAGGCTCCGTAGGCGACGAGCAGCACCTTTCCCTCGAAGCCGGCGGGCCGCAGGACGCCGAGCAGCGCCTCCACCACGGCAAGGGCATTGGGACCGGCGCCCGATCGCGCAAAGAGCGCGGCGGCATGCGGATGCCGCTTGGCCAGGATCCGTCGAACGGCGCGGGCACACTCGGCCGCCTGCTCCCGCCACGGGGCGCTCGGATCGAGCTTGATCTCCCTGAGGATTTCACCGGCGATCAGGTCGTTGACCAGCGCCAGAAGTTCGTCCTTGCTGCGCACGTGGGTGTAGAGCGATGTTGCGCCAGCCTCCAGCGCTTGCCCCAACCGCCGCATCGAGAGCGCCTCGAGCCCCTCGGCGTCGATCAACTGCACCGCCGCGGCCACGATCTGGTCGCGTGACAGCGGCTCACGCTGGACGGTCCGGGCCGCTGGTTTGGGCCACCACGGCAGGTCCAGCGCCTCCTTCGGGTCGTTCGCCATCAAGCAGACCTCCTCGCCACTCCGCACACTGCTTTCTTGACCGCACACTGTCTTGACACCGCACACCGTACGTGATACCGTCCGATGCGTCAAGAACGAACAGCGTGCGGTCGCCAGAACGGTGTGCGCCGCAAGAGGAGGATTCAGATGAAGGTCATCGTCGTTGCATTCGCAGCGGTAGTTGCGGTCGTTCTTGCCGTCGCCGTGGTGACGGTCGTCGGCTTCACAACCGCGCCTTTCGACCGCCATGGAGAAGCGGCGACCGGGCAAGTCCAGAACAGCCTTGGCGACCGCTACACGGTCGACACAGCCACGCTGACCTCGACCTGGACGTTCACCCGCGACACGCAGATCATGCTGCGCTTCGACGAGGGTGCGGTCACCTTTGACGGAGCGGACCTGCAGGCCGGCTGCTACAGCGACAAGGTCAGCGAGGGAGACGTGCTGACCTTCGCCGACGCCCACCATGTGAGCTTCGCGAGCCCCGATTCGGACCCCTCGTGTGGGCAGCTGCCATGACCACCGGACACAGCATCTCCATTACGCGCGGCGCGGGGAGCGGCGAGCCGCTGGGCATCCGCGCCGAGCTGGGCCACACCCTGGCCTCCGTTGCCGCCTCGCGCGCCGCCTGGCTGTTTGCCGCGGCCTGGATCGTGGCGGCCCTGACTCTCGTGGTATCCGGCCAGGGCTTCCCGTTCGGCAGCCTGATCCTCGCCGCCGTGTACCTGCCATTGAGCCTGGTGACCGTGATGCTCACGCGGCCCGCGCCGCACGCCCCGGCGGCGAGGATTGAACGCCCTCGCCTCCACCTCCAGGTGGGCCTGATCCTGCTCTTCGTGGTGCTCACCGCGTGGAGCGGCCTCGTGTTCCACGACGTCGTGGCTGGCTCGATCCCAGTGTGGACGCCGCTGGTCGACGCGCTCGGGCGCCTGGGTAACACCTTGCTCGGCGCCGCCACGTACGTGACGAACCCGGTGACCTACGTGGTGATACCCCTCGTCGTCCTGCTTCTGGCGGGGGCGCACCTGCGGTCGCTGGGCTTCGGGCGCGGCCACCGCATCGGACGGGTGCTCCTGCTGTGGGGCTCGATCCCGCTCGCGTTCTTCGCCGTCGCACTCGTCTCAGGGCAGCTGGCGTTGGGCCGGCTCCTCGGGCGCTTCGCGTCGAATTTCATGAACAACGGGCTCATGGAGGAGTTCCTGTTCCGTGGGGCCCTGCAGACGCGGCTCCGGCGGCTGTGGACCCCGGCCTGGGCAGTGGTCATCGGGGCGCTCGTGTTCGGCATCTGGCACCTCGGGCTGGGGTTCACCAACACCGGCCATGCCGGCCTCCTGCCGGCGCTCGCTAGCACGGTGGTCAACCAGGCCGTCGTCGGGCTCGCATTCGGGGTGATCTTCGAGCGGACGCGCAACCTCGCCGTGCCCTCGATCGTGCACATCCTCGCTGACAGCATGGGGTGAGGAAGGAAGGAGGTTGACGCGAGATGATCGAGGCGAGAGGGCTGACCAAGGACTTCCGCAGCAACGGCCACGCAGTCCGCGCCGTCGAAGATCTGACCCTTGAGGTCCACGAGGGCGAAGTGTTTGGCTTCCTCGGGCCCAACGGCGCCGGCAAGTCGACCACGGTGCGAATGCTGGCCAGCCTCATTGCGCCGACGCGCGGGACGGCGACCATCAACGGCCTTCGCCTAGGCGTGAACGACGCGCAGATTCGCGCGCAGATCGGGATCCTCACCGAGGCGCCGGGTCTCTACGAGCGCCTCAGCGCACGGGCCAACCTGGAGATCTTCGCCCGCCTCTACCACGTTGCACAGGTGGATGGGCAGGTGGCGAAGTACCTGCGTCTGATGGACCTGTGGCACAAGCGCGACGCGGAGGCAGGCACCCTCAGCAAAGGCATGAAGCAGAGGCTGGCCATCGCCCGCGCCCTGCTCCACGAACCCGCGGTCCTGTTCCTCGACGAACCAACGGGCGGGCTGGATCCCGAGGGGGCCAAGACGGTGCGGGAGTGCGTTTCGTCTCTCCGCGGCGAAGGTCGGACGATTGTCCTGTGCACCCATAACCTCGACGAGGCCGAGCGCCTCTGCGACCGTATCGGCCTCCTCCGCCAGCGCCTGATCGCCGTCGACACGCCCGAGGCGCTGCGCCGCAAGCTCTTCGGGCGCCAGACCGCCATTGACGCCACGGCGCTGACCCCTGTCGCGCTCGAGCGCCTGCGAGAGCTCCCGTTCGTCCGGCACGTCGAGGTCCGACCGGACGGCGACCACGGCAGTCACCTCACGGTCAACCTGCGCGATCCGGTGGCCGAGAACCCCGCCGTCGTGCGAGCGCTCGTCGACCAGGGCGCGGAGGTGCGGTACGTGACAGAGGTTCGGCACTCCCTGGAGGACGTCTATCTCAACTTGATGCATGAAGCCACGGGGGCAGTGCAATGAGCGATATCGTCGTCATCATCCATAAGGAATGGGCGGACATGATCCGCAACCGGATCGTGTTCTCCATGCTCGTCCTGGTTCCTCTGATCATGACGGCCATCCCGGTCGGCATGCTCTACGTCGCCGGATGCGCATCTGCCACGCCGAGCGATCTTGGTCAGCTGGGCCCGATGCTCTCGAACCCAGCCTTCGCCGGCATGGACCCGCAAGAAGCCCTGCAGGCCGCCCTGGGCAGCAACCTGCTGATCCTCTTCCTGCTCATGCCCCTGATCGTGCCAATCACGATCTCGGCCTACAGCATCGTGGGCGAGAAACTGACTCGTTCGCTCGAGCCGCTGCTCGCCACCCCCATCTCGACCCAGCAGCTGATGTGCGGCAAGAGCCTGGCCGCGGCGCTGCCCGGCATCGGCATGACCTGGCTCGGCTACGCAATCTTCCTTCTCGCCGCTCGGCTGTTTGCCGTCAGCGACCGTGTCTTCAACGTCCTCGTCGACCCCATGTGGCTGGTGGCCATGTTCGTCCTCGTACCGCTGCTCACGATCATGGCCGATGAGGTCGGGATCATCGTCAGCAGCCGCGTGAACGACCCGCGGGCCGCTCAGCAACTGGCGGCGCTGGTCGTCCTGCCGGTCATCGTCCTGTTCCTGGGTGCGCTGCTCGGCTACATCCTGCTCAACGCCCTTACCTTCTTTGCCGCCGCGGCCGTCGTGGCGATGGCCGACGTCGGGCTGGTGTACCTGGGAACGGCGCTGTTCCAGCGGGAAACCATCCTCACCCGGTGGCGGTAGGCGCCGGGAGGCCTGTGGATGGAGCCGCGTGACCGTTGTCGTCGCGTATCCTGCTCGGATGGCGAGGAAGAAGGCGACCGCGGCGAAGGCGCCCCCGGTGGACTGGCTGGCACCCGACGAGGCGCGAGTGCTTCGGGAGGGCTGCGATCGCGCGCTGCACGGCAACGGCATCCGCAGCGTGGCCGATGCTATCGCCGAGATCCAGTCCCTGCCGGCCGAGGACCTGGCGTCAGACGTGTACGGCAACGGCGGAGCGGTCACCGCGCTGGAGACGGAGGTCCGCGAGCTCCTCGGGAAGCCGGCTGCGGTCTTCATGCCCAGCGGAACCATGGCCCAGCAGATCGCCCTGCGCATCCACGCCGACCGTCGGGGACGGCGGGTGGTCGCGTTCCACCCGACCTGCCACCTCGAGCTGCACGAGGACCAGGCATATGAGCGCCTGCATGGCCTGGCCGGCCGGACGCTGGGCCACGGGCGGGACCTGATCGCCCCCGGGGACCTCGAGGCGGTGCACGAGCCACTTGCCGCACTGCTTATCGAGCTTCCGCAGCGCGAGATCGGTGGGCGGCTCCCAGCGTGGGCCGACCTCGTCAAGATCGTCGATCTTGCGCGCGCCCGAGGGGCAGCGGTCCATCTCGACGGCGCCCGCCTGTGGGAGACGGGTCCGTTCTACGACCGCCCCCTGTCAGAGATCGCCGCACTCTTCGACAGCGTCTACGTCTCGTTCTACAAGGGGCTGGGCGGCCTGGCCGGGAGCGTCCTGCTGGGCGAGGCAGACCTGGTCGACGAGGCACGTGAATGGCGCCATCGGCACGGCGGGACGCTCTACAACCTGTGGCCGTACGCGGCCGCGGGCCTTGCCGGCCTCCGGCTGCGGCTGCCGAGGATGGGCGAGTACGTGGTGCATGCGAAGGCCATCGCGGCGGCGCTGTCGGTTCTCGACGGCGTCGAGGTGGTACCCGATCCACCGCAGACGCCGATGATGCACGTCCACCTGCGCACGACCGCGGCGGCGGTCACGGCCGGCATCCGGCGCATGGCGACCGAGCAGAAGCTGTGGACCTGGGGCGGATCCACCGCGACCGACACGCCGGGCATTCGGCGCATCGAGCTGACCGTGGGCGACGCTACCCTCGGCTTCTCGCCCGATGCAGTGGCTGGCAGCGTGCGGACCCTGCTGCCGGCCTGACTCGGAGGCGAAATCGGCGCCGAACGCCGTCATTCGGACTTCACGGCGGCCCCGAGCGCGTCAGGCCTGGGCAACGTCCAAACCGGATCCGGCGGGCGCGTCGAGCACGCGTGCCCGGACGTCGCTGAAGCGTGCCGTTGCCAGGCCTATCGCCGTGTCGGCGGCGCCGTAGTAGACGAGCAGCCGGTCGGCCCGCTCGTCCAGGACCCAGCCGCTGGGGAAGACGACCTGCCCCACGTCGCCGGTCAGCTCGTACGGCGCGTGTGGCCCGAACACCCACTCGTCCGTCCGATGCAGGACGGTTCGCGGGTCCTCGCGATCGAGCAGGGCAAGCCCTGCTCGGTAGATGGGACCGGCCGCTGTCAGGTGTACGCCGTGGTACATGACCAGCCAGCCATCCGGGGTCTCGAGGGGCGGCGGGCCGAGGCCGATCTTCCCCGCGTCCCACCAGCCGCCGTCGCGCGCCTCCATCAGGAGCGTGTGATCGCCCCAGTGCAGAAGGTCGGGAGAGAACGAGACCCACATGTGGGCTCCACCGCGCAGCGGGGATGGTCGATGGATCATCGCCCAGCGGCCGTCGAACCGGCGAGGAAACAGGGCAGCGTCCTTGTCCTCCGGCGGCATGACCGGCCCAAGGCGCTGAACGCTGTGGAAGTCACGGGTGGTGGCCAGCGACACGAGGGGGCCGCGGCGGCTGTAGGCCGTGTAGGCGATCACCCATTCATCCCGCTCAGGCAGCCAGGTGATGCGGGGGTCCTCGCATCCCCAGATCTCCTCCGGGAAATGATCGACGTCGGAGCGCAGGAGCGGCTCCGAATCGAAGCGCCAGTTCGAGATGCCGTCTGCACTGCGGGCGACATGGAGCTGCGAGATGCCGCGGAGGTCCTCCGCGCGGACCAGGAGGATCGTCTCCTCCCCCACCCGGGCGGCTCCCGGGTTGAACACCGAGTTCACCAGATACGGGACGTCCGCGGCGGTCAGGATGGGATTGGCCGCCGAGCGCTCGAAGAGCGGCGTGTCCTGCAGGCGAGTCATGCCGTTGACCCCACCGCGAGCAGTGGTTTCATGAGGCGGTCGACGGGAGATATCGCGGTCGCACCCGCGGTCCGGATCGCTCGCACGTGCTCAAGCGCGATCAGCCACATGAGCGTGGATTCGGCCCCCTGGTTCGTGTTGACCCCGTGCGGGGTGAGGCCGTCGAAGCTCGCGCCCTGCTCCGGCACAGCCACGGCAACTCCCAGGTCGTTCGCACCGAGGAACCAGGCGTACGCGCGTTCCATTGCCGCTCGGTACCGCTCGTCGCGGGCCACATGGTAGGCCGATTCGGCGGCGAGCAGGAGGGCCGTTGCCTCGATGGGCTGCTGGTCGAACCGGGCCTTCGCGCCACCGCGGGGCCACCATCCGTTGCCAATCGGGGCGAAGTGGTCGTCGGCGGCGGTCTGGGCTCCGATGAGCCAGTCGAGGAGACGCAGGCCGGCGTCGACCATGGATCGGTCGCCGAGCCGGTGCCCCGCGGTGATCAGCGCCTCGACGGGGAGGGCGTTCTCGTACGTCAGGCTGGATTCCGGCCATGGCCAGGCCGATGTCGACGGTGATCCGAAGACCGATGCCAACCGGGTGCTCAACAGGCGGTGGGCGTGAGCAATCGGTTTGGTCGGGGCCTCACCCAGTGCGGCGTCGCAGCCGAGCAGCACCGACGCTCGCGCCCGTGAGGCGGTCACCTCCTGGGCGGCCGGCAGGGCTCGCGCGAAGAGGTTGGCGGCAGAGGCCGCCATGGCGCCATCGGGTGACCCGGGAATCGCCTCGCCGAGCGCCAGCATGGCCCGGCCCTGGCTGTCCTCCGAGCCGGGGCCCTCGAGCCACGATCCGTCAGCAGAGCGGAAGTTGCGGAACCGGCCGGTCGTGGGGTCAAACGCGTCCGAGAGGAAGCGCATGCTGCGCCAGGCGCTGTCGGCGACGGCGGCCCAGCCGAGCTCCCGCTGGTGGAGGAGATCGACGCGCAGCGCCCGGGCCACGTCGTCGGTGCAGTAGCCATGGGCGGGGTCCGGCCGCGACCCGACCGCGTGCTGCATGATGCCGATCCTGTCGGTCAGGATATCGAGATGCCGGCGACTGACGGGGTGGAGCGCTGCCTCATGCATTGACGGCCACGAGCTGGGGCATGAGGGCGCGCACGGGAACGGTTGCCCCGACTCGCTCGAACAGGCGGCGATACTCTGCTCCAACCTCCGACCAGACCATTCCGCGACTGTACTGGTACGCGCGACGTCCAAGGGTGGTCCGGAGCTCGGCGTCCTCGAGGACCTTGCTGAGCGCGGCTGCGAGGAGCGCAGGGGACCCGGGCGGCACCAGGACGCCGCGCCCGTCGGCGAGAAGCTCTGCGGCGTAGGCGTAGGGCGTCGAGACGATCGCTCGCCCGGCACCCATCGCATATGACAGGGTGCCCGAGACGATCTGCTCCAGGTTCGGATAGGGGGTGACGAACACGTCGGCGGCCTCGAGCCATCCCGTCAGCTCATCCCGGCTGACGAATCGGTTCACGAACATGATGTGATCGGTCATACCAAGTGCCTCGCCCCGTGCCACGAGTGCCTCTCGATAGGCTTCTCCCTCCCGGCGCAGCATCTCGGGATGCGTCGCACCGACCACGACGAAGCACGCTGCGGGGTGCGCGGCGACGACGGAGGGAAGCGCGTCGATGGCGAGCTCGTATCCCTTGCCCGGGCCGAGGAGGCCGAAGCTGAGGACCACCTGGCGTCCTTCGAGGCCGAGGGTTGGCTTGACGCTCGCCGGATCGACAAGCGGCAGGTCCGGCACGCCGTGGGGAATGATCGCCAGGCGGCTGGCGTTGACGCCGTAGATGTTCGTCAGCCGCGTTGCCGCCGACTGCGACATGACCACCGTCGCGGCGGCGCCGGCCACCAACTCGGTGAGCACCCGACGCTGCCCACGCGTCGGGGAATTGAGGACGGTATGCAGCGTCGCGACCGCGGGAACGTCGAGCGCGTGCAGGAAGTCGAGGACATAGGCGCCGTCCTCGCCGCCCCAGATCCCGTACTCGTGCTGGATCGACACGACGTCAACGGAAGCAGACAAGGCGTGCGCGGTGCGGACGTACTCCGCCCGTTCGTTCCGCCGGATCCGGTGACTCACCTCGCGCGGATACGAGATCCCGCCGCCCGGGGCAACGAGCGCGGCGATACCGTGCCCGCCCGCCGCCGCCGCCAGGTCGCTGGTGAAGGTGGCGATGCCGCAGCGCTGCGGAGGGTAGGTCGATACGAATGTGGTGCGAACGATGGCGCAGGTCCTCTCAGGTCGATCGTCGGATCAACGATGGGCGGCCCGTCCGTGGGACGGGTCGCCCGCTTGGCGGCTAGGCGGAGCGGACCTGCGAGGCGCGTGGGCCCTTGGGGCTCGCCTCGATCTCGAACGAGACCTGCTCGCCGCCGACCAGGCGGTCGAAGTCCAGCGAAGAATCGAGGCCGTCGCGATGGAAGAAGTACTCCTTCGCATCCGCGGCGGCGATGAATCCGAATCCACGTTCGGAAATGACCTTCTTGATGGTACCGGTGGTCATGATGACCTCCAACGCTTCCCGAACAGGGAGAGCAGAACGCACGGTCCGTTCGGAAAGGGGGGTCGACCACGCGGAGCAGCGCCACGAAGCGGCGGGTACCCACCGTACCACACGTCGAGCGGGTCGACCCCTGCGTGTGCACCGGTCTACAGTCCGTCGCGGCCCTATCATCGGTGGCATGAACGAACCCACCGATCTCGTCATCCGCGACGTCTCGGTCGTCGACTGCACCGGGCGCGAGCCCTCCGGCCGGCACGACGTGGTCGTGCGCAAGGGCAGGATCGCCGCCATCGAGGCGGCGGGCCACGCGAAGCACTCCCGGATGGCGAACGTCGACGGCGCCGGCTGCACGCTCCTGCCCGGCCTGACCGATGCCCACGTCCACTTCGCGATCATCGGCCCGCACGGCGACCACGGAGACGAGCCGCTCATCAACCATGTCCTGAAGGTGGCCACGTTCGTCGAGAGCGCACTGGATGAGGGGTTCACCACCGTCCGCGACGCGGGCGGCCTGGAGCCCGCCTGGGCGAAGGCGGTCGAGTCCGGTCTCATCCGCGGCCCGCGGATCCTGCCATCCGGCTCCTACCTGTCCCAGACCGGCGGCCACGGGGACGCGCGGCTCGCGCACCAGGCGGTCCATGGCCACGGGACCTCCATTCCAGGGCTCATCGCCCATGCCGAAGTCGTGGACGGGGCCGATGCCGTCCGCAGGGCGGCCCGTGAGCAGCTTCGCCGTGGTGCCACCCAGATCAAGATCTTTGCCTCCGGCGGGGTCGTGTCACCGACCGATCCGTTCGATTCCGTCCAGTTCAGCCGCGAGGAGATCGCCGCGGCGGTGGAGGTGGCGCGCGGCTGGCACACCTATGTCCTGGCCCACTGCCACACGTCCGAGGCGATCGACGTGGCGGTGGCGGCCGGCGTGCGATCCATCGAGCATGGCTCGCTGCTGGACCCGGAGACCGCCGTTCGCATGGCGGAGCAGGACGTCTTCATGGTGCCCACCCTCCAGACCGTGGTGATGATCCGCGACGACCCGGACCGCTTCGGGCTCACCGCCGAGAAGGCGGCGGCGATCCGCGCCGTCGCTGACCGGTGCTTCGAGTCGATCCGGGTCGCGGACGCCGCAGGCGTCGCCATCGGCTCAGGATCCGACGTGGTGGGCCCCTGGCAGGGTCGCCGGGGAGAGGAGATCGTCCTCAAGGCACCCATCCTGGGCGTCCACCGGGCGATCATCAGTGCCACCCGCACCAACGCCGAGCTGTTCAACCTGGCCGACCGGATCGGGACGGTGGAGGTCGGCAAGGACGCGGACCTGATCCTCCTGCGCGGCGAGCCGCTCGACGACGTGGAGCTGTTCGCGGACCCGGACAATGTCCGGCTGGTCCTGCAGCGCGGGGCGGTGATGAAGGACGCGGACAGCCGGGTGGCACCCGCGGGCTAGCTGCGCGGCGGCGTGGCGGTCCCGGCCGGCTCGCGGACGGCTTTCGCTCGTGGTCCGGGAGCGGTGCTGGCCAGCGCGGCGTCGATGCGGGCCAGCAGCGGCGCTGCACCGAGGGCTTCGAAGAAGGCCCTCGCCTCGTCGGCTGCGCGTCGGCGCTCCGCGGGCTCCATGGCGCCCGTCTCCAGCAGGTCGATGCGGCAGAAGGCGAGGAACGTCGTGAGGCCGAGCTCGTCCCACCGGCGCTGGGCGTCGGCGTAGAGCTGCCGCGCCTCGGCCGCGCGACCCTCGAGCATGGCGATCCCGGCCCCGAAGGTCGTGCGGATGGCATCGCTCCTGCGGCCCGGGCGGGCTCCCGCGTACGCCGCGAGGTAGCGCCGCGCCGCCGCGGCATCTCCCTCCCAGATCGAGGCCCGTGCGCCGGCCACCGCCGCGTCGATGCCGTGGAACCCAAGGGCCAGCGTCTCGTCGGCCAGGCGGCGCACGTCGGCGAGCCGCCCTTCGGCAAGACCGGCCTGGATCAGCACGGTGGTTGGATAGAGCCGGTACTGGATGTCGTCGTACTCGCCGGCCAGCTCGAGGAGCTGCTCTCCTGCCGCCCGGACCTCCTCGCCGCGCAGGGCGCGGATGATCAGGTCGATGGACTCGTACCAGATCCGCTCCCGGGCCTCGACGCCCTGGTCCAGCTGCCGGCGCACCTCGCGCTGCGCCCAGTCCCACTCACCCACCTGGAACGCGCCGTCGCAGGCGTTACCCAGCAGGTAGCGCATCGCCCACGTGATGCCGAAGCGCGACGCTCGTTCGTAGCCTTCCCTGGAGATCTGGAAGCCCAGCAGCGGATCCTCGGACTCGAGGACGTAGCCAAGATTCACGGCGGCGCGCAGTGACTCGCCCAGCATGCCGTGACGCTCCGCGATCGCCTTGGCGCCGGTGAGGGTCACGACCGCCTCGGTCGATCGGTTGCTGTTGGCCAGCGCCACGCCGCGGGTGATGAGCGTCTGGACCACCACTCGCTCGACGCCGGCGGCCTCCATGGCCGGCAGGGCCCGATCGGCGATCTCGATCGCCTTTGCATCGTTCGACAGGCGCATCTCGAATGTCGCGAGCTGCATGGACAGCTCAGTGAACCCGGGATCCGCGGGCTGCAGTCCTGGCTCCGCCAGTGCGGCGACGAGGAGCTTGCGTCCCTGTTCCTGGTGCCCCTCCACCAGGAACCCCGCCTGCAGCGCGATGGCGCGCCGTCGTGCACCGTCGTCCCCGATCTCGGTTGCCAGCTCGATCGCTCGCTGCAGGTGCGCCTCACCTTCCTCGAGGTAGGCCGCGTTGGCCGCCGCGTTGCCGGCAGCGACGCGGAGCTCGAGCTCCTCGGCAGGATCGGTGACCGCCTCGAGGGCATCCTCCAGGTAGCGCTGGGCCTGGCGCAGCGATCCGAGCTCGGTCGCTCGTTGCGCGGCCGCGCGAAGGGCGATGCGGGCCTGGGCAGCGACGGCTGCTCCCTCCGGCCCATCCGGCTGGGCGCGATACGCGTCGAGGTAGTGCTGGGCCAGGACGCCGGACAGCTCCTCGTCGCCCAGCGTCTCGAAGTAGCGAGCCGCGGCGAGGTGCCGCGCCCGCCGGTCCTTGCGCGACAGGGTTCCGTACGCCACTTCGCGCAGGAGGCCCTGGACGAAGCGGAACTGGCCGCGCTCCGGAGAGCGCGGATCGTCGTCGAGGGAGAGCAGCTCCCGCTGCACCAGGTGCCGCAGCACCGTCTCCGCGTCCGCGGGGTCGGCGGTCACCGCGGAGAGCGCCGCGACGCTGAACGACAGGCCAAGGACTGATGCGTCCTGGATCAGCGTCCGCTCCCGCGGCGCCAGGTGGTCGATCCGCGCGGCGATCAGCGCGTGCAGCGACTCTGGGACCGCCAACCGGCTCAGGTCCCCCACGGGCCGGTACGTGTCCCCTTCGCGCTCGATGCGCCCGTCGTTCAGCAGGGTCCGAACCGTCTCGACGGCGTAGAGCGGGATCCCCTCGGCCCGCGCCACGATCGCGTTGACGACCGGCTGGGGCAGCCCGGGAACGATGCCGCCCAGCAGCGTGGTCATCTCGTCGTCGGTGAGCGGGGGCAGGCCGAGCGAGGTGAAGGCGCGCTGCCCGGCTCCCCACGTCGGACGGCGGTCCAGCAGCTCGGAGCGGGCCAGCGTGATGAGGTACATCGGACGTCCCCGCGACCAGGCCAGCATCTCCTCGATGAAGTCGAGGAGGCCGTCATCGGCCCACTGGAGGTCCTCGAAGACCATGACCACGGTGTTGGCATCCGCCAGGCGCTCGAAGAACGTGCGCCACGCGCTGAACAGCTCGCTGCGTTCGCGTCCGCCCGCGGTGCCGATGCCCAGCAGCTGGAGGAGCGGTCCCTCCAGGCGTCGGCGTTCGTCGGCGTCAGGGACGAACTGGCGGAGCGTCTCGCCCAGCCTGGTGCGGGTCGTCTCCTCGTCGTCTCCCTCGCCGATGCCGGCGCGCATCCGCACCATCTCGCCCAGTGCCCAGAAGCTCACCCCGTCGCCGTATGACGGGGAGCGGCCCTGGTGCCAGTAGACCGTCTCGGTGAGCCCGTCGAGGTACTTGTGGAACTCCCACGCCAGGCGGCTCTTGCCGATGCCGGCCTGGCCCATCACCGAGACGAGGCGCACGCCGTGCTCGCGCGCGGTGGCGTGGAAGAAATCCTTGATGAGCCGCAGCTCGCTGTCGCGTCCCACGAATGGCGGCTCAAGCTGTTCCGCGCGCCCGACCCCGCCGCGCTTGGCGACCACCCGCAGCGCCCGGAAGGCGGGGACCGGGGCGGACTTGCCCTTGAGCGTGAGCTCGCCGGCAGGCTCGAAGGCGATCGCGTCGGAAGCCGCGCGCAGGGTGGCCTCACCGACCAGCACGGTGCCCGGCTGTGCCGCGGACTGCAGGCGGGACGCCGTGTTGACCATGTCCCCGGCGACCATGCCCATGTCCGTCGCGCCCAGCGTCACGGCCGCCTCCCCGGTGAGGACGCCGGCGCGCAGCGCGAGCTCGGGCACGTTGACCTGCTCGGCCAGCCGCGACGCCGCATCGACCAGCTCAAGGGCGGCGCGCACGCTGCGCTCGGCGTCGTCCTCGCGGGAGATCGGCGTGCCCCACACCGCCATGACTGCGTCCCCGATGAACTTCTCGACGGTGCCCCCGTAGCGGCCGATGACCTCGCGGCAGGTCTCGAAGTACCCGTTCAGCAGGTCCCGGACGGCCTCCGCGTCGCGCGACTCGGAGATGGTCGTGAAGCCGACCAGGTCCGCGAACAGGACGCTGACCATGCGCCGTTCAGCGGTGGGAGACTCCATGGGGGTCGCCGGGGTGTCGGCGACCGGTGGCCCTTCCGCGGCCGCCTCGGCGATGGCGGAGCCGCACTCTCCGCAGAACCGGGCCCCAGGCGTGTTGGGCGAACCGCACACGTCGCAGCTCACCACGAGCCGCGTCCCACACTCCAGGCAGAACTTCCTGCCGACCTCGTTCGTCGCTTGACACTGCGCGCAGATCATGCGGAGGCTGGTCTTCCCTGACGGTCGTGAGGGGAAAGTATCGGGGCGCCGGTGGTGCCGGGTCAACGATTGTGGCGCGGGCAACCCGCAGATCGGTGCCATCGGCTCTTCCATCGCGACCGACCACAAACGATGGTTGATGTGGGCGACGCGCGGACACCGATGTCGTGCCAATCGCGCGATCGGCCCAGGTGAGAGGAGATGCACCGATGAGCGCAACGACGCATACCACGGTGCCGCTGCCGGAGCTCATCGACTGGCTGCGTGGCCACCAGGTAGAGTTCGAGCTCCACGAGCACGCGACGACGTACACGGCGCGCGCAACGGCCCGGGCGGAGGGCGTCAGCCCGGAGACATTCGCCAAGACGGTCGGGGTGGCAGCCGAGGATGGGCGCCGGTTTCTCCTGGTGATCGACGCCACCGATCACGTGGATCTTTCCCGCGCGCGCCGGGTGCTGGATGTGCCGCGTCTGCGGCTCCTGCGCGAGGACGAGCTGGCAACGTTGGCCCCGAGCTGCGACGTGGGCGCCATCCCGCCCATTCCACTATGGGGCGTCCCCATCCACGCCGACTACGCGGTGCGCGCCGACCCCGAGATCAGCTTCCCGGCTGGCACGCACGAGCACGCCGTCCGGGTCGACCGGGAGTCCTGGGAGCGGGCCGCCGGCGTCGAGTACGGAGATCTGGCGGTCCCGGAGGACGGACGGCCGCTCTGGGCGCGCAGCTGAAGGTCGCTCTCAGGAAGTGGCGCCGTGCGTCGCGTGGCGCCGCCGGACGTGGAGGTGCCGAGCGCTGGCCGTCAGACGCTCGGAGAGCCGCGCCACGGAGGCTAACTGCATCCCGACGAGGCCGGCGGCGACGGTCGCGCCGACCAGGATCGGCCAGCGGGCCAGCCCAAGGTCGACCAGGTGCGGCCACGCCCCTGGCCACGCCGGGATGGTGGTCCAGCTCGCCTGCCAGGAGGCCGCCGACAACCCGGTCGCGTGCTCGAAGACCGTTCCGTACGGGCCGGCCAGCGGCCCCGCGAGGCAGAGGCTGGCCACGAGGAGTGCCCAGGCCAGGGTCAGTGGTCCGCGCCAGCGGTCAGCGACGGGGACGCTGCACAGCGCGAGCCCGACGACCCCAACGACCAGGAATGGGACGGCGGCGAAGAGTGCGCCGATCCGCTCAACGGAGGTGGCGGAGAGTGGATGGCCGAGCGTGGCAAGCAAGGACGCGATGGATGCCGCGAGGCCCACGAGGATCGCCGCCGTGGCCGAGGCGGCGATTGCGACACGGACTGTCATACCCTGGTTCCCCCCAACGGTGCCGACCGGCCGGATCATGCGTCGAATCTCCGCGGATGGCAAGAGCCAACAACCATGTGCTCACAGGACGCGGCGGGACCGCGGTTGGTTGCGCGACGATGTGGCTGTGCACGAACCGGAACAACCACGACCAGCGGGTCGCGGCGGGATCGCGCCACGGCTCCTGGACCCGATCCTGGCGGCCGCGGAGCGGATCGATCTGCGTGTCAGGCGCATCAAACCCATCCATCCAGGCTCGCTGCTCGCCGTTGAGCGGCACCGTCATCGTGGCGACCCCGTCGCCCTTGGAGACGGGACGGTCGTCCGGTCGGGTGATCGGGCCGACATCCTCCACTTCGACAACCGGCAACTGCGCGCGCTCGCGGGGGAGGGCTGGCAACGCCGGGCCCTCGAGCAGGCGCGCGTCGACCTCGCCGTCCTCGCCGACCGCGTCGCGAGCCTGCCGGCGCCGGCCCGTCCGGTGGCCTTTCACGGGGCGACGCTGCTGGCGCCGTACGCGGTCCGCATCGGGTGGGAGCTCCATCCTCGGCGGCCGAGCGCCTGGCACCGGATCGAGGACTGGTACCTGCGCAGCCTCCTGGCGCGTTGGGCGCCGGAGGGACGCGCGCGGCTGCGCCACGGCCACGGATCGCTGTCGGTCGACGAGGTCTGGATCAGCACACCGCAGCTGATCAAACGCTTCGGCGGCCCGCTGGCTCAGTAGGGCCAGCGCCGCCCGATCCCGAAGTTTCCCAGGGCCCAGCGGGCGAACATCGAGAGGGTGCCCACCCGCAGCGGGCCGCGACGAAGCCGGCGGGTGGAGGTGGCGATGCGTTCCCGGGTGACGTGGCCCACGTTGACCCCCGCCTTGCGGGCGCGCACGAGGAGATCGAGGTCCTCGGCCTGCCGGAGCCGCTCGTCAAAGCCGCCCAGGCGTTCGAAGAGCGAGCGCTCCATCCACGACATGTTGGCCCGGATGCGAAACAGGCGCTTGCCCCATTCCATGAGCCCGAAGAACGCCCGGTCGAGCGCGTCGTTCGAGTCCGCCACGATCCTGATCGAAGCGCTGCGTTCGCCGCCGGCCGCCCGCTCCACGATGTGTCGCACCAGGCCCGGCGACATGCGCGAGTCGGCGTCCATGAAGACCAGGTAGCGGCCGCGCGCCCGCCGCGCACCGAGGTTCTTGGCCCTCGCGATACCGCGGGCCGGCTCGTGCAGCAGGTCGACGTGCACGGGCGTGGCGTTCCTGGCCTCCTCGACGGCCTGCCCGGTCTCGTCGGTCGAGCCGTTGTCCACCACGATCGCCTCGATCTGGGCCGGCGGGAAGCTCTGCTCCGCGATGGACTGCAGGGCGGCCCCCACCAGCCGCGCCTCGTTGTGCGCGGGCAGGATGACGCTGACGAGGGGTTCCGTATCCGTGGCCATCGGCTCGGTCGCCATCGGCTCAGGCGGCGGCATGCCAGTTCACCAGGAGATCCGTGTAGGTTCCCACCTGCTCGTGCGCGGCCAGACTGGCGATGCGGTCCAGTGCCCGGGCCGCGTCGGGGGACCTCGACGCCCCTGCCGGATGGAGGAAGGCACGCAGGTGCGGCACCTGGTCGCCCAGCCAGCGGTGCAGGCTGACGGATGTGTCCCCGCCGATGCCGACCAGCCGTTCCTGGGCCCAATCCGCGCCCATGTAGCCGAAGGCGGGCACCGTCCGGGTGCGTCGCCGAGCCAGGTCCGCGATCCGCAGCAGCCCGATCACGTAGGCGTAGCCGGCTCTCGCCGCGAGCTCGTCGAGCTCGGCCGGCGCCAGCCAGCCGGGGGCGCAGAAGCCGGCGATGGTGAGCCCGGCGCGCTCGAGCGTCTCGCGAGCTCGGGAGAGGCGCCGTGCGGCCTCCTCGGGGCCGACCGACAGGAACTCGGCGTCATCCGGGGCGAAGAGCCGGGCGCGGCCCGTGTCCAGCAGCGAGCCGCGGAAGGGGCCTGCGGTGCGGTGCATGTAGCCGTGGGCCACGATCTCCGAGCCTGCGGCCTGCTCGGCCCGTAGCAGCTCCGCCACGGCGCTCTCGGGCTCGAGCTCGTTCCCGCCCGCCGCGGGGATCGCCTTGAGCACGCGCGGCCGGACACCCATCTCGTCGAGTCGCGCAAGCAGCCAGCGCACCTCGTCGATGGACGCCGGCGCCACGTCGTGGATCGCGACGACCAGCATCGGGCCCTCCACTCCTCCCGGAGTCGAAATCCGTTGCGGGGAGTCTACGGCCGGCGATGCGCAGCGAGACGGCTAGACTCATCGGTAGCTCGCCCTCTTGAGACAAGGAGCAGGTCATGATCGTCAGCACGGCGCCCTTCGTCGCCGGTCATCGCGTCCGCGAGACGAAGGGTCATGTCTTTGGACTCGTGGTCCGCAGCCGCGGCCTGGGTGGCAACATCGCCGCCGGGCTGCGCTCCCTGGTCGGCGGAGAGATCCACGAATACACCGAGCTGCTCGAGGACACGCGCCGCCAGGCGCTCGACCGCATGGTCGAGAATGCAACCCTGGTGGGCGCCGATGCCGTCATCAGCATGCGGTTCGACTCGAGCGAGATCGGCAACACGATGACGGAGATCGTCGCCTACGGAACCGCTGTGACGCTGGTGGCCGATGCCGGCGCGTCACAGCCGCTCGAATAGCGACGAGGACCAAGCCCATGCTCCCAACCGTCAGATTCGCCGTCGCCGTCATTGCGGCGGCCATCTTCGTGGGCGGCCTGGTCGGCATCATCGCCGGTGAGGCGCTGGTCGGCCTGTGGGCCGTTGCGATCGGTGCTGCGGGGATCATCGCCGTGGCGCTCGAGCGCTCCCGCTACCGTTCGGCGGCAGCCGAGCACTCCACCGAGGAACCCGGGCCCGGGGGCGGTGAGCCCGAGCCTCCCGGTCTACCCTTCCGGCCAACCGGGGAGCGATTCGTGGACCCCACCTCCGGACGGCGGATGCGCGTGTACGTCAATCCCGCGACAGGCGAACGGCGTTATCACGCGGACATGTGACCGCGCTCCCGACTGCGGCGGCTGAACCACTGCCGGCCGGCGCGGGTATGACTAATGGACGCCCGGCGCTCGCCCGCCGCGGCGTCTCCTCCTGTTCCTGACGAGGGAGCCCGTTGCTCAGCTACGCCGTCCGGCGCATCCTGTGGATCATCCCGGTCCTGCTCGTGGCGACCATGATCACGTTCCTGGTCATGCACAACACGCCCGGCAGCCCATGGAACCGCGAGGGCCGCCAGATCCCGCAGTCGCAGCAGACGGCGCTGAACGCAAAGTTCGGTTTGGACCAGCCGCTACCGGTCCAGTACCTCAAATGGGTGGGCGGGCTGATCACGGGCGATATGGGCCAGACCGTTACCGAGCGCCCCTACCTCGTCTCCCGCCTCATCGGGAACAGCCTGTGGCCCACCGTCCAGCTGGGGCTCATGGCGTTCACGCTTGCGGTGGTGCTGGGGGTGCCCCTCGGGCTGATCGCCGCGATCCGGCACAAGACCCTCTACGACTACGCGGCAACCGGGGTCGCGATGCTGGGCATGGCGGCGCCCGCCTTCATGTTCGGGACGCTGCTGCAGCTCTTCCTGGGGGCGCCAGAGTTCCGGCCGGATGCGGGGCCATTCCCCTCGTTCGGTTGGGACGGGCCGCGGGCGTGGATCCTGCCGACCATCGCGCTCGCCGGCCTGCCCATGGCCACCATCGCACGCCAGACCAAGGCCTCGATGCTCGACGTGATCCACGCGGACTACATCCGCACCGCGCACTCCAAGGGCCTCGAGGAGGAGCGCATCGTCCGCTTCCACATGCTCCGCAACGCGCTCGTGCCGCTCCTCACGGTCGCGGTGCCGCTGCTGGGCATGGTGATCACCGGCTCCATCGTGATCGAGCAGGTGTTCCGAATCCCCGGCCTGGGCAACCTGTACTGGTCCGCGATCAAATACCGCGACTACACCCTGGTCATGGGCATCACGGTCTTCTATGCGGCCCTGGTGGCCGTCCTGAACGCTGCAGTCGACATCGCGTACGGGTTCATCGATCCGCGGCTGCGCGACCACTCGGTTTCGGCCTGATGACCGAGATCGCAGCCGTCGGACGCGGCCGCCACGAGCACCCGGGCCGCGGCTACTGGCTGGCGGCGGGACTCCGCCTGCTGCGCAGCCGCTCGGGGGTCGCGGGCCTCCTCATCATCGCGGGCCTCGTCCTGCTGGGGCTCATTGGTCCGCTTCTCGCCCCGTGGGACTACCGGGTGCAGGACCTCCAGGCGGTCGTTGCCAACAAGGGGCCCGTGCCGCCGCTCGCTCCGGGCCACCTGTTCGGGACCGATGAGCTCGGGCGGGACCTCTTCAGCCGCACCATTGACGGGGCGCAGGTCTCGATGACCGTCGCGATCATCGCCCAGGTCGTGGTGCTCCTGGTGGGCGTGCCGATCGGGGCGGTGGCCGGCTGGCGCGGCGGCCGCACCGAGACGCTGCTCATGCGCTTCACGGACGTGATGTACGCGTTCCCGGACCTGCTCTTCGTCATCCTGGTGACATCCGCGTTCGTTGGAACCGACATCTTCCGCTGGCTGAACGGCCTCTTCATCGTCTTCGTGGCGATCGGCCTGTCCGCCTGGGTCACCATGGCCCGGCTGGTCCGCGCGCAGGTGCTGAACATCAAGCATCGCGAGTACGTGGACGCCGCGCGGGCCATGGGGGTGCCCGGCTGGAAGATCGTGACCCGGCACATCCTGCCGAACGCCATCGGTCCGGTCGTCGTGGGCGTATCGGTGGGCCTGCCGGGCGCCATCATCCTGGAGTCGACCCTGTCGTTCCTGGGCCTGGGCGTGCAGAGCCCGCGGGCGTCGTGGGGCAGCCTCATCCAGTACGGCGCTGCGCACATGACCACCTGGCCATGGCTGGTGGTGCCACCGATGGTCGCCCTGGCGGTGAGCCTGGTGGGCTTCACGCTGCTGGGGGACGGCCTGCGGGACGCCTTCGACCCCAAGACGTCCCAGGAGCGGTAGGAGAGGCTCAGCCCTGCGGCCTGCCCTCGTCCGGGGTGGCCCCGGGCGGGCCCTCGGCGCCGGCGGCGGCTTCCGCCCCCTCGCCCTCGCCCTCGGCCGCCTCGCCCTCGGCGAGCTCCTCCTCGGGAGCCTCGATGACCGGCTCCTCCTCGACGCGCGGCGGGAGCACCTTGGCCACCAGCTCGTCCGGATCGCCAAGGACCTGGACCTTCTCGTCGGTCACGATGTCGCTGATGTGAATCGCGGCGTCGAGGTCGACGAGCGGCGAGATGTCGACCGAGATCTCGTGGGGCAGATCGCCCGGCAGGGCCCGCACCTTGACCCGGCTCAGGTTGGTGAGCAGGGTCCCGCCGATGAGATCGATGGCCGGTGCGGTGCCGGTGAAGGTGAGCGGGATCTCGACCTCCATGGTCGCCTCGAGGTCGACGATGAAGAAGTCGACGTGGAGCGCGCGCCCGGTCAGCGGATTGCGCTGGACGCTCTTGATGATCGCGCTCTCGGCACGGCCCTCGCCGATCCTGAGCTGGACCAGGCTCGAGCGACCGGCCGCGCGGTACAGGAGGTCGAACTCCTTGGCGTCCATCTCGACGGCGGTGGAACCCTTGCCCTTGCCGTACACGACGGCCGGGACCTTGCCGGCCTGGCGCAGGCGGCGGTTCTGCTTGCCGAGCGCGGCGCGCGCGTCAACGGCGATCTCGTTGGCCATGGGTGTCTCTGATCATCCTCGAAAGCGGCCCGGGGCACGGCCGGGCAACGTGCGATCACATCGGGTGCGAGCCCGGATGGTAGCGCCTCGCCGCCCGTGCAGCAAGGCGGCCGCCCTGGCGCAGCGTGTGTGCCATCGCCGTGCGTCCCTATAATCCGGGAGCCATGGCAGCCAACATCATGGTCGTCGAGGACGAGCCCGCCGTCGCTCGAGGCCTGCAGGTCGCGCTCGAGCGCGAGGGACACACCGTCTCCATCGCCCCCACCGGAGAGGACGCCGTCGCGCGCTTCGCCGACCTGGCGCCGGAGCTCGTGGTCCTCGACGTCCGGCTGCCGGGCATCGACGGCTTCGAGGTCTGCCGGCGCCTGCGACACGAGTCGCGCGTGCCCATCCTGTTCCTCACCGCGCGCTCCGACGAGGTCGACAAGGTGGTGGGCCTGGAGATCGGGGCCGATGACTACCTCGTCAAGCCGTTCAGCATTCGCGAGCTCGCCAGCCGAATCAAGGCGCTCCTGCGCCGCGCCTACGGCGAGCTGGCCGACACCCAGTCCGGCCGCGTCCTGCGTCGCGGCGACCTGGTCATCGACCTCGAGCGGCGGCGCGTCACCCGCGATGGGACACGCATCTCGCTGACCACCACGGAGTTCGACCTCCTCCGCCACCTGGCCTCGAAGCCGGGGCGCGTCTACACCCGCGGCCAGCTGCTGGAGCTGGTGCGCGACTACGACGCGCTCGACCAGGACGAGCGCACCATCAACGTCCACATCAGCCACATCCGAGAGAAGATCGAGCCGGATCCCGCCCAGCCACGCTATATCGTGACGGTGCGGGGGGTCGGCTATGCCTTCTCAGAGGACTGAGGCAACGGCCGGTCTTCTCCGACGCCTCGATGTCCGCCTGGTCCTCTCCCTGGCGAGCGTCGCCCTGGTCGCGTTGATGGTGGCGGGGCTCGTGCTCAGCCAGATCCTTCCCGGCTACCTCGAGGAGCAGGCTGCCAGCCAGCTGCGCAGCGCCGCTGGAGGCGTGGGGCTGCTCGTCAAGCTGCGGACCGAGGACCAACCGGTGGCCCTGGGGAACCGTATCGACCGCGAGGCGCTCCTGCAGAAGACGGCGCAGGACGCGGCTTCGGTCTTCAACGTTGGGTCGGTCGTGATCCTCAATACGCTGGATGGCAGCGAGGCGGCGTCGGCCGGGACGGAGTTCGCGGCGCAGCTCCAGGACCAGGGGCTCTCACCAGATTCCCGCGTCCCGTCGTACGAGCTGGTCGGCGGCGTGGACATCCAGCTTCCCGCCCCGGAGCCCCCGCTCACCCCGCCCGAGTCGAATGACCTTCCGCTCCGCATCATCGTCTCCAAGCCCTACACCACCGTGACGGCGACGCTCGAGCGGCTCACCGGGACGCTCGTGGTGGTGGGCGTCATCTCGCTCGCCCTCTCCGTGCTCCTTGGCTTCCTGGCCGCACGGCAGCTGAGCGGGCCCATCAACCGCTTGCGCCGCGTCTCGGGACGCCTGGCGCAGGGGCACCTCGAGGAGCGGGTGCCGCCCTCCGGAGTGGTGGAGATCGACCAGCTCGGATCGCAGTTCAACGTGATGGCCGACCGCCTGTCGGAGTCGCTTCGCCTGCTGGAGGCGGATCGCGACCGCCTGCGCGAGTTCGTCGCCGATGTCTCGCACGAGCTGCGGACCCCCATTGCGGCGCTCCGCACGTTCACCGAGCTGCAGCGCGAGGGGGCCATCGACGAGGTCACCCGCCAGGAGTTCCTCGCCCGGTCCAGCGAGCAGCTGACCCGCCTCGAGTGGCTCTCGACGAACCTGCTCGACCTATCGCGCATCGAGGCGGGGATCTTCCCACTCGATGTTCGCGAGGGCGACCTGCGTGAGCCGATTCGCGCCGTGGTCGAGGCACACGCCGAAGAGGCCGACGTGCGCGGCGTCACGCTGACATCCGCGGTTCCATCCGAGGCGGTGCTGCTGCGCTTCGATCGGGAGCGCGTGATTCAGCTCGTCGACAATCTCGTCGGCAACGCCCTCAAGTTCACCGAGACGGGCGGCGAGGTCGCCATCGGCGTCGCCGATGCGCCGGAGGCCGCGGAGATCACGGTGCGCGACAGCGGCCCGGGCATCCCCGAGTCGGAGCTGCCGCGCATCTTCGAACGCTTCTACCGCGGCACGAACGTTGGGGAGGCGCGGGCGTCCGGGTCCGGGCTGGGCCTGGCCATCGCGCGCTCGATCGTGGACATGCACGGCGGCGACATTGCCGTGGCGAGCGCGGTGGGCCGGGGGACCGTGTTCACCGTCACCTTGCCGCGCATACCGGAGCCGGTGGCGGATGTGGCCCCCGATCCGGACTCCGCGCAGCGTCGTGGTCTGCGCCTGCCGCGCCGGGCCGCCGAGAGCGAACCGGACCCCGATCGGGCAACATGAACGAATCTTCACCATCCCCGCGTCTCGCCCGCAACGGGCAGCGGTGACGATCAGGAGCCCCGCATGACCCAGGAGCAGCGCGAGACCGACCCCGTGGAATACCAGCACTACGGCCCGCCCACGAACGGCACGGACGCCGATTGGGAACGGTCGGCACCGGCATGGTCGACGCGACCGCCGTCGGCCGCACAGCCCCAACCGGATTCCCGGAGGGTCGGCTACGCCCCGGTCGTGGTGGTGGCCCTGGTGGTGGGGATCGTTTCTGGATCCCTGAGCTCCGTCGCGGTCTCGAACATGCTGCAGCCCGCGCCGGCGGCGCAGACCAATCTCGGGGGCTCCAACGTGGTCACCAACAACCTGCAGGAGTCGTCCGCGGTGATCACCGCGGTCAAGACGGTGACTCCGGCGGTGGTGACCATCACGTCGTCGAGCGGCAGCAACGTGGCGGGAAACGGCATCGGCTCAGGCTTCATCTTCGACTCGAACGGGTGGATCCTGACCAACCGCCACGTGGTGTCCAGCGCCGATTCGCTCTCCGTCCGCCTCAATGACACCCGAGTCTTCTCGGCGACGGTCTACGGCATCGACACTCTCACCGACCTGGCCATCGTCCGCATCCAGGCCACGGGCCTTCCCGCGGTGCAGCTCGGCAGCTCGTCGGGGCTGCAGCCGGGCCAGGTGGCGATCGCCATCGGCAATCCGCTCGGCGACTTCGAGAACACGGTGACCACCGGGGTCGTCTCCGGCCTCGGCAGGCAGATCACCGCCGGCGACGCCGGCAACCAGTCGTCCGAGCAGCTCAGCCACCTGATCCAGACCGATGCCGCCATCAACCCCGGCAATTCCGGTGGTCCGCTCGTCGACTCGGGCGGTCGGGTGATCGGGATCAACACGGCGGTGAACCAGGACGCCCAGGGGATCGGGTTCGCCATTCCCATCGACATCGCGAAGCCGATCCTGGCGCAGGCGCTCGCCGGCAAGCCCATCGCGCGGCCGTGGATCGGCGTCTTCTACACGCCGGTCACCAAGGGGCTGGCCCAGGAGCGCAACCTGCCGGTCGACTACGGCGCGCTGGTGAGCTCGTCGGACCCCAACGCACCCGCCGTCTTTGCCGGGAGCCCGGCCGCCGCCGCGGGCCTCAAGGACGGCGACATCATCGTGAGCCTGGACGGGACGCGCGTGGACGAGACGCACGACCTGTCGAGCCTGATCGTCCCTCACGCGCCGGGTGACACCGTGACACTCCAGGTCCGGAGCGACGGCACGGACAAGACGCTCAAGGTCACGCTCGGAACGTTGCCGCCGCAGAACAACGGGTAACCGCGCCCGCTCCGCGGGTCAGCTGTCGCGCGGCCTGCGGACGGTGGCCTCCACGGCCTGGAACGGCCCGGGGAGCGGGGCCCGCGGCTTGCGCACCCGGACCACCACCGATCGCGTGTCGGTGGCCGCGAGCACCGCGTCGGCGATCGCTCCGGCCAGGGCCTCGATGAGCCGGAAGCTCTCGCCTTCCACGATGCCTGCCACGAGGGTGAAGACCGCCGAGTAGTCGATCGTGTCCGCCAGCTCGTCGCTCGCCGTTGCGCGGTCGAGGTCGGCGGCGAGCTCCACGTCCACCTCGAAGGGCTGCGGCTCCATGCGCTCCTCGAGCGTGACGCCGTGCCGGGCCAGGAAGAGCATGCCGCGCAGCGCGATCCGGTCGTCTCCGGTCATGCGGGCAACCCTACTCCGCCCCCGAAGCGGACGATCGCGTCGCTGACGCGGATGGTGCGCGCGACGTGGGCCACGTCGTGGACGCGAACGATGTCGGCTCCCGCGGCGATGGCCAGGGCCACGGTGGCTGCCGTCCCCTCGGCTCGATCGTCCGGGGGCGCGCCGCCGAGCAGCTCCCCGATGAACCGCTTGCGGCTGGTCCCGACCAGCAGCGGCAGGTCCAGCGCGGCGCGGATCTCGGCCAGCCGATGGAGGAGCTCGAGGTTCTGGTCGAGCGTCTTCCCGAAGCCCATGCCGGGGTCCACGATGAGCCGATGGCGTGGCACGCCCAGCGCGACCGCCGCCTCGACCGCCTCGCGCAGCCAGCGGACGACCGTCTCGACGATGCCGTCGGGGTACGCGCCGCTCTCCTGGTTGTGCATCAGCACCAGGTATGCGCCCGCCGCCGCCGCGGCCCGCGCTGTCCCAGGGTCGCGGCGGGCGCCCCATACGTCATTGACGATGGCGGCCCCTGCCTCGAGGGCCGCCGCCGCCACCGTTCCCCGGCTGGTGTCGATGCTCACCAGCGCGCGGCCCGAGAAGGCATCCGCCAGCGCCGCCACCACCGGCACCGCCAGCGCGCGCTCGGTCTCGGGATCGACCGGGGGACGGTCGCCGTACACCGACCGCGGACGGGTGGACTCGGCCCCGACGTCGAGGATCTCCGCGCCGGCCTCGACGAAGGCGGCGGCCTTGGCCAGCGCGGCGGCCACGATCTCTTCGGTGGGTCGGTCGGGCGGTGCCAGCCCGTCGCCGGAGAACGAGTCGGGGGTCACGTTGAGGATGCCCATCAGCCAGGTCTTCGCGCCGAACTGCAGGTCCATGGCTACCCCTCCGACTCGCCGGTGAGCAGGCCACGCACCGCGCCAACCAGGTAGAGCGATCCGGCCACCACGATCGGCTCGCCTGGGCGCGCCAGGGCGCCGGCGCGCTGCAGGGCGGCGGATATTCCCGGGACGGCCGCGCCCGCCGTCCCGCCGATGGCCCGCCAGGCATGGAGCAGCTCGTCGGGCCGCCGTGCGTGCGGATCGTCGACCGCGGTGAAGATCGGGCGCATGCCGGCCGCGGCGAGCGGACGCAGGACGCGCCGGATGCGCTTGTCCCGCATGGCCCCGAAGACCATGGGCGCACCGGCCGCCCCCAGAGACGAGAGGGCCCGCGCCAATGCCGCGGCACCCGCCGGGTTGTGAGCGCCGTCCAGGAGCACCGGTCCCAGGCCGGCCCTCCCGCCGTCCAGCCGCTCCAGGCGTCCCGCCCAGCGCGCCGCCGCCAGGCCGCGTCGCAGGGCCCCTTCGTCGACGGCGATGCGGACGCCGTTCCGGGCGGCATCCTCGGCGATCGCGTCGACGATCGCGACCGCGACCGCCGTGTTGGCCGCCTGGTGCGCTCCGAGCAGGCCCACCTCGACCGCGGGGTAGGTCCCGGCCGGGGACACCAGATCGACCACGATGCCGTCCCAGCCCATGCTGCGCAGGGTGGTGCGATACGGCTGGTTGCGCCCCGCGCGCCGCAGCATGGCTCCCACGCCGCGGGCCCGTTCGACGATGGGCGCCAGCCCGCGGCCGGTGGCACCGGTCACGGCCAGGTCGCCGGCCTTGATGATGGCCGCCTTCTCGGCCCCGATCCGGGCGAGGGTCGATCCCAGGTACCGCTCGTGGTCGTGGGACACGTTGGTGATGGCGGCCACGCCGGGATCCCAGGCGTTCGTGGCGTCCAGCCGTCCGCCCAGTCCCACCTCGATGACGGCCAGGTCCACGGACGACCGCGAGAGCTCCAGCAGCGCGGCGGCGGTCAGCGCCTCGAACTCGGTGGGCGGCCCAACCTGCGCCGCCACCCGGTCGACCGCCGGCAGCACGTCGCGCACGGCGGCGGCGAAGCGCTCGCGGGTGACCGCCACGCCGTCCACCGCGATCCGCTCGCGGTAGCTGACCAGGTGTGGCTTGGGCATGGTCCCCACGCGCAGCCCTGCGGCCTGCAGCACCGCGGACACCAGGGCGACGACGCTGCCCTTGCCGTTCGTTCCGCCCACGAGGGCGCCGCGCAGGCGACGCTCGGGATGGTCGAGCTCATCGAGGAGGCGGCCGATGCGCTCCAGCCCCAGGGTCATGCCGAACCGCCCCCGTGCCTGGAGCTCGGAGACCGCCGCGGCGTACTCGAGCGTCGCGGGCTGCGAGATGGTCAGTGCGCGCTCACCCGTCGTCCTCGAAGAAGACGCAGTCGGGGTGCTGCCCGGTGAGGCACAGGTCGGTGACGTAGCCGGTATCGAGGTGGACGCCGGCACGCAGCTCGCATCGGCTCACGACCCCCTCCTGCTTCATGAGCGTCCGGAGCAGCTGGGGCGCCTGCACCGGGACGCGGCCCCTGCTGCCGTGGGTCAGGTAGAAGTGCGGGCACGAATGGCGCCGGGGCCGGTTGTAGCCCAGCGGCATCCCGCGCCGACCGACATGCACGGTGAGCGGCTCGGGAGCGCCGGCGAACCGCTTCTCGGCAATGGCGCAGCGACCGGGCTCGCAGTCCTTCCCGTCGTGGCAGCAGGCGCGCGCGGGCCCGATCCCCTCGACGGCCCACAGCTCCCAGCAGGGGCGGCGGAGAATGAAGGCCGGGCATCGATACCGGATCGAGAGGTCGCAGTTCTCGACCTCCCAGCACATCGTCCGGCGGTCGCCGCCGCGCCGATCGGGCGCGACGGGCGAGCCTGCCTGCCGACGCTCGGTGCCGCTTCGTCGCTCGGTCTTGATGATCACGGGCAGCGCTCTCCTCCGTCCGGGAGTGTAGCGGCTCGGGGCCGCTGGCCGTGGGGGGCGCGGTGCCGCGGCGCGCCGCGAATCGCGTGAGCCGGCCCGTGTCGGGCCGGCTCATCGGTCTGCCTGGCTGGTGGATCGCTGCCGCTAGAGGTACTGCGACAGCCGCTCCTCCATGGCCTCCTGGGGCATGTAGCCCACGAGGCGCGACACCTCGCGGCCATCCTTGAAGACGATCAGGGTGGGGATGCTGAAGATGCTGTAGCGCATCGCGAGCTGCTGGTTCTCGTCGGTGTTCACCTTGGCGGTCTGCAGCTTGTCCGAGTGCGCCTGGCCGAGCGCCTCCACCACGGGGGAGACGAGCCGGCAGGGGCCGCACCAGGGAGCCCAGAAGTCCACGAGGACGGGCTTCTCGGCGTTCAGAACCTCCGCCTCGAAGGTCGTTTCATCGACCGTGATCGGGGCCGTCATTGTCTTGGTCGTGTGCCTCTCTGTGATGTGCCAGCTGGGTGAATGGCAGTGCATTGATGCTAGCACCCGATCGACCCGGCGAGCCGATGCCGCGCGCGCCCGCCGCGGGCTACGGCGCCGGGGTCGCTGGTGCCGGAGTCGGGTCGGCACGGGCGTCGGCACCGGGGTGGGCACCGGCGTCGGGGTGGGGGTCGGCGACGGCGACGGCGTCGGGGTGGGCTCCGGGCCCTTGCTGAGCCAGACGTCGACCTGCGAGTTCTTCGGCACGGTCTCGCTCTCGCCCGGCACGGAGCGCGTCACGGCGCCCTCCGGCTGGTCTGCCGAGTACTCCTGGTTCACGGCTCCCAGCTGGAGGCCCACACCGTTGAGCGTGGCCTGCGCCTGGGCGCTGGTCTGGCCCACCAGGCGCGGGACGTTCACCGTCTCGGTGCCGGCGGAGACGACCACCGTGATGGTGTCACCGCGGCGGACGGCCGACCCGGCTGCCGGATCGGTGCTGATCACCTCGTCGACCGGGATCGTGTCGGAATTCTCGGTCTGCTGATCCACCAGCAGGCCACGCTGGCTGGCATCGGCCTTGGCCTGGGTGATGGTTCCGCCGACCCAGTTGGGCAGGTCGAAGGTGGCGACCGACGGCGCGGGGGTGCCGCCGGGACCGAGCGAGGTGACGATCTCGGCCGCGAGGAAGCCCATCACGCCCAGGAGCAGCACGGCCAGGACGGCGAGGAGCCAGATCCACCATGGCTGGCCCTGCTGGCGGGCCGGTCGTGCCATGCGACGCGGCGGGCCGGCGTACGGCGCGCGGTCCGATGGGCGTGCGACGGGGGGTGGGACATACACGGTCGGCTCGCCCGCGGGCGGCAGGGCGGCCGGTGGCGGCGCTGCCCCCACCAGCCCGGCCGGTGCCGAACCAGGATCCTTCTCCCAGTCGCGCAGCGCCTCCGCAAACGAGCCGGCGTCCGGGAACCGACGCGCGGGATCGCGCTCCAGGGCCCGGCGCAGGACCGCCTCGAGGCCCGGCGGCAGCGGTGCGCCGGCGACCAGTGGCCGCGGCGGATCGTCGGTGAGGCGCTTGAGCGCCACCCCCGCGGCGGAGTCGCCCTCGAAGGGGCGACGTCCGGTGAGCATCTCGTACAGGACGATGCCCAGGGCGTAGACGTCGGAGCGGCCGGTGACCTCGTCGCCGCGCGCCTGCTCCGGGCTGAAGTAATGGACGCTGCCCAGGGTGGTGCCGGTCACCGTCATGGAGGCCTCCGCCACGGCACGCGCGATGCCGAAGTCGGTCACCTTCACGTCACCGTCGTCGGTGATCAGGATGTTCCCGGGCTTCACGTCGCGGTGGACGATCCCGCGCCGGTGGGCGGCCTCCAGCGCGGAGGCGACGGCGATCGCCACCTGGACGGCGTCATTCGTGGAGATCCGGCCCCGGTCGCGCAGGATGGTGGCCAGGTCCTGCCCGTTCACCAGCTCCATGACGATGTACTGCGTCTCGCCGTCCGGGTCGGTGCCGTAGTCATAGACGCTGACGATGTTCGGATGCGAGAGCGACGCGGCGGCACGCGCCTCCTGCCGGAACCGCCCGGCGAAGCCAGGGTCGGCCGAGTACTGCGGGCGGAGGATCTTCACCGCGACCTCGCGGTCGAGCTGCTGGTCGACCGCGCGCCACAGCGTGGCCATCCCGCCCTCGCCCAGGGGGCCATCGAGGCGGTAGCGGCCCCCGATCTCCCGGCCGATCATCTCCACGCGATCAGTCCTCCCATGTGCCGTCCCGATGCGGACGGTCGGGCGATCCTATCGGTTTCTAGTCTCGCAGGTCGAGCCCGCGGACGAACGAGCGTAGCTCGTCGGCGTCGTCGGACTGCAGCGAGAGGGCAATGGTCGCCTTCAGCCAGCCGACGCGCGTCCCCGCGTCGTGCCGCTCACCGGCGAACTGGTAGCCGAAGACCGGTTGCTCGTGGCTGAGGGCGCGGATGGCGTCGGTCAGCTGGATCTCGCCGCCCGCCCCCCGGGTCGTGGTTTCCAGGACGTCGAAGATCTTGGGGGAGAGGACATAGCGGCCCAGCACAGCGAGGTCGGACGGTGCTTCCCCCACGGCCGGCTTTTCGACGAGGTCCTCGATCTCGATCAATGGCCCCTCCTCGTGCCGGGGCGCCGCGATGCCGTAGCGGCCCACGTCACCGGGGGGGACACGCTGCATCGCGAGCACCGAGCCGCGGTGCGCGTAGTACGTGTCGATCAGCTGCGCGGTCACCGGCGGCCCGCCGGGGTTGAGCATCACGTCGTCGGAGAGGAGGACGGCGAACGGCTCGTCGCCGACGAGCTCCTTGGCCATCAGCACCGCGTGACCCAGGCCCAGCTGCTCCTTCTGGTGCACGAACGCGATGGTCCCGACCTCGCTGATCCGGCGCACCGCCCGCAGCGTCTCGATATCGCCGCGATCCTCGAGCCAGCGCTCGAGCGTTGGGTTGGAGTCGAAGTGGTCCTCGATGGCGCTGCGCCCGGTGGCGATCACGATGATGATCTGCTCGATCCCGGAAGCGACCGCCTCCTCGACGGCGAACTGGATGATCGGGCGATCCACCAGGGGCATCATCTCCTTGGGGATCGCCTTGGAGGCCGGGAGGAAACGGGTGCCGAAGCCTGCGGCGGGCAGGACGGCTTTTCTGACGCGCACGATGAAGGGCTGTCTCCTTGCTGCTCAGCTGGCGGAACGGCGCCCTCCGGAACGAGTCATGCCGCTCCGGTGTTCAGGGGCCTCTCGGGGTTCCTCACGGGGGGTGAAGTATAGCCGGGTGCGTCGTGCACGGCCTTTGCGGCCCCCGGCGGGACCGATGGCGACGCGCCCATCCGCCCCGCGCGACGCTACAATCGCTTCCCGATGCTCAAGTCCCTGGTTCGAACCCTCAAGGGCCCCAGCCGCGATCCCCGGATGGGGCATATCAGCCGGCCGCTGCCGCGCGGTTTGCTCGACGAGCAGGTGCTCGCCGCGCTGGAGATCGCCCTCGGTCGCGACCCGGATCCCGCCTACCTCGTGGAGACGCTGCCGGCTGCCCTGCGCGAGGTGACCGGGCGCGAGTACGAGGTGCTGGACCGCTCCACCCGGGACGTGACCTCGACCTACACGAAGACCATGGTCATGATCCGCGAGGGCAGCGTGGGCATCTGGCCGGGCCAGGCCGCCCGCGCCTATCCCCTGCTGGCCCGTGACGCCCGCCACGAGGAGACGCGGGCGGCCATCGTGGAGGCGGAGGGTGCCGAGGTCCCCGCCCGCAAGGCCGGGTGGGGGCCGCCGCCCGTGCGACGCCCCTCGCGGGATCCCGGCGCGGAGGACGATGCCTGAATGGGCCGCCAGAACGTCCCGCGCGACCAGTGGCTCGAGATCGGGGCGGAGTGCCCGCACTGCGGCGAGCGCATCAACGAGAGCTACGTGACCTCGTGGCGCCCCCTTCCCGAGGATCCCAAGCTCCTGATCCTGACCTGCCCCAACTGCGGCGACCGGATCGAGATCAACCACATCTGACGCGCCGGTCGCCAAGATTGTTCGCCCGGCGACCCGTACGACCGCCGGCGGCGCCCGGTCACTCGTTCGCCGGTCGCACGGCTCGTCCATCAACCCGTATGACCGCCGGCGGCGCCCGGTCACCAATTCGCCGGTCGCACGGCTCGTCCGGCTAGCCATCGAGCGCGCGCGGAGCGGGCACACGGGCGGGAGAAGCGTGGTACCCCCAACCGGATTCGAACCGGTGATCTCCACCTTGAAAGGGTGGCGTCCTAGGCCTCTAGACGATGGGGGCGCCGGTGCGAGCCGGGCTTGGGCGGATGTCCGGCTCGCGCACAGATCGTACCGCGCTCAGCCCAGCCCGAAGGTGAGGACCAGGATCACCGTCGCCGCGAGGGCGCCGGCCGCGACCACGATCGCCACGCCGCCCGCAACCGCGATCGCCGCGGATCTGCCGGAGTATCCGCTCTGCCACGAGCGCTGCGACCATATCCAGGACTCCACGAAGAGCAGCGCTCCGGTGACGATGGCGATGATCCCGGCGACCAGCAGCGACCACACCGAGACCTGCGTGTTGCGCCCCAGCAGGGCCATGGCCATCAGCGCGCCGGCGACGATCATCGCCACGACGCCAATCACCAGGTAGCGAACGAACGGGTGCATCTGTCGGGCGATTCTAGCTGCCGCGCGCGAGGACGCTCGTGCCGCGACATCGGCCCGGTCGTTGGTCAGAACGCCGCGAACCGCTCTTCCTTCCAGGGATCGGCGCTGTTGTTGTAGCCGTTGCGCTCCCAGAAGCCCAGCTGGTCCTCGGTGGTGAACTCGATCCCGCGCAGCCACTTGGCGCTCTTCCAGAAGTACGTGCCCGGGACGACGGAGCGCAGCGGATAGCCGTGCTCCGTCTCGAGCGGCTCTCCGGCGAAGCTCCAGGCCAGCAAACAGTCCGGCTGCATGGCGACCTCGAGCGGCACGTTCGACGTGTATCCCGCCTCCGCATGGAAGATGACGAAGCGCGCGCCGGGCTTGGGCTGCGCCACCTCCGCGATGTGGGTGAAGGGCACGCCCTCCCAGGTGGTGTCGAGCTTGGACCAGCGGGTCACGCAGTGAATGTCCAGGGTGACCTGTGCGGCCGGCAGCGCGCGGAACTCCGCCCAGCGCAGGGTGAACGGGCTGGAGACCTCGCCGAACACACGGAAGTCCCAGGCGGACAGGTCCGCGTACTCAGGCGTGCGTCCAAAGTGCAGCACCGGGAACTTCTCGGTCAGGACCTGGCCGGGCGGGATCCGCTCGAGGATCTCCGGGTCGGACGTCTGCTTCTGCCACGGGAACATGGCGGCAAGCGTGCATGGACCGATGGCCTCCGTCAATACGTCCCGCGACGATCCGACCGGTAGACTCCGGCGATGCCACGTTCCCAGCGCCCCGCGCGCCCCGGCTCCGGCTCCTCGCCGTTCGCCGCGCTCGCAGCGGTCGCCGACGGCGTGGCGGCGACCGCCTCCAAGCTCCGCAAGCGGGACCTCCTGGCCGCCTACCTGCGCGACCTGCCGGAGACCGACCTGCCGGCAGCCGCGACCTTCTTCTCGGGGCGGCCGCTGGCGGGGATGTCGGACAAACTGGGCCTGGGCTGGGTCCAGCTGTCCGGGGCGCTGCAGTCGGCAAGCGGGGCGGACGACGAGGCACTGCGGGCGGCCTACCTGCGCCTCTCGGATCCTGGCGACGCCGCGGCAGCGCTGCTCGAGGGAACCGCCACGCGGCAGGGGGTGCCGCTGACGCTGGCGGACGTGGACGCCGGGTTCCGTGGCATGGCCTCCGCGGCGAGCGCCGAGGCGCGCACGGCGCTGATGGCCGACCTGTTCGCCCGCGCGGCTCCCGGCGAGGCGCGCTACCTGGCCCGGATCGCTGCGCGCGAGCTCCGCATCGGCCTGCGCGAAGGGCTCATGGAGGAGGCCATCGCCACGGCCTTCGAGCGCCCCGTCGCATCGGTCCGCCGCGCGCTCATGCTCGTCGCCGAGGTGGGAGAGACCGCCGTCCTGGCCCGGGCGGATGCGCTCGAGACGGCCCGCCTGCACCTGGGCCGGCCGATCCGTTTCATGCTGGCCACGCCGGTCGCCGACGCCGCCGAGGTGGTCCGTCGCGTGGGCGACGAGGCCTGGATCGAGGACAAGTACGACGGGATTCGGTGCCAGCTGCACCTCGGCTCCGAACCGGGCGAGCCGCAGCTGTTCAGCCGCGATCTGAACGACGTGTCCATCTCGTTCCCGGAGGTCGTGGCTGCCGCGACGAGCATCGGTCGCCGGGTGGTGCTCGACGGCGAGCTCGTGCCGTTCCGCGAGGGCGCCGTGCTGGACTTCGCGGCGCTCCAGACCCGGCTCGGCCGCGTCCATCCCGACCCGGAGCTGGTCGCGCGGATCCCGGTGGTGCTGGTGGCCTTCGACCTCCTGCACCTGGACGGCACGGATCGGCTCGACCTCCCGCTGCGTGAGCGCCGCGGGGCCCTCGAGGCGCTGCGACTGCCGGAGCGGAGCGGCGGCGAGATCCTCTACTCGCACCTGGCCACGGTCCGCGGAGCGGACGCGGTCGACGCTGCGTTCGACGAGGCGCGCGAGCGCCACAACGAGGGGCTGATGGTCAAGGACCCGGCATCGACCTACCAGCCCGGCCGCCGCGGACTGGGTTGGCTCAAGCTCAAGCGCGCCCTCGCCACCCTGGACTGCGTGGTGGTCGGTGTCGAATGGGGCCACGGCAAGCGGCGGGGCGTCCTCTCCGACTACACGTTCGCGGTGCGCGGCCCGGACGGCGAGTCGCTGCTCACCATCGGCAAGGCCTACACCGGCCTGACCGATGCGGAGATCGCACGCCTGACCGAGCACTTCCTGGCCAACACCGTTCAGGACCACGGTCGATACCGGAGCGTGGTGCCCGAGGTCGTGGTGGAGATCGCGTTCGACCGGATCATGCGCTCGGGGCGCCATCGGTCCGGCTTCGCGCTCCGCTTCCCCCGGATCGTGCGGATCAGGACCGACAAGCGCCCGGACCAGGTCGACGACCTTGGAGCCGTGGAGCGCCTCTTCGCCGCGCAGGCGAGCGGCCGCATCCTGCTGGCAACCGGTGCCGGCGGGGAGACGGAGCGCATCGGCACGAGCGGCGAGGGGGCGGAGGGGGACTGATGACCGGCCCGCTGCACGTCGGCGTCACCATCGCGCCTGCTAGGATCGGCCAACCATGAGCGCGTTCGCTGCCGACCCGTTCAACGCAGACGTCACCCGGGTGAACCTGGACCTGTACACCGCGGCGTACCGGGTCTCCGGCGCGATGACGACCCGCTTCTCGCGGGTGAGCGACATCCTCAACCAGGTGACCTCCACCCACTTGCTCGTGGAGGAGGCGACCGTCTCCGAGTACGCGGACCCGACGGCGACCCTCGGTGCCCGCCAGGTCCACGTGGCGCTCGACGAGGTGCTCCTCTGCGTGGCCGCCACCGAGGGCACGCCGCGGCCGGAGATGCGCATCCAGAAGCGCGCGGTCAAGGCCCAGATCGGGATCCCGCCCTTCCGGGTGACCGGCACCATCCATGTCCCCCAGGGGAGCCGGCCGGTCGACGGGCTCCTGAACGCGGCGGATCGCTTCGTGACCATGACCGATGCCACGGTCGCATCCGCCGAGCATCCCGAGCTCAACCGTACCGCGGCCGCCGTGGCCGTCCAGCGACGGGTCGCGCACGTCCTCCTGGTGGCCGATGACGAGCGGCCCGACGAGCTGCTTGCCGAGATCCTCGACGAGCAGACCGCCAAGGACTGGCTCACAGCCCGGGACACCGGGCACGAGCGGCCGGGAGACCGATCGAGCGGGTAGTGCGGGTCGGCCGAGAGCGGGGTCAGCCCGGGCGGCGGTTGAGCCCCGTGCGGTCGGCCGGCATGGAGCCGCCGTCGGTCCTGGACCGGGTGGCGGCGATCACGGACTCCGCGAATGCGACGACACGCTCCGCGTTGAGGCGCTGGACACGGCCCATGGCGTTTGCCCACCACGGGACGTTGTCGATGGTGACGACCTCGCTCTCGGGTTCCTCCAGGATCAGACGGCTGTGGCGATCCGGGAACGCCACAGCGGGCTCGATGGGCAGGTTCTCGTGGCCTGCGCCGCGGGCCCAGGTCGCGACGGCGTTGCGCGCGGCCGTGCCTTCGAACGAGGGATTGGTGATGCACGGGATCCAACCCCTTCGGCCGCGTGCGTCGAACTCCCAACCGTTGCCCCGGACCCGATAGCGGCCGTGCCAGCGGCGGGCGATCAGGGCCCGCACCCCCGGCGGTCCCACCAGCAGCGCCTCGACCTCCCCCGGGACGCCGGGAAGGCGCGGGCTGACCAGGAGCAGATACGTGTCATCGAGCGCACCGGAGAGGAGGCGCACCAGGTCGTCGGGCGCACCGCTGCGGCGGACGCGCAGCACGTGGCCAAGCATCCCGGCGCCGACGCCCAGGGCCAGGGCGGCGACCACGGCCAGCAGGGCGCTGGCCTCCGGCCGTCGTGCGGGGGCGGTCACGGCGAGCGCGGCGGAGACGGCTCCGACGAGGAGCATGAGGGCAGCCAGGACGGTCGGGCCGCGACGGGACGCGTCGCGCTCGGCCAGCCGGATCACGCGCACGGGTGGCTCCCCGCGATCAGGGGGTGGCCCAGCGATCCGAAGGCGCCTCGACGGCGGCAAGCACGGCGTCGCGGAACTGATCGATGTCGAACGGCTTGGCGACGACCGGGCCCAGCGGCTCCAGCTCGTTGAGGCGGCTGCGGGACGCGGCGCTGACGAAGACGGCCGGGATGCCGGGCCATGTCTCGCGCAGGAGCTCGGCGATGTCGCCGCCGTCTCCGTCGGGGAGCATGACGTCGACGACGAGGACGTGCGGGAGCGCCACCGCCATGAGGTCCCCCAGCTCGACGATGCGCGAGCAGGTCACCACGGTGTAGCCCAGGTCACGGAGGAGATCCGCCTCGAGCGCCGCGATGTCCGGATCGTCCTCGAGGACGTAGGCGCGCAGCGGCTCCTCCTCGGGGGAGGCGATCGGCGCGGGCCGGGCGACGGAGTACGGCGAAGCGGTCATGGGGCGAGTGTGGCGGCCAGGCACCGCCGTCAGCAATGGCGGAATGGGCCCATCGGGCTGGTACCTCCGGCGTACCGATGTCGCGGCCCGAACGGTCAGTTCCGGACCTGGGCGGGGAGTCGGCACGCTTGATCCAGCGGTGTATAGTCACGGGCCGCGCCGTCCCCACGGGGCCATGCGAGGGCGCGGCCGCGAAGCGCGAGGGCGAACGATCGATGGCACGATCGATGTGGCGGGGGGCGATCCAGTTCGGGCTGGTCACCATCCCGGTGAAGCTGTACCTGGCCACCGAGAGCACCAGCATCGGCTTCAACCTGCTTCATTCCAGCTGCCTGAACCGGATCCAGATGAAGGTCTACTGCCCGTACCACGATGAGGTGATCTCGCGCTCGGACACGGTCCGCGGCTACGAGTGGAGCAAGGGCAAGTACGTGGTCGTCTCGGAGGAGGACCTCGAGTCGGTCCCGCTCAAGACGGTGCGGGCCATCGAGATCGAGAAGTTCGTGGACGCGGCGAGTGCCGGTGACTCCGCGGCTCGCTTCGTCAAGCAGGAGTACTACCTGGAGCCCGACGAGATCGGCCGCAAGGCGTTCCACCTGCTCAAGGAGGTTCTCGCCGATGCCGGCAAGACCGCGATCTGCAAGATCGTCCTCAAGGACCGCGAGCAGCTCGCCGCGCTGAGCCCGTACGCAAGCACCATGCTCCTCACCACGCTCCACTGGCCCGACGAGATCCGCTCGCTCGACGAGCTGGCCCTCCCCGAGGACCAGATCCAGATCAAGGCTGGCGAGCGAACCATGGCCGAGCAGCTGGTGGCCAGCATGACCGGCGAGTTCGACGCGGGCGAGTATCACGACGAGTATCGAGAGGCCCTGATGGGCGTCATCGGTGCCAAGGTCGGCGGCGAGTCGCCACAGCCGGCCGCACACGCCGAGCCGACCCGCATCGCCGACCTGATGGCGGCGCTGGAGGCCTCGGTGGCCGCGGCCCGCGAGGGGCGCCGCGAGGCGCCGGCCAAGCCGAAGAAGGCGACGGCGCCCCGCGATCGCGCGAAGGCCGCGAAGGCCGCGAAGGCCGCGAAGCCGCCGCAGGCACGGGAGGAGCGGCCGGCCCGCCGGCGCAAGACCGCGTAGCCTTCGCGGCGTGAACGGCGACCAGCTCAGCCTCCCCCTCGAGACCCGGCTCACAGCCGGTGGCCTTCCTGAGCACCTGCGCCCCATGCAGGCGACCACCGTCGACGCGCCGTTCGACGACCCGGAGTTCTGGTTCGAGCCGTGGTGGCCGGGCGTCCGCGCCCTCGCCTTCATCGAGGGTCGCAGCCTTCGCCTGCAGGTGGCCGGGCTCTCCGATGCGCTCGCCGCGTTCCCCGAGCTCACCGATCTGCCGGAGCAGGTCGGCGAGGACCGCGTCATCCTCGACGGGACGCTGCTGGTCCTCGACCAGGCCGGACGTCCCGACGGGGGGCTCCTGCGCCGCCGCCTGGGTCGTGGCTCGCGCGTCTCGCGCAGCGCCGGCCGTCCCGCGTACGTTGCGTCGGACCTGCTGTGGTCCGGGGCCGCATCGTGGATGCGGCGGCCCTTTGCCGCGCGTCGGACGCGGCTCAACGAGGTGCTGGCGCCGGGCGACCGCGCCATCGTGGGGCGTGGCTACCCGCGGGAGGGCACGCTCGTGGCGGAGGCGCTCGCCCTGCTGGGCATCGAGGGGTTGTCGGCCCGATGCCTCACCGCCCGGTACCGGAGCGGTGCCGCCGGGGACGCCTGGCTGCGGGCGCCCATTGTTCCGCCCGAGCCGCGACCTCGGCCCACGCTCGCCCTCCTGCTCCGGCTTCCGCTCGATCGCGAGTGAGACGCGCCGTTCAGGCGAACCGGCGGGGGCCGCGGTCCGCGATGAGCTGCAGGGCATGCTCGAGCTTGCTCGTGGGATCCGGGACGAGCCCGGGGATGGATACCAGCGCCGCGGAAAGCACAGCGACGAGCGTCTCGTCAGCCGCGGCGTCCGCGGTGAGCTCCAGCTCCACCACGAAGAGGCGCCCTGCGGATTCTCCCGCGTGGACGACCGCGACCCGGTCCAGGCTGAGCGTACCGACGCGCACCTCGTTCACCACGACGGGACGCTCCGCCCGTTGCTGGACGAGCGCCAGCCGCTCCGTGAGCGGTGCGCCGGCGGTGAGCTCCACCAGCAGGTCGCGTGCGGCAGACGGCGGCCACCCTGCCGGATCCGGTCGATCGTCCGCCGGCCCTTCCCGCTCGGGTCGCCGATGGAGGGACGCGTCGGGGCCGGGCTTCGCACGCTGAGGCCCCTTCAGCGACACGATGGTGCGTCCCTCCCGCGTCCGGAGTCGGCAGGCCCACCGCGCATCCGAGAGGCGCCCATCTGGCGTGTCGAGGTAGCGGTCCAGCTCGTCGATGGTGCGCGCCGGCCCCAGTTGGGCGGGACCCAGCGTCTCGCGACGAGCCAACGCGTCGAGGGGACCCGGATCGGCGGCGACCAGCTTGAGCTCGACCTCGTCGCCGTCAGCCATCCGAGTCGGGCTCGCCGTAGCGCTCGGCCGCGGCGCGGACGGCGGCCGCCACCGAGTCCCGCAGCTCCGCGGGGGAGAGAACCTCAACCCCGTCGCCCCAGGAGAGGATCCATGGTCGGATCTCCACGATGCCCGCGACCGTGACGCTCAGGTCGACGCCCCCGCCCGGCAGCTCCGTGAGCTGCTGGGACCGATGCCAGACCGCCTCCCGAACGCGGTGCGCAACCGCGGCGTCGAAGCGCAGCCGGACCTCGACCGTGGGCGTCGTGTCCGACGACCAGATCCCCCACGAGTTTGCGAGCCATCGGTCGGGGTCGAAGTCAGCCGGGATCTCATAGCGCCCGGTGAGCAGGGTGGCGGAGCGGATCCGTTCGACCTTGAAGGTCCGCATCGCATTGGCCCCCTCGTCGAAGCAGATCAGGTACACACTGCGCAGCGCGGCATCCGGCTCCAGCAGATAGGGCCGCACGCGGGTCACCCGCCGGGTCCCCTCGCCGGGCTCGTAGTCGATCTCCACGACCCGACCCTCCGCCCAGGCGCGCGCCACCGTCGAGAAGGTCCGGGTGAACGGCTCGTTCGGCGAGTGGGCGCCGACCGCCAGCATGGTGGCGGCGACGTGCCGCGCAATGGGCTGGGGCAGCAGATCGGCGAGCTTGGTGAAGGCGCTCACCACCGCCTGGTCGTACTCGTCGCTCCAGCGGGCGATGAGCCGCGCCGCGAGGAAGAGGACGATCGCTTCGGGAACGGAGAGGCGCAACGGAGGAAGGAAGTACTTGCGCTCGATCCCGTACCGACCGCGGCCGGCCTGGAAGATCGGGACGCCCAGCTCGGTGTCCAGGGCGTTGATGTCCCGGTAGACCGTGCGCGTCGTCATCCCGGTGAGGCGCGCGATCTCGGCCACCGGCACGCCCTGCTCGCCGCTGCCCGCGCTGTACAGGATCGACGCCACGCGAAGGAGGCGCGCCAGGCGGTCTCGCTTGCGGCCGATGCGGTCGTCGGCATCCGTGGCGTCGCCCCAGTCGTCCTCGGGAAGACCGGTGCTGACCATGCCGGCGATGGTACGCGTTCGACCGTGGACCCGCCGGATGCGGTCCCACGCGGATCAGGTGACCGGCGTGGCGCTCGTGCTCGCGGCCGGGCTCGATGCGGCAGGCGACCCGCTGGCGGCGGTGGACGGCGCCGGCGTGGGGGTGGGGGCGGGCTGGCCGGGCAGCGCGCTGACCATGGCCTGGTTCGTGGCGTCGCTCGATCCGGTCATGAGGAACACGTACTGGCCGGAGCTCCAGCAGTAGAAGGTCGTGTGGGCGAGCGTGGCCTCGTCCTCGCCCCGCGTCCAGACCCGGTTGCCGTTGACGACCGCGGCCTTCCAGGCGTCGGGCTGCAGGCCGCTCACCCCGATGTACTGTCCGGCGGCGGCCAGGTAGGGCTTGAGGTCGTTGGTGTCGACCGGTGCGCCTTCGACTCGCATGGCATACAGGGAGAGGCGCGGGCTGACCACGTAGCCGATCACCAGGCTGCGGAAGCGCAGGCCGAGGTCGCCGAACGGCATCCCGATGTCGCCGGGCGACACGCCGAAGCTGGTCGGATCGGGCTTGACGACCGGCGAGCCGCTGATGGTGTCGGGGATCAGCGCCGACAGGGTGGGGTCCGGTGCGCTGCTGTAGTCCGGTGTGGGTCGGGGCGTGGGCGTCGGAGTGGGGGTTGGTGCCGGGGTCATGCCGCTTGGCGATGGCAGGGATGGGCTCACGGTCGGTGCCGGGCTCGACGAGCACGCGGCGAGGAGGATCGCGACGAGGATCGCAGCCAGGGCGGGCAGCGGTCGACGCCCGGGGCGCAGGGCAACCAGGTCCGGGATCGGCATGGGAGCCGCGATCATAGCAGCCCCGCCTCGGGGGTCGGTTGCGGGCGCCTGGGTCAGGCCGCGCCGCGCTCCGGCTCGCGATCCGCGCGCCGGCGGCCGCGGGTGATGGGTCGCACGACGGGTCTGGCCACGACCGCTGCGAGAGCGTCCAGCACCTCGCGCCGTACCGATGGTGCCCGGGCCGGCAGCGCGGCCAGGGCCTTGCTCGCCGAGCGTCGGTTCACGGTCCGGCCGCCAGCCAGAGCGTCGAAGGCGTTGGCGGCGGCGACGATCTCCGCGCCGAGCGAGATGGGACCTCGTCCCCGCCGCCGCGACCCACCGCTCAGGCGTCGCTCGGCGGTGATGATCTCACCGACGCCGTGCAGCGACCGAATCTCGTTCAGCCGCTCCGGGTTGATCTCGTCCAGGCCGTGGAGACGGGCGGCGAGCTCGATGGTGTCCGCCTCGTGGCCCGGGCAGCCGAGCTGGTCGGCGACCGCGCGCGCCAGGCGAGCGACCCGGTCGGCGTGACCGCGGCCCGGCGAGTCCTGCGCGCCAACGGTGCGAGCGATCGACAGGACGGCGTCGCGCAGAGCGCCGGACGCCTCGTCGTCGATCCCCGAGCCCATGCGCGCCGCCTGCTCGACGAGCTGCCCCATTGCGCCGGCCTCCTCCGGGTGCAGGAGCGCGGTCCGGGCCAGCTGGTCCAGGGTGCTGCGCAGGGCTCGCATCTCGCGCGGGACGTCCGCGATTCGCACGACACGGTTCTCGCCGGACTGCTTCCCGTAGTACAGCGCGGTGTCGGCGGCCGTGATGAGCGCGTTCTTGTCGCGCGCGTCGGCCGGGTAGGTCGCGACGCCGACGGAGATCGTCACCGCGTTCTCCTCGCGGGCGGTGATCCGCGCGACCGCGCGACGGATCCGGTCGCCGGCCAGCACCGCATCGGTGGCGGCGGCGCCCTGGAGCATGACGGTGAACTCGTCGCCGCCGTAGCGGAAGACGCGGTCGTTCGCGCGGGCGGCCTTGACGATCGCCGCCCCAATGGCGTTGAGCAGCGCATCGCCGGCCGGATGGCCCAGGTGGTCGTTGTAGTCCTTGAAACGGTCGAGATCCATCATCAGCAGCCCGAACGGCGGCTCGCCGGCCTCCGTGTCCGCCGAGTCGAAGACCTCCGCCAAGTAGCGCTGGAAGGCGCCATGGTTGCCGAGCCCGGTCAGCGCGTCCGTTTCGACGAGCTTGCTCACGGCGTGGTGGGCATCGGCGTTGCGCAGGGCGATGGAGGCCTGGCCGGCGAACAGCTGGACGAGCTCGAAATCGGTCTCCGAGAAGTGTGCCTCGGCGCCGCCGATGCGCGACACGTTGAGCGCGCCGATGACCAACCCGTCGCTGATGAGCGGCACCACGCAGAGCGATTCGGGGTCCGGGGGTGTCCCGGGGATCTGCATGGCCCGCGGGTCCTCGAGGGCATCGTTGGCCAGAACCGGCTCCGCGCGATCCACCGCCCAGCCCATCAGGCCGTGGCCGAACGGAATGATGTAGCGGCTGACCGCAGCTTCGTGCCGTTCGCGCGCGAGCATCGGGACCAGGGCATGCTGGGCGTGGTCGGCGCGGTAGATGGACAGGTTGTCGTAGCGCACGACCGTGCGTAGCCCATCGGCGATCAGCTCCAGGACGTTCCCCTGGTCGAACGTCGAGAGCAGCTGCTCGTTGATCTCCAGGAGCCTTCGCTGCGACTGCAGCTGCCGTTCGAGCTCCCCGGACTGCCGCTCGAGCTGCGCGTAGGACCGGGCATTGGCGATGGCCTGCGCCGCATAGCCGGCGAAGATCGACATCGTCTGCAGATCATCGGTGGTGAACTGGTTGGTGCCCAGCTTGCTGAGGGCCAGGACGCCCACCGCGCGCCCCTCGAACAGCATCGGCACCACCAGCATCGACTCGTCGATGTCGTCGGTCCCGTCGATGGTGTGGCCGCGCTGGTCGGTCAGCGCATCGTTGATGAGCAGCGCCTCGCCGGTCTCCGCGGCCGTGCCGGTGAACGACCCGGCCCCGACGTCGACGCGGAGAAGCTCCACGAAGTCGCCGCTCTCGCCGAGCAGACGCCGCGTGAAGGCGATCGGCTCACAGGTTCGTGACTCCCAGTCGACCTCGTAGACGCGGATGTCGTGGTACTCGGCCAGGGTGCTTGCCTGGGCGACGATGGCCTCTGCGATGGCCTTCACGTCGCTCAGGCGGTTCAGGCTGGCGGAGAGATCCTGGATCGAGCGCATGCGCGCCGCCTGGTCCGCGACGGACCGGTACAGGCGTGCGTTGCTGATCGCCACCGCCGCCTGGTTGGCGAGGGCCTGGGCGAGGTTCAGCTCCTCCGTCGGCCAGTCGTGGTTGCGGACGTGGTAGAGGCCGATGACGCCCATGGTGCGGTCGTTGCTGACGAGCGGGACCAGGCAGGCCGTCTCGATCCCCTCGGCCCGGTAGATGTCGTGCATGGCGCCGATGGTCCGGTCGGCGGAAGCCTCGTGCACCACGTACGTACGTCGTTCCAGGATGGCGCGCACACCCACCGCGGGGCTCTCCAGCGTGAGCGCGCGCACGCGCGCCTGGAAGGCATCCCCGATCCCGCGAGACGCAGCCAGCTGGAAGGGCGGGTCCTCCTCGCGGAGCAGCCAGAGCCCGACCTTGTCCGCCCCGAAGAGCGCGCGGCTGCGATCGACGATCTCGTCGAGCACCGCGGGAAGATCCAGCTGCCCGGTCAGGTCATGGGTGATGGCCCGCAGCGCCCGCGAGCGGGTCAGCTCTCGCCGGGCACGCGCGAGCAGGCGCGCGTTGTGCACTGCCGCGCCGAGCGCACCGGCGACGGTGGTGAGGAAGGCAAGCTGCTCGCTGTCGAGCCGGGAGGTGTCAGAGCCCGACACGACCAGCACCCCCAGCAGCTCAGATCCGGCCCGCACCGGGAGCCGCGCCTCTGTGGCGACGATCGGCGTCGGGGTCTCGACGACCCGTACCTGCTCGGCGATCTCCCGTACGGCGGTGGGATCGATGGTCGCCGGCGGTGCGCCGCGGTATCCGGCGTGGGTCTCGAGGCGCATTGCCCCGCGCGAGGCGAGATAGATCGCCACCGTTTGGTATCCGAACTGGGTGCGGAGGGCGTCGATGGTGACACGACAGACGGCGACCGGGCTCGGGCCGCCGGCGCCCTGCGCCAGGCGTGCCAGGACTGCCATCTCCGCGTCGCGACGCGAGGGCTCGACGGAAGATGCTCCGGCCAGCTCACCCGGCTGGCTGCCCTCGGCCAGCAGCATCTCGACATCAGAGCGTCGGAAGCGCCGATCCCCCCGCGCGTTGATCCGGAACGCCGGCAGGCGGCCCGCATCGGTCCATGCGCGAACGGTGTTCGGGTGGACGCCCAGCTGCGCGGCGGCCTGCGCCACGCTGACGAGTGTCTGGGGATCGCTTCCCCGGTCACGGCCTCTGGATACCAACGCGTTGCTCCTGGGCGTGCTGTCGTCGTGGTGGCCCCTTGCTCGAGGCCCCGGCTGGAGCTTCTGTGAGGAACCGTGCATCGGATGGTAGAAGTGGCAATCGCTGGGCACGATGGCTCCTTCGTACCGCCGGGAGCTGGTACGACCCCTTCTCCCGAGCTCAGCCCAGCAGCCAGGCCAGGAGCGCGCCGAGCAGCCCGGCGGCGAGAAGGACGACCCCGCCTGCCATGGCGCCGATCGCGATCACCAGCTGGTGCCGGCGGGAGCCGCCCAGGAGGCGCATGGCCGCGTCGAGCTCGAGCGACGAGACGAGATACCCACCCTCGGGCGGGACCAGACGCTGCCCATCCGGCCCGATCTGCACCTGGGCCAGCACGAGCAGCGGATCCACCACGGAGATGGCGCGGGTCGCCGCGCGGGCCGCGGTGGGCGGCGCGCCGAGCTGCTCCGTGAGCCGGCCGACCGCGGTGGCGTGCGGGTCGACGAGCTCGTCGGGCCGGCCCTCCCAGACGAGTGGGATGGTGATCAGCGGCTCGGCGGCATCGGCCGGGTCCATGCCGAGCGATCCGGCGTGGTCCCACAGCTCGAAGGATCGGCTCTCGCGCAACCGCTCGATGGTCCGCCATCGTCCGTCCGGCAGGCGCACCTCGACGTCGCGGTGGTACGCGACCAGGCGCTCGCCATCGGGAGCGACCAGCGGATCGGCGCAGCGGATCCGGCCGGAGATCCGGACCGGGCGCGGCGGGGCCTCGACGAGGTCCAGGACGTCGGCGACCGCCATGCCCCGCGCACCTGCCAGCCGCCGGGCGCGGGCGGGGTCCGCACCGATCGCGCGTATCCAGGTCGCGCCGGCCACGAACACCAGGACGCCGAGCAGGGCGAGGCCGGCCAGGAGAGCGGTCATCGGGGGCATCGCGCCCGAGTATACGGGCCGATAAGGCCGCAGTAAGCAGCGCCCGATAGGGTGCGGCACGCGTCGCCGAGCCATCGGAGCGCCCACGCCAAGCAGGAGGTGATCAAGGCCGCGCAGTGCTCCGTCGAGGGTTGTCATGCATCGCATCCGAACGGAGGAAACCGATGTCCGTCCGACATCGCCACGCCCCGCATCGATCGCGGGGCCCTGCCGGCGCGCTGCTCGTCGCCGGGCTCGCCATCTCACTCGGTCTCGCCTCGTCCGTCGGGGCGCAGCCGTCCTCCCTGGTCACGACCCTGGTCGCCGACGCGGCACATCGCGCCGGGCTGGCCATCGCGGTCACTCACCATCGGCTCGTCGGTCAGGACCTGATCGAAATCAGCGTCCCGGCGGGTCCGAGCATCGCGTCGGCCGCCGGCCACGTCGCCGTCGCCGGCGAGGACGCGCAGCGTCGCGACGCGCTCAGCCTCCTCGATCTGGCCGGGGACGGGTCCGTAGCCCTGGCCGACGGGCTTGACGACCCCGCCGCGGGCCTCACCATCGTCGAACCCGACGGGGACCAGGTCCACGTCGCCCTCCCCGGCGTCGCCGGGGCGGCGTTCGCGCCAACGGGCTGGCTCGCCGTCATCGACGCCACCGGCCGGCTGTGGCGGGTCGATGCAGCGGCCGGCGCGGCGAAGCCAATCGCGGACGGTCCGTTCGGCGGCTCGGTCGCCTTTGGCGCCGGTGGCGAGCTCCTGCTCGCGTCGCTGTCGTCCATGGAGGCGCCGTTCGCCTCGACCCTCGTCCGCGTGGATCCCGACAGCGGCCGTGCCCGTGCCGTGACGAGCGCCGACGAGTCGCTGCTCGTGTTCGCCACGCGTGCGATGAGCGATGGCTCGCTTGCGGTCGTGGCGCACCCGACCGGCGGCGGCGTGTCGCTCTACCGCATCACCGGTGGACGATCGGCGGAGGTCATGGCGCTCGATCCCGGGGCGGTCGACGCCTCCATCAGTGACGACGGTGCCGCGGTCGCCTACGCGCTTGCGGGCGATGGAACCTACCTGGCGCGCATGGGCGGCGGGCCGCCGACGCGGCTCTCCGATGGGATGCTTCCGCGCATCGCGCCCGACGGCCAGGCGGTCGCCGTGCTGCAGGCAGGCGCGACGGTCGTCGTCGACGCCACGGGCCGGCTGATCGATCGCCTTGGGTCGTCGCTCGCCGCATGGGCTCGCTGCGAAGGGCGGTGCGCAGCATGATTCGCCACGTCCTCCTGGGCCTGGTGGTCGCGGGTGCGGCGGCCATCGGCTCGACCTCGGTGGCGCACGCGGCGGACGACTACACGCTGCCGTTCTACGACCCGTCGGTCTCGCTCAGCTACGGCGTCGATCGCGACGGGCGCAGCTGCCACCAGCGCGACTGGGCCAACACGCTGTGGAACGACTGCAACCTCCATTACGGTCGCGTGTACGACGGCCACACCGGCATGGACTACCCCATGGCTCTCGGCAGTCCGGTGGCGGCGGCACGCGACGGAACGGTCGTGGACCTCTTCGAGGGATACGGCACCCAGCAGTTCGGCACGTACGGCAACTTCGTGCTGCTCGCCCACGCGGACGGGCGGCGCACGCTCTACTACCACCTCGCTTACCACGGGGTCCGGGTGTCCGTCGGCCAGGCCGTCGTCGCTGGACAGTGGATCGCGGACTCGGGGTGCAGCGGGCAGTGCTACGGCGCGCACCTCCACTGGGAGATGGAGGCGGTTTCGGGTGGCCATTGGTCGCCGATCGACCCCATCTACGCGCGGCTCTTCACCACGAATCCGGGGCGGGTCCCGTTCCTGGCCGCCTATCGCCGGGAGTCGAACGCAGGGACCGAGGTGATCCGGCGCTACACGACCATCACCCACTGGGTCGAGTTCACGAACCGTGGCGGCCGCACGTGGCGCCGTGATGTCGGGAAGGGCCGAATCATGCTCGGCACCTGGAATCCGCCGGAGCACGCGAGCGGCTTCGTGGCCGCGGACTGGCCGTACAACTGGGTGCCCACCGTGCTCGACCAGGTGTCGGTGCCGCCCGATGGCGTCGGCCGTTTCACGTTCGGGTTACGGGCGACGAGCCCGCCGGGCAGCTACGCGGAGGCCTTCAACGTCTTCGCCAACAGCCTGCGCTGGTTCGACTGGTCCCGCCTCGGGTCGTTCTACGTGCCGATCTACGTGAAGACCAACCAGACCGAGTGAAGGAGCAAGGATGTCTGGATCATCGACCCAGCCACGCCGGGGGCCCCGCGCCCTCGGCTCGATGATCGCCAACGCGGTCCTGCTGCTGGCGGCGTCCGCGTGCGCCGCGCAGGGCACCTCGAGCCTCCAGGTGACCGCAGCGGAGAGCGGGCGGCCGGCGAATCCGGGCGCGACGGGGACACTGGCGGCCGGCGCATCGGGCGAGGCCGCCCGCCCGTCGTTGCCGGCCGGCTTCCCGGTCCTGCCAGGCGCGGTCTCCCTGCCTCCGCCGGCTGACGATCCCTCGGTGATCGCGCGCTGGACGCTCCCGACCGAGGGATCCGGGCCGTACGAGGCCCTGCTCGCGGCCCTGCCGGGGGCAGGCCTTCCGATCGTTGGCGCCTACCCGGCGGACCAGGCGGCGCTCATCCGGTTCACCGTCGCCCCCGGCGTCATCTGGCAGGTGATCCTCGAACACCGCGACGGTGGCACCCTGGTCACCGTGCAGACCGACAGGCCCTAGGGACCCCTCAACCGCCTCGCTCAGCTGCCACGGCCGCGACGCGGGCGCCGGCAGCGCGGGCGAGGTCCGAGGGACTGACGGCGAAGACCGCGTCCGGGAGGCCGGCGGCCGCCCACACCGTGTCGTGCTCCAGGAGGTGCTCGTCGATGACGACCGGCACTTCCGTGGCGTGGCCGAGGGGCGGGATGCCGCCGATCGCGAAGCCCGTCGCCTCTCGCGCTTCGTCGGCGTCCGCCCGGCGCACGGCGCTCGCCGCCATCACCGAGGCCAGGCGCCCGACGTCGAGCCGGTCCGCGCCGGAGACGAGTGCGATCACCACCTGCCCGTCCGCGACGAACACGAGGGACTTCACGATCTGTGCCACGTCGCAGCCCACGGCGCGGGCCGCGTCCTGGGCGGTCCGGGTGCCGGCCGGGAAGCGCATGACGCTGATCCGCAGCCCGCGTTCCGCGGCGGCCCGGGTGACGCGGTCCACGTTGCGGTGGTCGGAGGAGGACTCGGCTGGCAGGTCGGCATCGGTCATGGCTGGATCATGACACGCGTGCTACGCTCATGATCGACAGCTCAAGAGCGACAGGGGAGCGCGCGAAGCGCTGAGAGTGCGGGCGACCGCAGACCCTCGAACCTGATCTGGATCATGCCAGCGCAGGGAGTCGGTGTTCACCTTCGCGGCGCATCCACCCGGGTGCGCCGTTCGTCGTTCTTCCGAGCCGATGGATGCGGTGCCGCCTTCCCGGCGGCCCGGAACGATGGAAGGGAGCGACGGAGCCGCATGCGAGCCGTGGTGGTGGCCGATGGCGTGCCCGAGCCCTCCGATGAGCGCGTCCTGGCGGCCGCGGACCTGGTCATCGCCGCCGACGGCGGTGCGGGCTGGCTCGACGATCTGGGCCGCGAGCCGGACGTGCTGGTGGGCGACCTGGACTCCGTGGATCCGGCCCTCGTGGATCGGCTCGCGGCCGGTGGCACGACCGTCGTGCGCCATCCCCGCGAGAAGGACGCGTCGGACACCGAGCTGGCGATCGAGGAGGCGCTGCGCCGCGGGGCGACGGAGATCGTCGTGGTTGGGGCGCTGGGCGGTCCGCGGCTCGATCACGAGCTCGCGAACCTGCTCCTCCTCGCCGACCCTGCTTTGGCCAGCGACGCGATCCGCATCGAGCGGGGAGCGACGCGCGTCCGCGTCCTGCGGGGGCCCGGCGCGCTCGCCATGACGGCAGGGATCGGCGCGACGGTGACCCTGCTGCCGATCGGCGGGGATGCGGTGGGCGTGACCACCCGGGGTCTCCGCTACCCGCTCGAGGAGGAGACCCTGCGGATGGGCCGCTCCCGAGGGCTTTCCAACGAGATCTCCGGGCAGGGCGCGCGGGTGCAGTTGGACGCAGGCTCGCTCCTGGTGGTCGAGGTGGCGACACAGGCGCACAGGACAGGAGAAGAACGGTGACGAACGGGACAGGATCGACCGAGCGCTGGCGGCTGGTGGACATCGTGACGGTCGCCGTCATCGGTGTCGTCTTCGGCGTGGTCTTCCAGGTGTGGAATGTTGTCTGGGAGGCCTCGAGCTGGGGATTCCCACCGGCACGCGGCATCATCTATGGCGTCTGGATGCTCCCCGCGGTCGTGGCACCTCTCGTGGTACGGCGACCCGGCGCAGCCATCTTCGCGGAGACCCTTGCCGCCGTCGTCGAGATGGCCGCCGGCTCGCCCTGGGGCCTGGGGACCGCGGTGTACGGACTCGTCCAGGGCGCCGGGTCCGAGCTGATCTTCGCCTTCCTGCTCTATCGCGGCTGGAGTCTTCCCGTGACGGTGCTGGCAGGCGCCGCGGCGGGAGTGGCGGGAGCGCTCCTCGACCTCGGCTTCTACTACGCCGACTGGGCCGCGGGATGGCAGGCCGGCTACGTCGCGATCGTGGCCCTCAGCGCCGCGGTCGTGGCCGGCATGGGTGGGTGGTACCTCGTCCGGGCGCTCGCGCAGACCGGCGTCCTCTCGTCGTTCCCGTCGGGGCGATCGCAGCGACCCGTCTGACCCCGGGTGAGACGGCGCACGAAAGGGGGCCGGCGGCCATGGCTGGCGCGGCTACCCTGCGCAGCATGAGCGCGCCGGTCGCGATCGAGGCGCGGGACTGGGCCTGGCGCCATGCGGGCCGGCGGTCCTGGGCCCTGCGCGGCGTCGACCTGCGCATCGAGGCCGGCGAACGGGTGCTGCTGCTGGGCCCATCGGGCGCCGGCAAGTCGACCCTGCTGCTGGGGCTGGCCGGCCTGCTCGACGCAAGCGGCGGCGCCGCCGAGGAGGGCACGCTGCGGCTCGACGGGATCCCCCCCGGACGCGCGCGCGACCGGGTCGGCATCGTCTTCCAGGACCCCGAGACGCAGCTGGTGATGGGCCGAGCCGGCGACGACGTGGCCTTCGGGCTGGAGAACCGCCGGGTACCGACCGACGCCATCTGGCCGCGGGTCGACGCCGCGCTCGCGGCCGTGGACTTCGGCTACGGGCGCGACCGATCCACGAGCGCGCTCTCGGGCGGGGAGAAGCAGCGCCTCGCCCTGGCCGGCGTGCTGGCCCTGGCACCGGGTCTCCTGCTCCTGGACGAGCCGACCGCCAACCTCGATCCCGATGGGGCGGAACGGCTCGGCGAGGTGCTGCGGGCGATCGTCGAACGGGCATCCGCCACGATCGTCATCGTCGAGCACCGGGTCGAGGCGGCCCTGCCGCTCGTCGATCGTGCCGTGGTCCTCGAGGCGGGCGGCGGGGTCGTGGCCGATGGGTCGCCTTCCGAGGTCTTCCGCCGCCACGGATCCGAGCTGGCCGAGGCGGGGGTCTGGGTACCCGGCCACCGGGTGCCGGCGCCTCCCGCGCGGGACCGCCCCGGCCCCGACACGCTGATCCTCGCCGAGGACGCCACGTTCAGGTACCCGGCGTCCGGAGGGCTCGCCCTCGATCCGGTGGAGCTCTCGGTCCGCTCGTCGGAGGCGCTGGCCATCACGGGACCCAACGGCTCGGGCAAGACCACTCTCGCGCTGCTGCTCGGGGGCCTCCTCCGGCCATCCGGCGGCTCCGTCCTGTCGGGCGAGGCCCTGGAGGCGGGCCACGGTCGCGAGCCGCTGGCCGGCTGGCCCGCGCAGCGGCTGGTGCGCACCATCGGGAGCGTCTTCCAGGACCCGGAGCACCAGTTCCTGGCCGGCACCGTCAGCAGCGAGCTGGCGATCGGCCCGCGGCGCATCGGCATCTCCGAGAACGAGGTCCACGATCGCGTGTCGGACCTCCTCGATCGGCTGCACCTCGCCCACCTTGCGGAGGCCAACCCCTTCACGCTGTCGGGCGGCGAGAAGCGGCGCCTCTCGGTCGCCACCGCCCTCGTGACGGCGCCCGCCGCGGTGATCCTCGACGAGCCCACCTTCGGCCAGGATCGGCGGACATGGGCGGAGCTCCTCGCTCTCCTCGCCGGCCTGCGGGACGCTGGACGGGCGGTGTGCTTCGTCACCCATGACCGGGAGTTCGTCACCGCACTGGCGGACCGGACCCTGCGTCTCGGCCGGGGAGCCTTCCGCGACGCCCATCCGGCCGGCTCCGCGGCGGGAGGCTGACGATGCGCCTGCTCGAGCCCATCGTGCCGAATCCGCGCGCTCCGCTGGCCGGCTCGAACCCGCTGGCGCGGATCGGGGCGGCGGCGATCCTCATGGGCTTTGGGTTCGCAGCCGTCGACGGGGTGACGGCACTTCTCATCCTGGCCGCGGTCCTGGCCGCCATTCCCCTCGCGGGCCTCTCTCCCTCGACAGTGCTGCGTCGCGCATGGCCGCTCCTCGGAGCGGCGGTTGCCATCGGCCTGCTCAACGCGCTCTTCGGCGTGCCGCAGGGGGCGGTTGTCCTGCGCTTCGGGCCCCTCGCGCTGCACGGAGGCAGCCTGGCAAGCGGTGCCGCGCTGGGGATCCGGATCCTGGGGATCGCCGCCGCGGGCCTGGTGGCGCTCGCCTCCGTCGATCCCACCGCCCTGGCCGACGGGCTCGTGCAGGAGCTGCACGTGTCGCCCCGCTTCGCGCTCGGAGCGCTCGCCGCGCTGCGACTGATGCCGCTCCTCGCCGACGAGTGGCAGCTGCTGGGCCTGGCGCGCCGCGCTCGGGGGGTAAGCGCCGGCTCCCCGGCTGGATGGCTGCGGCTGCAGGGAAGCAGGCTCATGGCGCTCCTGGTGGGGGCCATCCGCCGGGCGACCCGCCTGGCGGTCGCCATGGAGGCACGCGGGCTGGGCGCGGCGGGCGGGCGGACCGTGGCAAGACCGCAGCGGATGGGAAGCCGTGACTGGCTGCTCCTCCTTGCCGCCCTGCTGGTGGGCGCGGCAGCGACCGGGATCAGCCTCGCGGCCGGGACCTACCGCCCGCTCTTCGGCTGACCCCCGGACGTGGCGCGGGGCCTGCGCCGAAGACGTCAGCCCAGGCCGCCCGCAAAGGCACCGATCCAGGTGGGATCGTGGCCGGCCCCGACATAGCGAGCGGGATCGAACGGCTCGAGCGGCAGCGTGTGCGCGGCGCCATCGGCGATGCGCTCGGCGAGCAGCAGCCCGAGGATCGGGGCATAGGGCAGGCCGTGGCCGGTGAGGCCGCAGACCAGGTATCCACCGGGGAGCGGCGTTCCGTCGGCCGCCGGGATGGGCCCGGCCATGGGGATCTCCAGCGACGCGAAGTCCAGCAGGCCGGCCCAGGTACGGACCACGCGCGCGTCGCGCAGCGCGGGATGGAATCGACCCAGCAGACCCGCCAGCAGCGGCGGCACGCGACGGCGCACGGCCATGGAGTACGAGCCGATCCCCATTTCCTCGTCCGCGGTGGCATACCCACCGATCAGGACCTCGCCGGTCGGCTCCTGGCGCCAGTACTCGTTGCACAGGTTCGTCTCGAATCCCGGCAGCAGGATTCGCGGCAGGCGCTCGGTGACCATCACGTGCTCCCGGATGGGGGTGAGGTTGTCCGCGATGGCCGGAACCAGGGACGGGGTCCAGGCATTGGTGGCCAGCAGCACGGCGCCGGCGGCCACGAAGCCATGCGAGGTGTCCACGCCGGCCACGCGGCCTCCGCGTGCGACGATCCGCTCCACGCGGACGCCGGTCACGACGCGCGCGCCCAGGCCCGTGGCGGCCTCGAGCAGGCCGTAGACGAGCTTGAACGGGTTGAGCTGCGCGTCGCCGGGCGTCCATTTCGCCGAGCGCAGGGATCCCGGGTCGAGTGCCGGCACCAGGTCCGCGGCCGCCTGCGGGTCGATCACCTCGACCGCCAGCCCCTGGGCCGCCTGCTCCGCTGCCAGCGCTCGGCCGTGCTCCTCCTCCTCCGGGGTTGTGAGCAGGTCGAGCGAACCGCAGCGCTCCCATGCAATGCCCTCGGGGATCTGGGCTTCGAGCGCTTCGAGGATGTCGAGCGAGCGACGCGTGTAGTCCAGGATCGAGCGGCCTCCCGCCGCGCGCACGAGGCCGGTCACCCGCGAGAAGTGCCCCCCGATCCCGGCCAGGGCCACGCCGCACAGTCGGCCGCTGGCTCCCGATCCGGGGGCATTGGCCTCGATGACCAGCGGTCGCAATCCAGCGTGCGCCAGGTGATACGCCGCGAAGGCGCCGACGAAGCCGGCGCCCACCACGATCACCTCGGCCCCGTCGGGAAGGTCGGTGCGCGGGTCGGGCGTGAAGGCGACCGGCTTCGGCGGGGGTCGGAAGCGCGCGGCGGGATCGTTGCGGGGAGGTGGCGCGGCTCGCGTCCGGCGGTCGGCGTCCATGGGAGGGCGAGTGTACCCTCGTCGCGTGCCGCGATCCGTCGAGACTCCGTTCCGAGCGGGCGACCTGACCCTCGCCGGCGAGCTCCTGCTGCCCGACCTCCCGCCGCCCCCGGACCGACGCGGCCGCTATCCGTGGACCCTGCTCCTCGCGTCGTGGCTTCCGCGCGATCGTGACGGCGTCCTGGACGACGGTGGCCATCCGGCGTGGTTCGGCTCCGGTCCGATGGCGCCCACCCGGCCGGGCCTGCTCCGCCGCCTGGCCGAGGCCCTTGCCGTCGAGGGCGTCGCCTCGTTCCGCTACGACGCGCGCGGCTGCGGCCGCTCCGCGGGAGACTGGGAGGCCAGCGACCTCTTCGCCAGGATCGATGATGCGCGCGACGCGTTGGGCGCCATGCGCGGGCGCCCCGAGCTCGACCTGTCCCGCACCGGGATCGCAGGGCACGGCGAAGGGGCGGCGCTGGCCCTGTCGGTGGCGATCGCCGATCCGGCCGTGGGGGCCCTGACCCTCATCGGCCCTGCGGCGCGATCGGGACGTGACGGGCTGCGCCGCGCCGTTGCGACGCGGGGTCGGACCGGCGCGGACCGCCAGCATCCGCTCGTCGCCGCGCTGGATCGGGCCAGCGAGGAGCTGATCGAGCGGGTGGCACGCCACGAGCGGGTCATGGCCCTCCGGCTGGCGGACGGCCGGGGGACCGTGTCGCTCAACCTCGCGGCATGGGAGCAGGCGTTCGGCACCCCGCCGATGGCCCTGGCGACCATGCTCCATCGGTCCGTGTCGCTGGTCCACGGCGAACTCGATGCCTGGAGCGATGCGGACGAGTCGCGGCTGCTGGAGGCGATCCTGCGATCGGCGGGCAACGACCCATCACTGCGCGTCGTTCCCGGCGCCGGCCACGACCTCGCAGAGGCGGACGACCCAACCGTCGGGGAGATCGCGCGAGACCTCGCGGTTCGCCTGGAGCCGCGGGCATTGCCGCCGGTCCTCGTGGCGCTGGAGGGCATGGACGCCTGACGCTACGATGCACGCATGACGAGACCGAGTCCGGGAGAACCCGTCCCGCCCTTCAGCATGCGTACCGACGCGGGCGAGCAGGTCTCGAGCGAGAGCCTTGCCGGGCGCCGCTACGTCCTCTACTTCTATCCGAAGGACGACACGCCGGGCTGCACGACACAGGCCTGCGCGCTGCGCGACGGCTGGGACCGGATGACCGCGACAGGCGCCACGCTCTACGGCGTCTCGCCCGACTCCGTCGCGAGCCACGTGAGGTTCCGTGCCAAGTACGGGCTGCCGTACCCGCTCCTGGCCGACGAGGAGCACAGAACGGCCGACGCATTCGGGGTCTGGATCGAGAAGTCGCGCTACGGACGCACGTACATGGGCGTGGAACGCACCACCTTCGTGATCGGTCCCGATGGCCGCGTCGAGCACGTGCTGCCCCGCGTCAAGCCCGAGGCGCACCTCGACCAGCTGCTCGAGATCCTCCCGAAGCCATGATCTGGATAGCAGTCGCCGTCGTCCTCGTGCTCTGGCTGGTGGGGCTCCTCCTCCAGATCGGCGCGATCGTGAACCTCCTGCTCGTCATCGCCGCCGTCCTCCTCGTCGTGCAGGTGATCAACGAGCGCGAGGGTCGTGCGGGCTGACTCCGATGCTCTGGACGCTGATCGTCGTCCTGCTCGTCCTCTGGCTGCTGGGCCTGATCGGCGGCATCGGCGCGGGCTTCATTCACCTGCTGCTCGTGCTCGCCCTGGTCGTGCTCCTCTTCCAGCTGCTGGCGGGCCGACGGGCCGGCTGACCACCTGACGGACCGATGGCGGAGCGCCCCGGACCGGGCGGCTCTTCGCCGTGTCCTCGCGACAGCCGAGCTGTCATGCCGATCGGGTAGGCTTCGAACCGATCGCGCATGAAGCTCCTCCATTTCGCCGACCTTCACCTCGACGCCCCGTTCGCCTGGGCCAGCCCCGAGACGGCGCGGGTCCGCCGCCGCAACCGACGCGAGACGCTCACCAGGATCCTCCGCCTCGCCGTGGACGAGCGGGTGGACGCCATCCTCTGCGCGGGGGACCTCTTCGAGCACGATCGGGTCGGCCCGGACACGGTCGAGTTCCTGCGGGCCAGCTTCGCCGAGGTGCAGCTCCCGGTCTACCTGGCGCCGGGGAACCACGACTGGCTCTCGCCGCGCAGCCCGTACGCGCTCGCCGATTGGTCGCCGAACGTCCATCTCTTCCGGGAGGCCTCGCTGGCCCCGGTGACGCTGGCCGATGGCCTGACCCTGTGGGGGGCGGCGCACCGAGCCCCCGCCAACACGGACCCGTTTTTCGCGGGCTTCCGCCCGGATCGTGGTGGCATCCACCTGGCCGTCGCGCACGCGTCCGAGCGCGGCGCCCTGGGCTGGCAGGAGAGCGGCAAGCAGCCGCACGCCCCGTTCGACGCGGCGGAGATCGAGGCGGCGGAGATCGCGCATGCCTTCCTGGGTCACTATCACGTCCCGCGCGACGCTGACCGCTACACGTACCCGGGCAACCCCGATCCCCTCGAGTTCGGCGAGCAGGGCGAGCGCGGGGCGGTGCTCGCCGAGGTCGCGGCCGACGGCAGCGTCCGCCGGGAGCGCCGGATGGTGGCCGTGAGCGAGGTGCACGACCTGGTGGTCACCCTGGACGGTGCCGCGCACATGGACGAGGTCCAGGGCGCGATCGAGGCCGCGCGGGCCGGATTGGGCGGCTGCATCCGCATCACGCTGGCCGGCGAGGTGGCGCCGAGCCTGGAGCTCGACCGACGCGAGCTGTCCCGGATCACCGCGGCCACGCCGGATCTCGTGCTTCGCGTCGGGGAGCTGGCCACCGGGTACGACCTCGCGGAGATCGAGCGCGAGGCCACCGTCCGTGGTCATTTCGTGCGCGAGGCCCAGGCAATCGAGGACCCGGACCTGCGTCGGCGCGTCGTGCTTGACCGGCCTCCGCGCTCTCGAAGGGCGACGCGACCTGGAGGTCGCGTAGGCATGCGAATCCAGCGGGTCGTGGCCCGCGCCTTCGGCCCGTTCGACAACGAGACGCTCGTGCTTGCGCCGGGGATGACCGTCGTGGCCGGTCCCAACGAAGCGGGCAAGTCGAGCTGGCATGCGGCCACCCGCCTGGCGATCACCGGGGTTCGCCGCGGTCGCGGACGTGCGACGAACGCCGACGCCGCCCTCGCCGAGCGCCACAAGCCATGGGACATCCCTGACCGCTGGGAGGTCGAGGCGCGCCTCGACCTCGACGATGGGCGGACCATCGACATTCACCAGGACCTGGCGGGCAAGGTGGCCTGCCGGGCCATCGACGTTGGCCTCGGACGCGACGTCTCCGACGAGATCCTCGACGGAACACCGGACGCCTCCCGCTGGCTCGGGCTGGACCGCGACTCCTTCGCTGCCACGATCTCGGTGAACCAGGCCGACATCATGGCCGTCGCGGACGCGGCCGACCACCTTCAGGAGCAGATGCAGCGCGCCGCCGCGACCCGCGGCACGGATGCCACCGCGGCCCAGGCCATCGAGCGTCTCGTCGAGTTCCGCCGGGAGGCAGTCGGAGCGGACACCGTTGCGGCCAAGGGCCCACTGCGCATGGCCCGGGTGCGGCTCGCGTCGGCGACGGAGGAGCTCGCCGTGGCCCGTGCCCGCCACGCGGAGCACCTGGAGCACACACGCCGCGCCGATGAGGCGGAGCGGCGCCTCGCAGATGCGGAGCGCGCGCTTGCCGTTGCGAACGCGGCGCGGGCCAGCGTCCTGGCGCGGCGTTCCCGCGCCCTCGCGGAACGCGCGGCTGCGCTGTCGGCGAAGCATCCGGAGGCGCCCCCCGCCCTGAGCGCCCGGGACGCCGACGCGGATGTCGTGGCGGCGGCCATCGTCGGGTGGGAGCGCCGTCCCGCCGCCGTTGCGCTGACCGGGACCTCCAGCGAGGCGCTCGAGACCGAGCTCGCCGCGCTCCCCGAACCGCCCGCGGGAGATCTCCAGCCCGATCCCGCGCTCCGCGCCCTGCTCCGCGAGCTCGAACGGGCGGAAGAGGCGATCGGGATGCTTGGCGAGGAGCCGAATGCCGACGCATCAACCGACACAGGGACCGCGGATGCCATGCGGGCCCTGGCGCGGCGCCTCGCCGCACCCCTGCCCGCCGGAGCCGAACGTCTCGAGCAGGCGCTCGAGACGGCGCGGGGTTCCGCATCAGCGGCCGGCGGGTCTCCCGCCACCCTCGTCGGTGTCGGCATCGGGCTCGGCCTGGTGGGCGTCCTGGTGGCCATGACGATCTCGCTGCTCCCCGGGGTGGCGCTGGCGGCCGTCGGACTCCTGGCGCTCGCCTGGGGATGGCGGTCCGGTGCGGCTCGCCGTGCGGCGCTGAGGCGGGTCGCGCACGCGGAGGCTGCCCTGGCCCCGTACCGGGAGGCGCAGGCGCGCGCCCGCGCCGAACGTGACTCCGCATCCGCGGAGGCGCGCGAGCGAGGATGGCCGGACGAGCCGGTGGCCCTCGAGGCGCTCGCGGATCAGACCCGCGAGCGGGTCAGGGATGCGGCGCGCGCCGCCGAGTGGCGATCACGTCGCACGGCCCTGGACGATCGGGCCCGCGCGGCCGCGCGCAGGCTGCTCGAGGCGCTGTCGGATCGCGGCATCGCCGGCGAGACGGATCCGAGGGCCGCGTGGGCAGCCTACGAAGCGGCCTGCGCCGCGCGCAGCGCCCAGTCGACCGCCGCAGCGCGGGGCGACTCCATCCAACGCGAGCTTTCGGCGCGGCGCGGCGCGGAGCAGACCGCGTCCGCAGTCCAGCGGGCGATCGACGCGGCGCGCAGCGCCCTGCTCGAGGCGGCGACCCGCGCGGAGGTGCCGGTCGACGCCGACCCGAGTGCGCTCGTGGATGCGCTGCGCGCCTGGCAACGGCGCCGAACGGAGCTCATCGGCGCCAACCAGTCGGCGATCGAGGAGTGGCGGGAGCTGAGCGGCCTGCTCGAGGGTCGGTCGCTCGAGGCGCTGCGGGCCGAGGCGGAGCGTCAGACGCGCGAGGCGACGGTGCTGGCTTCCGGCGTCGACCCCTCGGAGCTCGAGCACCACGCGGGGCGGGCTGACCTCGACTCGCTCCTCTCCCAACGGCGCCAGGAGGTCGCGGCCGCGGACCGTGCCGCGCACGAGCTGCGGGGCGCGCTGGACGTCCTTCGTGGCGGGCTCCCGGACGTCACCGAGGCGGAGGAAGCGGTGGCCGCGGCATCCTCGGAGCTCCAGCGGATCCTGGCCCTGGCTGCCACGGTCGACGACACGCTGCGCCTCCTGCGGGCCGCGCAGGAGCGGGTGCACCGTGACCTGGCTCCCATCCTGGCAACGGCGGTGCAGCGCTGGCTGCCGGTCGTCAGCGGTGGATCCTACGAAGAGGTGAGCGTGGACCCGGCCAACCTGTCGATCCACGTCCGCGAGGCGGGGAGCGGCGCCTGGCGCGAGGCACGGCTCCTGTCCGCCGGCACGCGCGAGCAGATCTACCTCCTCCTGCGCGTCGCCATGGCCCAGCACCTGGTCACCACCGGCGAGACCGCGCCACTGCTCCTCGACGAGGTCACCGCGCAGGCGGATCCGGAGCGTCGCGCCGGCCTGCTCCGCGTGCTGCGCGAGCTGAGCCGGGAACGGCAGGTCGTCCTCTTCAGCCACGACGAGGCGGTGGCGAACTGGGCTGAAGGCGAGCTGGTCGAGCCGCAGGACCGCCTCGTTCGCCTCCCTTCTCGGAAGGCGCTCCACCCGCAGGAACGCCGGGTGGCCGCCGGGCCGGACGCTGGCGGCCTCTCCGACCAGCCGCCGCAACGCAGCGCGACACCCGGCGAACCGGCGCGGACACCCGCCTGACGGGTCCAGATCCTCCGGCTGCTAGGATTGCGCAGCCGCCGGCAGCCGCCATGCGTTGCGTGCCTGTGGCCCTGAGCGAACCGCACCCACGGATACCCGATGCCGACCGATCGACTCCCCACCCCCGAACGCGTCCTGGTCGTTGCGGCACATCCCGACGACATCGAGTTCGGAGCCGCCGGGACGGTTGCGCGCTGGATCGACGAGGGCGCCCGGGTCCGCTACCTGCTCATCACCCGAGGCGACAAGGGGAGCGACGATCCCACGGCCGATCCCCGCGAGCTGGGCGTCCTTCGGGAGGCTGAGCAGCGGCGGGCCGCCGCAGAGCTGGGCGTCGAGGGCGTCGACTTCCTCGACGAGCCCGACGGGCAGGTCGAGCCCAGCCTCCGGCTCCGCGAGCGGGTCACCTACGCCATTCGCCGCGTGCAGCCGGAGATCGTGATGACCCACGATCCCACCGTGCTGTTCGTCAACAACGAATGGGTCAACCACCCGGACCATCGCGCGGTGGGGATGGTGACCGTCGATGCGGTCTTCCCCACGGCCCGCGACCCGCTGAACCTGCGGGAGCACCTCGAGGCCGGCTTGGCCCCGTGGAAAGTCGCGGAGCTCTACCTGTGGAGCACGAACGAGGCGAACCAGCTCGTCGATATCGGCGCGACGCTGGACCGCAAGATCGCCGCGCTGCGCTGCCACGAGAGCCAGTTCCGCGAGTTCGCGGACACGGAGCGCTGGCTGCGCCGCACCTCGGAGGAGCTCGGCGAGCGAGCGGGCTACCGGGCCGCCGAAGGGTTCCGCCGGGTGATGCTGGCCCGATGAACCCGCGACGGGGGAGCCTCCTGGCCCGCGCGGCGGTGGTCGTCATCGCGGCCATCGTGCTGCTCGCCGCCTGCTCCAGCGGTCCACCGCCGACGCCCTACCCCACCCCGGCACCGGTGCCCGCGCCCGACCGGGCCGGGTTGGTCGCGCGCAAGTTCCTGGCGGCCTGGATGGCCGGCAACACGGAGCGGATGTGGGAGCTCATTGCGCCTGCCGACCAGGCGGCGTACGGGCACGACCGCTTCGTCAGCCTCTACGCCCAGCTCGCGAGCCTGATGCGGGTCACCCGGGTCAGCGCGACGGCCGGCGACGCGGTGCCCACCGCGCTGGCGCCGCAGCCCGTGCCCCCCGACCTGGTTCTGACCCCGTCACCCTCTCCCTCGCCGACCCCGGCGACGGCGACTGCATCCGGCCCGGGCGCCGCGAGTGCGCTGCCCTCGCCGTCGGCTACCCCATCGCCCACGCCGTCGCCCACCCCGTCGGCCGGCGCCTCTGCGACGTTCGTGCCGGCCAGCGCAGGGCCGATCATCCCCGGACCGGTATCGGCCATGGCGGTTCCTGCCACGATCGACCTGACGACCGACCTGTTCGGCGACGTCTCGCTGGCGCGGACCCTGGTGCTGGTCCGCGGCGCCAGCGACTGGCAGGTTCACTGGAGCCCCGCATCCCTCTTCGGGGAGCTCGGGACCGACGGCACGCTGCAGCTGACCCGGCAGACCGCCCCGCGGGGACGGATCGTTGCCTCCGACGGCACCGTCTTCGCCATGACCCGCGAGGACGGCATGCGGGTCTACCCGCAGGAGTACCTGGCCGGCCAGACCATCGGCTACGTCAGCAAGATCACCGCCGACGACCTCAAGACGCTCGCCGCCAGGGGCTACCAGGCCGGCGACTGGGTCGGCCGCAGCGGGCTCGAGCGCGGCGCAGAGGACCTCCTGCGCGGGACCCCCGGCTTCACGCTCTCGGCGGTTCGACCGGGAGCCGACCCGGTCTCCGTGCTCCAGACCGCCATGACCCCGGGGGCCGACATCACGGTCACCATCCAGCCCAAGCTCCAGCGCGCGGCCGAGGCCGCCATGGCCCGATATCCGCATGTCGGCAGCGCCGCCATCGATCCGAAGAGCGGCGACGTCTGGGTCCTGGCCTCCCTGCCGCGCTTCGATCCGAACGCGATGACCCTGGGGACCACCCTGGGCGGAGCGCGGTTGGCGACGCCCTCGTCGGAGCAGATCATCAACAAGGCGGTGCTGGGCGCCTACCCGGCCGGATCGGACTTCAAGCCGTTCACGCTGGGGGCCGCGCTCCAGACCGGCACGGTCAAGACCACCGATCGCATGCTCTGCCCCGGTACGTGGACCTACTCAGGCTTCACGTTCAAGAACTGGATGTACGAGACGCTCCCCGGGCTGCGGACCTGGGTCGACACCATGGCCCTCTCCTGCAACACGACCTACATGCCGCTCAGCGTGCGGGTCTACGAGAAGAACCGGACTGCGCTGACCGATCTGCTGCACAACTTCGGGTTCGGGGAGGCGACCGGCATTCCCTTCCTCACCGAGAGCGCCGGCATCCTGCCGGATGCCGCCTACTTCGAGTCCCACACGCGCTGGAACGGGAAGTACTCCCCGTACGGACCGTTCGACCAGATCCAGCTCGCCATCGGGCAGGGCTCGTACCTGGGCACTGCGCTGCAGCTGGCGACCGCCTACGCGGCCTGGGGCAACCGCGGCATCCTGTGGCAGCCGCGCATCGTGCTGAAGGCAACGCTTCCCAACGGCACCGTCGTGTACGACAGCCACCCGACGTACCACCACGTGATCCAGCTGCGCCGCGAGGTGATGGACTACGTCGTCACCACCATGCGCGCCGTCGTGACCTCGTCGCTCGGCACTGCGCACCGCTCCTTCCTGGGATTCCCGATCGCGGTCGCCGGCAAGAGCGGCACGGCGGAGACCGGCGGCCCCGACCCGGACGCCTGGTTCCCGGCCTTCGCGCCCATGAACGATCCGACCATCGCGGTTGCCACCGTGGTCGTCACCGTGCCGCTCGGGAACGGCGGTGACTTCGCCGCGCCGATCGTGCGGAAGATCATGGAGGCGCACTTCTTCCACTGAGCGCCGGACCGGCCGATGCGGCACGTGACACGGAATTTGCTTTGACACGCCGAGCGCGCGGACGGTAGCATCGAGCGCGCCGCGACTTCGCCCTCATGATCCGCTGCGCGGAACTCAGCACGAGCGAACGACGCCCTTGATCTCCGAGAACGCAATTCCGCTCCGCTTCCAGACCGCCGAGGTTGGCGTGGACTGGTTGCAGTGCAATATCGAGTGCCAGGAAGGTTGCCCGGTCAACACCAACTGTCGGGGCTACCTGATGCTGGCCGCCGAGGGCCGCTTCGAGGAGGGCTACATCCTCGCCCGCGACCCGAACCCGGTTGCCGCCATCTGTGGGTACGTCTGCAGCGCGCCGTGCGAAAAGGCCTGCCGACGCGCGGACATTGACAAGCCGCTCGCCATTCGGGCCATGAAGCGGTTCCTGGTCGACTGGCACTACGGCAACAACATGCCCGACAACGTGCAGGTCGCGCCGTCCACGGGGCGGAGCGTGGCGGTGATCGGCGCCGGTCCGGCCGGCCTCTCCGTCGCGAAGGACCTGGCCGCGGAGGGGCACGAGGTGCACATCTACGAAGCGCTCCCCTCGGGCGGTGGGACGACCCTGATCGGCGTCCCCGCCTTCCGTCTCCCGCGCGACGTGATCGAGCTGGACGTGGCCTGGGTCGCCAAGCACGGCGTCGAGTTCCACTACAACGTCGAGATCGGTCGCGATATCACCATCGACGAGCTGCGCAAGCGCCATGACGCGGTGGTGGTGGCCACCGGCTGCATGTTCCCGATGGCCATGAACGTCCCCGGCGAGGAGCTCGACGGCGTGATCTACGGCGTCGACTTCCTGAAGCGAGCGAACCTGGGCCAGGAGCAGTGGGTCGGCGATCACGTGGTCGTCATCGGCGGCGGCTATACGGCCATGGACTCCTCGCGGACTGCGCTGCGGCTGGGCGCCAAGACCTCGACCATCCTCTACCGCCGCGGCCCGGACGAGATGGTCGTCGACGAGGAGGAGCAGCACGAGACCCGCTTCGAGGGGGTGGAATTCGAGTTCTTCGCCTCGCCGGTCGAGGTCCTGGGCGACGAGAGCGGCAAGGTCGTTGGGATGCGGTTCCAGCGCACGCGCCTGGGATCGCCGGACGCCTCCGGGCGCCGGTCGGCGGAGCCGATCCCCGGCAGCGAGTTCGTGGTCCCCTGCGACATGGTCGTCCCCTGCACCAGCCAGGCGGCCGACAACAACGTCCTGGGCCACTACGGCAGCCACTTGAACCGCCACCTGGGCGTGACCGACAGCCGCTCGGTGGTCGAAGGCGGATCGATCTCCGCGTGGCGCACTCCGCCACGCTCCAGGGTCGAAAACGGTGCCGATGGCGACGCGTTCGCGTTCAAGCGTGGCTACCTGACCATCAACCCGGACACCTTCGAGACGAGCAGCCCCGGTATCTTCGCCTGCGGCGACTATGTCACCGGCCCGGCCACGATCATCGAGTCCGCCGGACGCGGCCGGCGAGCCGCTCGAGCCGTTGACCGCTGGCTGCGCGGCGAGCGCGGCGCTGCCCTGGAGGAGCTGCCGGTCATCAACCGTGCCGTCATCACCCAGGCGCTCGAGCACGACATGCCCAAGGACTACGAGGCCGTCACCCGGCACCACATCCCCATGGCCCCGCCGGAGCTGCGGCGCGACTTCACCAGCCTCGTGGAGGTGGGCTACGACACGCGCACCGCCATCGAGGAGGGGTCGCGCTGCCTGCAGTGCAACCACAACATCAACATCGACGGACCACGCTGTATCCTGTGCGGACTCTGCGCCGACGTCTGCCCCGAGGGCGTGATCTACATGATCGACAAGGCGCAGGTGGGCGGCGACGACCCCGAGATAGACCTCTTCCAGTCGTGGCCCCGCGGCATAGCCATGATCATCGACGAGGAGCGCTGCATTCGCTGCAACCTCTGCGTCGAGCGGTGTCCAACCAACTGCATCACGATGGATCGCCTCGAGCTCGAGCGGTTCACGCCTGACGGGAAGGTTCTGTTGGAGAGCTACAAGGACAACGTGCTGGGGCAGATCGGTCAGCAGGCCGGCGTGGCGGTGCGCCGATGAGCTTCCCCGGACCGGGCGATCTGATGCGCGGCGTGAAGGAGTCGCAGATCTGGCGCTCCCTCTTCCGCCAACCGTACCCCTCCACCAGCCGGACCCGTGCGCTGGCGGTCATGAACAACGTGTTCCTGCACCTGCACCCGGTGCGGGTCAAGAAGCACGCGGTTCGCTACACGTACACGTTCTGCCTGGGCGGGATCAGCTTCTTCCTCTTCCTGGCGTTGACGGTCACCGGCCTGTACCTGATGTTCTTCTATGTCCCGTCGGTGAGCCGTGCCTACCAGGACATCCTCTCCATCGAGAACTCCGTCGCCTTCGGCGAGCTCGTCCGCAACATGCACCGATGGGCGGCGCACCTCATGGTGCTCACCGTCTTCCTGCACATGATCCGGGTCTTCTACCACGGTGCCTACAAGCCGCCCCGCGAGTTCAACTGGGTCATCGGGGTCCTGCTCCTCTTCTCCACCCTGTGGCTCAGCTTCACCGGCTACCTGCTGCCATGGGACCAGATCGCGTTCTGGGCGGTCACCGTGGGCTCCCAGATGGCAACCTATGCGCCACTCCTCTCGCACCAGTCGCAGCTCTTCCTCCTCGGCGGGATCGAGGTCGGGCAGGGCACGCTCCTGCGTTTCTACGTGATGCACGTCATCGCATTCCCGCTCATCGCCGCGATCCTGATGATCGTCCACTTCTGGAGGATTCGGAAGGACGGCGGCATCAGTGGGCCGGTGTGACGGCGGTAGGATGAGAACGGCAGATCAATGACCATCGAGAAGCGGCCGAACGCAACCGCCGACAAGAACGCACCGACCCAGGCGCCGCAGCTGCCTGCCGTCGAGCGCGGAGGCGGGCCGAAGCTCCCCGGACCCCCGGGAGTACCGGGCACCGAGCGCTTCCGGCTGCTCGCCTACGTCAAGCAGGAATCCATGGTCCGGGTCGACAAGCGACCCGACGAGACGGTGCTGACCTGGCCGCACCTTCTCCGCGCCGAGTTCCTCATGGCCGGGCTGATCATGGGGCTCCTGGTGGTCACCTCGCTGCTCATCCAGGCGCCCCTGGAGCAGATGGCCAACGCCGGCAACACGCCGCACGTCGCCAAGGCGCCGTGGTACTTCCTGGGTCTCCAGGAGATCCTGAGCTACTTCAACCCGACGGTCGCAGGCGTGATGGTGCCGACCCTCTACCTGGTGGGCCTGGCGCTGATCCCGTTCCTCGACCGGTCGCCGTTCAAGGCGGCGCGTGACCGCAAGCTGATCTGGGTCTTCTTCATGTGCCTCATGGTCGGCGGTCTGATCGTCACCTTCATCGGATCCTTCTTCCGCGGCCCGGGATGGAACTGGGTCTGGCCATGGGAGGGAATCTTCTTCAACCTATGAGCAGCAACACGAACCTCTCCTATGGACCCGTCAGCGGACCCCCGGCCCGCGAGATCAGCCGCCGCACCTTCATGCGCCGCATGCTGGGCGCCGGCATGGGTCTCCTGAGCCTGGAATTCCTGGGCGGTACCCTCGCGTTTCTCTGGCCGAACCTGAGCGGCGGCTTCGGTGGCACGGTCGATATCGGCTCGGCGCAGGACATCATGACCGTCTGGCCGGACTGGGCGAAGGGCCAGCCGTATACCTACCAGAAGGCGCGGCTCTTCTTCGTGAACGTGCCGGCGGGCATGGACCTCGTCGATGGCAAGGACGCGAACATCCCCGACCCGGGAGCGAAGGTGGATGAATCCCTGGCCTTCAAAGACCGCTCTGTGATGGCGCTGTGGCGCAAGTGCCCGCACCTGGGCTGCCAGATCCCGCCGCTGTGCCAGAAGAGCGACTGGTTCGAGTGCCTCTGCCATGGCAGCAAGTACACGATCCTGAGCGAGAAGCGCGACGGACCTGCTCCGCGGGGCATGGATCACTTCCCGGTCTCGGTCGGGAGCTCTGGCGTCTATACCGTCGACACCGGCAAGGTGGTCAGCGGACCGCCCGTGGGCACCGTCACCTTCGATCCGCGGACGGCGGCTGACCTGACCGGCAAGCACTGCGCAGGCTGAGCCAATGCGGATCAAGACGCTCGGGGTCATCGTCGTCGGCGCGCTGGCGCTGTTCACGATGCTCTACTGGCTGACGGACTCTGCCCGCCTGTCGACCCGCCAGACCAGTGCCGAGGAGGCCCAGCTCGCGTTCGCGAAGGAGGTCTTCGCCAACAACCCCGGCGACCCCTCGGCGGCGGGCTGCGCGCGCTGCCACGGCGACGACGGGATGGGCGGTCCGGTTCCCGGGCAGCCCGGCCTCAACGCACCGAACCTCCACAGCCCCAGCATCGCGAACAAGCTGAGGGTCAATCCCGACTACGTGAACCTCGTGATCCGCTTCGGCGGCGTGGTGGTCTCCGGGAACGTGAGCTCCATCATGCCGGCCTGGAGCACGGAGGTTGGTGGTCCGTTGACGGTGCAGCAGGTCGACGCGCTGACAGCGCTCGTCACCGGCTGGGCCCAGGCGAACGCCAATGCCAGCCAGACCCCGGCGCCCAACACGGCGGAGGCGGGCCAGCAGGTCTACAACTCGGTCGGCTGCGTGAGCTGCCACCAGGCGGACCTGGGCGGCGTCCCGGGCACGTTCCCGAGCCTGCAGAACGTGGGCAACGAGATCGGGACCGGTCTCCCCAACCCGCCCAGCGGCCTCGACCAGATGAAGGCGGATTACGCGTCGGATCCAGCCACGTTCTTCACGAAGTGGATCCGCGACTCCTCGAACAACTACAACGGGGGCACCGCCACCGGGATGCCCGCCTTCCCGGAGTCACAGCTGACGAACGACCAGCTCCAGGCCCTGATCACCTTCCTCCTGACCCAGAAACAGTGATGGACGCATGAGCCTGACACGACCGCGATCCCGAGCCATCGGCGCCAACCTCATCGGACAGATCGATGACTTCATGAGCTGGCTCCTCTTCGGCCACGAGACCTGGCTGGTTGCCGTCCTGAAGGGTGTGCCGCTCTTCCTGTACATCTACTTCCTGATCGCGTACGTGCCGAACTACGTGTACTACGGCTTCAGCCAGTACATCCCCTTCCTCAAGTTCACGCCGGAAACCGCGTTCATCTTCGCGGCGGCCGCGGCCGGCGGGAACTTCCTGGTCCTCATCATCCTGGCGCTCTGGACGCAGGCGGCGCGTGGCCGGCGTAGCTTCGCCTGGATCTTCATCCGGATCGTGGACTTCGGGCAGCTGCTCTTCGTCTACCTGGTGATGATCCCGTACCTCGCCTTCAACATGGCCGGCGGCACGTTCGTCCCACCCGAGGGGACGGAGGCCTTCCCCATCCAGTCGCTCGTCTTCGGCGCGCTGGTCGCGCTGCTCGGCGCCGCGGCGCTCGTCTTCTTCGCCGTCGAGTACCGGCGCGTGACGCGTCGCGAAGCCCGCCAGGCCGAGGCGGCATCGGCCGCCTACCAGGCCGGCTGACCCGGACCGGCCGCACGCCCACCGTTCGCCGCCCCTCCCGCGCGCTCCTCGCGCATGCCGCCTGGTCGGCGGTCGTCCTGGTCGTGGCCGCGATCCTCGTCGCGGCCGAGCTGGCGAGCGCGTGCCCGCCGGGCGGTCCGCTCGCCTTCGGCAGCTGCGCATCGGTTCGGCCCTTCGCCATCGGGGTGGTGATCACTGCGGCGTTCCTCTACGTCGCGGGCCTCAGCGCCGTGCTCGCCTGGGTCGAACGCCTGCGGCGACGACGTGTGGCGGATGGGCGAGCGGCGCGCGACTGGTACCTGCTCGCAGCGACCATCGGCCTGCCGATCGCCCTCCTTCTGGCCTTCACCACCGTCTCCGCCCTTCGCTAGGATGGTGGCATACCCACCACGGAGTCCCATTCGTCATGACCGTCTCCTCTGCGCAGGAGCTGCTGGACCTGCTCTCGGGCACAGCCTCGATTTCCGGCGGGACCTTCCACGTTACCGATGCCGACCGCTTCCGCGGCGACGTCGTGGATCGACTCGTTCGCGAGGCCGTCTTCAACCCGGACGCCGAGCTGCGCGACGCCGCGCGCTGGATCATCTGGGAGGCGAGCCAGGTGCTCGGCTGCCCCTCGGCCTCCATCCACGAGCTGTACATGGCCCGCGGGCGCGGCGAGTTCTCTGCCACGGACTTCACCGTGCCGGCCATCAACGTCCGTGCGGCCACCTACCTGACGGCGAGGCAGGCCTTCGCCGCCGCCGTGGAGCGCGACGCGGGCACCGTGATCTTCGAGATCGCGAAGAGCGAGATGGCCTACACGGACCAACGCCCCGCGGAGTACACCGCGGTGATCCTCGCGGCCGCGATCCGCACCGGCTGGCCGGGTCCGGTCTTCCTCCAGGGCGACCACTTCCAGTTCAACGCCGCGAAGTGGGCGGCGGACGCGGACAAGGAGATGGCCGGCCTGCGCGAGCTGACCACGGAGGCGGTCCATGCCGGCTTCCTGAACATCGACATCGACTCGAGCACGCTGGTCGACCTGGCGCAGCCCACCGTGCGCGACCAGCAGCGGACGAACGCGGACAACACCGCCGAGCTCACCTGGCTCATCCGCGAGCTGGAGCCAGATGGCGTCACCATCTCGGTGGGGGGCGAGATCGGCGAGGTGGGCAAGGTCAACTCCACGGAGGAGGAGCTGCGCGCCTACCTCAACGAGTACTACGGGCTCCTCCACGGGTCGGGGACGCCGGGCGTCAGCAAGGTGAGCATCCAGACCGGCACCAGCCACGGCGGAGTCGTGCTGCCCGACGGGAGCGTGGCCACCGTCAACATCGACTTCGACACCATGGAGCGCCTCTCCACGGTGTCGCGCGACGAATACGGGCTGGCCGGCTGTGTCCAGCACGGCGCCTCCACCCTGCCCGACGAGGCGTTCCACCACTTCCCGGGCCACGGGACCGCGGAAATCCACCTGGCGACCGGCTTCCAGAACATCCTGTACGACGCCGGCGGCCTGCCCGCCGAGCTTCACGAGCGGATGATGGCCTGGTGCGTCGAGCACTGCGCCGATGAGCGCAAGGAGGGCCAGACGGAGGAGCAGTTCCTGTACAAGACCCGCAAGAAGGCGATTGGTCCGTTCAAGGCCGAGCTGTGGAACCTGCCGCAGGCTTCCGCCGACGAGATCGCCGGCCACCTGCGGGCCAAGTTCGGCTTCCTCTTCGACCAGCTGCGCATCCGCGGGACCCGGGCGCTCGTCGACCGCCACGTGACGCCCACGGCCATCCACCGGCCGCTGCCGGCGGCGCTGGGTGGCGGTGCGGTGGCCGCCACGGTCGCGGGAGCGGGCGTGTTCGAGGACGACGGTTCGGGCGAGTAGCGACCCGGGGCCGACGGCTCAGCGGCCGATGAGGCGTGCCAACGCCGGCGATCCGGCAAGCCCCACGAGCCGCCGTATGGCCCGCGGTGACAGGCTGCCGAGCGCATCCGCGGCCCGCGCGAGGTCATGCGGCTCCACCGCCTCGAGCAGGGCCAGGAGCCGTTGCAGGCTGGCGTCGTCCAGCTCGCCGAGCAGGGCGAAGAGGCGTTGGGTGACGGCTGGCGAGGCGTCCACGAAGATCCCGACGCCGCGGTCGAAGAGATGGACGAAGCGCAGGAGCCCGTCCAGCCGCTCGCTCAGGTCCGCGAGCTCGGCGGCATTCGCGCTCCGGCCGGCCGCGTCGGAGCGGGCCAGCGCCGCGCAGCGCTCGATCACCGGCACGACCGGATCGGTCTCACGCTCCTTGCGCGCCTGCGCCACACGGCGGAACCACTCCCAGTTGTCACCGACCACGAGGTAGGCGGCCGCCTCGGGACCGCGCCGGCCGGTGCGGCGCCCGCCCTGTGCCCGCTCGATGAGGCCCCATTCCGTGCACTCGGCAAGGGCCATGGCGGCGGCCCGGTGGGAGAGATCCAGCGCACGCCGGATCTCCGGCTCGGTGAGCGGGCCACCGTGAACCAGGAAGTAGCCCTGCACCGCGGCGGTGGAAGGTGCCACTCCCCACGCGGCCCCGATGGCGCCCCAGGCGCGGGCAAACTCCCGGCGAATGTGCTCGGCAGGGCTCGTCGCAGCGAGGGTGGGATCAGGGTCGGTCATATCGGGCCCGCAGATACTGGATGGCGCACGGTAGCAGATTACCGCGCCAGCCAGCTTCGGTTGCTCCCGGGCACGACGAAGCCCCGGATCGCTCCGGGGCTTCGGGTCGCGGCTGCGAAAACCGTCTCAGTGGGCGCAGCCACCCGCGCGCGCCGGGGAGCCGTCGGTGTTGAAGGACGAGCCGCAGGCGCAGCTCGAGACGGCGTTGGGGTTGTTGATGGCGAAGCCAGAGCCCATCAGCGAGTCGACGTAGTCGATCTCCGCACCATCGACGTACTGGGCGCTGAACGCGTCGATCACGACGGGAACGCCCGCGTGGTCCTCGATGCGGTCGTCATCGGCCAGGCTGTCGTCGAAGGCGAGGCCGTAGCTGAAGCCGGAGCAGCCGCCGCTCTTCACGAAGAGCCGGAGGCGGGCATCGGCCTTGCCCTCGCGCGCGCGAAGCTCCGTGACCTTCGTGGCGGCGGCATCGGTGAGCGTGACGAGCGGCTCGGCGGCCGGGGCCGGGGCGGTCTGCGGGATCGCGACCGGCGTCGTCTCGGACATCGTCATGGGAAGGGGATTCTCCTCTCGGCACTCTCGCGAGCGACGGATTGTCGTGGTATCGCTTGGGAAAGTATACCAGCGGCGCTCAGCGTTTCCGCAATGGGCAGATCGTCCGGCACCCGCTGATGGCGCAGGGCCATAGCGCACCCGCGGACACGACCGATGGCGGTCGGCGTGCCACGTGCCCCATCGGTACACTCTGGGGCAATCATCACCCGACACTTGAACATTCCCGAAGGGGAGGCACCCATCGTGAAGCTTGCCAGCCGCATGGACCTGATCGGGACCGAGACGGCATTCGAGGCGGCCGCCCGTGCACGAGCCCTGGAAGCGACCGGTCGCGAGGTGATCCACCTCGAGATCGGTGAGCCCGACTTCGACACGCCCCGCCACATCTCCGAGGCCGCCGCCCACGGCGTGCTCGAGGAGGGGCTGACTCACTACACCGGCGCAACCGGGATCGCGCCCCTGCGCGAGGCCATCGCGGCCGACGTCAAGCGCTGGAAGGGGATCGACACCACCCCCGACCACGTGGTCGTCACGCCCGGCGCCAAGCCGATCATGTTCTACACGATGCTCGCGCTCATCAATCCCGGCGACGAGGTCATCTACCCCAACCCGGGCTTCCCGATCTACGAGAGCATGGCTCGCTACGTCGGCGGAACGCCGGTTGCCGCGCCGCTGCGCGAGGAGAACGACTTCCGGATGGACGTTGCGGAGGTCGAGTCGCTGGTGACCGACCGCACGCGGCTGATCGTCTTCAACTCGCCGCAGAATCCCACCGGCTCGACGCTCAGCCACGACGACATCCGCGAGATCGCCCGGATCGCCACCGAGCACGACGTGGTGGTCCTGGCCGACGAGATCTACGGGCGCCTCCAGTACGAGGGGACGCTCCTGTCGATCGCGACCCTGCCCGGCATGGCAGAGCGGACGATCACCCTCGACGGCTTCTCCAAGACCTTCGCCATGACCGGCTGGCGCCTCGGCTACGGGATCCTGCCGGAGTGGCTGGTGCCGTCCTTCAGCCGCCTGGTGATCAACAGCGTCAGCTGCACCAACGCCTTCGCGCAGGCCGGCGCGGTCGCCGCCCTGACCGGGCCGCAGGACGCCGCGGACGCCATGCGCACGGAGTTCATCGCCCGGCGCTCGTTGATCGTGGATGGCCTCAACGCCATCGAGGGCGTGAGCTGTGTCATGCCTCATGGCGCGTTCTATGCCTTCCCGAACGTGAAGTCCTTCGGGCGAAGCAGCAACGAGATCGCAGACCACCTGCTCTACGACGCCGGCATCTGCGGTCTCGCCGGCACCGCCTTCGGCGCCCACGGCGAGGGGTACCTGCGCTTCAGCTACGCGAACTCGCGGGAAAACATCGCCAAGGCGCTCGACCGCGTCGCCGATTCCCTGGCCAAGCTGGAGCGCACCGGGGAGCTGGTCTCGGCCGGATCGGGTGCCGGCCGATGACCGCCGTCCGTCCGGACGCAGCAGAGCGCCTCGCGGCCGAGGCGGCGTCCGAGTTCGAGCACTGGGAGCTGCTGCGCGAGGTCATCGACGAGAGCATCGACCTGGCCCTCAACTACCGGCAGAGCGGCCATCCCGGCGGCTCGCGCTCGAAGGTGCATCTCTTCCTTTCCCTTCTCCTCTCGGGCGCCATGCGCTGGGACATCCGCCGACCGTGGCGTCCGTTCGCGGACCGCTTCGTCCTCTCCGCCGGTCACACCATCCCGCTCGTCTACAGCACGCTGGCGGTGCTCAACGAGGTGCTCCGCGCCCGGCACGAGCGCGACCCGCGCGACGAGTTCGCCTTCCCCGATGGCGGCCGATGGGCGCTGACCTGGGAGGACCTGCTCCGGCTTCGCCACCGCGGCGGCCTGGCGGGCCACGCCGAGATGGAGGGCAAGACCCTCTTCCTCAAGTTCAACACGGGACCCTCCGGCCACGGGATGCCGCCGGCGGCCGGCGAGGCGATCGCCCTCAAGCTTGCGGGCTGCGAGGAGGTCAAGGTCTTCGCCGTGGAGGGTGAGGGCGGCCTCACCCCGGGCGCCAGCCATGAGACGCGCAACACCGCGTGGGGGCTGGGCCTCTCGAACCTGGTCTTCCTCATCGACTGGAACGACTACGGCATCGACGACACGGCCATCAGCCGCGTTGTGCCCGGTACCCCGGAGACCTGGTTCGCTGCCTACGACTGGCGCGTGACGGGGACGCTCCAGGGGTCGGAATGGGAGCCCGTCACGCGCGCGGTCCTCGAGGCGGCGCGGGGCGACAACCCGCGGGCGGTGCCATCGGTCGCGTGGTTCAAGACCCGCAAGGGGCGCGGCTACGGCAAGTACGACAACAAGAGCCACGGCACCCCGTGGCCCATGAATGCACCCGAGTTCTGGACCGTGCGCAAGGCGTTCATGGCCCGCCACGGCGTCGAGTACGCCGGCGTCGACCAACTCGCGCCAACCGACCCGGCCGAGCGCGAAGCGCAGGCGCGCCACAACTTCGGGATCGCCATGGGCGTGCTGCGCTCGCACACCGAGGTGATCGATGCCATCAGCGACCGGCTCGTGGAGCTCGCCGCATCGGTCCCCGACACCGTCGACGGCCTGAACCTGGGCGGACACGGTGCCGAGATCTTCGAGGACCCGCGCATCACCGACGTGCGTTCCTACCCCGACTCGCTCTGGAAGGCACCCGGGGAGAAAGCGCCCAACCGGGCCGGACTGGCCAGCTGGGGCGCGTGGGTCAACGCCTTCGCACGCAAGGAGTACGGCCGGCCGCTGGTGATCGCCTGCTCCGCGGACCTCGCCGACTCCACCAACATCTCCGGTTTCGCCAAGGACTACGACGGCATGCCCGGCTGGGGCTGGTACGACCGCGAGACGAACCCGCGGGGAACGCTCCTCCCGCAGGAGATCACGGAGTTCACGAACGCGGGCCTGATGGTCGGGCTTGCCACCGTGAACCTGGCTGACGACCCGATGGCGACCTTCAACGGGTTCTGGGGCGCCTGCTCGACATACGGCTCGTTCAGCTACCTCAAGTACGGGGAGTTCCGGCTCTTTTCCCAGCTGGCCCAGGACACGCAGCTCAAGCTGGGCAAGGTGATCTGGGTCGCGGGCCACTCCGGGCCGGAGACCGCGGAGGACTCGCGGACCCACTTCGGGATCTTCGCCACCGGCGTGACCCAGCTCTTCCCGGAGGGCCACGTCATCGACCTGCACCCGTGGGAGTACAACGAGGTGCCGGTGGTGCTCGCGGCGGCGCTGGCCACCGAGGTACCCATCGTGGCGCTGCACCTGACCCGCCCGGCGGTCGAGATCCCTGACCGTGCCGCGCTCGGGATGGGCTCACATTTCGAGGCGGCGCGCGGGGCGTACCTGCTCCGTGACGCGGATCCGGAGCGGCCCATGGCCGGGACGGTGTACGTGCGCGGCACGGTGACCACGGCGAACGTGGTGAAGATCCTTCCCGAGCTCGACGCCCGCGGGATCAACGTCCGGCTCGTGGCCGCCATCAGCCCGCAGCTCTTCAGGCGGCAGGACGCGGCATACCGCGAGCGGATCTGCTCTGACGCGGACCGCGTCAACGGGATGGCCATCACCAACGGTGCGTTCAAGCTGATGCGGGACTGGGTCGAGGGGCCCATCGCGGCGGAGTACTCGCTCTCCAGTGACTGGGACGACCGCTGGCGCACCGGCGGCACCGTCGAGGAGGTCATGGGCGAGGCGCACCTGGGCCAGGAGCAGATCCTGGCCGGGATCGAGCGCTACGCGGCGGACCGCGAGGTCCGGCTGCATCGTCTCCAGGACCTCGTGGCGGCCATCGGGCGCGGCCGCTGACCAGTGCCGGACCTCAAGCAGCACCCGTACGAGCACCAGCGCCCGCAGCGCCCCAGCCACCTGCCGTTTCGCAGGGAGCCGCCGCCGGAGCGGCCCGCTGCGCCCGACATGCACCTCGCGATCTATATCGGGCTGATCCTGCTTGGGATCGTGGCCTTCTTCGCGGTTCCCTACGTGATCCAGTACCTGCTGCTGTGGATCACCGGCGGCTGAGACCGGCAGCGGGTGTTGGCTCGGTAGTGGCGATGGGGGGAGACTGCCTCGGGGTGGCCGCAGCTACGACGACGAGGCGTGTGGCGGTGGTGGCCGTCGCACGAGCCGGACGATGAGGATCACGAAGAGCAGGAGCGCCACCGGCGGCAGGACAATCACTCCGAGGGCGGCCAGCAGCTGACCGAAGGAGTTGCCGTCACCTCCGGTGTAGGTCACTCCCTGTGCCCCGCGCGCGAATGCCTCCCGAAAGATCGGGTCGAACTCGGCGGCGGACACGCCCTCTACGCGCAGTCGGTCGCCGTTGGTCTCGACCACGGTGAGGGTCTCACCCCGGAGATCGAGGGTCCGCAGCTTGCCCTCATCGAGCAGCTGCACCACGCTGCTGAGGTCAGCGCGCGGAGGAAGGTCCGGGCGCACGATCAGGAACCCCACCAACACCAGGGCCAGCGTTGCTCCGAGCATCAGCCACCATCGCCGCTGCACCAGCCCCACGCGAATCCGCTCCGGGATGGGCGGCGAGGCGGCAGGTGGAGGCGTTGGTGCCGGAGCCGGGTGCTGGTGAAGGCGCACGAGTAGTTCCACCCGGCCCGACACGCCGAGCTTGGCGTAGATCGTGGCCAGGTGGGAGCGGACGGTGGCCTCCGAGATGGAGAAGCGGCTGGCGATATCGCGGGCGGACAGGCCCTCGACAGCTGCGTCGAGGACTTCGCGCTCGCGCGGACTCAGCGTCGACAGCTCAAGCGAACCATCACTGCTGCGATGACCACCCTCGTGCGCCCCCATGTCGGGCATCATCGTCCTTCCCCTGCAGCCTGTCATCCTCCAAACGGAGGAAACACGGGTGCGCATGCGACTAACCACCACCGCAGTCTCACAGGAGGCTGAGCGTGGTCAGAGCGAATTGGGTATCAGACCTGGGCGGTCCAGACGTAGACAGTGCCGTCGGCGATCTTCACCTTCGGGCGTGCAAGCGGTGGAAGGGCGATGGGGTAGGCCTGGGCGTCACCCGCGTACCCGCCGGTCTCGCGCCAGCGATCGCGGCCGTTGGCCAGCTCCCCACTCAGGTCGAAGCTGGCGCCGTGGCAGGGGCAGCGCAGGTCCTGCCAGTCTGGCCGGTAGTGCAGGGTGCAGCCCATGTGGGTGCAGACCGATGAGAGGGCGCGGATCTCCCCGGCGTCGTTGACGACATAGCCGTCGAAGGCGGCAGTGCTGAAGCGGACGGCGCTCCCGGCCGGCAGGTCGGCGAGGGTAGCGACCGATTGCCAGAAGCCGGTGCCGCCGACCAGCGGGGTCGAGCCGCCAACCAGACCCGGGGACGCACCGGTCCCATCGCCCCGCAGGGCGGCCATGCCCAGTGCGCCCGCTGCCAGGCCCGCCGCCGCACCGATGCCGCCCTGCAGCAGCGCGCGCCGCGAGATCCTGACCCTACCGGTCGCCGGCGTCGCCACGGGGTGCCGCATGGGCAGCGGCTCGCGGACAGCCGCGGCGCCGGCATCGGCCTGGCGCATGCGCAGGCGCAGCTGGTCCACGAAGGCGGGGTCGGGGTCCTGGCCGGGGCCGGTCGCGCCGGCCAGCTCTGCCGCGGTGCGAGCCATCTCCGCCTCGTCACCGGGTACCACGTCCCCCGGGGAGGGACGCCCGCCGGAGACCAGCGCATCGAGGTATCGGTCGAAGCGGTCGGCCATCTCGAGCTCCTCGCCGGGATCGCGCGGTCGGTCAGCCATCGCCGGCCTCCCCGAGGAGCGCGGCCCGACGCAGCGCGCGGTACTGGAGCACCTTGGCATTCCCGTGGGTGATCCCCATCTGCTCGGCCGTCTCCGCCACCGACATGCGCTGGATGAAGCGCAGCTCGAGGACCCGGCGGTAGTTCTCAGGCAGGCGGTGGAGGAGCGCCTCGACGCGGTGCCGGGCTCGCTCGTCGGACGCGGCCCTGTCGTGCTCCGCTCCGGAATCGGATGCGGTCGTCATCGGTTCCGCGATGTCCATCGGCTCCCAGCCGGGCGCCACCTGGTCGGTGCCAACCAGGGGCAGGCGGTAGAAGGCCCGCCAGTGGTCGGCCACCGCGTTCTGGCCGACCCGGTACAGCCAGCTGGCGATCTGGCCCTCCTCCCGACCGGTGTCCAGCTGTTCGACGGCTCGCATGAACACCTGCGCGGTCAGGTCCTCGGCGTCGGGCCGGTTCCCGACGCGGGCATAGATGAACCGATAGATGGGCACCGCGTACGCGTCATAGATCTCCTCGAAGCGCCCGCGCGGGGGCGGGGCCGGCTGGCCCGAAGCGGCGCTCGGCCCCGGACGGACGGTCGCCGGGGGACGGTCTGCGCGACGGGCCATCTTCAGGGTCCTACGAGTGAGGTTACGCCGGGCACGGGGCCGCTCTCCGGCGCAGCCGGCTTCAGGGGCGGGGACGGAGCGGCGCGAGGAGCGCGGCGATCTCCTCGAGGAAGAGCCGATCGGTTTCGTCGAAGACGGCCGGGTCCGACCCGTCGATGTCGATCTCCCCGACCACCTGGCCCTCGGCCAGGATGGGGACCACGATCTCGCTGCGCGTGGTGCTGAAGCAGGCCAGGTACCGCTCGTCGGCCGTTACGTCCTCGATGATCTCGGTCTGACCGGATTCCGCTGCGGCGCCGCAGATCCCGACCCCGATGGGGATCCGGGTGTGCTCCGTGGCCTCCGGCCCGATCCAGGGCCCCAGGACCAGATCCGCGCCGTTGGCATCAACCCAGTAGATGCCGATCCAGTCGTAGTGCAGGAAGCGCTCATGCAGCTCCTCGACGGCGCGCTGCGCGGCCGCGTCCGGTCCCGGCGCCTCGGCGATGGCCTGGCGGATCAGGTTGAGGGCGTCACCATGGGCCAGCGGCCGCTCCTCGAGGACCGGGTGGCTCATGACGAGACCACCCAGGGCTCAGGCAAGGCGTGGAGGGGCGATGAAACGGGGCCGGCGTCCATAGGACGCCGAACGGTAGCACCGGCCCATAGGGGGGTCAACCGGATCGAGCGCGACGGCAGGCATCCGTCGGCAGCCGGCTCAGGGCTCGACGATGCGCTCCAGGGTGCGGCGCAGGCGCTCGAGCTCGCGGGCGGGGATCCGGTCCAGGAAGTGCTCGCAGACACCGTTCAGGTGCGTCGGGGTGGCGTCGCGCAGGCGCTGAAGACCACGCTCGGTCAGGTGGGCCCAGAGCCCGCGGCGGTCCGTGGCGCAGCTGGCCCGTCGCACGAGACCGGCCGACTCCAGCCGATCGACGAGCCGGGTGGCCCCGCTTCGCGACAGGAGCAGCCGATCCGCCAGCTCGCTCATTCGCAGGCGGTTTCCCTCCACGGCGGCCAGCTGGTACAGGACGTCGTAGTCCGCGAGGGAGAGGTCCTTGGCGGCCTGGAGCTCGTGTTCCAGGACCCTGGTCACCTGCGCATGCGCTCGCAGGAAGGTGCCCCACGCGGCAAGGCGCTCATCGTCGGTCGCCCCGGCGGAGGTCTGGAGTTGCGGCTCGGTTGTCATTGGTTGCGCTGGTCGCCTGTGCATGATCGGTCGTCAACGGAACCCGTTGACCGCACAAGGATACCGGCTTGCCCATCGCCGCGCTGAACGCCCGGCCGATGATCAGTCGGCCGACTCCGCGGCCTCGGCCTCCTCCGGGTCGTCGGTGGTGTCGTACCGGCGGCTGTCGAGGAATTCGCGCTTGCCCTTGGCGTTGCGGTGCCAGAGCTCGACGATCACGGCGGTCGGGAACTCCTCCGCCTCGACCACCAGCAGCTCCGCCGGGCCGTGCCGCTTCTTGCGCTTACCCTTGCCCATGCTCCCTACCTGAATGCGTGTTCAGTGGTCCGTCTCGGGGACGATCGGGACGTCGATCCAGAACGTGCTGCCGCGGCCCTCCTCGCTCTCCGCGCCCGCGGCCCCGCCGTGCGCCTCCGCGATGTGGCGGACGATGGCCAGCCCCAGGCCCGCGCTGCCGGTCCGCAGCTCCTGGCCGGCGTCCGGGGTCTCGCGGGCCCGCGATCGATCGACCTTGTAGAAGCGCTCGAAGATCCGATCGAGGTGGCTCGCCGAGATGCCGATCCCCTGATCGCGGACCAGGAAGCGCACATACCCGGCGCGGGGCTCCCAGGCCAGCGTGACCTGGCCCTCGGGATGGCTGAACTTGACCGCGTTGTGGACCAGGTTCACGAGCGCCTGCTCCAGCCGGGCCTCGTCCGCGGCGACACGAGGTGCGCCGTCGGCCGATTCGGGCTCGGGCGCTGCCAGCAGGCTCACCCGGCTGCGCTCGGCCATGGGTTGCATGCGGCGCACGACGGTCGTGACGACGGCCTCAGGAGCCATGGGCTGGATCGCGAGCTGGACCTCGCCCGACTCGATCATGGACAGCTCGAGGAGCTCGTCGACGAGCTGCGCCAGGTGGTCCACCTCGCGCTCCACCTGCCCGGCAAAGTCGCGCGCCGTCTCGACGTCGTCGACCGCGCCGCCTGACAGGGTCTCCGCGATCAGCTTGATGGAGGTGAGCGGGGTGCGCAGCTCGTGGCTGATGTTGGCAATGAAGTCGCGCCGCACCTGCTCGACGCGGCGGATGCGCGTCACGTCGTGGAGAAAGAGGAGCAGCCCCTGCTCGTGGAGCGGCATCGCCTCCACCTGGTAGACCTGCGAGCCCAGGTGCCCCAGCCGGACCTCGCCCTGTCGCTGCGTGCCACGTTCCAGGGCCTCCCGTGCGACACCGTCCAGCGGGGCGGAGCCGAAGGCGGCAATGAGGCTCATCCCGGTGAGGTCCTCGCTGTGGCGCTCGGCCAGGCGGGCGGCTGTTGCGCCGGCCCGCAGGATGCGGAGGCGCTCATCGGTCAGGATCAGAAAGCCCGATGCCGTGCCGCGCAGGAGTGTGTCAAGGGCCGAGCCGGCGAGATTGGTCTCGAGCAGCTGGCCTTCGCCTCCCTCGCTCTCCATCCGCGATGTGGTCACGCCGCCTCCCGTGGTGCGAAGGCGTAGCCGATGCCGCGCACGGTCCGGAAGTAGTTGTGCCCGTCGGCGGCGCGCAGCTTCGAGCGAAGCCAGCTGACGTGAACGTCCACGGTCCGGGAGTCGCCCACGTAGTCGTAGCCCCAGATCCGGGTGAGCAGCTGGTCGCGCGTGAAGATCCGGCCGGGATGATCGGCCAGGTAGGCGAGCAGCTCGAACTCCTTGGTGGTGAGATGGACCGGCTGACCGGCGATGCGCAGCTCGCGCCGCTCGCGGTCGATCTCGATGGCGCCCAGGCTGATCGTCTCCTGCGCTTCGCTCTCCGTCGCGGCGCGTCGGTTGCGGCGCAGGACGGCCTCGATCCGGGCCAGCAGCTCCGGACGAGAGAATGGCTTGGGGACGTAGTCGTCCGCGCCGACCTTGAGACCCACGACCCGGTCGATCTCCTCGCCCTTGGCCGAGAGGACGATCACCGGTGTGTCGCGTCCTTCGCGGCGCAGCACCCGCAGCAGCTCGATACCGCTCATCCCGGGGAGCATCACGTCGAGCAGAATCAGGTCGAAGGCCTGGGCGCGCGCGATGCCCAGCGCCGTCTCCCCGTCCCCGGCCGAGACCAGGTCGTACCCCTCGCGGGCCAGGTTGAAGGCGAGCGCCTGGCGCAGGGTCCGGTCGTCCTCGACGATCAGGATCTTCCGGCGTACCGCGGCCATGGCGTTCAGGTGTTGAGATCCTCTACCCGGCCGGTGGCCAGGTAGACGACGTCCTCGCCGATGTTGGTGACTCGATCGCCGAGGCGCTCGAGGTGATGGGCGGCGAAGAGCTGGTGGGTGGCCTGCCGGGCCCGATCCGGGTGCGCCTCCATCATGGCGATGGCGGCCTCGTACACCTCGTTGTAGAGACTGTCGATCTCGTCGTCGCGCTCGCAGACGGCGCGGGCCTCCTCTTCGGAGATGTCGACCAGGGCGCGCATCGCGGCACGGAGCTGCTCTCGGCAGATCTGGGCCATGCGCGGGATCTGCGGAAAGACCGCCGTCTCCGGCTCGGAGGCCATCTGCTGCGCCAGCTTGGCGATGTTCACGGCGTAGTCGCCCATGCGCTCCAGCTCGGCGGCGGCGTGATGGAGGCTCAGCAGGATCCGGACGTCGCGTGCCATGGGGCCCTGGGTGGCGATGGTGGTGGTGATCTCGGCGTTGACGCGGCGCTGCAGCTCGTTTGTCTCGTCGTCTGCCCAGCGCACCCGGTCCGCGAGATCCACGTCGCGCTCCACGAGCGCCGTTGCCGCTCGCTCGATGGCGTCCATGACCCGGCCGCCCAGGCGCAGGACGTCGTCGCGCAGCGACTCGAGCTCCTCATCGAAGGTCGGCCGCAGGGATGATCGCGAATCCTCGTCCCCGCCCACGCGGGAATCGCCGCCGAGATTCGTGACCGCCGGCTCCTGATCCGTCATCCGAAGCGCCCCGTGATGTAGTCCTCGGTGATCGTGTTCTTCGGGTTGGTGAAGATCTCCGCCGTGGAGCCGGTCTCCACGACGTACCCGGCCCGGGCTTCGTCGACGCTCATGAAGATGGTCTCGTCGGAGACCCGGGCTGCCTGCTGCATGTTGTGCGTCACGATCACGATCGAATACTGCTCCGCGAGCTCGCGCGCGAGCTGCTCGATCTGCAGGGTGGCAATCGGGTCCAGCGCGGAGCACGGCTCGTCCATGAGGATCACCTCCGGGTTGACCGCCAGCGCCCGAGCGATGCAGAGCCGCTGCTGCTGCCCGCCGGAGAGGGAAGCTCCGGACTTCCCGAGGTTGTCCTTCACCTCGTCCCAGAGGGCGGCCCGCACCAGGCATGCCTCGACCAGATCATCGGCCGCCTGCCGCCCCTTGATCACGCCGTTGAAGCGTGCCGCGGCCGCGACGTTGTCGTAGATGGACATGGTGGGGAACGGGTTGGGCTGCTGGAAGACCATGCCGATGGTGCGACGCACGGCGGCCGGGTCGATCTCGGCGCCGTACAGGTCGATCCCGTGGAAGCGGACGGACCCGGAGATGCGTGCTCCCGGGATCACCTCGAGCATCCGGTTCAAGGCCCGGAGCACGGTGCTCTTGCCGGACCCCGATGGTCCGATGATGGCGGTCACCGCCCGCTGTCGGGCGTTGAACGTGACCTCGCGGACGGCCAGCTTGGCACCGTAGTACGCCGAGAGCTCGTGGACCTCGATGGCCGCGCTGGACTGTTCGATTGTCGTCGCGACCTCTCGCTGCACCGCGATCTCCGTGGCCGGAGCCTGTATCCGCACGCCAATCGTCCCTGGCTGTGCCGTCATGTCGTCAGTCTCCATCATCGCTGCAACAGTCTGATCTGCGTTCTGCTCGCCAGCCAGCGGCCCAGCACGTTGAAGATCAGGACGATCGCGACGAGCGTGAGGCCCGCCGCCCAGGCCCGCTCACGGGCGGCCGGGAACCCGATGTTCTGCGCGTTCTGGAACATGTAGAGCGGCAGGGCGCTCATGGGCTGGGTGATGTCGGTGACCACGAAGTTGCTGCCGAGGGCCGTGAAGAGGAGCGGCGCCGTCTCGCCGACCGCGCGCGACACCGCGAGCACGATGCCGGTCATGATCCCGGCTGCCACGGTCGGGAGATAGATCGCGAAGAGGGCCCGCCAGCGGGGCATCCCCAGCGCCATGGTGCCCTCGCGCAGCCGGCGGGGGATGATCTTGAACATCTCCTCCGAGGTTCGCGCGATGATCGGCAGCATCACCAGGGAGAGCGCGATCGCGCCCGCCAGGCCGGAGAAGTGGCCCATGGTCAGAACCACAAGCGAGTACACGAAAAGGCCGATGACGATGGACGGGATGCCGGCCACCAGGTCGACCGCGGTCCGCACGATGATCGCCATCCGGCCGGCGCGGTACTCGACCACGTAGAGCGCCACGGCGACGCCGAAGGGAACGGCGATCACCAGGCCCAGCCCCGTCATCTCCAGGGTGCCGATGATCGCGTTGACGATGCCGCCGCCCTTGGTGGTGATGCCGCCCGGCTTGGAGATGAGGAACGAGGGACTCCAGGCCTTGAGACCCTCCGCCAGCAGGTAGTAGAGGACCGCCGCCAGGGGGACCAGCGCGATGGCGCCGGCGATGAGACAGAGCGCGAACACGATCCGATCGGTCCGGCCCCGGCCGGCGCTGGTGCGACGCAGGAGTGTCTCAGCGGACATCGGCACCACCGGCACGGGCCTCGAAGCCAGACACCACGTAGCGAGCCGCGACGTTCACCGCGAACGAGAGGACGAAGAGCACCACACCGAGCGCGATCAGGGCCTCCGGGTGGAACGGCTGGTTGGCCTCCTTGAACTCGCCGGCGATGACGGCCGGCAGCGAGTAGCCGGGCGAGAAGATCGAGGCATGGATCTGCGGCTGGTTGCCGATGACGAAGAGGACCGCGATGGTCTCCCCGATGGCCCGCGAGAGACCAAGGATGATGCCGGCGAAGATTCCGCCGCGAGCAAACGGCAGGACGACGTGCCGGATCGTCTCCCAGTGCGTGGCGCCGAGCGCCAGCGCTCCCTCCCGCTGCAGCCGGGGCGTCGCCCTGATCGCGTCGCGCGCGACCGAGGTGATGATGGGAAGGATCATCACCGCCAGCACGATGCCGGCGGCGAAGTAGCTCGGCCCCGGCGCCGGCCCGCCGAAGATCGGAATCGTCCCGAGCGGCGACTCGGAGATCGCCAGCTGGATGGGACGGAGGACGGGGACCAGGACCAGGATCCCCCAGAACCCGTAGACCACCGAGGGAATCGCGGCCAGCAGCTCGATGGCGTAGGCGACCGGGCCACCGATGCGCGCCGGCAGGTACTCGTTGACCAGCAATGAGGCGCCGAGCGCCAGCGGGACGGCGAAGATGAGGGCGATCACGGAGCTGACGACCGTCCCGTAGATGAACGGCACGGCGCCGTAGATCGTCGACGCCGGAGCCCAGACCGTGCCGAACAGGAAGTCGAGGATCGACTCGTGCTGGAGGATCTTGGCCGAGTTGAGGGCGGTGTCGATGAGCATCACCACCACGGCGGCCAGGGCTGCCCAGGACAGGATCCGGACTCCCCAGGCGAGGACCGGATCGCCCATGCTCAGGCGTCGACGGCGGACCAGGCCGCCGGGGCTCGTGGGTTCGACCGGGGCGGTGGAGGCGGTCATCGGCAGGCAGTACCTATCGGCTCAATGGAGGGCAGCAAGGCGGGGCGCGGTGCGTCCCGCCCCTGCAGCGACCGCCTACCTGTACAGGTCATTGACGATCGGCGTTCCGTTCCAGGTCACCGTCGCAAGCCGCTCGAGCGCGGCCTGGCGCAGGGCATCCGGGAGGACGGCGTAGTCGAGCGCCTTGGCATCGTCGCCGCCCTTGTTGAGGGCCCAGATCAGGAAGTGGACGACCGCCTCGGATCGCGCCTGGTCATCGCTGACCTTGTCCTGCTGCTGGTAGACGAGGATCCAGGTGGCCGTGGTGATCGGGTAGCCGTCCGCCACGTCGGTGTTCCAGGCCGAGAAGGTGAGGCTGTCGGGAATGGTGCTGAAGTTGGCCGCCGCGGCCACGCTGTCGAGCGATGGCGTGATGAAGTTGCCGGCCTTGTTCTTCACGTTCCCGAATGGGATGGTGTTCTGGAGCGCGTAGGCCAGCTCGATGTAGCCGACCGAGCCGGGGGTGCTGGCGATGGTCGATGCCACGCCCGGGTTGCCGCTGCCACCCAGGCCCACCGGCCAGGTGACCTCCTTGCCGGCGCAGGGATCGACCGCGTTCTTCCAGTCCGTGCTCGCCTCGCACAGGTAGTTGGTGAAGGCGTTCGTGGTCCCCGAGCCGTCAGACCGGTGCACCACGGTGATGGCCTGGTCGGGGAAGCTGATGGTCGGGTTGTCCGTCTTGAGGGCGGGATCGTTCCAGTTCGTGATCTTCCCGGTGAAGATCTGGCCGATGGTATCCGGCGTGAAGTTGATGGGATCGGTCACGCCGTTGAGGTTGTAGGCCATCACGATGGCGCCGAACACGGTCGGAATGTGGAAGATGGGCGTCCCGTTCTGCGACTCCGCGGCGGACTGCTCGTCGGGCTTCATGGGCGCATCGGACCCGGCCCACTGGACCACGTTGCTGGTGATGTCCTTGATGCCCTGTCCGGAGCCGCCGCCGGCATAGGAGATCTGGATGTCGGAGTAGGCGGCGTTGTAGTCCGTCAGCCACTGCTCATAGACCGGCTGGGGGAAGGTCGCCCCGTCGGCGGAGATGGCGCCCTTGAACGCCGGAGCCGCGGGGACCGTCGAAAGGTCGACGCTCACGGACGCGCCGGCGCTTCCGCCGGTCATCGCCGATGGAGATGACGACGACCCGGCGTTGTTGCTCGAGCAGGCCGCGAGCACCAGGGTCGAGGCGATGCCCACGACCAGGGCTGACCGTCGAGCGAATGGGAGGTTCAATGGACTACTCCTCCGATGCGTGACCCCGCTGGGGATGGCCGCGGGCACAGGCGCTGGCCCGACATTCGTGGCGATCGTGGAATCGCCGCCTTAACGGTCCCTTAGCGGCAGGTCAACGCTTGGTTAAGCGCCGGCCCCTGGCGCGAGGAGGTGAGGGGAGCGTCGACGTCGGTGCGCCATTTCTCCCATGGCCTTGCCTTGCCGATGGGGGCGATCATGGTTCCCCGGTGCCCTTAGCAATGAGGAACACGTTGAAGCAACGAGCCCTGACGGCTTTCGGTTGGCTTAACACGGCGCGACTAGCGTGGGCCGTCCCATGGTGAGCAGCCCGACCAACGCGCGACGACGGAGCTCGTCCACGCGCGACGATGGAAGGCCGCAGGATGGTCGCTACCTGAACCGGGAGCTCTCCTGGCTCGATTTCGACGAGCGGGTGCTGGCGCTGGCCGAGGACCCAGAGACCCCCCTCCTCGAGCGCGTTCGGTTCGTGAGCATCTTCGGCAGCAACCTGGACGAGTTCTACCAGGTACGCGTCGCGGGGCTGCGACGGCAGGAGGCCGCCGGACTTTCCCTCACCCGGTCGGCCGATGGGATGACGACCGCGGAGCAGCTCGGACGGATCGCCCAACGGGCCAATGAGCTGGCCCAGCGCCACGCCCGGCTCTTCCGCGACGCGCTTGGGCCGGCGCTCGCCGAAGCCGGTGTCCGGGTGCGACGCTGGGCGGAGCTCGATGCGCAGGAGCGCGCACTGCTCAACGTCGAGTTCGAGGACCGCATCTTCCCGGTGCTGACGCCGCTCGCCGTCGATCCAGGGCATCCGTTCCCCTACATCTCCAACCTCTCCCTCAACCTGGCGGTGCAGGTCACCGACCCGGAGACCGGCATCGTTCACTTCGCGCGCGTCAAGGTCCCCCCGCTCCTCGGTCGGTTCCTGAGCGCGGGGGAGGGCACCTTCGTGCCCATCGAGGACGTCATCGCTGCCAACCTGGATCGCCTCTTCCCCGGGATGGGCGTCACCGAGCACCACGCCTTCCGGGTTACGCGCAACGCGGACCTCGAGATCGACGACGACGGGGCGGAGGATCTGCTGGAGGCGCTGGAGGACGAGCTGCGCAAGCGGCGCTTCAGCCCTGCCGTCCGCCTGGAGGTCGAAGAAGGGATGCCGGAGCACATCCTCACCCTTCTCGTCCGGGAGCTCGAGGTGCAGGCCGCTGACGTTCATCGACTCCCGGGCCTGCTGGGCCTGGCGAGCCTGATGGAGCTCGCGGCCATCGACCGGCCTGACCTCAAGGACGTGGCCTTCCAGCCGGTGACTCCCGTCCGGCTCCACCGCCCGGACGGGGAGCTTCCCGACCTCTTTGACGCGCTCCAGGACGGCGACCTGGTCGTGCATCACCCCTACGAGTCGTTCGCGGCGACCACCCAGCGGTTCGTCGAGCAGGCAGCATCAGACCCCGATGTGCTGGCCATCAAGCAGACCCTGTACCGCACCTCGGGCGACAGTCCCATCGTGGACGCCCTGGTCCGCGCGGCATCCGCCGGGAAGCAGGTCGCGGTTTTGGTCGAGATCAAGGCGCGCTTCGACGAGCTGAACAACATCGGCTGGGCGCGGATCCTGGAGCAGGCCGGCTGCCACGTGGTGTACGGGGTGGTAGGTCTCAAGACCCACGCCAAGCTGTGCCTGGTGGTGCGCCTGGAGGGCAAGCGCATCCGCCGATACGTCCACGTGGGCACCGGCAACTACAACTCGGTCACCGCCCGGCTCTACGAGGACATGGGCCTGCTCACCGCGGACGCCACCCTGGGGGCCGAGGTCAGCAGCCTCTTCAACTACCTGACCGGCTACTCGCGGAGCAACGAGTACCGGCGCCTGATCGTGGCGCCGCAGCAGATGCGGGAGCACCTCCTGGGTCTGATTGAGCGCGAGGCAGGCTTCGCCGACCGGGGCGAGGAGGCGCTGATCCGCTTCAAGGTGAACAACCTGATCGACGAGCCGATCGTGGACGCCCTGTACGACGCTTCGGGGCGAGGCGTGCGCGTCGAGCTCATCGTGCGGGCCATCTGCGCCCTCCGTCCGGGCGTCCCCGATCTGAGCGAACGGATCTCGGTGCGCAGCATCCTGGGCCGCTTCCTGGAGCACTCGCGAATCCTGCACTTCCGCAACGGCGGCAGTGACGAGGTGCTCATCGGGAGCGCGGATCTCATGCACCGCAACCTCGACCGGCGCGTCGAGACGCTGGTCCAGGTGGTGGATGTTGGATCGACAGCCCGGCTCATGGGCCTGCTCGACCTCGCGATGGGGGACAATGTCGGCGTGTGGACGCTGGGGCCTGACGGGTGCTGGAATCGGGTCGTGCGCGGCGCCGGTGAGCCGGCCGTCGACCTCCAGCGCGAGCTGATGCAGCGTGCTGCCGAGCGTGCGTGAGCGCGAGCTGAAGCTCGCCGCGCCCGGATCGCTTGTGGTGCCCGACCTGACCGACGACCACCTCGGCGTCCTCGCCATGGATGAGCTGCCGGAGCTCACCCTGCGCAGCACGTACCATGACACGGCAGATCTTCGGCTCGCGCGCGCCGGGGTGACCCTCCGGTACCGCACCGGCGACGAGACCGGTCCTGCCTGGACCCTCAAGCTGCGGATACCCGGCCGGGACGCGACCGATCGCGACGAGCACAACTTCCCCGGCGAGCCGGACGCCGTGCCGACCCAGGCGGTGGAGCTGGTGACCGCGCTGGTTCGGACCGCGCCCATTCAGCCGGTCGCGACCCTGGCGACGCGGCGGCGACGCTGGCGGCTGTGCGGGGTGGATCAGCAGCCACTCGCCGAGCTCTTCGACGACGAGGTATCCGTCCTGGATGGGGAACGGGTGGTCTCGCGCTTCCGCGAGCTCGAGCTGGAGAGCCGCGGCCCGGACCTCTCCGCGCTGCGACCGATCGCGATCCGGCTTCGCCGTGCCGGGGCCGTCCTGGCCGAGCCGATGCCCAAGGCGATGCGCGCCCTGGGACCTCGGGCCTCCGCCAACCCGGATGTCATGGTCGTGGCCCCGGGTTCGGACGCCACCGGCCGCGAGGCAGTCACCGCGGCGCTGGCCAGCGGCCTCCAGCGCATGATCGCCCACGATCCCGCGACGCGCCTGGGGGACGCCGAGGGCCTCCACCAGATGCGCGTCGCGACGCGCCGCCTGCGCAGCGACCTGCGCACGTTCCGGCCGCTCCTCGACACGGCCTGGGCGAAGGCGCTGCGGGTGGAGCTGCAGTGGATCGCCGACCTGCTCGGCGACGTGCGCGATCTCGACGTGCAGCTCGCCCGGCTGGCAGAGACCGCGGCCGATCTGCTCGCCGACCTAGGCCCGCTGATCGAAGCGCTCCGGGCTCGCCGGGAGGCTGCCAGCGCGGCTCTCCGCCACGCGCTGCTCAGCGAGCGGTACCGGATCCTGCTCGACCGTTTGGTGGATGCCGTCCGCGATCCCCTCCTGACCTCCAGCGCCGCTCGTCCGGCGCTGAAGGTGTTGCCTCCGCTCCTCCAGCGCGCCTGGAAAGCCGTCGAGCCGCTCGGAACCCGGCTCGAGGGCCGAGACCCGGTCGAGCGATTCCACGTGGTGCGCATTGGCGTGAAGCGGCTCCGATACGCCGCCGAGGCCATGGCACCGGCAATGGGCCCGCAGCAGCGCGCCTGGTCCAGGCTGGCGAGCGCGGCCGGTGACCTGCAGGACCAGCTGGGCGCCATGCACGACGACGCGGTCACCATTGAGGAGGTGCGGAGTGCCGCCGAATCCCACCCTGACCTGGCCTTCGCACGCGCCGCCGGCCGCCTCGAGGAACGTGCATCGGCCGCGATCAACCGGGCCAGGGCCGCGTATCCCGCGGGGTGGATGCGCCTGGTTCGCCGCCACGCGCGCCTGGGCGGGTGATGGCCGGCAACGAAACGATCCGGGCCGCCGGCGGCGTGCTGTGGCGGGAGGCGACGACCGAGGGCGGGGTGGCAGTCGAGGTGGCCATCATCCACCGCCCCCGGTACGACGACTGGACGCTGCCCAAGGGCAAGCTGGCGGCCGGCGAGGCGGAGATCGACGGCGCGATCCGCGAGGTGCTCGAGGAGACCGGCTACCGGATCCGGCTGGGACGGCCGCTGGGTGAAACGCGCTACTTCAAGGAGTCAGGCGGCTACCTGCGCCCCAAGGTGGTCCGCTGGTGGGCCATGGAGGCCAGCGGCGGTGGCTTTTCCGCGGGCAGGGAGGTGGACCGGCTGGACTGGGTCTCCCTCGCCGAGGCGCACCAGCGGCTCTCGCGCGAGACCGATCGCGAGCTGCTCGAACGCTTCGTGCGAGGTCCGGCCCCGGGGAGCGTCGTGCTGGTCGTCCGGCACGGCAGCGCGGGCAGCCGCTCCGGATGGGAGGGGGACGACAGCCTCAGGCCGCTGGACGATTGCGGCCGCCTCCAGGCCGAGGAGCTGGTCCGCCTGCTGGCGCACTTCGATCCGACCCGCATCGAGTCCGCGGACTTCGTGCGCTGCCGCCAGACCGTGGAGCCGCTCGCCGAGGCGCTGGGACTGCCGATCAGCGGCGAGCCGCTCCTGTCGGAGCTGGGCTATCCGGGCCACGAGGCGGAGACGGAACGGCACGTGCGGACTGTGGGCGGTGTGCACGGCACCGTGGTCCTCTGCAGCCAGGGTGACGTGATCCCGGACCTCCTCGGACGGCTTGCCGAGGAAGACGCTGTGGACCTGCCCGGCAACGGGACGAAGAAGGGGAGCACCTGGGCGCTCACCTTCCAGGCGGAGCGGCTGGTCAGCGCCGAGTACTTCGCGCCGCCTCGCATCGACGAGTGCGGCGGCGGCTGACACGCCGTTCGACACTGCCGTGAGCCCACTGACGGATGTCGCCATCCTCCTGACCAGCTTCGGCGCCGGGTTGATCGGCGCCCTGGCCGGGGTGGGCGGTGGGATCCTCATCGTGCCGGCGCTGACCGTTGTCTTCGGGGTGGACCTCCGTCTGGCGATCGGCGCCAGCATCGTGTCGGTCATCGCCACCAGCTCGGGGGCGGGCGCGGCCTATATCCGCGACGAGTTGACCAACCTGCGGGTCGGGATGTTCCTGGAGGTCGCGACCACGACGGGCGCCGTCGGCGGTGCGCTCCTGGCCGCCATCGTCGCGCCCCAGCTCCTCTACGGGCTCTTCGGCATCATCCTCCTTCTCTCCGCCGGTCAGCTGGTGGTCCGTCTCAACGAGGATCCACCGGTGCCGGTCGCCGGCCGCGTCGAGCGCTGGCTGCGGCTGGGGGCCAGCTACCCGGACGCTCACTTGGGTCGGCGGATCACCTACGTACCGCGCCACGTGCCGGCCGGATTCCTGGCGATGGGCGTGGCGGGCCTGGTCTCCGGGCTGCTGGGGATCGGCTCCGGGGCGCTCAAGGTGCTCGCCATGGACGGCGTCATGCGCCTGCCGATCAAAGTGTCATCAACCACGTCCAACTTCATGATCGGGGTGACCGCGGCCGCGTCGGCCGGCGTCTACATCGCGCGCGGCGACGTGAGCGCCCAGATCGCGGCCCCGGTGGCCCTGGGCGTCCTGGCTGGCGCGCTGGTGGGCAGCCGGCTCCTGGTCCGCCTCTCGAATCGCTCGGTGCGCCTCATCTTCCTGCCGGTGCTGCTCGTCGTCGCACTGGAGATGCTGGCCCGGGCGCTCGGGGTGGGACTGTGATCGGGCTGCGCGACCCGGTCGCCTTTCGGCTCCTGCTGAGCCGCCTGCTGCTCGGCGGGGTGACCGCCTCCGCGGCCCTCATGGCGGCTGGGCTCCTCGCCGCGCTCGCGGTGGGTTGGACCGGCTCGCTGACCGGCGCCGCACCGGTGATGCACGACGTGGGGGACTTCTCGGGGGCGCTCGCCGGAGTACTCGACCTCCGGCCGTTCGCCATCGTGCAGCTGGGGCTGCTCGTCCTGCTGGCAACCCCGGTGCTCCGCGTGGCCACCTCGCTCGTCGCGTTCGCGCTGGAGGGAGATCGGCTCTACGCGCTGATCAGCGCGCTCGTCCTGGCGGTCCTGCTGACGAGCATCTTCCTCGTCCGCTGACTCGGGTCGCCGCTGCCGGATCGTCGGAACCTCCGGCATGCGACGCCATGACCTCCGGCTCTGCCGTCGCGGCCCGGGTCGCCGGACACTCGACTCCAAGGGACCACACGCCGGCTCGGAAGGAACGCTCACCAGGAGACGTGGCCATGCGCGCGCTCGTCGTGTACGAATCGATGTACGGCAACACCCATGCGATCGGCGACGCGATCGGCCGCGGTCTCGCCAGAGGGGGCGAGGTCCAGGTCGTCGCGATCGCCCGCGCCACGCCCGAGATGGTGGCTGCGGCCGACCTGCTGATCGTCGGCGGACCGACGCACATGCACGGCATGGCCAAGCTCGCCACGCGGGAGAAGGCACGTGAGCGGGCGGCACGGACGGAGAGCACGCTCGTGATGGATCCGGACGCCGGCCAAATTGGTGTGAAGGAGTTGCTGCGGTCGTTACCGCGTGCTCATGGCCGGGCGGCAGCCGCGTTCGACACCCGGGTCATCGGTCCGGCGTGGCTGACTGGGCATGCCGCGACCGCCATCGCCGGCCGACTTCGCCGCCGCGGCTTCCACATGGTCGCCCCTCCTGAGAGCTTCCTCGTGGATCATGAGACCCATCTCGTCGACGGCGAAGTCGAGCGGGCCGAGCAGTTCGGGACGGGGCTGGCCGGCGCTTTCACCGGCGTGGGCTGAGGCTGGGCCCGCCGTGCGGGCTCGCACGGGTCAGCCGGCACCGTCGCGCTGGGGTGCGATCAGCCCAGGATCGGGTGGAGGACCAGGTACGCCAGGCCGGCGAACATGCCGGCGGCAGGGATGGTGAGGACCCACGCGACGCCGATGTTGCGGGCGACGGCCCAGCGCACGGCGTTGAAGCGGTCGGAGGAGCCGGTTCCCATGATGGCGCCGGAGATGACGTGGGTGGTGCTGACCGGCATCCCGAAATGCGAGGCAGCGATGATCACCGAGGCGGCCGTCGTCTCTGCCGCGAAGCCGTGGACCGGATCAAGCTTCACGACCCGGGTGCCCATGGTCTTGATGATGCGCCATCCGCCCGCCGCGGTCCCGAGGCTCATCGCGGTGGCGGCCGCGATGATGACCAGCGTCGGGACGTGCTTGTCGGGGATCACCCCGGCGGTGAACAGCGCGACGGTCATGACTCCCATCGTCTTCTGCGCGTCGTTGCTGCCGTGGCTGAAGGCCATGAACGCCGCCGAGAGGACCTGGAGGCGCCGGAACGTGTCATTCATCGTCTTGGGGTGGACGCGCCGGAAGACGTTGAAGATGACCACCATGAGGAGCAGGGCGGCGATGAAGCCCACGACCGGCGACCCGACGAGCGGGAGGAGCACCTTGCCGCCGATGCCCGAGAGGTTCCACGAGCCCACGCCCGCGGCGACGGCGGCGGATCCGAGCAGGCCGCCGATGAGCGCGTGGCTCGAGGAGCTGGGGATCCCCAGCCGCCAGGTGATGAGGTTCCAGGTGATGGCGCCCACCAGGGCTGCCGCAATCACGGTCTGGCTCTCGGCCCGCTCGGTGATCAGGCCGCCGCCGATCGTGTTGGCCACGGCCGTCCCGGCGAAGGCGCCGAGGAAGTTCGCGGCCGCGCTCATCACGATCGCCCACTGCGGCTTCAGCGCCCGGGTCGACACCGAGGTGGCGATGGCATTCGCCGTGTCGTGGAACCCGTTGATGTAGTCGAACAGGACCGCCAGGCCCAGGACCGCGAGGAGGAGAGGGGTCAGTCCGCCGGGCATGTCATGGCCCGGCTCATCTCGACGCGCATGTCCCAGCAGGATAGCCGCTCGGGGACTGCGCCATCGGCCTACCCTTGACGACCGTGGACGAACCCGCCTCCGAGTCCTGGCCGCGCCCCGCCAAGATCGCCTTCATCGGCTCGCACGGCGTGCGCAAGACCGCCGCCGTGGCCTCCTTCGCAGCCACCCTGAGCCGCGCGGGACGCAGCTGGGAGCTCGTCAAGGAGGTCGTCCGCCACTCGCCGCTGGGGATCAACGAGACGGCGAGCCCCGAGTCCCAGCTGTGGGTCCTGGTGACCCAGGTTCAGCAGGAGCTTGAGCTTGCGCATCGGGCCGATGTGCTCATCACCGACCGCGCCGTCGTCGACAACTACGCGTACCTGCTGCGCTCCGCAGGCGGCACGGATCCGTTCTGCGTGGAGCCGCTCCTGCGCTGCTGGGCGCCGACCTACGACCTGCTGGTTCGGTTGCTTCCGGACGTCACCCTGCGGCCAGACGGCGTGCGGTCCACGAACGATGCCTTCCGCGATGAGATCGAGCGGCTTCTCGACGATACGCTGCCGGCCTTCGTGGCCCCCGACCGGCTCATCACCCTGCCGGCCTCGGCGGTGACCCGCCGATTCGACTGGCGGCCCATTGCCCAGCGGCTGGCGGACGCGGTGGGCGGCGAGCTCTTCGCCGAGGACGGTGAGCCGGCCAGTGGCGATCCGGTCTGGTCAGGCCGCTGAGGTCGCTCTGGATCGACGCTGATCACCCCGCGCGTGCTAGGCGTGCTTGACGACGATCCGCTCGATGACGTTGGCCGCATCCTCGCAGGCGTCGATCGCGTCCTCGAGCAGGCTGTAGACGTCCTTCCACTTGATCACGGTGAGCGGGTTGTCGCCGTCGCGGAAGAGCCCGGCAATCGCCTTGCGCGCCACCTGGTCGCCGTCGTTCTCGAGCCGATGGATCTCGATCCAGTACTTCTCGAGGCCCTTGAACGATCGCAGGTGCGTGAGCGCCTCGCGGATCTGGACGCACTGCTTGACCAGGATCTCCGTCTGCTGCACCGCCACCGGGGTCGGCTCACTGATGTGATAGAGGATGCAGGTGTCGGCCACCTCCTCGATGAGGTCCAGGATGTCGTCGAGCCTGCTGATGAGGGCGTGGATGTCCTCCCGGTCGAAGGGGGTGACGAAGGTCGCCTCCAGCTTGTGGCCGATGTCGTGGCTGATCTGGTCCCCCCGGTGCTCGAGCTCGCGCAGCTGCACGGCGATGCGCTCGCGCTCGCTGTAGCTCCGGAAGAAGGTCTCGAGGAGGCGAGCTCCGGCCAAGACGTTGGCGGCATCGTCCACGAACATGTCGTAGAACTTCTCTTCGCGCGGGATCAAGGGGATGCGCATCGAGATCTGGTCCCTTCCGGTGCGGGGTCCTGCGCCTGGAGCTTGTGCGCCGCCGCGCAGATCAGGCGGTCCTAGGGTAGACCCTCGGCTCAGCCGGCGCTCCGCATCGCGAGCAGCAGCAGCCCCACGATCACGATCAGGGCCATGGAGACGATCAGCAGCCAGGAGAGCAGCAGCGAGCTCGTCTCCGACCGCTCCGCGTCATCAGGCTGTGGCTCCTGGTCGTCCCAGGGCTCGGTGATCAATGGTCGGCTCCCTGTCCCATCACGGATGGCTGGTTGAAGTCCGATGGTAGCTGACCATTGCCGTCCGGCGCCGCGGTGCTCGGGCGGTCGGCCAAGCGTGGCTCGGCCATCGGCTCATCGCCCATGGCGTCGTCCTCGTCGGGCATCCGCGGCGACAGGGGCATGGCCATCTCCTCCGCGTGGCGCTCCGCCTCGATGACGTGCATCACCGCGTTGATCAGGGCCAGGTGGGTGAACGCCTGCGGGTAGTTGCCCAGGTGACGGCCTGACTCCGGGTCGATCTCCTCACCGTACAGGCCCAGCGGGCTGGCAGCCGAGAGGAGCCGCTCGCAGAGCCGTCGCGCGCGGGACAGCTCACCGATCTCCACCAGCGCGGAGACCAGCCAGAAGGAGCAGATGGTGAAGGCACCCTCGCGGCCGGAAAGGCCGTCATCGGTCTGGCCGGTGCGGTAGCGCAGGACGAGCCCGTTCTCGGTCAGCTCGTCGGCGATGGCCAGGACCGTTCGGCGCACCCGTTCGTCATCGGCGGGAAGGAAGCGGACCAGGGGGATCAGCAGCACGGATGCGTCGAGGGCGCGGGTGTCGTAGTGCTGGGTGAAGACGCCGCGCTCGTCCACGCCGTTGGCGCACACGTCGGCGCGAATCTCGTCTGCCGCCGCCTGCCATCGCTCGGCGAGCTCATGATCCTCCCGGAGGCGCGCGAGCCGCGCACCGCGGTCCGCGGCGACCCAGCACATGACCTTCGAGCTCGTGAAGTGCTTCGGCTCGCCGCGGACCTCCCAGATGCCACGGTCCGGCTCGCGCCAGTTCGCGATGGCCGCCTCGACCTGCCGGGCGAGCAGGGGCCAGATGCGCTCGTCCAGGCGGTCGCGCGAGCGGGTGTGGAGGTAGATCGAGTCCACGATGGCGCCCCACATGTCGTGCTGACACTGGCGGTGCGCCGCATTGCCCACCCGGACGGGACGCGCGCCCTCGTAGCCGTGGAGGTGGTCCAGGGTCGACTCCGGCAGGTCGCGCTCGCCGCCGATGCCGTACATGATCTGCAGCTCGTCGCCGGATGCCGCGGCATCGGCCACGAAGGAGAAGAAGTCGTTCGCCTCCCAGGCGAAGCCCAGGCTGTAGAGGCCCCACAGCGCAAAGGTCGAGTCGCGGATCCAGCTGAAGCGGTAGTCCCAGTTGCGCTCGCCGCCGGGCGTCTCGGGCAGGGAGGTGGTGGCGGCGGCGATGACGGCCCCGGTGGGGGCGTAGGTCAGGCCTTTCAGGGTGAGCGCGGACCGCGACAGGAAGATCCGCCAGGGGTGGTCCGGGAACCGCCCGCGCGCGAGCCAGTGCTGCCAGTGGTGGGCGGTCCAGACCAGGCGCGGGTACGCCTCCTCACAGGAGGTCGGGGGCGTCACGTCCCCCCACGACAGGGCGGCGAAGCGGGTCTCGCCCTCCTTGATGAGGGTCCGTCCCAGGGCGCGGGCTCCCTCGAAGCCGATGTTGAGGTCGGTGGTCAGCGTGAGCTCCGGTCCGCCATTCGGCGGGCGGCAGGCACCCTGGTGATAGCCATCCCCGGTCCAGCCCCACTGGCCCGTCGTCCGGCCATAGTCGAAGACGGGCTCGCAGTCCAGGGTGAGCTGGACCTCTCCGTTCACGCAGCGGATATGGCGCAGCAGGGTGTGATCGGCCTCGTAGTCGGTGGGTGCCCGACGGTGCGTCATCGAGTGGTCCGTCTCGTGATGCCATGGACCGATGAGCAGCACGTCGCGGACGATGATCCAGCCGGTAGGCGTGGCCCAGCTGGTCTCGAGCACCATGGTGCCCGGCAGGTAGCGGCGCGCCGCCGGCACCATGACGTCGGCTGGACCGAACCGGAACCCACCGGCATCGCGGTCGAGGATGGAGCCGAAGACCGATGGCGAATCCATGCGCGGCAGGCAGAGCCACTCCACGTTTCCGTTCGGAGCCACGAGCGCCGTCGTCTCGCAGTCGGACAGGAAGGCGTAGTCGCCGATGGGCGGGAAGGGCGACTCGCCGGGGAAGGTCGCGTGCGTCGCGCCGCTGGTTCTGGCCGTCTGGCCGCTGGTCTGCATCGCCGTGGTTCGTGCGAGGGACGGCAAGTCTTGCACCCCGAGGCCCGTTTGGCGATACCCCGGCGGTCCGGGTACCACGCGACCGACCGCGCGGAATCGCGAGACAATCGCGCCGGCGCGCGCACATGCAGCGGCTGCGCGACACCCGCTGACTGGCCCCTTGCGGTCTGCGCGGCTGACGACCATGCTGGCAGGCAGGTCGGTACGGGGACGAAGCACTGGTTCGGGCATCGGTCGAGGGAGGAGTTCGATGAGCAGGGCATTCGACGGCGCAGGACCGGAGTTCCACGGGCCAACGGCGCGAGCCGCCATCTTCCTGTTGGTCGCCGTGATCGTGGGTGTCGTCTTCCTGTGGCTGGGCTTGTCCTGGGCGCTCAACACCTGGGCCGGCGCGGATCCCTCGTCGATTCCCAGCATCGGGGTGAACGGCCCCCAGATCTGAGGACCGGCAGGCGCGTTGCGCGCGCTCGATCGCGCCGGCGGCGGGATCGGTGGAGGGCCGTGTGGGATTCGAACCCACGACACGAGGATTAAAAGTCCCCTGCTCTAACCACTGAGCTAACGGCCCGCTGGTTCGGTGTTCAGTCTATCGAGCCACGCGCTGAGCTACGCCTCCGACAGCCGTTCGAGGGCGATCATGGCGTCCTCGGCGTTGGGAATGCCGCTCCAGGCGGGATGGCGAGCGTCCCGCAGTTCCGACCGAGCGCGCAGGTATCCCCGCTCCCTGGAGCTAGGCGAGGCCGTCGGCCCTCTGCTCCGGAACGAACTCGGCCTCTTCGAGGCGGACCGCTGCTTGTCTGGTCGCCTGAGCTGGCGCACGCACGTCGATCAATGCGTCAACGTCGACAGTCGTCCGGGATACCGTGACGCCGTGCTCGCGTTCCAGGATGGCGACCATCAGTCCGCCGACCAGCACCCACGGCCAATAGGCGAACAGGCGCGCGATCTCGGCGGTCGTTCGCCACAGCCGTGCCTCGGCGCCGCTGCTCGGGTCGATGCGGATCGGCTCCGTCATCGCTCGTAGCGCCGCAACGCCTGTTCGGCGGCGTCCTGGCTCCGTGGATCAGGCTCCTCGGCCAGGTCGATCGCAACGGCCGATGGCGGCGCGACCGAACGGGAATCCCAGCCGAACGCCAGATCCGGCAGACGGCGGAGGATGACATTCGGGTCCCGGCTGGGGCGGAGTCGATAGCGGCGCACCAGGAGGTCGAACTCATGCGCAGGCACATAGGCGTCCAGGAAGTCGGAGGCGATGAGGTCGATGCCGACATCACGCGCGGCTGAAGCGCCGGATCGCATGACTCCTGGCTCCGAGGCGAGTCTCGACAGATCCGAGGGATGGCTGCGGTAGGCGTGCTTCTCGGCGCGTCGCTCAAGCCGACTGCGGAGTTCGCGAAGGCTGCGATCGCGCAGGACGGCGCGAAGCTTGGACCGGCTGACTGGATCCAGCCAGGGCGCCGGCTCGCCATCGGCGAGCACGAAGCAGGCCCCAGCTCGCGTGGAGAGAAGGGCTGGCCGCCGGGGGACCGGACCCTGTCCCACGCATCGACGGCAGCCCGGTCGACCAGCAAGCGATGACCGATTCGCTGTGCGGACAGCCGCCCGCTCGCGATCAGGTCATAGACACGGCGTACGGAGACGCCGAGCTTGGCCGCGGCGTCTGAGGGTGCAAGGAGGTCGAGTCGGCGGACTTTCCTGTACCATTCACGTACAGAATAGAACAGGTAATCCCGTCGTCAACCGGGCGCCGGCCACCGGCCAAGGCGCGCCGATCGGCGCACCAGCCGGGAACCTCCTGGCACGCCTGGGCGCGGAACCCGGGGAGGGTCAGGCCGGTTTCAGGGTCTCGAGCTGGGCGCGAGCCGCGTCCTTGTCGCTGAACCAGATGGCGTTCAGCTCGGTGTAGGCGGTCCACTGCTCCGGGACGGCGTCCTCGGTGAAGATCGCCTGGACCGGGCATTCCGGCTCGCAGGCACCACAGTCGATGCACTCGTCCGGATCGATGTACAGGGTCCTGTCGACGCCCTCCTCGAAGTGGATGCAATCGACCGGGCAGACGTCGACACAGGCCTTGTCCATGACGTCGACGCAGGGTTCGGCAATGACGTAGGTCACGTGAGCCTCCGAGCGGTGGGTGACAACGAGCGGCAGAGACGATCTTCCATCCCCACGCTATTCGGTGCAACCTGCGAGCCCGAAGAGCCGAACCGACCGAAGCGGGCGGTCCGCCCGGCATGCGAGGATCACACGCAGGGACGGTCGGCACTTGCCGTCTCCGCCCCGATATGCGATCCCTCAGCCCGGAGGTTGGCCGATGCCCGGACGCGATCTCGACATACGCCGGGGCCCTGCCTTGCGCCTGCCACCTGCGGAGCGCGCGCGCAGCCTCGTCGAGCTGGTATGGCGCACCATCGACGACCACGGGGAGCGGGAGGGGCTGCGCTGGAAGCAGGGAGACGCCTGGGTCAGCCGCTCCTACGCCGAGCTGGGCGAATGGGTGCTCGGGTCCTCGCTGGGGCTCGCGTCGCTGGGCGTGGGTCGAGGCACGCGGGTGGCGATCATCAGCGGCTCGCGCCCGGAATGGCTGGTGGCCGATCTTGCCAGCCTGGCACTGGGCGCCGTCACCTGCCCGATCCACCCCGCCGAAGCGGACGACATCATCGGGTTCATGCTCCGCAATGTCGGAGCGGAGGTGGTACTGCTGGAGAGCCGCCGCCTGCTGAACAACCTCGAGCCGGTCGTCCGTGGCGTGGCCTCGGTCCGAGCCGTCGTCGTCCTCGAGGAGGCCGATGGCGACGAGACCACCGTCCCGACCCTGGCCAGCCTGGCGCCGGCGACCATTGATGCGGATGCCGCCGCGCGCTGGCGCGCAGGATGGGAGCGCATCGCGCCGGACGAGGTGGCGACCATCGTGCACACATCCGGCACGACCGGTCAGCCCAAGGGCGTGGTCCTCACCCACGGCAACATCATCCACAACTGCTACGCGGTCCTCGAGGCCATTCCCTTCACGACCGATGACGTGGCCCTCACGATCCTGCCGCTGAGCCACATGTACGCGCGCGCCGCCGGGATGTTCGCTCCGCTGGCCATCGGCATTGCGGTCGCCTTCGCGGAGCCGGTCATGGAGCGCTGGGCCTCGAACCTCCTGGAGGTGCGGCCCACGGTGATGCTCACCGTCCCGCCGTTCTTCGAGCGCATCCGTCGCCGGGTGATGGCCGATGCGGCACGCCGCCCGCCCGTTCTGCGTCGTCTTTTCGGCTGGGCCATGGGCCTGGGGACCCGTCGCTATGCGAACCACCTCGCCGGCCGCCGCGACGGTCCGGTCCTCCGCATCCAGCTGTGGCTCGCCGGGTGGCTGGTCTTCGCGCAGATCCGGCAGCGGACCGGGGGCCGCCTCCGCTTCTTCGCGTCCGGTGGCGCCCCGCTGCCGCCCGAGCTGGGCGAGTTCTTCTACGCGGTGGGGATGCTGATCCTCGAGGGGTACGGTCTGTCGGAGACAGCTCCATTCTTGACCCTCAACAGTCCGCCGGACTTCCGGTTCGGGACCGTCGGGCGGCCCTTCGCGGAGACGGAGATCGGCATCGACCGGGGCAGCGGCGAGATCCTGGCCCGAGGGCCGCAGGTGATGCGCGGCTACCTCAACCTTCCCGAGGAGACCGCCGCAGTCATCGATCGCGAGGGCTGGTTCCACACCGGGGACATCGGCGAGTTTGACCCCGATGGACGGCTGGTGATCACGGATCGAATCAAGAACCTCATCGTGCTCGGCAACGGCAAGAAGGTGGCGCCGGCACCCATGGAGCTGGCGCTCGCCGCGTCGCCGCTCATTGCCCAGGCGGTGGTCCTCGGCGAGGGGCGCGGGCGGACCGGCGTGCTCGTCACGCCGGAGTTCCCGGCCGTCGAGGCCTGGGCGGCGAAGGGTGCGCCCGCCCTGATCGGCGGTGACCCGGCAGCATTCGCCGCCGCGCCAGAGGTGCAGGCCCTGATCGAGGGCGAGGTTCGCCGTCTCCTGGCCGGGTTCGCGGCATGGGAGCGGCCCCGCCGCGTCGCGCTGCTGCCGCGGCTGCTCAGCGAGGCGGAGGGTGAGCTCACCTCCCTGGGCAAGCCAAAACGGGCTGCCGTCCTGGCGCATTGGCCGGATGCCGTGTCCCGTCTCTTTCCCTCGCGCTCCGGAGACGCATCCGGCTGACGCGTGGGCCGGGACGCGGGGCCAGCGTCAGGGGACCCGGCTGGTGCGCGACGCACCGCTCGTTCGTCCCGGGCGCGTGCTAGGCTCCGGCACCATGCGTCGAATCCTGCTGTGGATGGCCCGCAACACCTGGCTCAAGGAGCACCTGCCCCGGCTCCCGTTCGCGCGCCGCGCGGTCCGCCGCTTCATGCCGGGGGAGACGGCAGAGGCCGCGCTCGATGCGTCCGAGTCATTCGGAGCCGATGGGATCGGCATCCTGTTCACGCGCCTTGGCGAGAACCTTGTGGACCTGCACGAGGCCGCGGCCGTCGCGGACCACTACCACGGCCTCCTCGATGAGATCGAGCGTCGGGGCCTCGACGCGGAGGTCAGCGTCAAGCTCACCCAGCTCGGGCTCGACCTGGACCCCGCAGCCGCAGCGGAGCACATGCGGTCGCTGGCGGAGCACGCGAGCCGTCTGGGTGGCATCGCCTGGATCGACATGGAGGGGAGCGCGTACACGGAGGCGACCATCGCGATCTACGAGCGGGTGAAGGCGGAGCAGCCTGCCATCGGGATCTGCCTGCAGGCCTACCTGCGCCGGACGCCGAACGACGTCCACCGGCTCCTGCCGCTCAAGCCCGCGATCCGGATCGTGAAGGGCGCCTACGACGAGCCGCGGTCACTGGCCTTCCGCACCCGGGCGGAGGTCGATGCCGCGTACCAGTCACTCGCGGTGCTCATGCTTCCCGCGGCCGCCGCCGGCGACCTGCGCCTGGGGCTGGGCACCCACGACGTGGAGCTGGTCGAGCGGATCGCGGACTTCGCCCGCAGCGCGGGGATGCCCATCACCTGCTTCGAGGTCCAGATGCTGTACGGGATCCGGATGGGCGAGCAGCGGCGCCTGGCACGGTCGGGGTTCGTGGTCCGCGACCTGGTCGCCTACGGCGAGGCGTGGTACGCGTGGTACATGCGCCGCCTCGCGGAGCGGCCGGCGAACGTGCTCTTCGCCCTGCGTCAGCTCATCGGCTGAACGCGCCGTCGCCTGGGCCTCCGGAGAGGGCAGCCCGGAGCGCGGCCGCGGCCTCCGCCAGCGGGTCCGGGAGGCGGACCACGCCGTCCGTCGCCAGGATGCCGGCGTGACGCCCTCCCACCGCCAGCAGCAGCTCGGGGTGGGCCTTTCGTAGTCGACGCAATGCCTCGGTGGCGGTGGCAGTCTCGTCTTCCATGACGGCACCGGTCACGACGGCACGCGCGCCCGTCTCCGCGACGGCGGCGAGCCACGCGTCGGTCGGAACGTTGGGACCGAGGTAGATGGTGTCGAGGCCCGCCCTCCTGGAGGCGGTCGCCACGGCAAGCGCGGCGATCTCGTGCTGCGACCCCGCCGGCATCCCCACCAGGACCACCGGAGCGCCCGGGGTGCGTCCGGCAGCGTCGAACGCAGCGCCCATGCGCCGCAGCACCGCGGCGCTGGCGACGTGCTCCGCGGCGACGTCCAGCTCGCCACGGCTCCAGGCCTCACCGATCGCGACGAGGGCGGGGAGCGCAACCGCCTGGCTGGCGACCTCGAACGAGGTCGTCGCGTAGGCCTCGTCGAGAACCCGCGCCGCCTCGGCATGATCGACACGGCGTGCCGCGTCCACGAAGCGCAGGACGAGGTCCGCGGTCCCGACCCGGTCCGGCCCAGCATCGCGCGTTGTTCGATCCGGGGCAGGACCGGCGAGGCCGGCCAGCGCGCCGAGGGCAAGGCCCATGACGTGCGTGGCAGCCTGCCGCGCAGCCCAACCGGACTCGACGAGCGCCCGCACCGCGCGCAACCGCGCAATGGCCTCGTCGTCGTACAGGCGGTAGCCGGCCGGCGTGCGCTGGGGGGAGACGACGCCGTAGCGGCGCTCCCAGGCGCGAAGGAGGGGAACGCTGACGCCGCTGCGCACGGCCGCCTCACCGATGGTGTACATGGTTTGTCCATCATAACAGGGAACAAACACTTGACAAGGGCCAGAGCCTCGGCTAGATTTCGCCTCTAACACCATACAAAGCATAGACAGCGGGCCCATAACCTTCGACGGTGGTGGGCCGGGGAGCAGAAGCGTGAACCAGGTGGTTGCCAGCGACGAGACCCTGCTGGCGCGTATCGCAGCCGGCGATGAGGCGAGCCTCGCCGCACTCCATGACCGGTATCGGCTGTTCGCCCATGCGCTCGCCGTGCGGGTCCTGGGTGACGGGGCCCGGGCCGAGGACGTTGTCCAGGACGCGTTCCTCACCGTCTGGCGCCGGGCGGGAACCTACGCCGTCGAGCGCGGCAGCGTGCGCACCTGGCTGGCCGCCGTCGTTCGCAACCGGGCGATCGACGTGGTCCGCTCCCCGCGGGAACGGATGGCGCGGCCGGACCGCGACCACGCGGACCGCCTCGCGGCTATCGTCGATCCGGCACCCCAGGTCGCGGATGCGGTGCAGGGCGCCATGGATGGTGCGTTGGTGCGCGCCGCCGTGAATCGGCTGCCCGAGGAGCAGCGCCACGCCATCGGCCTGGCATTCTTCCGCGGGCTCAGCCACAGCGAGATCTCGGTGCAGACCGGCGTGCCGCTCGGCACGGTCAAGAGCAGGATCCGGCTGGGGATGCAGCGGTTGCGCGGCTCGCTGCTGGGTGCCGGCCTGGGCTACGCCTGACCTTCCCGCCAGGGGCTCCATCCCTTGGATGCCTGCGGAATCCGTGGTAGAGTGACCGAAGCGTCACCGAGATCGCACCGATCTGATGTATGAGTCACGGATCGGGGCATCGGACTCGAATGGCGCCCAGGCAGCGAGATCCTGTTGCGCAGACGCGTGCCCGGTATTTGAATCCGCACGCGAGGTCGCACTGATGCGAATCCTCCTGGTCGGTGTCGGCACCGTGGGCGAGGCGATCGCCCGGATGGCCGCCCGCAGAGACTGGTGCGAGGCCATGGTCCTCGCCGACTATGCCGTTGAGCGCGCCGAGAGCCTGGCGCGCGAGCTCGGCGATCCCGGGCGATTTCCCGTGGAGCAGATCGACGCGCGTGATGCGGCCAGCGTGGCGGACGCCGCTCGTCGCCACAACGTCGACCTGGTCATGAACGCGGTCGACCCGCGCTTCGTGATGCCCATCTTCGACGGGGCGCTGGCCGCGCGGGCGAACTACATGGACATGGCCACCAGCCTGTCTCGCCCGCATCCCGACGATCCGTTCCACCGGCCCGGGGTGAAGCTGGGTGACGAGCAGTTCGCGCGCGACGGCGATTGGAAGGCCGCGGGGCGGCTGGCCCTGCTCGGGATGGGCATGGATCCCGGCCTGACCGACGTCTTCGCCGCGTACGCCGCGAAGCACCTCTTCGACGAGATCGACGAGATCCACGTGCGTGACGGCGGAGACCTGCGCATCGAGGGCTACGCCTTCGCGCCCGTCTTCTCCATCTGGACCACCATCGAGGAGTGCCTCAACCCACCCGTCGAATGGAGCGGGGAGCGGCACGACTGGATCACCACCGAGCCCTTCTCCGCCCCGGAGGCGTTCCCCTTCCCGGAGGGGATCGGCCCGGTCGAGTGCGTGAACGTGGAGCACGAGGAGGTGCTCCTGGTGCCGCGCTACCTCGACGCGAAGCGGGTCACCTTCAAGTACGCGCTTGGCGCCGACTTCATCGACAAGCTGCAGACGATCCACGCCCTGGGCATGGACCGCACCGACCCCGTGACCGTCAAGGGCTGCGAAGTCAGCCCGCGCGACGTGCTGGCCGCCATCACCCCCGATCCGGTGCACCTGGGCGACCGCATGGTTGGCCGCGCGATCGTGGGGACCTGGGTGATCGGCCGCAAGGATGGGAGGCCACGCGAGGTCTACCTGTACCAGATGGCCGATGGCCAGGAGACCCTGCGCACGACGGGATCCCAGGTGGTCGGCTGGCAGACCGGCTTCAACCCGGTGATCGCCATGGAGCTGCTCGCCACCGGCGCCTGGTCGGGCACGGGGGTGCTCGCGCCGGAGGCGCTCGACCCGGATCCGTACCTGGCCCTGCTTGATCACTACGGTATCCATCACGCGATGGTCGAGATGGAGCCGGGAGCGCACCGACCTACCTGATCCGTACACTGCACGGGTGGTCGCAGACACACGCTTCGCGCCAAGCCCGGGCGGCCCGGTCGCCTACCGTCTCGATGGGGACGGCGGCCGCTGGCTGCTCGTCGTGGGTGACCGGACCGATCCCTACGGACCTCCCGGACCTGCCGGCTACGATGCGTTCGTCTCCGCCCTTGCCGCGCGAGGCTGGCGGATCGTGACGGTGCTCGATGGTCGGGGCCCGCGCGCCGTCACCGAGGTCGTCACCGGGACCGACCAACGGATCGCCGCGATCCGCGCGGTCGCGGAAGGGGCGGGCGCGACCGATGCCACCGTGCTGGGCGTGGGCAGTGGCGCGGTCGCCGCGGCCGTTGCGGTCTCCGGCGGCCCCGCGGGGCCTGCCTGGGCCGCGGGTCTCATCATCTACGGGTCCTTCAGCGGCGCGGCCGTCCGCGGCGACTGGATGGCGCACGCAGCCGGCGAGCCGTCGAGCACGCTCCCGGCTGTGCCGGTCAAGGCAGGCGACAGAGAGAAGCTGGCCGTCGAGCTGGAGCAGGCAAAGGAATCGCTCAAGATTGCGCGGGAGGTGTGGGAACGGTGGCGCCCGACCCGCGGCGGCCGCGCCGCTCGAGACGCTGATCGTGCCTCCGGAGGTGCGCTCTCCGAGCTCGCCGAGCTGATCCCGAACGCCGGACCCCTCGCGGGACTCGGGGAGCTCGTCCGGCGGCCCGACCGGTGGGAGGGTGGAATCGAGGACCTCATCCAGCAGGTGACCCGGCTCGAAGGCGGTGGCGAGCACCCCGGCGAGGATGTGCTGGCGCGCATTGGAGTCCCCGCGGTGGTCGCCGACACGTCGGGCGACGCCGATTCCGCGGGGCTCGAGATCGCGGCGAGGATCCCCGGTGCCCGGCATCGCGCGCTGGTCGGCGAGCCGGAGGTGCCGTGGACCGATGCCGGTCCCACCGCCGCCTTGCTTGCCCTCCTCGACGACCGCGCCGCCGGTTCGTCGACTCCGACCAACGCCCGGCAGGCTGAGCAGACACCGTCCGCGACTCGCGTTCTCGCCACCCTCCTGTTCACCGACATCGTCGCGTCGACGGAGCGCCTTGCCGAGATGGGCGATGCAGCCTGGCGTGACCTCCTCGAGCGCCACCACGCCGTCGTGCGAGGCGACCTCGCGCGATTCGGTGGGCGCGAGATCGACAATGCCGGCGACGGCTTCCTGGCGAGCTTCGCGACCCCGGCCCCGGCGATCGGCTGCGCGCTGGCAGCGATCCGGGAGCTGGCGGCCATCGGCCTGGCCATCCGCTGCGGGCTGCACACCGGGGAGTGCGAGCAGATCGGCGGCAAGCTGGGGGGCATCGCCGTGCACATTGGCGCCCGGATTGCCGCGAAGGCCGCGGCGGGCGAGGTCCTCGTCTCGGGCACCGTGCGGGACCTGGTCGCCGGGTCCGGCATCACGTTTGCAGACCGCGGAACCGCAGAGCTGAAAGGACTGCCGGGCACCTGGCCCATCTTCGCGGTGACCGGCTCAGAAGGAGGAGAAGGATGAACATCGACGAGATGGTGCGCGGGACGCACGAGGCGCTCTCCGTGCGCCGCGTGTTCGGCGATCCGATCGAGCGAGACGGCACCACCGTCATCCCCGTCGCCAAGGTCAGCGGGGGCGGTGGTGGCGGCGGCGACGCCGAGAACAACGGGGGCGGCGGATTCGGCCTCACGGCGCGCCCGGTGGGTGCCTACGTGATCCGCGAGGGGTCGGTTCGCTGGGAGCCGGCCCTCGACCTGAACCGGATCATCCTGGGCGGGCAGGTCGTGGCGATCGTGATGTTCCTGTCGCTGCGGGCGCTCTTCAAGCGGAAGAAGTAGGAGTCCGCCCGGCGATCGAACGTTTGACCGATGGGCCGGACCCACGTACCATCAGCGGGCGGGGTGGAGCAGCGGTAGCTCGTCGGGCTCATAACCCGAAGGTCGTCGGTTCGAATCCGTCCCCCGCAACC
>CAWFBQ010000006.1:0-103301 GCA_963814105.1 uncultured Chloroflexia bacterium
AAAGACTCCCAGACTCGAAACCCGCCTCCCGCCAGGCGGGTTTCGTCGTGCCCGGGGGCTCCCCTCACCGAGGAGTGTCCGGTACAATGCGGCGCGGGATTGCCCCGAGCGCTCCCGGGTTCCGTTCGCCACGCCGGAGCTCCGATCCCGTCCACCGTCCCGACAGGGACCCGCGCCCGGAGGGTTCTTCGCGCGACATGACCAGGAAGCTCCGCCCCTACGATGAGCCACCCCGCCCGCGACGGTCGCTGATCCCCAACGCGCCGGACAGCGCCGCCACCGCCTTCCTCGTCGTCTCGGTGCTGTGGCTGGTCGCCTCGGCCGGGATCGGCGCGCTGGCGGCTGGCCAGGCGCTGCTTCCCGACACGCTCAAGGCATCGTTCAGCATCCCGATCGGTTCGGGCATCACCATCGACGTGAGCCGAGCGACGGTCCAGCCGGCATTCTGGGACTCGCTCGTCTACGGCTGGATCTCGAACGCGGCATTCGCCGCGATCTTCTTCGCCACACCCCGCCTCGTCGGCCGCCGCCTGATGAGCGACGCCATCGCCATCCTGGGCGCTGCCGCCTGGAACGTGGCCGTTGCCGCCGGCGTCGCGCTCCTGTATGTCAAGGGCGCGTCGGGGAGCGCGAGCCTCTCCGAGTTCTCGCTGCCGATCCAGGGCCTGGCCATCCTGGGCCTGCTCGCCATCAACGGGGCGTTCTGGGGCACGCTCGCGTCGACGCGCAGCTTCGGCTACGTCGGGGTCCTCTATTTCGGCATCGGCCTGCTGGCGCTGCTCGGCTGCGTGGTCCTCGCCGCCGTGCCGAACGTGGTGAGCCTGGGCGACACGAACGCCATGCTGCTGTGGGCGTTCACCGCGCGCGCAATCGCGACGCTCTGGATCCTGGGCGCTGCGCTGGGGGCCCTCTACTACGTGATCCCGCGGGTGACCGGCAACCCGCTGTACTCGGGCGGGCTCGCGTACCTGGCCCTTGCCGGCTGGGTCGCCTTCGGCGGCCTCTCGGCGATCGGTACCCTCGTCGATCCGTCGGTGCCCTACGCGGTCACGTCGCTGGGCCAGGCGGGCACGCTCCTGCTCCTGGCGCCCACCCTGCTGGCGGTCGCGAACCTGCTGGGGACCATGAGCGGCCGATGGACGCTGCTCTTCTCCTCGGGTCCCATCTCGCTCGCCGTGAGCGGCCTCGTCTTCCTCACCGGCGCCGCCCTCCTCGAGAGCGTGGGAGCGCTGCGCAGCGTGCAGGGACTCACGGCGGGGACCGACTGGGGGCAGGGCGTGATGGTCCTCGGGGTGCTGGGCGGCGCAACCTTCGCGTTCTACGCCTTCGCGGAGCACGCCGCGCCACGGCTCCTGCGCCGCGGCTGGAGCAGCGGCTTCCTGGTCGACGCCCAGTTGTGGGCCACGTTCCTCGGTGCCGCGGTCGGCGGCCTGTCGATGATCGGCGGCGGCATCGTCAACGGCTCGCTGCTGGCGCAGGGTGCCGCGGCGGACAAGATCGACGCCACGCTGCTGCTGTTCCGCCTCGGGGCGGCCGGCGGGCTGGGACTCGTGGCCCTGGGGGGCCTGGCGATGCTCGCCAACCTCTTCCTGCGCTATACCAGCGGCCACCCCGCCGACTACGGGCTTCCCGATCCCGACGCCAGCGCGGCCGCGGCGGGACACTGAGCCAATGACCGTTCGCACTCCCATCGAGAGCCGGCGCGGCCTTCCGCCCTGGGCGCTGGGCTTCACCGTCTTCGTCCTGCTGGTCGGCCTCGTCTACTTCGCCTCGAACGTTTCGGGGACGAACCCGCCCATCGCCGGCAACCCGTCGGCCTCCCCGGGATCGGGCGGCGGCACCGCGGCAGCCATGGCGATCATCGACAAGGCGGGCTGCAAGAGCTGCCACGGGCCGGACCTGGCGGGCCAGGCCAGCTTCCCCGACCTGCACGGCCTGCAGAACGGCCCGACCGTGGACAACCTCCAGCAGCTGGGCACGGACCACCCCAACGACTGGATGAACATCTGGATCACCGGGACCGATCCGGCCGTCTCCGACCCCGCCTTCCGCAAGGGCATGCCGGTCTTCGGGGGCACGCTGACCGCGGACGAGATCGAAACCGTGGTCCAGTACCTGCAGACCCTCAAGTGAGCCATCCGGCCGATCCGTCGGCCGGACCCGGGACCCCGCCGGCCACCGATCCCACCCCGGCCGAGCCGTCGCGCAGCGTTCCGGTCCTGATCGGTGCGGCCGAAATGGCCGAGATCGACGCCGCCGCCCAGCGCCTGGGGATCGCGGGGGATGCGCTCATGGAGAGCGCCGGAGCGGCGGCGACCGAGGTGGCGCTCGTGGAGCTCGCGCGCCTCGCCGAGACGGCCCGGGGCCCCGGTGGCCCGCTCGCCGAACCGCCGCTGGTCGTGGTGCTCTGCGGGCCCGGCAACAACGGTGGCGATGGCTTCGTGGTGGCCCGGCGCCTGGCGGCCACCGGCCAGCGGGTCACGGCGGTGCTGGTCGGGGACGCGTCGCGGGTGGGCGTCTCGAAGGGCGGCCACGCGGCCGCGCACAACTGGTCGGCCCTCCAGGCGATGGCCTCTGCGGGCAGCCTGGCCCTGTTCGTGGCGCCCACTCCCGAACTGCTGCTCAAGCTGCGCTCGCGCCTGTCACCAGCCACCCTGGTGGTCGACGCGCTGCTGGGCAGTGGCGCCTCCGGGGCTCTGCGGGAGCCCATCTCGACCGCCGTGGACCTCGTGAACGCCATCCGCACCCATGCCCGCGCCGCGGGGCGTCCCTGCAGCGTGCTGGCCGTGGACACCCCCACGCGGATCGACCTGACCGGCGGCGGCCACTCGGACCCCGTGGTGCAGGCTGACGTCACCGTGACCTTCCACCGCGCCAAGGCGGGGTTCGCGCTCGACCGCGAGGCGCGGTCGCTGGCGGGACGGTACTTCGTGGCGCCCATCGGGATCCCGCTGGAGGCCGAGGACGGCGTGGTCCCGCCCGACGGCGCCTGGCCTCCGGCCCGCATCACCCAGGTCACCTGGGACGAGCCGGTCGCTCGCGAGCATGCGGGCTCCGTCCGACCAGGCGGTGACGTGGGAGCGGGCCCGGGTCTGGATACGTGACGGTTGGGCCGTTTGCCCGTTGACCGGTGGTTGGTGCGTGGGCATGCTGCCCCGGTGGAGGTGAAACCCAATGGAGTCCAGTGAGGCGACGGTCCAGCGGTACGTCTTCGCCAGCCGGGACGAGGATTTCGAGCTGCTGGCCGGCCTGCGACATCCGGACTGGCAGATGGTCTGGCCGCAGTCGGGTGAGCGGGTGCCGAATCATGCCGCGTACCTCGCGATGCGCACGCGCCGGCCAGAGGGGCTGCCCCGCGTCGAGCCGCTGGGGATCGGCGGTTCGGGCGAGTGCTGGTGGAGCGAGCAGATCATCCATTACGCCGATGGGTCGCGCTGGCTGGGGATCAGCACGCTCGAGCTGCGCGACGGGCTGATCTGGCGCGAGCGCGTCTACTTCGGGCAGCCGTTCAGCGCGCCGGAGTGGCGGGCGAAGTGGGTCGAGCGGGGCGAGCCCTCGATCAGCTGACGCGACCGTCCTTCAGGCGGTCTTGCTGGAGCCCGGCTTCTCGAGCGGCACGTCCGCCGCGCACAGGTTGCAGATGTCGGGCATCCAGGAGGCGATTTCGATCCGGCCGAGCGCATGGAGCGGCAGGTCCATGGGGAGGGGACCCGCGGAACGGTCCACGATCACCGCGGCCGCCAGCGGTGTCACGCCGGCATCGGTCACCGCATCGGCGGTCTCGACCAGCGACGCGCCCGTGGTCAGGATGTCGTCGACGAGGACGACACGCTCCTCCGCCGCGATCGGCCACCCGCGACGCAGAGCCCGTCCGGCCGGCAGCCCGGCGGGGCCGTTGACCGGCTCGGCGAAGATACCCCGCACCTCGCGCCGCAGGCGTGCGGTGAGCTGGTGCGCCGTCTCGAAGGCGAGCAGGACGCCCCCGGTCGTTGGGCCAACCACCAACGTCGGCTGGTAGGGGACCAGCATCTCCGCGAGTCGCCTGCCGATCTCGGCCGCATACGACGGGTACTGGAGGACGAAGAACTTCTCGAGGTAGCGCCCCGAATGGCGGCCGCTCTTGAGCAGGAAATGACCTTCGCGCAGGGCGCCCGAGCGGGCGAAGAGCTCCTCGATGCTCGCGGCGGCAAGCGCCTTCTTCGACGGGCGGGCGCGCGCCATGCGCCTATTCGTACACCGCGCTGAAGTCGACGTGCGGGTACCGCTCGTTCAGCGCATCGGTGACCCAGCCGAGCACGTCGGCGGGGTCGAAGAAATCCGCCACCGACCGGGCGTCCGTCACGGTCAGGCCGGATCGGTGGGCATCCACGGAATGCGCGGTGCCGGCCGGCAGGTCGGTGAGGTCCAGGCTCGTTTCGAAGCGGCCGTCCGCGCGGAGCAGCAGCGTGTCCTCGCCATCGTCGAGCAGGAGCAGGTCGCCGGTGAGGGCCAGGACCTCCTCGGCGTTGGCCACGAACTCCCGCAGCGACTGCGCCTGCTGGGTGCTGATCTGGCCGCGGTAGGCATCGGCCAGCTGCCAGAGTCGCTGGGCGGCAATGGTCTCCTGCTGCTGCGGCGGGAGGTCGCGCTGCCAGTCCGCGTCGGCGTCCTCGTCTGGGCCCTGCTCCTCGTCCCCGGCTGCCTCGTCGGCCTCGAGCTGGTCCGCGGGCAGCAGATGCGACGTGGGGTCCTTGGCGGCCTCCATGATCCAGGAGAACACGTCCGCGGGGTTGTAGAGCTCCACGATCTCGCTGACCGCCTCGACGAGCTGCTCCTCGTCATACCACTCGGAGTCGGCGGGATCCTGGTAGGTGAGCCGCGTCGTCCACGTCTCGTCGAGGGGCCGGTAGACCAGGTAGTCCTGGTCGTCATCGACGAGCACGATGGCGCCGACCTCCCGGAACCGGTCGCGGTTTGCGTCCAGGAAGCGGCGGAGCTGCTCCGTGGCCTCGTAGAGGAAGTCGCGCCGCTCCAGCTCTGCTTCCTGTGCAAGCGCCCGGAGGGCGGTGATGCGCTCCGAGCTCATGGGTGGTACTCGAAGTCGGGGCCCATGCGTTCACGGAGGAAGATCGTGTGCTTCTTGTCGAAGACCGACTCCGCCACGCGGTGCCCAAATCCGCGGGTGCTCGGGTCGGCATACAGCCGGTCGAGCACGCCGTAGTTCGGGAGGTCCAGGATGATGACGTTGTCCCACTCGGATCCCTCGGTCACGTTGAACCACCCCACGAACCGGACACCGAACTCCGATTCATATCGGCGCGCGCTGCGTGGAAAGATGTGGCGCATCCCGCGCTTGAAGAGGGTGTCCCGCCCCTTGCGGACGTTGAAGAAGGTCACCATCAACGGCATCAGGCAGGTTCCTCGTGGTCAGGCTGCAAGATCGGCTCTTCCGCACCCGAGGCCGATGGCGCCGCATCCGTGGTGCTGATCACCATGGGCGCCTTCGCCACGCCGACCGTTCTGCCCCGACCCTTGCGTCGATCCGCGAAAAAGACGCGGAGCAGGAAGACCGCCGTCATGCTCACCAGGAAGAGAAGGACCAGGTCCACGATCATGAGGATGGTCAGGAGCCAGACGGGCCAGCTCAGGGTGAAGACGCCAACCGGGATCAGGAGGAGGATGACGGCGAAGAGGGTGGCGAGGATCGCGAACTCCGCGAAGCTCGGTCCCTCGTTGGGGTCAAGGTCCTCGTTGTAGCGGATGGACATGGGGCTCCCGTGATCGTTGGTCACCTGGCGCCCGCGATGGTCCCATATCCGGGCAGCGGGTGCACGCCCGCCGCCCGCTCGCCCGGGGCTCAGATGCTCGCTGCCTCCCAGGTGATCCGGCCGCCGGCGACGGTGAGACGGACCACTCCCGGCAGCTCGCGGCCCAGCAGCGGGGTGTTCGACGAGCCCGATGCGAGTGAGTCCAGCTCGACGCGCCAGCGAGCGGCGGGATCGAAGACGGCGAGCTCGGCCAGGCTTCCCGTCCCGAGGCCGCGATCCTCCCCGATGAGGGCTGCCGGCCGGGTCGCGAGCGCGGCGACGAGCTGGGTGAGCGACAGGCGGCCCGCCTCGACGGCGGCCAGGCCCAGCGAGAGGGCCAGCTCCAGGCCGATGAGCCCGGGAGCGGCATTGGCCAGCTCCACGAGGGTCCGCTGCGGAGGGTGGGGTGCGTGGTCCGTGGCAATGGCGTCCACGCTTCCATCCGCGACGCCGGCGAGGAGCGCCAGCGCGTCGGTCCGGGTGGTGAGCGGTGGATTCACGCGACAGGTCCCGTCGTAGGCGTGATTCGGGTCCAGCGCCGCGCCGAAGGGATCGGCGGCAACGGGCCCCGGCTCCTCCCAGGCAAAGGAGCGGTCGCCGGCCACCCACGCATCGGTGAGCGCCAGGTGATGAGGGGTCACGTCGCAGGTCACCCGGACGCCGCGGGCCTTCGCGGCCCGCACGGACTCGAGCGCGGCCGCGGTCGAGAGGTGGGTGAGATGCAGGCGGCCACCCGTCTCCTCGGCCAGGGCCAGGTCGCGCTGCACCACGGTGAGCTCCGCGCTGGCCGGCCAGCCGGCCAATCCCAGCCGCGTGGCGAGTGGACCGCCGCGCATGACGGTCCCGGCCGCCAGCCCGGGGTCCTCGGGATGCTCGATCAGCGGCAGGCCCAGCGGGCCGAGCGCGATGAGGGCGGCGCGGGCCAGGCGGGCGGTGGGCACCGCGGCCCCGTCGTCGGAGAATCCCACCACGCCGAGCTCCGCGAGCGCTGCGGCGTCGGTCAGCGCTTCCCCGGCGCGGCCGCGGGTGACCGCGGCCACGACCCGGACCCGGCAGGCGGCGCCCATGGCTCGCTGCTGAGCCCAGGCGACGCGCGCCTCCTCGTCCAGCGGCGGATCCGTGTTCGGCATGGCGCAGACGGTGGTGTAACCGCCGTGGGCCGCGGCGCGAGCGCCGCTCTCGATCGTTTCGGCGCCCTCGCCGCCGGGCTCACGCAGGTGCGCATGCAGGTCGCACAGGCCGGGGACGGCAACCAGCCCGGTCGCGTCGAGGCGCGGCGTGCCCTCCGGCGCATGCGATGCCTCAGCGATCCGCCCCTCCACGATGGCGAGGTCTCGGATCTCGTCGGTCCCCGCGCCGGGATCCACGACCCGCACGCCGGCCAGCACCAGGCTGGCCGGCGCGTCGGTCAGGCTGCCGAACCGTCCGCGGATCCCGGGACTGGCTGTCATGGCGGTCATGCGTCGAGCAGCGAGAGGATGGCCATGCGCACGGCCACGCCGTTGGCGACCTGGCGCCCGATGAGGCTGCGGTCGCACGCCGCCAGTGCGGCGGTCAGCTCAACGCCCTCGTTCGTGGGTCCCGGATGGAGGAGCGGCGCCCCGGGGGCGGCAAGCCGCATACGCTCCTGGGTGAGGCCCCAGGTGGCGGTGTACTGGCGCAGGGAGCTGACGCCTCCGCCGGCTGCTCGCTCGAGCTGGACGCGCAGGGTCATCACCGCGTCCGCGCCGTCGAGCGCATCGGCCAGGCTGGCCGCGACGCGAACGCCGGGCCAGGCTCCGAAGCCCGAGACCCAGGCCGGCGGCCCGCCCAGGGTGACGCTCGCGCCGAGTCGCACGAGCGCGTGCACGTTCGAGCGCGCGACCCGGGAGTGCGCGATATCCCCCACGATCGCAATCCGTCGTCCGTCCAGCGATCCGCCCAGCGCATCGCGCAGGGTGAGCGCGTCCAGGAGCCCCTGGGTCGGGTGAGCGTGGAGCCCGTCGCCGGCGTTGAGGATCCGCAGGCCGGTCGTCCGCGCGGCCAGGTAGGGCGCCCCGGATGCTGCGTGGCGCAGGACCACGGTCCGCACGCCGGTGCGCTCCAGGGTGCGAAGCGTGTCGGCCAGCGACTCGCCCTTCGAGACGCTGCTCCCGGCCACCGACAGGTCCACGACCGTGGCCCCCAGCTCACGCGCGGCGAGCTCGAAGCTGACGCGCGTGCGAGTCGAGGCCTCGTAGAAGGCCAGCCCCACGGTATGGCCGGCCAGCACCTGGCGGCTGCCCAGCGCGCCGGCGGCGCGCAGGTCGCGCAGCTCCGCGGCGAGGTCCAGGCAGGTCTCCAGCTCTGCGCGCGAGAGCTGGTCGACGTCGAAGAGGTGCCGGTGGGTCCACGTCCGGGCCCCCACCGGCGCCGGCAACGCAGCGGGCACCGGGGCCGTCCTGCTCAGCGGCCGGTGTCCGGCCGGTGTCACGTTCACGCCTATGGGCACGGTCATGGTTCGTTCCTCCGCGCGATGACGACTTCGTCGCCGCCATCGGTCTCGTCCAGGCGGACCTCGACGGTCTCGTCGAGGCTGGTTGGCAGGTTCTTGCCGACGTGATCGGGTCGGATGGGAAGCTCGCGGTGGCCGCGATCCACGACCACCGCCAGGCGGACGGCGCGTGGCCGTCCGTGATCGGTGATGGCGTCCAGCGCGGCGCGCACCGTTCGGCCGGTGAAGAGCACGTCGTCGACGAGGACCACGGTGCGGCCGCTCACCTCGGGCATGGCGTCGGAGCGCTTGACGATGGGCGCGTGCGCGATCCGGGTCAGGTCGTCGCGGTAATAGGTGATGTCCACCGAGCCGACCGGGACGGCGCAGCCTTCGTGCTCCGCGATGAGCCGCGCGAGACGCTGGGCCAGCGGGACGCCCCTGCTGCGGACGCCCACCAGGACCAGGTCGTCGGTCCCGCCGTTGCGCTCCACGATCTCGTGCGCGATGCGGACCAGGGCCCGGCGGAGGTCGTCGGCGTCAAGGACCTGGCGCTGGCTCATGCCGGATATGACGACGCCATCGGCTCGGCAGGACCGATGGCGCGCTGCAGGTCGCTGTGTCTGGTCACGTTCGCTCCTTGGCGGCCTCGCAGGACCGCGTTAAAGGTCGCGCCGAGTATAGACCGATGACGGCCGCGGGCGCGAGCGCCCGCGCGCTACGGCGTGACGGTGGCCGGAACGAAGACGCCGGGTCCGGACCAGGGCGGCGGATCTGCGCCGCCGCTCCCGACGTCGATGAGGGCTGCACCGCCAGGGGCGGTCGGCACCAGGCGCAGGTAGCTTTCCGGTGCAGAGAAGTCGCCCGCGAGTGGAACGCCCAGGGTCACCGCCACGCTGCCGCCGTCCGGCGCAAGGCTCACGTCGACCAGGAACAGGTCGTCCCCGCTCGAGCTCTTCATGGACCCCAGGTCGCGGGCGGAGGCCTGCGACAGCTGCCCCTGCGAGACCCGCCCGAAATAGACGCCGTTCGGGTCGGGGTAGTTGTTGCCCTCCGGCGTGCCGGTCCACTGCCCGTCCCAGAATGCGTAGGCGTCCGAATCGCCGGCCCAGGTCAGCTCACCTGAGGCAAAGGCCGCGCCACCGGGCTGGATCGACAGGTCGCTGAAGAGGGGAGTGCCACTCCAGTGCGGAATGGGGGCTCCCCGAGCGCTCGCCGTGGACTCGTAGGCGGCCTGTTGCGGCATGCCGCCTGTTTCGAAGATCCAGCCCTGGTCTCCGGCGTCGGCCATCGTGCCGGTCCAGAACAGGACGTGGGCGCCGTCCGGGGAGACGAGCGGGGCGAAGACACTGGCCGCCGTCGTTGCCTCACCGGCGAGCGGATCGTCGGCGGGAATGCCGCCATTGGCCGAGAACTGCGCGAGCTGGCTCACCGGGTTCGTGCCACCGAGGCTGACCCACAGCTGCTCCTGGGGGGTGTCGCCGGGGCCGAGCGGTGCCCAGCTTGCGAAGTAGGCGTTGCCCTGCTGGGTGAGCTGCGCGGCGTGATCCGCGGTGCGGTCATAGAGCCAGACGTCCGAGCTGCCGTTCCCGTCGACGGGCGCGACGGTGAAGGCAAGGTAGCGACCGTCCGGCGACCAGGCGAGGCGATGCCCGAAGGTCACGGGCAGGGTCTCGGTCAGCTGCTGCGTGGCGCCATCGGACAGGTCGGTCACAAAGATGCGCCAGGTGCCTTTCAGGCCGGTCTCGGTCGCGAAGGCCAGCAGCCGTCCGTCGGGCGAGAGCGCCGCGCGCTTCGCTTCGCTGTACTGCGCCCCGGCCGGGTCGGCGAGGTTGACCTTCGATCCGTCCTGGGCCTTGTTCACGGTCAGTTTCAGCCCGTCGAACGGCCCGCTCAGCTGGGTGTAGAGGAGGTCGCCGGGCTGCATCCCGAGCGGGAGCGATGCCGGCGTTGCCGTCGGCGCCGCGCTCCCGGAGGCGGGCGGAGTGGGCTCGCTCGTGCCGCTTGGTGAGGGGCTCGCGGTTGGCGAGGCCTGGCCCACGTCCGGGCCGTGAGTGCCGTTGAGGACGAACAGGACCAGCAGGGCGGCCGCGGCCACGGTGGCCAGCGACGCGGCGCCCGCCAGGAACGTGCCGGGGCGGCGCCACCACGGTGCGCGGAAACGACCGCCCTCGATGCCGTCGCGCACTCGGGCCCCGAGGTCGCGGGGGACCGGCGGCTGGGCCATGCCGGAGAGCATCTGGCGCTGGTCGCGGAACGCCGCCAGCGTGGCGCGACAGTGCTCGCAGCCGGCGAGGTGCGCCTCCAGCTGGCGGCGCTCGACATCGGTCAGGTCGCCGGTCACAGACGCGCTGATCAGCTCGTCGGGATGATCCGCGAATGGGCTCATGCGCCAATTCCTTCCTTCGCCAGCTCGCGCCGCATCTCGCCGCGGGCGCGGCACAAGAGCGTGCGGGCCGCCGCGTGGCTGACGCCCATCACCTCGCCGATCTGCTGTGCGCTCATGTCCTCAACATCCGAAAGGACCAGGCACTGCCGATGGTTGGGCCGCAGCCGTCCGAGGGCGCGCTGGACGCGCTCGTCGATGGCCGCACCGATGACCTGCTCCTCGGGACCGGGACTGCGGTCCGGCCGATCGTGGCCCGGCTCGCTGGGGTCCATGGGCGTGACGAAGCGTCGGCGGCGCATCTCGTCGATCGCGGTGTTGGTGGCGATCCGGTAGATCCAGGCGCGGGTCGAGGCCTCATCGGTCAGGGTGCCCAGCTTGCGGTAGACCTTGATGAACGTATCCTGCGTGATGTCGGCGGCCCGGTCGGCATCGCCCACCATGCGCAGGACGTAGACGTAGATCGGCTGCGAGTAGTCCGCGAAGAGCCGCTCGAAGCCAGGGTCGCGGGAGGGGTTCGTGGCCCGCGCGCTCATCGGTGCCCCCACGAATCGCCGGGGAACTGCCACCGAGTGCACTCGATCCTCCAGGCCGTGCGATGGATCCACGTGCCGGTTGAACGATTGGCGGCCGACATCTGTTACACCTACCCCTCGTCAGGCGAGCTCCGCGAGATGGCGTCGGAGCACCTCCGCCGCGTACTCGGGCGCGGCAGGGTTGACGGCGAGGGCGGTGGCGCGCTCGAGCCCCGCGATCACCCGCAGGCGGGGATGCAGCTCCCAGTGCCAGTGGAAGGTCTGGTCGAGGCGCTCGCCGGACGGCGCGGTATGCAGGAAGAGGTTGTACGGAGGATCGCCCAGCGCGTCCAGGGCGATGAGGGCCCGCTGGAGGGTGGCGCGGCAGGCTGCCACCGCGTCGTCGTCGATCGCCGTGAAAGCCGCGGCATGCTCGCGCGGCACGATCATCAGCTCGAAGGCGGATCGCGCCGCGGCAGGGGCGAAGACCACGAAGGCCTCGTCGGCGAAGACGAGCCGCTCGCCCGCCTCCTCCTCCGCCTTCGCCAGCCCGCACCAGACGCAGGATCGCCGGTTGATCACGTGTCGTGCGCCGCCACCGATCTCCTCCGCGATCCAGTGCGGGATCTGCGGGATGGCGTAGAGCTCCATGTTCAGGTGCTGGCTGCGCGACCCGGCCTGCCGGCCGTAGCTCTGCACCGCCTGGACGTACAGCGGCTGGTCCTCGCCGCGCGGCTGCTCGCCGATCTCGCGCATCGCGTCGCGAGTGGCGCGGAGCAGGTTCATGGCCAGCTGCGGCCTGGCATCGGCATACCGCTCGTGGTGGTCGCGGGGGCCCACCAGGATCTCCCACGACCCGGAGCTGGCCTCCACCTCAGACATGGCCATCTGGGCGGCACGGTCCTTCGTGGCATCGATGCGGTGGAAGGCATCGTGCCGCAGGGTCACGCGTCGAACTCGGTCGTCGTCCTGGTCCGGCGCCTCGTCGCAGTGGCGGCAGTGGCTGCCCTCCACGGGCAGGGCCTGGACGGCAAATGAGCTGTGCTCGAACGAACGGTCGGTGACGACCGCCGACCACCAGCCGGTGACCGGGTCGCGACGCAGCTCGAACACCACGGCATCGTACTCGATGCCGATCCCGCTGCTGCTACAGGGCCTCGCGCAGCTGCGCCGCCAGCGTGAACGGGTCCGCGCTGACCACCGAGGCCGCGAAGAGCTCCATGGAGCCGATGTCCGAGCTGCGGACCGCCGGGTTGCCGCGGTCCACGACGTGGACCATCGGGCCGATGTCACCCCAGCCGTCGCCGGCCGTGCGGTCGAAGAGCGGCGGGATGTGGAGCGCCAGGTTGAAGGCCCGCACCCCCAGGCGATCGCGGTATGCGACCAGCGTCTCGCCCACCACCCCTGCGAAGGCCTCGTCGCGCTCGTCCATGCCGGGTGGGCCCACGACCAGCAGCTCCCGCTCCTTCACCGGGTTGAGGACCGCGACCACGCTCACCGGACCCCGATCGACGACCAGGCCCAGGTCGCGATGGGCGTCCACGAGGTCGGCGGGATAGCCGCGGCCCGTCGCAGCGCGGTAGGCGACTGCGTCCCGGCGCAGGCGCATGACGCGCGGGTAGTGGCCGCGCCCCAGCAGCGCCTGCGCGTGGCCGTGGCGGATCGATGCCCCGGCACGCAGGCCGCAGTTCCAGGTGAGCAGGTAGGCCGTGGCCTGCGGGTCGTCCTGGCGGGCCCGATCCGCCCACCGCCGGCCCACGTCGAACAGGTCGATCACCGTCCCCCGGTCGAAGGCCAAAGGATCATGGTGGGCGAAGACGATCACGGCGTGGTGGGCGTCGTACTTCGCGGCGTTGGCTCCGGTGATCGCGTGGACGCCGCGCACGCGGCCCCAGTCCGCGGCCGGCGTCTGCTCCTCCGGATCACAGAATGGATCGGCCCCGCCGGGATCTGCCCCGCCGTCGTCCTCCGCCACCTCCATCGGCCGCCGCGCCCGGAGGCTGGAGAAGAGCGTTCCGTCCAGGGACCAGCGGTTCACGACGCGAACGATCGTCTGGCGGCGGACGGCGTCCACCGACCCGAAGTGCCCCTCCAGCCACGCGTCCATGGCGGCCGGCGGCTCGGTGGTCCCCACGCTGCGCTGGATCTCGAACAGGCGCTCCACGCGCTCCCGTGCGGCGGCGTCCAGGGCCGCCACGGCCTCGGGGAGCCGGGTGATGCGTGTCGCCCGTCCACGGACCGCCGCGCGGCCGGGCGTCATTCCCCCGTGCGCCCGCCCAGTGCGAGCCATTCGGCGCGCAGCTGGGACATGCGGTGGACGTCCTCGAAGCGGCCGTCCGTGAAATGCGCGCGCCGCTGCGTCCCTTCACGGACGAAACCGGCTCGCTCGTAGCTGCGCACTGCCCGCTCATTGGGCGCGAACACGTCGAGGTAGATGCGCTCCAGGCGCAGCGAGCCAAAGCCGAAGTCGCAGATGGCGCGCAGCGCATCGGTGCCATGGCCCTGGTTGCGGTCGGCTTCGTCGCCGATGGCGATCCCGAACGCGGCGCTGCCGGCTTCATGGTCGACCTGGTGCAGGCCGGCGGTGCCGATGGGGCGTCCGTCGGCGAGCAGGCAGATCACGAAATGGAAGTCGCGCTTGCCCTGGCGCTCCAGCAGACCCTCGAACCAGCGGTCCTCCGAGGCCAGGCTCATGGGTGCGACCATGCCGAGGTAGCGGACCGTGTCTGCCTCGTTGAGCCAGCGCACGAACGTGGCGAGGTCGCTCCGCTCCGCCGGGCGCAGGTACACCCGTTCGCCGCGGATGATGGGGTTGTGCGGCTGGGCGGGTGCGGGTGCCGTCTCGCTCATCCTGGGCCTCGATGGGGTAGGCTCGACACTCCGAGCGCTTCGATCAACTGGGCCGTTTCAGGCGGCCCATGCATGCAGGATAGCAAGGAGGCCGCACTCGTCATGGCAGCCGTTCGCACCGCAACCGTCACCTGGAAGGGCAGCTTGGCCGATGGGAGCGGCACGGCCAGCGCCGGCTCGTCGGACACCTTCCTGGATCTCCCGGTCAGCTGGGCCTCGCGGACCGAGGCGCCGGAGGGACGCACCTCCCCCGAAGAGCTGCTGGCCGCCGCGCACGCGAGCTGCTACGCCATGTCGCTCTCCGGCGGTCTCGGGCGCGCGGGCACGCCGCCGGACCACCTCCATGTCGAGGCGGAGGTGACCTTCGACAAGCTGGACGCTGGCTGGACCGTGGTCTCGTCGGCACTCACCGTGCTGGGCAATGTGCCGGGAGCGACCCGAGAGTCGTTCGTGGAGGCCGCCGAGGCGGCGAAGGACGGCTGCCCGATCTCCCGCGCCCTGGCAGGCAACGTGGCGCTCAGCGTGGACGCCACACTGGAGGTCGATCACCACCACGACGACTGACGCCGGGGAGCTGCCTAGCGGATGGCCTCGAGGATCTCGGGAAGGAGCCCCGGGTAACCCTCGAGGAACGCGATCCGCTCGCGCCGCAGGCGCTCGACCCAGGCCGCATAGGCATCCGGGCGGCCGGTACGCTCGTACAGCCGCCGGGGCTGCAGCAGCTCCGGGTCGTCGATCCCGGGCAGCGAGCTCGCCACCTCGTAGCCGAAGTCGGGGTCCAGCTCCCAGGTGATGGTCCCCTCGGCAATGGCCTTCACGACGGCGCTGGAGTCCTGAATCTGGATCTTCTTGGATGCGGGGTCGGCCTCCGTCCCGCCGACCCGGCCGGTGTTGAGCAGGAAGACCTCGAAATCGCTGCTGCCCATGAGCTCAAGGAACCGGTTGGCCTGCTGCTCGTCGCGATACGGGTAGAACGGGTTCGTGCCCGGCACGCGCAGGGCCTTGCCCTCCTCCGCCTTGCCGCCGGCGGAGGTTCCCTGCGTCTCGCCCAGCATGAAGTAGGCCGCGGCCTGCTCGCGGGTCAGGCGTGCCACCGCCGGGATGATGTTGTCGTTGCGGTTCAGGATCAGCATCCGGCTGACCGGACCGATGTCGCGCGGATCGCGCCAGATGCCCAGCAGGGCCATGGGGAACGTGGCGCGGCCGTTCTTCGTGTAGCTGGTGTCAAAGAAGTCGACGGGGCCGCCATCGGTCTGCTGGCTGACGTTCTCGAGGTATGCGTCGGGGTTCGTCACCGCTCCGTGGATGGCCGGCTCGTGCTTCGGGTCGAGACCGAAGGTCTTGGCGAAGCAGCCGTTCTCGGTTCCGACCACGTGGCCGCCGGGGAAGAGGCCGATGAAGTCGTCCTGCACCGGCTGGCTCTCGTTCTGGCGAGTGAAGGTGGTGGTGGTCTTGCCGGTGCCCGACAGGCCCATGATCAGGAGCACCTGCTCCCCGTGGTCGGTGGGCACCACCTTGCAGCCGGCGTGCATGGCCAGCCCGCCCGATGCGTAGACCAGGGCATTCCACATCCGCAGGCCGCCCTTCTTCGACTCGCCGAAGTAGTCGGAGTTGCAGACGCGGGTGATCCCGGCCTCGAGGTCCACGGTGATGACCCGATCATCCGGGAAGCCGGGCATCGGCAGGTTGGGCGTGTAGATCACGACCAGCTGCGGATCCCAGTCATGGGCGGGTGCGTCGGCGGGGAAGAAGAGCTGGGCCTGCATGCCCGCGATGTTCGCGTTGGCCGCCTCGACGTAGAGGCGAGCACGCGCCCGGTGCTCCGGATCGTTGCCGATGTACCCGTCGATGACGACCATCTCCTGGCCGGCGATGTACTCCGCCTGCACCGACGCGACCCGGCGCGCGTCCGTGGTGCTGATGGCCTGGCCGGTCGTCACCGAGGGGTCGTCCGTGACGAGATAGGTGGAGCCCACAGACCGGCTCGTGACCCGGGTCTGCACGTTGAAGTTCCCAAAGCTCGTCCTGCGCGCCTGCGGCATGTGGGAGGTGCGCTCCTGCAGCTGGGCTGCGGCCGGGTTGTAGCGGACCAGACGGGCCGCGGGCAGGCGGACGCCCCCCGGACCCATGGGGCTCCGCGAAGCGGGCGAGTTGGCAAGCGTGCTCATGATCGAGGTCGGGTCCTCCTGGTCGGGAATCGAGCGGGCGCCACTGTCGAGCTCGCTTGGATCGTCGCCGCCCGGTCTGCTTCGTTCGGACGCCAATCGTAGCAAGTCGGATGCCAGATGAAACCTTTGCGGTGTCGGCGGCCTCGTAGTGGATGGCTGGCGGTGCGCTGCCCGGCCGTCACCGCCCGATGAGCATGAGGTACCCAATGAACGTCTTCCGAGCACGAGCCCTGCGAGGCATCGCCGCCGCAGTCGTGTCGGTCCTGGTCGTGGCGGGCGGCGCGCTCGCCGTCTCCGGAGGCGCCGACACTCCGCGAACCGATGACACCGCGTCACCGAGCCTGACAACGACAACCTCCCAGACCGTGGCCTCGCCCGAGGCATCCGAGACACAGGAGCCGAGCGAGAGCCAGGAGCCCAGCGAGTCGGCCGAGGGCAGCGAACGCGCAGAGCCGAGTGCCTCACCCGAAGCGGCCACGGCCGGAGACAGCGCCAAGCCAGGGGAGTCGACCGAGGCCCCGAAGGCGAGCGAGACAGCCAATGCCAGCCGATCCGCAGAGCCCACCGAGAGCGCGGAACCGACGGAGCAAGCGGGAGCGAGCGAATCAGCACAGGCCTCCAGCTCGCCCGACGACAACGGCGGCGACTCGGGGCACGACGGAAACGGAGGCAGCAACGGCTGACGCATCGCTGACCGTCACCTCGAGCGCATGGCAGGTATCGCATGGCACGATGCCGGTGTGGACGACCGGGCGATCGTGCAGGCGGTTCTCACCGGTGACCGTGACGCGTTCCGGCTCCTCGTGGAGCGGGAGCAGGGCACGGTGTACCGGGCCTGCCTGCGGGTCCTGGGGAGGCCGCACGATGCGGAAGACGTTGCGCAGGAGAGCTTCGTGATCGCCTACCGATCGCTCGCCGGATTCCGTGGCGACGGGCCGCTGGCCGGGTGGCTGGTGCGCATCGCGACACGCCTCGCGTACCGTCGCCTTGGTCAGCGCCGTCCCACCACATCCATCGACGAGGTGGCCGAGCTCCCGCTGCATGCGCCCGGCAGCGACCCGATGGCGGCCGTCCTGGCGGGTGAGCGCGAACGCACCGTCCGGCTCGCCGTGGCGGCCCTTCCGGACCCCTACCGCGAGACGGTGGCCCTGCGATTCTTCGGCGAGCTGTCTCTCGAGCAGATCGCGACGACGACGCGGCGTCCCATCAACACCGTGAAAACGCACCTGAGGCGCGGCCTCGAGCGGCTCCGACGAGAGATGCACGTGGAGGCGCGATCGTGACGGACGAGCGCGACCCACGCGGCTTGGGCGGTCCGGACGGCGGGCCGGAGCGCGATCCGGTCACGGAAGAGCTCGTCCGCTACGGGGCCCTCACCGATCAGCATCCCTCGCCCGGGTTCGTGGACCGGGTGATGACGGCCGTGGAGGCTGAGCCCACGCCGGCTCGTGGAGGGCTGGTGAACGCGGTCGCCGCGTGGCTCGGCCAGCTCGCCGGCCCGGCACGCCAGTCGCTGCGAATGGCGGCCGTTGCGGCGGTGGTGGTCCTGGCCGTGGGTGGCGCCCTGATCGGCGGGGAGCTGAGCGGACTCCTCCGACAGGGGCCCTCGCAGGCGGGGAGCTCGGGATCGCCGACCGCGTCGCCGACGCTGACCGCCAGCCCATCGGCTTCGCCGACCCCCTCGCCGACACTGCAGCCGACCGAGACGCCGGAGCCGACCATCGATGTGACCGAGCGGCCGCAGGCGACCGGCACGAACGGGACGGCCGAGACATCGCCGCCGACGACGGAGACACCACGACCGAGCGCATCCGAGGACGGCGGCACGGAGACCCCTCAGCCGACCGAGACCCCTCGGCCGTCATCCAGCCCAGGCGATCACTAGAGGAGTCGCGTCGGGACCTCCCGCCCGGACGGTGCCGACGCACACCACCTATTGGTCCCGGATTCGCCCACATGTGGCTACCGTGGCGCTATTGTTCCGGCCACCGCCGAGCCGAACCGGCGAATTCCACCTCGATGGGAGCCTGAGACCAGCCATGCGATCCGCGACTCGAATCTTCCTGTCCTTCGCCGCCGCAATGGCGCTCGTCGCCTCGATGGTCGGCGCCGCCTCCGCCGCAGCACGGTCCGACGCCGGCAGTCCGCTCGCCGGCGTCGAGGTGATGGGCATCCTCCACGGTGCCCGCGGCGACCACGGCAAGCCCAAGCCTCCCCCGAGCAACAACAACCTCTCCAGCGGTGGAGGACCCGTCCAGGTCACCCCGGCCGTGTACATCAGCTGGTGGGGCCCGGAGTGGGCGTCCGGCTTCTCCACCGGGGGCTACACCAGCCAGCAGGCCCAGGCCTACACCGGGGGCTTCTTTGCCGGCGTCGGGGGCAGCGGTTGGAACAACGTGGTGACCCAGTACTGCCAGGGCGTGTCTGGCGGGACGCAGACCTGCCCCTCCGGAGCCGCCTTCATCACGAACCCCACCGGCCAGCTCAAGGGGCAGTGGAACGACACCACCTCCGTCCCGGGCAGGCCGAGCCAGAGCCAGATCGCGGCCGCCGCCGTGCGGCTCATGACCCACTTCCAGTACGACCCGAACGCGACCTACCTGGTCTTCACGCCCAGCGGCAAGTCGATGCGCGGCTTCGGCACACAGTGGTGCGCCTGGCATAGCTCGACCAGCTCCAGCAAGGGCACGGTGGCCTACGGGTACATCCCGTACATGCCCGACGCGGGCGCCTCGTGCGGGATGAACTTCGTCAACAGCACTACCAACAGCTACGGTAACGGCTACTTCGACGGGTTCAGCATCGTCGCCGGCCACGAGTACTCCGAGGCCGAGACCGACCCGCATCCGTCGAGCGGGTGGGTCGATGGCAGCGGCGCGGAGAATGCTGACAAGTGCGCCTGGGACAAGAGCTCGGCGAACATCAGCTTCGGCGGCCACTCATATGCCGTGCAGCCGACCTGGAGCAACGCGAGCAGCGGTTGCGCCATGAGCAAATAGCGGCCTGACCGTCGCCCCTTCGCGTATTGTCGACCGCCCGGTCTGACCGGGCGGTCGACTGGTTCCGCGGCCGGTCAGGTCGTACCCGCGGGCTCCTCCCCGGCCACTTCGCGGACGTACGTCCCCCGCAGAACGGCAATGACGCCGAGGGCGACGATGGTCAGCGGCCCGGTGGTCAGCGCGCGGTAGCCGAGCATGACGATCGCGGCATCGGGAGCCGCGACGCCGTACGCGCCCAGCACGCCGACGCCGGTGATCTCCGTCAGACCCAGCTCGGTGGGGATGGGCAGGAGAGCGTTTGCCAGGCTGGTGATGGTCACCACCCCAATGGCGGCTCCGAAACCGAGGTCGCCGATGCCGAACACATCGAGAATCAGCCACAGGTTGACCGCGTAGACCAGCAGCGACGCGGCCGTCGCGGCCAGGGGCCGGATCACGGCGGGCCTGACGAGCCTCACCGCCGCCGAGGCGGCCTCGACCAGGATCCGGCCGACGGTGCGAACCCAGCCGTAGGACGACGGCCGCTCGTGCGGCCGCCACCGTCGGATCACCACCCAGACGAGGGCGAACAGGACGATCCATGCCCCGGCCACCGCGACAAAGAGCCATCGGAACCAGTCGCGTCCGGGCAGCCCCACGGCCATGGCGGTGAGGAACGAGACCGTGCCCACCATGACATCGAGGCCGGTCGTCGCCACGACGGCGTTGACGATCCCCTCCTCGGTGAGCCGCTCCAGCCGGGCCAGAACGAACGCCTCGAGATAGACCCCGCCGGGGAGGCTCTTGGTCAGCTCCCCGGCACTGAAGGCCGCGACCGTCTGCCGCAGCGGCGCGGTGATCCCCACCTGTTCGAGGAGGAGGTGCCAGGTCAGCGTGCGAAGCGCGAAGTAGGGGACAGCCAGGAGCACCGTGATCCAGCCGACGCGCCGGATCGCCGCTCCGAGCCCGCCGGCGAGGTCGCCGTGGCTGGCGATATCGACCACGTAGCCGAAGAGGGCCAGGGCGACGAGACCCGCCACGACCACGCGCAGATTCGCGCCGTGTGCAGCCCAGCGGATCGACCTCCGGATTCGCCCTTCCATGGCGACTCATGATCGGGCAGACTGCCGCCGTGCGGAAGACGAGGCGACACGCACCGCCCACACTTGCGGCCGCGGTGGTCCTTGCCCTGCTGCTGGGCGCCTGCTCCGGCGGGGGGCTGACGGTGAAGATGGAGCGTGCGGGCGCGACCATCACGGTGACGGTCAAGGACGAGACCGGGCTCGTCCGCTCGGCGAGCGGCGGCGCCACCGGGGCACCCGATCCGCTGCCCGCTGCGCCGGCCGCGTGGAATCCGAACGGCGACCTGACCCAGGTCGCGGTCTACTGGCAGAGCACCGCCTGCAGCGAGCAGCCCTCGCTTGATCTCTCCGGGAACGCGCTGCTGTTGACCATCGATCCGGGGCCGATGTCGTCCGGCTGCACCGACACCGCGCTGCTGCGGAACATGGTCACCCTGACCCTGAGCGCGGTCACCGATGTGACCTCGATCACGCTGCGCATGGTGTCGGCGTGAGCGAGCCGCTGCAGGGCGCCCACTTCGGCCACGTGGACATCGTGGCTGGCGATTGACGAGGGAGGCGCACCGTGGAGAACGCATACCACCCTGCCGCTTGGCACGATCTGTACCTGATGGTGGGGACCGTGGCGGGCGGGCTCACCGGCCTGATCTTCGTGGCGGTCTCGCTGCACCTGGAAGCCGTCCTTCGTGACCGATGGCACCGCGGGACGGCCGGATCCTCGCTCCTCGCCCTCATGAGTGTGGTGGTCATCGCCGGCGTCCTCCTGATCCCTGACCAGCCTCGGGGGGTGCTGGGTGCCGAGGTGGCGGTGATGGCCCTCCCCAGCCCCGCATACAACCTCCGGGCGCTGCGCCACCTCCCGGCCGAGGGTCGCGGCGCCGCGGTGACCAAGCTCGGGGTGGGCATCTTCGGAGGGCTGCTGGCGGTCGCGTCGGGAATCAGCCTGGCCATCGGTGCGGGAGGCGGCCTGTGGCTGCTCCTTCCCGCGGCAGCCATCGCGCTCACCAGCTCTGTGCTCAACGCGTGGCGGCTCATGGTGGACGTCGCCGTGGGCAAGTCGACCGATAGCGCTGGATGGCCCCCGATCCGTGGGACAACAGACGATTGACATCGGCCCGCGCACGCCCTAGTCTGCGCCTGAACCGGTTTACTGAACCGGTTCAGGTGAGGGACGGAGGGGTGCGTTGCCCTGATGGCACGCCCGAGAATCGACGACGTGGCCCGGCGTGCTGGTGTCAGCAAGACGTCGGTCTCGTTTGCATTCAATCAGCCGGAGAACCTGAACGAGGCGACGCTTCGCCGCATCCTCAGCATCGCAAGCGAGCTGGGGTATCGGCCGTCGCCGCTCGCTCGCCGGCTCGCCACGAGGAAGACCGCCCAGATCGGGGTGGTCGTCCCGCAGGCGACACACGAGATCCTTGGGAACCCGTTCCTTGCGGAGCTGCTCCGCGGCCTGGGGGACGTCTGCGACACCGAGGCCATTTCGATCGTTATCGTGCCTCCCGTGGGAGGGTCGATCGCAAGCTCCATCGAGTCGGCCCTGGTGGACGGGCTGGTTCTCCTTGGCCTGAGCCCGAACCACCCGGAGCTGCGCGACGTCCAGGCGGTGGCGATGGCCTCCGTGGCGCTCGACGTGGAGGTCTGGCCGGGACTGGATGTCATCCGGATCGACGACGAGGGCGGCAGCCGCGCGGCAGGCGAGCATCTGCGTGCCCTTGGCCACACGGACGTGGCGGCGGTCCTCATCGAGGATGACCCCGAGTCAGGGTTCGGCGGCGAGCTCGGCATCAGCGGGCGGCGGCTCGAGGGCCTTCGTCAGGGCCTCGGGTTGACCGAGGGCGTGGACGGCTCGTCAGGCGTCCAGCTGCGCGTACTGGCTTCGAGCGTCTCCATCGACGGTGGGCGGGCGGTCTTCGAGCTTCTCAACAGCGAGGGCCTGCCGACCGCCGTGACGACGGTCAGTGACATCGTCGCCATCGGCATCATCCAGGCTGCCACCGAGGCCGGGATCAGGGTTCCTGAGGACCTGTCCGTCATCGGCTACGACGATATTCCAGCTGCCACGTGGGTGACCCCGCAGCTCACGACCGTTCACCAGCCGATCCGCGAGAAGGGCCGCCTCGCGGCCCGGCTCCTCATCGATCGCATTCGGTCCGACAGCGGGCACGCTCCTCTGACGGAGCTGCTCGCAACGCGGCTTGTCGTCCGAGGGACGACCGCGCCGCCACGCAGGGCGCCGCCGGCGCTCGAGGGGGGAGGAGGAGGTGGCGACGAACCCTGATCGCCCTGTTGCAGTCCGCCACAGCCCATCCAGTCTTCAAATTCTAGAGGTTTCAACGGCATGAACCGAACGCTCTCAAGGTTCCTTCCCGTGGGTGTCATCCTGTCGCTGGTGCTCGCCGCCTGCGGTGGTGGCCAGATCGGCGCCAGCTCGACGCCGGAGCCCACGCCCGAACCGTCGGCGACCCCGGCACCGTTCCCGACCGCCCCGGTCGCGATCGAGCTGTGGACGAAGGAAGGCGACCCGCAGATCAACTACGTCACGAGCCTGACCGACGCCTACACGGCGTTGCACGCCAACGTCACGTTCAACGTCGTGAACAAGGACGTCGAGACACTGCGCGAGGACATGGTCAACACGGCCCTCGCGCCGCAGAGCGCACCCCAGCTGCTCTGGACGGTCGCCGATCACCTCGGTCCGTTCAATGCCGCGGGCGTGATCCGGCCGGTGACCTCGTCCATCGACACCAGCCTCTACGCCCCGAGCGCCATGGCGGCCATGAACGTCCAGGGCCAGGTCTGGGGCGTGCCGATCAGCAACGGCAACCAGCTGATGCTCTACTACAACAAGAGCGTCATCGGTGACACCCCTCCGGCCGACACCGATGCCATGATCGCCCTGGCAAAGCAGTACACCGATGCGGCCGCCAAGAAGTACGGCCTCGTCTACAACCAGACCGAGTCGTTCTGGCTCATCCCGTGGATCGGCGGGTTCGGCGGATCGGTCTTCGCCTCGGACCAGACGACCCCCGACCTGACGAACGACGCGGTCACGGGTGCACTCAAGTTCCTGTACGACCTGAAGTACACCGATAAGGTCATGCCCAGCTCCTGCGACTACAACTGCGCCTCCGACCTGTTCACGACCGGCGCGGCGCCGATGATCATCAACGGCGACTGGGAGCTCGGCAACTACAAGGACAAGCTGGGCGACAATCTGGGCGTCGCTCCGCTGCCGATGGTCACCGCCACCGGTGACTGGCCGGCCCCGTACACCGCCGGCGCGTACTGGATGGTCCCGTCCGCGGACCAGGGTGACACCCTGACCGTGGTCCTGGACTTCGTGAAGTGGTCCACCAACAAGGACAACCAGCTCGAGATGGTCAAGCAGCTCAGCCGCCTGCCGGCGAACGCCGAGGCGCTGGCTGACCCGCTCGTCACCGGCGATCCACTGCTCGCCGGCGCGGCCGAGGCCGTCCAGAAGGGAACCCCGCAGCCCACGAACCTGTCGATGCGGTGCATCTTCGATGCGCTGAAGAACATCGGCATGAACGAGGTCGTGCTCAAGGGCAACAGCGACATCGCGAGCGTTGCCAAGAGCGCTCAGGACGCCGCCGAGTCCTGCGTGGCCAAGGGCTGAGACCCTCCCCGAACCCTGCGTGGTGGCGGCTCCGGCCGCCACCACGCACCACTGCATTCCCGGAATCGGCCGCCGTCATCGCGACCAGGAGCTAACGGAGGCCCAACGTGGATCTCTCGACCGTCACTGGCGCCATCGCCGAGGTCCTGTTCACCCTGGCCATCATCGCCATCGGCGTGGCGGTGGTGGAGGGGTTGCTCTACCTGCTGCTCGTTCGCTGGCTCAGGGCCCGGCTCGCCGTCCCCATCATGCTCATCGCCCCGGCGTTCGTGGGCCTGGTGGCGCTGATCGTCTATCCGCTCCTCTGGGAGCTGAACGTCTCCTTCACGAACATGTCGCTCACCCGGTTCTGCGATCCGGGAATCCCCGCGGGCCTGTTCGTCCACTGCAAGAACGATCCGAACAACATGTTCGTGGGCCTGCAGAACTACGCCGACGTCCTGACGGAGCCGGTCCTGCTGCAGGCCGGATTCTTCCAGGTGCTCTGGCAGACGGTCGTTTGGACGGTCGTCAACGTCTTCTTCCACGTCACCGTGGGCCTGGGGCTTGCGCTGCTGCTCAACCGCCAGATACGCGGCAAGGGGATCTACCGAGCCTTGATCGTCCTCCCCTGGGCGGTGCCGCAGATCGTCGCCCTGGCCGTCTGGCGCACCGAGTACCAGCCCGAGTTCGGCGTCTTCAACCAGCTGCTCGGCCTGATCGGCATCCATGGTCCCAACTGGCTGGCCGACCCGTTCTGGAACTTCACGGCCATGATCATCACCAACGTCTGGCTGGGGATCCCCTTCATGATGGTGATCCTTCTCGGGGGCCTGCAGAGCATCCCGCTGGAGCTCTACGAGGCGGCCAAGATCGACGGCGCCGGTGCGATGCAGTCGTTCCGCAACATCACGCTGCCGCTGCTGCGCCCGGTCATGACCCCGGCCATCATCCTGGGCACGGTCTGGACGTTCAACAACTTCAACGTCCCGTTCGTCATCAATGCCAACGAGCTCGAGACGTCGGACACGTTGGTGACCGGCCTCTTCCGCGCCGCGTTCCAGTACTACCACTTCGGCTTCGCCGGCGCCTATGCCTTCGTGGTCTTCCTGCTCCTGCTCGTTTTCGTCATCGTCTACGTGCGGCGTAGCGGCGCGTTGAGGAGTGTGACCGAATGACCAGCCAGCCGACCGTCGTACCCATCCCCCAGAGGCCTGCGGCCGAGGGCTCGCAGACCCGCGCCGGCCGTACCGGACGCGGTGACGGCGTCCTGAAGACGGCCATGGTCCACGGGACCCTGTTCCTGGCCGCGCTGATCGCGATCTTCCCGGTCCTGCGGGTGATCTCGGTCTCCCTCCGCCCGTCGGATCAGCTCCTCGAGCGTACCTTCAACTTCATCCCGCCCGGCGCGACGCTGAACAACTACGTCCACGTCGTCTCGGACACCGACTTCGTCAAGTGGCTCATCAACTCGCTGCTGATCACCGTCGGCACGTCGATCGTGGGCCTCATCTTTGCCGCCACGAGTGCCTACGCATTCAGCCGCTACAAGTTCCCGGGCCGGGGGCTGGGCCTCACCGCCCTGCTGGCCACCCAGCTGATCCCCGCCACCATGCTCCTCGTTCCGCTCTTCATCATCGCGGTCCAGCTGGGCCTGCAGGGCACGTACCGCGGGCTGATGATCGCCTACTCGGTCACCAGCGTGCCGTTCAGCATCTGGATCCTGAAGGGCTACTACGACACCGTGCCGATCGACCTGGAGGAGGCGGCCATGGTCGACGGCTGCAGCCAGCTGGAGGCCTTCTGGCGGATCCTGATCCCCCTGTCGGCGCCTGCCCTGGCGATCGTCTTCCTGTTCAACTTCCTCGCCGCCTGGAACGAGTACGTCCTGGCGCGGGTCATGATCGGGTCGCAGAGCGACCTGTATACCTGGCCGATCGGCATCCTCCGCTTCCAGGCGCAGTTCCAGACCCAGTGGGGTGACCTGGCGGCAGCGTCCGTCCTGGTCTCGATCCCCATCGTGGCCTTGTTCCTGTACTCGTCCAAGTGGCTGGTGAACGGCGTCACCCTGGGCGGAGTGAAGGGGTAGGCCGGGGCGCCATGGTCAGCAATCCGCCGCCGTGGGTCCGGGACGCGGTCGTCTACCAGATCTTCCCGGACCGGTTCGCGATGAGCGCCCGGGCGCACAAGCCCGGGCCGCTCGAACCGTGGGACGCGCCTGCCACGAACCACGGGTTCAAGGGCGGCGACCTGCTGGGCGTCGCCGAGCGGCTGGACTACCTCGAGGCGCTGGGAGTCACCGCCATCAGCCTCAACCCGGTCTTCGCCTCGGCGGCGAACCATCGGTATCACACCTACGACTACATGCGTGTGGACCCACTGCTGGGCGGCGATGCCGCGCTGGGCGAGCTCATCGATGCCGCCCATTCGCGGGGGATGCGCGTGATCCTGGACGGCGTCTTCAATCACGCCGGCCGCGGGTTCTGGCCCTTCAACCATGTCATGGAGAACGGCCGCTCGTCGCCGTACGTGGACTGGTTCCACCTGAACCACGACTGGCTCAGGGAGGGTCGCCAGCTGCGGGCCTTCGACGAGCATGCCATCCCGGACGGGATCGCCACGGACTGGGCGGAGGCCCACGCCGGCGGGACCGAGTCGCTCGAGACGCTGGGCTACCGGGCGTGGTGGGACCTGCCAGCGCTCCCCAAGCTGAACACCGACAACCCCGAGGTCCGCGAGTACCTGTTCGAGAGCGCCGAGCGCTGGACCCGCTTCGGGGTTGATGGCTGGCGGCTCGACGTGGCCGAGGAGATCACCACCCCGGGCTTCTGGGAGGAGTTCCGGCGACGGATCCGGGCGGTGAACCCCGAGGTGTACATCGTGGCGGAGGTCTGGGAGCAGCGGCCGGAGTTGCTCGACGGCCGGACCTACGACGCGCTCATGAACTACCCGTTCCTGTACGCCGCGGTGGGCTACGCGGCGGGTGCGCACCTCGACGCCGCGGTGCTGGCGCAGCACGACACGCTCGGCAGGCGGACCCGGCAGCTCGACGCGCCGGGGTTGGCCGCGGCTCTCGAGTCGATGTCCAGCGCGTATCGGCGCGAGGCCGGGGAGGCCTTGCTCAACCTCGTCGACGGCCATGACACGCCGCGGCTGCGGACCATGGCCGGCGGCGACCGCGACGTCGTGCGCCTCGCGACCCTCCTGCAGATGACGCTGCCCGGGGTTCCGTGCATCTACTACGGGACGGAGATCGGTCTGGAGGGCGAGATGGATCCTGGGTGCCGCGGCGGCTTTCCGTGGAACGAGGAGAGGTGGGATGGGGACCTGCTCGCGTTCGTCAGCGCGATGGCCAGCTTCCGCCACGCGACCCCAGTCCTCCGCCGGGGCTCGTTCCGGGTGGTGAGTGCGGACGGGCCTGCCATCGGGTATCTCCGCCACTGGACCATCGAGCCGGTCGCGGACCGCAGCGGTCCCGATGCGGCGGTGGTCGTCCTGAACAACGCGGATACCGCGGCTCGCGTCGCAGTCTCCGTCCCGGAGCTCGCCGGCAGGACGCTCCACGACGTGCCGCTGCCGGGCGGCGTCGACGGGAGCGTCGCCCTCGACGCGAGCGGCGCCGCCGTGACCGACGTGCACGCCCGAAGCGGCCGGGTGCTGGTGCCGGCGTGACGGGCCCGCAGCAGGGTCGCACATTGCGTCGCCCGCCGGCGCGGTGGCTGGTCGTGATCGGGCTGGCGGTCGTGGCGCTCGTCGCGGGCGGCCTCCTCCTCGTCATCCGACCGTTCGAACCGGGCCCCGTGGCCCAGGCCGTGGAGCCGGACAAGGCTCCCCTCGCCGCCGACGGGCGGATCAGCGAGCAGGACCTCCTCCACGACAGCCGCAGTGACCTGTACCGCTCGCCGGGCGGCGCCGTTCCGGCCGGAACGCCGGTCGCCGTCCGCCTGCGCGCCGCGGCCGGTGACCTGACGGCCGTCGAGCTGCGGGTCTACGACGCGATCAGCAACACGCAGGTGATCATCCCCATGGCGGTGGGAGCGCGGGACGGGATCGGCGGTGAGCACGGCTACGACTACTGGGAGGCCACCTTGGCCACCACCAAGCTGCCCGCCCTCCTCTACTACCGCTTCATCGTCCACGACGGCTCCACCACGCGGTACGTCGAGGACGATGCCGCGCTCGACGGCGGAAGCGGCACCGTCCTGGCCGACTCGGCCGACGCCTCGTGGGAGCTGCTCACCTACGATCCGTCGTTCACCACGCCCGACTGGACCCACGGCGCGGTCGTCTACCAGATCTTCCCGGACCGTTTCGCGAACGGCGATCCGTCGAACGATCCGTCGCCATCGGAGCAGCCGGGCGCGGGCGCCGAGCGCTATCGGTACGGCGACGTGTACGGCAACCCCATCCTGGCCAAGGAGTGGGGCGAGCTGCCGGAGGGGTACTGCCGCGCATATTCGGGCGCCGCGACGCCCTGCACCGAGCAGCCGCTCGGTCGCGACTTCTTCGGTGGCGACCTGGCCGGCATCACCGAGCACCTGGGGGACCTCGCCGACCTCGGTGTCACAGCGATCTACCTCAACCCGATCTTCGCCGCCCCGTCGAACCACCGCTACGACACGAGCGATTACCTGACCATCGACCCGGACCTGGGCACGCAGGCAGATTTCGACGCGATGGTCGCGAAGGCGCACCAGCTGGGACTCAAGGTCATCCTGGACGGGGTCTTCAACCACACGAGCTCCGACTCGCCGTTCTTCGACCGGGCCGGGCGCTTCTCGGAGGTGGGCGCCTGCGAGTCCGCGGACTCCCCGTACGCGGACTGGTACACATTCAAGGCAGGCCCGCCGGCGAAGTGCTACGACGGGCAGACGTACGTCGACTGGTTCGGGTTCGACACGCTCCCGGTCCTCAACGAGGTTCCGGCGGTCGACGAGTACTTCAACGGACCGGACGGGATCGTCCGGCACTGGCTGGCGGCTGGCATTGACGGGTGGCGCCTGGACGTCGCGAACGAGCTCTCGCACGGCTTCCTGCGGGCGCTCCGCAAGGCGGCCAAGGACGAGAACCCGGACGCGGCGGTGATCGGTGAGCTGTGGGACGACGCGGCACCGTGGCTGGTGGGCAACGAGGTCGACGCCAGCATGAACTACCGCTTCCGGCGCGCCGTCATCGGCTTCATCAACGGCGACACGGCGGATCCGGATGGTGCCATCTCGGGGCTGACGCCGAGCCAGTTCGCCTCGACCATCGAGTCGATCGCGGAGGACTACCCGCCCCAGGCCTTCGCCTCGATGCTCAACCTCGTCGACAGCCACGACACCGCTCGCATCCTGTGGACCCTCACACCCGGTGCCGACAACCGGGAGGCCAAGGAGGATCCCGCCGCGATGGCGCAGGGCAAGGCGCTCCTGCGGCTGGTGTCCGCGATCCAGCTCACTTTCCCGGGCATGGCGGACATCTACTACGGCGACGAGGTGGGGCTCACCGGCCACGACGACCCCGACGACCGCCGGACCTATCCATGGGGCAGCGAGGACACCGAGCTGCGCGACTGGTACGCGACCCTGGCGAAGCTCCGCGGGGCTCACGAAGCACTCAAGACGGGCGACCTGCGCTTCCTCCTGGCCGATGACACCGCCGGCACCCTGGCCTTCGGGCGAAGGACCGATGCCGAGGCCGCCATCACCGTCCTGAACCTGTCCGATGCGCCGCGGACGGTGGACATCTCCATCCGGGGCTATCTGCCCGCCGGCACCGCGTTCGACGACGCCCTGGACGGCTCTACGGTCACCGCCAGCGGCGGCTCGCTCACGGTCGAGCTGCCCGCGCATGGCGTGCGGGTGCTCCTCTCCGCGGCGGGCAGCGACCTGGCCGCCCCGGTGGCGCCCACCAACGTCACCGCCACCGCCGGCACCGGCTCCGTCGATCTGACGTGGAACGCAGCCCCCGATGCCGACCGGTACACCGTCTGGCGCTCGCTGGTCAGCGGCGGCGGCTATGCCGCCCTGCAGACGACGAGCGACCTGCACTTCACCGACGCGAGCGCGCGGAACGGGGTGCTGTGGCACTACGTCGTCACCGGCGAGGACGCGGCCGGGAACCGGAGCACGCGCTCCGACGAGGTGACCGCACGGCCGGAGGTGACGGTCGCCGACGCGCGCCTGGATGCCGAGCGGGTGGAGCAGCCGCTCTCCGCCACGGACGCGGGCAGCCCGGTGGGTCTGCTGGTGACGGTCGCCGACGGCGCGAGCAAGGCGGAGGGTCCGACGGTGGGCGTGACGGTCCAGGTCGGGTTCGGTGAGGCCGGCAGCGACCCGTCCGGTGAGGGATGGACCTGGGCGCCGGCGACGTACGACCGCGACGTGGACGGCGCCGATCGCTTCGTCGCCTCGCTCCACCCGGAGACGGAGGGCGAGCACGCGGTCATCGGCCGGATCAGTGTCTCCGGCGGTGCGAGCTGGCAGTACGTGGGGCGAGACGGGATCAGCGCCGCGCCTGCCGATGCGCAGGCTGCGACGCTCGTCAGCCTGCCCGCCACGGACCGCGAGGCGCCGCCGGCCCCGACCGGGCTGGCCGCGACATCGGTCTCGACCACGCAGGTGACGCTCGGCTGGTCGGCGGTGGCGGCGGACGACCTGCTGCGCTACCAGGTCTGGCGCGCCAACCAGGCCGGTGGCCCGTACCAGATGGTCGGGACGGCCACGGAGACGGCGTTCACGGACCAGAACGTCTCCGGCGGGGCGACCTACTTCTACGTCGTCACCGCCCAGGACACGAGCTTCAACCAGTCGCCGAACTCGGTGGAGGTGACGGCATCGGCCCAGCAGCGGACAGTGCACGTCACCATCACGGCCACGGTGCCGGCCTACACGCCGCCGGGTGACACGGTCTACATCGCGGGCGACTTCCAGGGCTGGGACCCGGGGAAGACTCCCATGCAACGGGTGGATGCGGTGACCTGGCAGATCACGCTGGACTTCGACGAGGGCCAGGCCGTCCAGTACAAGTTCACCCGCGGATCGTGGGACGCGGTGGAGAAGGACTCCGGCTGCGGTGAGATCCCGAATCGCGAGCTGACCGTCTCCTATGGCGATGACGGCACGCAGGCGGTGGACGGCCAGGTTGCCAAGTGGCGCGACCTCGACAGCTGCGGATGAGCGTGAGCCTGCGTCGCGTCACCGTCCGCCAGCGCCTCCCGGCTCGCCTCGTCGTCGCGGCCCTGGTGGCCGTCCTCGTCCTCGTCGCCGCCGGAGTCGCATGGTGGCGCCTTGGCCCGGACCCGCTCCGCGACCTGCCTGCCTGGAACCAGCTTGACACGCGATGGGGAACGTACCTGTCCGAGCGTCAGTGGGGAACACCGCACGAGGCAGTTGGTTCCGACGGATGGGGGCTCTCCTACCTGGACGCGGTGAAGACCGACTACCGGTACGGAGAGGACGGCATTGCCGGGCTCACGACCCGCGACGGGGCCTTCGACATCGGCTGGGCGGTCTGGGACCACCAGCAGGTCCGCGTGGCAGAGCGGCTCTTTGGCTGGGGAAACCCGTCGGGCGATCACGGCGAAGCGATCGTCGACCGGCGGACGTTCGGGCCGAATACGCCCACGAGCAGCTACGCCAGCGAGGAGCTCGCCTACCCGAACGAGGACGGGCACTTCCGGATCACCTTCGAGGAGGCGCGCGCGGACGACCACGCCGGCGTCCTGCTGGCCACCGCCCGGAATACCGGCTCGGAGGCGGGGCCGCTCGAGCTCGTGGTCAAAGGCTGGTTCTTCGATCCGACGCTGCGCGTGGAGCTCATCGACGGCGGACTCCTGCTCCGCGGTCCCTCGTCGGTCGTCGCCATCATCGGAGGGCAGTCGGCTGTGGGCGCGCAGGCGAGCGACGCCAAGAAGGCACTGGACGCGAACCTGCGTGCGGAAGGGCTTTCCGGCGACGGGCCCGGGCATATCGGCGCGCTCGACTATCACCTCGACCTGGCGCCCGCTGGGTCCGGGACGGTGCGGGCCGCCTGGGCCGAGGCCGATGACGCCGGGGTGGCGGAGGCCCGGGCACGCGAGCTGGCCGGGGCCGCGGACCGGCTGGTGGCTGACCGTCGTGCGGAGGCCGATGGCGTCCTGCGCGGCGACGTCACGCAGAACGAGGATGCGTACCGCGCCGCGCTCATGGGTCTGCTGTGGAACCAGAGCCTCTACACCTGGGACGGCACCTCGACCTACGACCCGGCCTGGGACGGGAAGGTCGCCGCCAATGACGTCCTGATCATGCCCGACAAGTGGGAGTTCCCGTGGCTGGCGACCTGGGACACGGGCTTCCAGTCGGTCGCCGCCTCGCTCATCGACCCGCAGCTCGGCGCCGAGCAGCTTCGGTTCCTGTTCAGCAGCAAGTGGCAGCAGCCGGACGGCCACCTGCCCTGCGCCGAATGGGTGATGGGAACGGAGTGCCCGCCGGTCTTCGCATGGGCCGCACTCCGCGTGGCCGATGCCGGCGCGGGGAATGCGTTCCTCGCCGAGGTCTATCCGGGGCTCCAGAAGCTCTACGACTACTGGTGGTCGGCGCTCGCGGTCGATCCGAAGGGCCTCTTCACCTGCGGTTTCTGCGGGATGGACAACCTGCCGCGCGGCCAGGGGATGGCCCAGGCGGACGCCACGGCCTGGATGGCCCGCTTCGCGGGTGACCTGGCCACCATCGCCGACCGCCTGGGTACCGGGGACGTGGACCGCTACCGGGCCGACCGGACCACGATCGCCGAGGCGCTGAACGCGAACCTGTGGAGCGAAAGCGCCGGCTTCTACTTCGACATGGACACGGACGGGAAGCTCATCCCGACCCGCTCCTACTCGGGCCTGATCCCGCTCATCGCCGGGGTGGTGCCGGACGACCGGCTACCGCCGATCCTGGACGCGCTGGCGGATCCCCAGCGGTTCCTGTCGCCCTACGGGGTGCGCTCGGTGTCCGCGGACAGCGTCCTGTACGAGCCCGGCTACGCGAGCAACGCGCACACCAATTCGAACTGGCGCGGCCCCATCTGGATGCCCATCAACTACCTCATCGTTGAGGCGCTGCGCCCGATCGATCCGGTGCTGGCGACGACCATCAGCGACCGGGTGGTGGCCACCGTCGCGGCCGACTGGCGGGCGACGGGCCACTTCCACGAGTACTTCGACGCGGAGGACGGCACGGGGCTGGGCGCCGACGCGCAGACCGGCTGGACGGCGCTGGTGGCGAATCTCATCGCCGAGCGTTGGCCGGCGTCAGGGGGATCCTCGCCGGCCCCCTGAGTCAGCCCGAGCCGGCGTGGGCCGTGCCGCTCGCCCCATGAAGGCCGCCGAGCGCGACCCAGATGCCGGCGGCGCCAATGGGATCCGTGCGCTGTCCTGCGAACGGCACGTGGCGAGCCGGGACAGGGTCGCCCAGGAGCCAGCGGAATGGCTCAACCGGCGATGGGGCATCGCCGGACGCCATCGGCTCGTCCGGGATCTCGATCACCTCGAGGTCGTCGAGCTCGCGCGGGAGCATGGCGCCATTCTCCACCCGGTCGGGCCGCTCCGCCAGTCCCTCGACGCCACGCAGCCCGGCGCGGCCCGCCGAGGATGTCGCGGTGCGGTGCCGGTGAGCGAGCGTGCCCACGACGGGGGATCCGGACCGCGCGACATCCGCCAATGGGTGACACTGGTTCGCATGACGACCATGCAGACTACCGGTGGCGGCGTGGACTGGGGGACGCTGGCGGCGGCCAGTCCCCGCATCGCCGACGTCGGGCTCCAGCTCCTCAACCAGTCCGGTGAAGGCGCGGGCCTGCTCGCCACGGTGCGTGGCGACGCTCCGCCGCGTATCCACCCCGTCAACGTGGGGGTGGTTGGCGACGGCCTCTACACCTTCCTGCTCGCTTCGCCGAAACGGCGCGACCTGGAGGTGGACGGGCGCTATGCCTTGCATGCCCACCAGGATCCGGCCGCGCCCGGCGAGTTCAGCGTTCGAGGGCGCGCGATCCCGGTTGGCGAATCCGGCACCAGAGAGCGTGTCGCCGCGGCGTGGCCGTTTGGCGTGGATGACGGCTACGCGCTGTTCGAGCTGCGGATCGAATCGGCGCTGCTCGGGGAGCGCGAGACGGCCGACACCTGGCCCCCCAGCTACACGTCCTGGAGACCCGGCGGCACATGACTCGCCGCGGTTGGGCCCTCTTCGGCGCGATGTCCCTCATCTGGGGCATCCCGTACCTGTTCATCAAGCTCGCGGTGGACGGCGGCATGCCGCCCGCCCTTGTGGCCTGGGGTCGGGTGGCGATCGCGGCGGTCGTTCTGCTGCCCATCGCGTGGCGGCTGGGCGCCCTGCGGGGCATGCGCGCCCACTGGCGCGCAGCAGCGGCGTTTGGCCTGGTCGAAATCGTGGTGCCATTCCCGCTGATCGCTGCCGGTGAGCAGCGCATCTCCTCGTCGCTGGCGGCCATCCTGATCGCCACCGTCCCGCTGGTCGTTGCGCTGCTCGCGTTTCGCCTTGATGCGGACGAGCGCGTCAGCGGGAGTCGCCTCGTCGGCCTGGTGGTCGGGCTGGTGGGCGTGGCGGTGCTGCTGGGCATCGACGTCGCCGGGCGGACGGACGAGCTGCTCGGCGCGCTGATGATCCTCGTGGCGGCAGTCGGCTACGCCATCGGCCCGTTCATCGTCAAGCGCCATTTCTCCGCCGTGCACTCGCTGGGTCCGGTCACCGTGGCCCTGTGGGTCAGCGCCATCGCGCTCGCCCCGCTGGCGATCCTCTCGTACCGGGATGCGGCGCCGTCGGCGGGCGCCATCGGCTCGGTGGTCGTCCTGGGCCTGGTCTGCTCGGCGGCCGCCTTCGTCGTCTTCTTCGCGCTCATCGCGGAGGCGGGTCCGGGGCGCGCGACGGTGATCACGTATGTCAACCCGGTGATCGCGCTGCTCCTCGGGGTGCTGCTCATCGACGAGACGGTCGGGGCTGCGACCGTGGCAGGGCTGGGTCTCATCCTGGGCGGGTCATGGCTGGCGACGCGCCGGGAGAGAGGCATGGCGACCGTCGCGGCGGCGGAGCGCTGACCCGGCGGCCGGGGATGCCGCGATCAGAGGGTGGAGCGGGTAACGGGGATTGAACCCGTGCCTCAACCTTGGGAAGGTCGCACGCTACCACTACGCCATACCCGCCCGTGGAGCGACGCCGATTCTAGCGCCGCCCCCCGGGGCCGTCCACGCTCGACGTCTGCCGGGACATGCCAGGGGCGTCCCCGCGGAGGATGCCGACGACGCGGGGGGAATCCTCCACGAGTACGGGCACGCGATACGTTCGCGACCTCGCCCACCTTCTGCGTCGGGGTCCCCTGTTGCACGTGACGGCGTGCTCTGTCGCGCGAATCCACGCCGGATCTCCATCCACGCTCCACTGGCTCTCCATTGCGCGGGGCGACGCTGCAGGTGCGTCGGGTGAGCCGGCGCTTCGGATCGATCGATTGGATCGGCCGGGACCGGTGAACCAAGAAGGATGGAATCTGATGATGATCAAGAAGCGGTTTGCGCTCGCGGGCGCCGCCGCCGCGCTCGGCGCGCTGGCTCTCGCGGCAACGGTGGCCGCGGCGGGCCCCATGAACGGCCAGGCCGGCGGACAGGCGGCCGCGGATGCGCTGAAGCTGACGCGCGACCAGGTCATGGAATTGCGCCACGACGGCCTCTCCCTGGCCCAGATCGCGGAGCAGCAGGGCGTGGCGACGTCGACCGTCGTCGACGCGCTGACGGTCCAGTTGCGGGAGCGGATCGGTGTTCGCGCGGAGAACGGAGCCCTGACCGAGGCGCAGGCGACGACCCTGCAGGAGCAGGTTCGCGAGCGTGCCGAGGCCATGGTCCAGCAGACCGACACGACCGGGATGCGGGGTGCCGCGGTTGGCGCGGGGCCGGCGAACGGTAACGGCGCCGCGGCTGGTGACAGCATGGGCGGCGGGGTTGGCCCCGGGCCGCGCGGCACCGGTGACGGCACCGGCGACTGCGACGGGACCGGACCGCACGGGGCCGGACGGCCCTAGGACCGGCACCCGGTGAGTGGTGCGCTTTCGGGACGGTCGGACCTGTTGCGCGGTCCGGCCGTTCCTCATGCTTCCCCGATGGCAAGGATCCTCGTCGTGGATGACGAGCCGCACATCGTGGGCGTGGTGCGCGCGTACCTGGAGCGCGACGGGCACGAGGTGCGCACCGCTGCGGACGGTCCATCCGCCCTGGACACCGCGATCGCCTGGTCGCCGGACGTCGTGGTCCTGGACGTGATGCTGCCTGGCCGCTCCGGGTTCGACGTGCTCCGCGACCTGCGCGGAGCCGCATCGTCGCCCGGCGTCATCCTGCTCACCGCCAGAGACGAGGTGGCGGACCGGGTCGCAGGGCTCGAGCTGGGAGCGGACGATTACGTCACCAAGCCCTTCGAGCCGCGTGAGCTCGCCGCCCGGGTGGGCGCGGTCCTGCGCAGGATCGGCGGGGTGGCAGCGTCGGCGCCGGCACCTGAGGCGGTGACGGAGCCGCGCGCCTACGTGGATCTCCTCATCGACCCGGCGGCGCGCGAGGTGCGACGTGGCGCGGAGCCGATCCCGCTGACCAGGACCGAGTTCGAGATCCTCGACGCGCTCACGGCGCAGCCGGGACGGGTCTGGACGCGCGCGCAGCTGGGGGAGCGGGCATTCGGTGAGTCCTTCGAGGCCTACGACCGGACCATCGACAGCCACGTGAAGAACCTTCGCCACAAGCTGGGGTCGCGGCCCGATGGGGCCGGCTATCTCGAGACGGCCCGCGGGGTCGGGTACCGGGCGGCGCGGCCGTGACCCTGCGGATCCGCCTCGCCATCACCCTGGCGCTGGTGGCCATCGGGACCGCGGCGGCGGTGGCCATCGCGACGCCGGTGATCGTGGGCCGTGGGTTCTCCCAGCTCGACTTCACCGGTGTCACACCCGGGCGCGGGCAGGGCGCAGGCCCCATGGCCGGGATGCACAACGCACAGGTCCAGTCAGACACGGTGATGACGCTGGTGCTCGTCGCCATCGGCGCAGCGATCGTGGCCACTGTGGTGGGCCTGGTCGCCGCCGGGATCCTCACCCGGCCGCTCGGTCGCCTGGCGACGGCGGCCGGACGCATCGCACGCGGCGACCTGGCGGCCCGGAGCGGCCTCGCGTCACGCACCGACGAGCTGGGCGCGCTGGGCCGGACCTTCGACATCATGGCCGCCGAGCTGGAGCGTTCGGAGCACGCCCGCAAGCGGCTCTTCCAGGACGTCGCCCACGAGCTGAAGACGCCCCTCGCCGTGATCGACGCCACGAGCTCCGCGGTCCTCGATGGTGTCTACCCACACGACGACCGGCACATCGGCACCATCCGAGAGCAGGCCCGCTTCCTGAGCCGGATCGTCGATGACCTGCGCACCGTCAGCCTCGCCGAGTCGGGCGATCTCGCGCTGACCCGGGCGCCCGTGGTGGTCGGCGACCTGCTCGCCGACGTCGCCGGTGCCTTCCAGGCGCAGGCCGAGGCGGTGGGGGTCGGGATCCGGATCACCGCCGATTCGGGTTTGGGCCTGAACGCGGACGGCGATCGGCTGCGCCAGGCCCTCGGAGCGCTGCTCGACAATGCACTGCGCGTCGCACCGGCAGGGACGGAGCTCGATCTTGGCGCGGCGCTGGTCCCGCCGGCCGTGGTCGAGCTGACGGTTCGCGACCATGGCCCGGGCATCGCACCGGAGGACCTGCCGCACCTGTTTGACCGCTTCTACCAGGCCGATGCGGCCCGCGATCGATCGAGCGGGACCTCCGGGCTTGGACTGGCCATCGTGCAGGCCATCGCCCGGGCGCACGGGGGCAAGGTCACCGCGGAAAACGCCGCCGACGGCGGTGCCCGTTTCAGGATGGCGCTGCCCGCGGGCTCGGCGATCGCCTAGGGCTCGCCGGCCAGGAGCCTCCGGTACGAGTCGTAGCGGGCCTCGCTGACCTCTCCCGACGACACCGCCGCCAGGACCGCGCAGCGCGGCTCGTGGGTGTGCTGGCAGTCGTTGAAGGCGCAGCCGCCCAGGTGCGGGCGGATCTCCGGGAAGCACCAGGCGAGCTCCCCGGGCGGGATCGCCCACAGGCCCAGCTCGCGAATCCCCGGCGTGTCCGCGACCCAGCCGGTTCCGCCAATGGCGTGCAGCTCCGCGGCGGTGGTGGTGTGGCGGCCCTTGTGCAGGACCTCGCTGACGAGACCGGTCTCCAGCCGGAGGCCGGGCTGGATGGCATTGAGGAGGGTCGATTTGCCCACCCCGGAGGGTCCGGTCACGACGCTGATGCGATCGGCGAGGCGGGCGCGCAGACCCTCGACGCCGTCCCCGGTCTTGGCGCTGACGTGGTGGACGGGGTAGCCGATCCGGTCGTACTCGGCGAACGCGGCCCGCGCCGTCGGCTCGCCGCACAGATCGGTCTTGTTCACGACGAGGACCGCCTCGATCTCGTTGTGCTCTGCCACCACGAGGAAGCGGTCGACCATGCGGAGATGGGGCATGGGGTCGGCGCAGGCGAAGACGACCAGCACCTGGTCGAGGTTGGCGACCATGACGTCCTCGCGCCACGTTCCGCGTGGCCCGGGCTGGCGACGGCTGAACCGGCTGCGGCGCTCCTCGATGGTCTCGATCATTCCGGTGCCACCGTCTTGCAGGCTGATCGTGACCGCGTCACCGATGACGACGGGGTCGGCGCTGAGGCGGTCGCGCGTCACGCGACCGCGAAGGCGGCACTCGATCACGCCGTCGCCGGTCTCGACGGCGTAGAAGCCGCTGCGCGCGCGCAGGACACGACCGGCGATCGGCGCGGCGGAAGGGTTGGATGCAGAAGACAAGGGGGGTACTCCACGTGAGGCGGGTGAGGAACGTCGAGCGGTGGAGCGCGCCCGAACGAGTCGCGAGGCCGGAGTTCGGCTGCTCAGGGCCGGATGCCGGCTCCCCGCGGGTGGGCGCGCATACGTGCAGTCGTCTGCATGGCGGCGCCTCCTTTCACCTGCGGCTCGTCCTCGGCCACGGCGACACCACGGTCCCCGTGTGCTCCCGGCACGGTACCCACGTGCGAGTGCCCATGTCAACGGCCCCACCGCCCGAGGGCGATGCCCCGGCGGGCGCGCGCGGCCGGTACGATGGGGCCGATGGACGAGCTCGCCCGCCGCTACATCCTCCTCGCCCTTCGGCTGGATCGGGTCAGCCCGGGCCTCGATCGACAGCTACGTGGGGCCGGCCGAGCTGTGTCGAGATCACCCGCGCGGAGTCGCCGCCGCTCGCCGCCGAGCTCCACGACGAGGCGATGGCCCTGGCGGACCTGGCGTCGCGCCTTGACGGCAGCGATCCGGCGACGGCGCGCCGTCGCCGGTGGTTCGACGGCCAGCTTCGGGCGCTGAGCGCCTTGGCGCGTCGGGCCGGTGGCGAGGAGATCGCCTACCTGGATCTCGCCGAGGAGCTCTTCGGCGTGCCCATCCGGCCCGTGCCGGACCGGGCCCTGCTCACCGCGCGCACCCGCCTCGATGCGATCTTGCCCGGGTCCGCGCCGCTCGACGAGCGGCTGGCGGCGCTGCGCGAATCGATCCGTGTGCCGCCCGGGCAGGTCGTCGGCGCCATTCGAGCCTCTGCACAGCGATTCCGGACGGCCTCCGCCCGGGACTTCTCGCTGCCGGCGAACGAGTCGATCGAGTGGTCTGAGGCGCACGACCAGCCCTGGGGTGCCTACGCCGAGTTCCTCGGCCACGGCGTGACGCGCATCCAGGTGAACGTCGACCTGCCGGTGGACGTGGGCGGCGTCGCGTTCCTTGCCTCGCATGAGGCGTATCCGGGCCACCACGCAGAGCACATCATCAAGGAGGAGATGCTGGTTCGACAGGCGCGCCTGGGCGAGGCGACGATGCGCACCATGGGCACCCCGGAGGCGACCCTGTCGGAGGGACAGGCCGACGTGGCGCGCGAGGTGGTGATGGGCGACCTGGAGCTGGCGGCGGAGCTTGGCCGAATCGGTCGCGACGTGGGGATTGCCGCCGACTGGGCGGCCGTGGTCACGGTACGCGCCGCGCACCAGGAGCTGCAGGATGCCCTGGGCAACGCGGGCATCCTCATGCACGCTGAAGGCCGTCCGGAGCCCGACGTGCGCGACTATCTCGCCGATGTCGGCGCCGTCCCCGGTGAGCAGCTCGATCACGTCATGCGAGTTCTCCGCGACCCGGTGAACGGCACCTGGTTCCCCTACACGGAGGGGGCCCGCCTGATCCGGCCCTGGCTGGAGACCCAGGGCCAGACCAGTGGCTTCTGGCGCCTCCTCTCGGAGCAGCTCACCCCCGCCACCCTGCGCCAGGAGATGGGGCAGGATCCCGCCCCGTTCCCCGGCGACCGGGTGTGACCCGCGAGGTCGACGTCCTGCTGGTCGGGGGCGGCATGGCGTCGGTGCGCTGCGCGAGGACCCTGCGCCGGCGCGGGTTTGAGGGGTCGATCCTGCTGGTGGGGGACGAGCCGATGGCCCCCTACACGCGGCCGCCGCTCTCCAAGGAGCTGCTGCGCGGCGAGGTTCCCGAGTCGCTCATCGCCGCGGAGCCCGAGACGTGGTACGCCCGCCACGGCGTGGAGCTGCTCACCAATGTCGCGGTCACTGACCTGCGCCCGCCGGAGCGCCTCGCCGGCCTGTCGACCGGTGAGACCGTTCGGTACGGCAAATGCCTGCTCGCCACCGGCGCCGAGCCGGTGCTGCCGCCGATCCCGGGAGCGGAGCACGCGCTCGTCCTGCGGACCGTGGTGGATGCCCGACGCGTGCGCGAGCGCGCGGTGGCGGCCGGTGCGGGGGCGCCGGCGGTGGTCGTCGGCGGCGGGTTCATCGGCGTGGAGGTCGCCGCCTCGCTCGCCACCCTGGGCCTGCGCGTCACGCTGCTCGAGCTGACGGAGGCGCTGTGGGCCGGGTCGCTGGGCGGCGCCGTGTCCGACTGGGCCGTCGCGCGTCTGCGCGCCGCGGGTATCGAGGTCCGCCTGGGGACGGCGGCCGGCGCCGTGCTTCCGGATGGCGTGCGGGCCGGGGAGGAGCTGATCCCCTCGGTGCTGACCCTGGCGGGGGTCGGCGTCCGGCCGCGCACCGCGGTTGCGGAGGCTGCCGGCCTGCGGGTGGCAGACGGGATCATCGTCGACCAGGCACGCAGCGCGGCGAGGGGTGTGTTCGCTGCGGGAGACGTGGCCCGCTTTCCCCATCCGCTGGCCGATGGGGGCCGCATCCGGGTGGAGCACTGGCACGCGGCTCGCGAGGGAGGCGAGCGAGCCGCGCTGGGGATGCTGGGCCTCGAGGCGCCGCCACCGCGGGCGCCCTGGGTCTTCAGCGAGTTTGCCGGGGCGGCGGTCGAGGTCGTCGGCTGGGCCCCTGATCACGACGCGGAGGGCGTCTTGGGCGACCCGGCATCCGACCGCTTCGCCGTGGCACTGCTGCGCGGTGACCGGGTCGCGCAGCTCGCCGTCGTGAACGGCTTCGTGCCGGTCGAGGATGCGAGGCGGTTCGTGGAGGCGTCGCCATCGGCCTCTGCGCTGAGGACGCTCGTGCCCGCCTGAGCGTCGGCAGAGCGCGCCACCTGGATCGCCCAATGGAATGGCCGCTGTGCCGCATGGTCGCCTGGCGCCACCAAAGGGCCGATTCCCGACGTGATCCCGCCACCGTGCGAGGGGCCGAAGGGCAGGGCAGGACGGGCCGAAGGCAATTGACGCATGCGCGTGGATGGAGGATCATGGCCTCGATCATCACCGACCATTTCAGTCGGGATTCGGCGGGTCGCGACACCGGCCCCTGACGACCCGAGGAACAACGAGGAACGATGGCCCTTCCGAATCCTGCCCTCAGCCAGCTTCCCGACAGCTACAAGTACGGTTGGCATGACTCCGACGCCACGTCGCTGAATATCGCCAAGAAGGGCCTCTCCGCCGACGTGGTCGAGGAGATCAGCCGCTACAAGGGCGAGCCGGAGTGGATGCGGAAGCTTCGTCTCAAGGCCTACCGCCATTACGAGGCGCGGCCGATGCCGACCTGGGGCGCGGACCTGGCGCCTATCGACTTCCAGGACATCTACTACTACATCGCCCCCACGGACAAGGCGGTCCAGTCCTGGGACGACGTGCCCGACTACATCCGGCGCACGTACGACAAGCTGGGCATCCCCGAGGCCGAGAAGAAGTACCTCGCCGGGGTGGGCGGACAGTACGACTCGGAGGTGGTCTACCACAACATCCGGGCCGACCTCGAGAAGCAGGGCGTGATCTTCCTGGGCACCGACCAGGCGCTCAAGGAGCACCCGGAGATCTTCAAGGAGTACTTCGGGACGGTCATCCCGGCCAACGACAACAAGCTCGCCGCGCTGAACACCGCGGTCTGGTCGGGCGGCAGTTTCATCTACGTTCCCAAGGGCGTCCACGTCGAGCTGCCGCTGCAGGCCTACTTCCGGATCAACACCGAGAACATGGGCCAGTTCGAGCGGACGCTGATCATCGCCGACGAGGGATCCAGCCTGCACTACGTCGAGGGCTGCACGGCGCCAACGTACTCGACCGCCTCGCTGCACTCAGCGGTCGTGGAGATCATCGTCAAGAAGGGCGCCCGGGTCCGGTACACGACCATCCAGAACTGGAGCCACAACGTCTACAACCTCGTCACCAAGCGCGCTGTCGCCTACGAGGACGCGGTGATGGAGTGGGTCGACGGCAACCTGGGCTCGAAGATCACCATGAAGTACCCCAGCATCTACCTGCTGGGCGAGCGCGCCCATGGCGAGGTGCTCTCGATCGCCTTCGCCGGCCAGGACCAGCACCTCGACGCCGGCGGCAAGGTGGTCCACGCCGCCCCGAACACGACATCGCTCATCACGAGCAAATCCATCTCCCAGGGCAATGGACGGACCAGCTACCGGGGCCTGGTGAAGGTGTATCCCGGCTGCAAGCGCTCGAAGTCCACGGTCCGCTGCGACGCGCTGATCCTCGACGATGCCGCGCGGTCGGACACGTACCCGTACATGGAGATCGACGAGGACGACGTCACCATCGGCCACGAGGCGACCGTCTCCAAGGTCGGTTCCGAGCAGCTCTTCTACCTGATGAGCCGCGGGATGAACGAGTCGGAGGCGGCGGCCATGATCGTGAACGGCTTCATCGAGCCGATCGTCAAGGAGCTGCCCATGGAGTACGCGGTCGAGATGAACCGCCTCATCCAGCTCCAGATGGAAGGCGCGGTCGGCTAGCAGCGATGACGATTCAGGCCAAGCCGATGCCGCTCGACGCGGCCGTCATCGACGCGCTCGCGGAACGCCGGGCCGAGCCGGACTGGCTGCGCGAGCTGCGCCGCTCGTGGTGGGCGCGCGCCGAGGCGACGCCCTTCCCCACCGGCCAGGAGGAGGAGTGGCGGCGCACCTCGCTGAAGGCGCTCCCGCGCGACGGCGCGCTCGTCGAAGACGCCGAGTTTCGGCCCGAGCTGCCGGACGTCCGTCTCGCCGATCGGGGCGTCGTCTTCACCGACCTCGCCAGCGCGGTCCGCGACCATCCCGACCTGCTGCGCCGCTGGCTGGGCGTCGGTGAGCCGGTCGCCTCTCACGCGGCGTTCTGGAGTCTCTCTCTCGCCGCGTGGACGGGCGGCACGTTCCTGTATGTGCCGGCGGGGGTCCAGGTTGACGGAACGGTCATCGCGCGCATCACCCAGCCGCGGTCAGCGGGAACGTTCCTGCCGCACACCCTCGTGGTGGCCGAGGAGGGCAGCTCCGTCACGTTCCTCGAGGAGACGGTGTCGCCAGACGGCGCTCCCGGCTGGTTCGGCGGAACGGTCGCCATCCACGCCCTGCCCGGTTCGCAGGTCCGATACGCCAACCTGCAGCGCCTGGGCGACGGCATATGGAACGTTGGTGCACAGCGCGTCGAGGTGGGCCGTGACGCGGTGGTGACCAGCCTGAACACCGAGGTCGGCTCAGCCACGACCAAGCTGGGCCTCGACGTGCAGATGAACGGCAAAGGCGGCACCAGCCTGCTGCTGGGGCTCCTGGCCGCGGGCGATGACCAGCACATCGATATCAACACCCTGCAGGACCTCAGCGCGGACCACACGACCTCCGACCTGCTCTACCTCTCTGCGCTCTACGACCGGGCGCGGGCCGCGTTCTACGGCGTGACCCGGGTCCAGGAGACCGCGCGCCAGTCGAGCAGCTACCAGGAGTGCCGGAACCTGCTGCTGTCGCCGAACGCCGGCGCGGAGCCCATCCCGGTCCTCGAGATCAAGACCAACGACCTGCTGCGCTGCGGCCACGGAGCGACGGCAGGGGCGATCGATCCGATCCTGCGCTTCTATGCGGAGTCGAGAGGGCTCACCGCAGACGAGGCAGAGCGGATGATCGTGCGCGGCTTCTTCGAGCAGGTCATCGCGCGGATCCCCGTCGAGCCGGTGCGGAGCGCCATGCTCGCCGCGCTGGCGGCGCGCATCGGCCACGTTGAGCTCCTCGACGAGCCGGAGGTGCTCGCGTGAGCGCCGAGGGCGTCAAGGTCGGCGGGTTCGTGACGGTGGCCCGCGCCTCCGAGATCGCGCCCGGGACCGTCCGGGTCGTGGAGGTCGCCGGGCGCTCGCTGTGCGTTGGCCTCACCGAGGACGGAGAGTGGGGCGCCATCGACAACGTCTGCACGCATGACGGCGGCGACCTGGGCGAGGGCGAGCTCGACGACACCGGGGTCGAGTGCCCGCGGCACGGCGGCCGCTTCGACCTCTTCAGCGGTCGGGTGCTGGCGCTGCCGCCCGTGCGGCCGGTGACCGCGTATCCGACCCGTGTCGAGGGCGACGATGTCCAGGTGGAGCTGAGCGCATGAAGATCAGCAGGCGCACCGAGTACGGGATCCGGGTCCTGGTCCAGCTGGCGCGACATGCCGACGAGGGGCCGATCTCCCTGGCGTGCATCTCACGCGACGAGAAGCTGCCCCACGCCTACCTCGAGCAGCTCGTGAGCCAGCTGCGGCGGGCAGAGCTGGTGAAGGCCACGCGCGGCCATTCCGGCGGCTACGAGCTGTCCCGGCCGCCGGTCCAGATCAGCCTTGCGGACGCGGTTCGTGTCCTGGAGGGTCCGTTGCTCGAGATGCCGTGCGCGAGCATGGAGAACCTGGAGACCTGCGACCGGCCACAGCCGTGCAGCGTGCACGCCCTCTTCCAGCGCGTCTATGAATCACTCGACGAGGTCCTGGCCGGTACCACCCTCGCCGATGTCGCCGCCGGCGCCGGTGGACCGCCCTATCCCGCGGTCGTGCGTCGCCGCCGGCTCGCACAGCACGCCGCGGTGGCGGCTGCGTCGCGGGCCACGACCGCACGCACGGCGGCCCGGCCGGGGGCCTGATCGGAACGGACATTCGGTGCGCCCGCTCGCGGGCGCACCGCACGAACGCAGGAGCGAGAGACGATCAACGTATGAACGACCAGCTGGTGATCACCGATCTGCAGGTCAGCATCGGTGCCAAGAAGATCCTCAAGGGCGTGAGCCTCACGGTTGGCAAGGGCGAGGTCCATGCCCTCATGGGCCCCAACGGCTCGGGCAAGACCTCCCTGGCCTACACGCTGATGGGGCACCCGGACTACCACGTCGACACCGGCACGGTGACCTGGCGCGGCGAGGACCTGCTGAAGCTCACGCCGGACAAGCGGGCCCGCCTCGGCGTCTTCCTGGCCTTCCAGTACCCGTCCGCGATCCCGGGCGTCACCGTCGCGAGCTTCCTGCGCAACATCTACAACGCCGTGCACCACCCCAAGCCGGCGGGGGACGGCGGGCAGGAGGCGGCGAAGTACACCGGCATCCCGCTCGCGAAGTTCCGCAAGCTCATGGAGGAGCGAATGCGGATCCTGCGCATGGACTCCGCCTTTGCAGCGCGCTACGTGAACGAGGGCTTCTCCGGCGGGGAGAAGAAGCGGCTGGAGATGCTCCAGATGGCCATGCTCAACCCGTCCCTCGCGATCCTGGACGAGACCGACTCCGGCCTGGACATCGATGCGCTGCGGACCGTGGCCGAGGGGATCAACGCCACCCTCTCGCCGGAGATGGGGGTGCTGATGATCACCCACTACCAGCGCATGCTGAACTACGTGACGCCGGGATTCGTCCACGTCCTGATGGATGGCCGGATCGTGATGTCGGGCGGCGAGGAGCTGAGCCACCAGCTCGAGGCGAACGGCTACGACTGGGTCCGCGAGCAGGTCGGACTGCCGGTCGGCATCCTGGACGAATCCGGCGCACCGGAGCCGGTGGGCGAGCACGCGTAAACTGGGAGACCGCATGGCTGTGGAGCAGGCCCCCAAGGCGACGAGAACCCCTGCGGCGACGCCGGGAGGATTCTCCGGCAGCGCGCTGCGCGTCGACTTCCCGATGTACGACAACCCGACACACTCCGGCAAGCGCCTCGTCTTCCTGGATGCCGCAGCCTCCGCGCCCAAGCCCCGGGTCGTGATCGACACCGTCGCAGAGACCTACGCGCACCACTACGCCAACGTGCATCGCGGGATCTACGAGCTCAGCGAGGACGCCACTGCGCGGTTCGAGGGGGCGCGCCGCAAGATCGCCGCGTTCATCGGGGCGCCGTCCGAGCGCGAGGTGGTCTTTGTCCGCAACGCCACCGAGGCCATCAACCTCGTGGCCTACAGCTGGGGCCGCACGAACGTGGGCGCCGGCGACCGGGTGATCACCACCCAGCTCGAGCACCACGCCAACATCGTCCCCTGGCAGCAGCTCTGCCGCGACGTGGGCGCCACGCTCGAGTATGTGGCCATCACCGACGATGGGCGGCTCGACATGGACGACCTGCGCGCCAAGCTGGAGCCGCGCGACGGCCGCCCGCCGCGCCTCCTGGCGGTGGCGGGGGTGAGCAACGCCCTGGGCACCATCAACCCGGTGCGCGAGATCGTGCAGATGGCGCACGAGGCCGGGGCCCTGGCCCTCGTGGACGCGGCCCAGTCGGCTCCACACATGGCCGTGGACGTTTCCGAGATCGGCTGCGACTTTCTGGCCATCAGCGGGCACAAGATGCTGGGGCCATCCGGTGTCGGTGCGCTGTGGGGGCGGCGTGAGCTGCTCGATGCGATGCCGCCGTTCATGACCGGCGGCAGCATGATCCTGCGCGTCACCCTCGAGGGCGCCGAGTGGAACAGCGTGCCGCACAAGTTCGAGGCCGGCACGCCCGCCATCGCCGAGGCGGTCGGCTGGGGCGCGGCGATCGACTATCTGACCACGCTCGGCATGGACCGCGTTCGCGAGCACGAGCGCTACCTCTTCGAGCACGCGTGGGCAGCCCTGTCCGAGATCCCGGGCGTCCGGCTCCTGGGCCCCGCGGACCCGGAGATCCATGCCGGGGTGATCAGCATCGTGATGGACGACATCCACCCGCACGACGTGGCCACCATCTTCGACAGCGAGGGCGTGGCGGTGCGCGCGGGCCACCACTGCGCGCAGCCGGTCATGCTCCGCTATGACATCCCGGCCACGACCCGTGCCAGCTTCTACGTCTACAACGACCTCGACGACGTGGAGGCGCTCGCCGCCGCGGTGCAGACCGCGCGGAAGGTCTTCGGAGTCTGAGGAGCTCAGCCGAAATGGACAACCTCTACCGGGATTTCATCCTGGAGCACTACAAGAACCCCCACAACAAGGGCTACCTCGACCCGCATGACCTGCATTTCGCCGACTCGAACCCGACCTGCGGGGACGAGATGAGCATGACCATCACGCTCGATGACGCGAAGCAGGTCATCGCCGACGTCGCCTTCGACGGACGCGGCTGCGCCATCAGCCAGGCGTCCGCCTCGATCCTCACCGACGAGCTGCGCGGGAAGAGCCTCGACGAGATCAAGGCCATGCATCCGAAGGAGCTGCTGGACGAGCTTGGGGTGCCCATCGGTCCGGCGCGGCTGAAGTGCGCGCTCCTGTCCTACAAGGTCCTCCAGGGCGCGGTCCACGGGGGCGAGGTCGCCTGGCCGGAGGAGGCCGAGGCGGTCTGATGAGCAAGTCCTTCCTGGGCCGGCGCGTGAGCTGCCTGCAGTCGACCGGGCGGTGTAGCCGGACCGCGAGCCGCATCGGCGCCTGAGGCCGTTGCCCGCCCGGCGGGTGCCTCGTTCGAGACCGATGGCGGCGTGCGGCCCGTCGCGCGACCGGCCAACCCGGTCCCGTGACCGATCCAACGACCAACCCCCGGCGGCCTGGCCGCCCACCGCAGCGAAAGAACCAGATCCGAGATGACCAACCAACCCGCGACACCGCGTCCCATCCGCGAGGTGACCGTCCCCGAGGCGATCAGGCTCGCCGGCGAGGGCTACCGCATCCTTGACGTCCGCGAGCCCACGGAATGGGACCAGGGCCACATCCCCACCGCGATCCTTCTGCCGCTGGCCGACGTGGCCGACCGGATCGAGGAGACGATCCCCGACAGGAATGCCCACATCGTGGTCCACTGCGCGGCCGGGGTCCGGTCCGTCCGCGCCGTCGCCCGCATGCAGGCGCTGGGCTACACGAACGCCGTGAGCATGCGCGGCTCCATCTTCGACTGGCGCCGCGCCGGCGGCGCGTGGGAGGTGCCCCAGGCGCTCCTCACCCCGGCCCAGCAGCGCCGCTACTCGCGCCAGCTGCTCATCCCCGAGATCGGCCAGAAGGGCCAGCGGCGGCTGCTCGACAGCAGGGTGCTGCTCATTGGGGCCGGCGGCCTGGGATCGCCCGCGGCGCTCTACCTGACCGCGTCGGGGATCGGCACCATCGGCCTCGTCGACGACGACGTGGTCGACGAGTCGAACCTGCAGCGCCAGGTGCTGCACACCGCGGACCGGGTGGGCGTGCCGAAGACGGAGAGCGCACGGATGACGCTCAACGCCCTCAACCCCGAAACGCGGGTCGTGGAGCACCGCGAGCGGCTCTCCGCGGAGAACGTCGAGCGTCTCATTGCCGGGTACGACGTGATCGTGGACGGGACCGACAACTTCGACACCCGCTACGTGCTCAACGACGCCGCCGTGAAGCTCCGCAAGCCGGTCGTCCACGGCTCCATCTACCGCTGGGACGGCCAGGTCACGACCTTTGTCCCCTTCGACGGACCGTGCTACCGCTGCATGTACCCGACCCAGCCGCCCGAGGAGCTGGCCCCGGCCTGCGCCGTGGCGGGGGTGCTGGGCGTGCTGCCCGGGATCGTGGGGCTGCTGCAGGCCAACGAGGTCTTCAAGCTGCTGCTCGGCGTTGGCGAACCGCTCGCCGGGCGGCTGCTCATGTTCGACGCCATGAGCACCGCCTTCGACGAGGTCCGCATTTGGCGCGACCCGGCCTGCCCGGCCTGCGGCGATGCCGTGCAGGCTGCGCCCGTCGCCGGCCAGCCAAGGGCCGCCTACACCGAAGTGAGCGCACGCTGATGAGCAATGTCAGAATCCCGCCCGTCCTGCGCGAGACCACCGGCGGCAACCGCACCGTCACCGCGGAGGGCGCCACGGTCGACCAGGTCCTGGGCGACCTCTTCGTCCGCTACCCCGCGCTCCGTGAGCGGGTCACCACCGACGGCGAGCTGTCGCCCTTCGTCAACGTCTACGTCAACGACCGCGACGTGCGGTACCGCGATGGCCTGGCCACCGCGGTCGGCCCGGACGACACCGTGATCCTGCTGCCGGCCATGGCCGGCGGCGCGCGCTGAGGCGCACCCGGACCCATGGCGATCCACGCCCGTCTGGGAGCCCGTCCGGGCGCCGCCGCGCCGCCGTGGGGGAGCGTGGTCGAGGCCATCGGCAACACGCCCATGGTCGAGCTCCGGCGGCTGGCGCCCAACCCGCGCGTGCGGCTCTACGCGAAGCTCGAGGGGGCCAACCCCACCGGCTCGGTCAAGGACCGGGTGGCGCGCGCCATGCTCGAGGACGCGGTTCGCTCCGGCGGGTTGAAGCCCGGGCAGACGATCCTGGAGCCGTCGAGCGGCAACACGGGGATCAGCCTGGCCATGATCGGCGCGCGCATGGGTCACCCGGTGCGGATCGTGATGCCCGAGAACACCACCACGGAGCGCTCGCAGCTGCTGCGCCTCTTCGGGGCGGAGATCGTCTACTCGCCGGGAGTAGAGGGCAGCAACGGGGCGATCCGGATGGCGCAGGAGCTGGCCGCGGCGGACCCGGACCTCTACATGCCGTACCAGTACGGGAACGAGGCAAACCCGCGCTGCCACGAGGAGACGACCGGGCCGGAGATCCTGGAGCAGGTGCCCGACGTCGACGTCTTCGTGGCCGGGCTGGGGACCGGCGGGACCCTGACCGGCGTGGGCCGCTACCTGAAGCGCCTGCGCCCCGGCGTGCGGGTCGTCGCCGCGGAGCCGCTCCCCGGGGAGCTGGTCCAGGGCCTGCGATCCCTGGACGAAGGGTTCGTGCCGCCCGTCCTGGACCCGTCCGTCCTCGACGACAAGTTCCTCGTCAGCAATCGCGACGCGGTCATCGGCCTGCGGCGGCTGACCCGCGAGGAGGGGATCTTCGCCGGGCTCTCGTGCGGCGCCGCGGTCGCCGTGGCGGCCCGGGTCGCGCGCGAGATGGATCGGGGCTCGGTCGTCGTGCTCCTCGCCGACGCGGGGTGGAAGTACCTCTCCACCGACCTGTGGACCCGGGACCTCGACGAGCTGGAGGACGAGCTCGAAGGCTCCGTCCTGTGGTGAGCGGCCTGGCCATTCCCCGCGGCGTGGCGGAGGCGATGCTGGACCATGCGTGGGCCGAGCTGCCCAACGAGGCCTGCGGCCTGCTCGCCGGATCCCTCACCCGTGGCGTCGCCACTGCGTTCCACCCTGCCCGCAACGCGGAGGCATCGCCCCTGCGCTACAGCGTTCATCCCGACGACCTGGTGCGGATCGTGTTCGCCATCGAGGACGCCGGCGAGGACCTCGTCGCGATCTTCCATTCCCATACCCGCTCGCCGGCCGTCCCCTCCGCCACGGACCGGCGAGTGGCGATGTACCCGGACTCGTTCTATGTCCTCGCCACGCTGGCCGATCCCGACGCGCCCCCGGACAGGTCATTGCGCGCCTGGCGGATCACCGACGGCCAGTCCACCGAGGTGTCGCTGACCGTCGGGTAGCGTACGCTGTGCGCCAATGACCGCCCCCCCTCCCGCCCCCCGGTTCGCCGTCTCCGTCCACGCCGATCGCCTCCGCCGCGCTGCTCGTGAGGCGGCCGCCCGCGACCTCGACGCGCTGCTCATCACCCCGTCGCCCGACTACGTCTATCTCCTGGGCTACACCGCACCGGCGCTGGAGCGCCTCACCTGTCTCGTCGTGCCGGCGGACGGCGACCCCACGCTGGTGCTTCCGCTGCTGGAGGAGCCGCTCGCCCGCCATGAGCTGGGTGCGCTCGCCGAGCGGATTGGCCTGGTCCCGTGGGAAGAGACCGACGACCCCTTTGGCCTGGTCCGCGAGGTCCTCGCCGGCGGCGCCATGCGGGTCGCCGTCCAGGACCAGATGTGGGCCCGCTTCGCCCTGCGTCTCCGGGCGGCGCTCGACCCGGCGGAGGTGGTGGTCGCCGGACCCGCCATGAGCGCCCTGCGGCGGATCAAGACGAAGCCGGAGGTGGACCGCCTGCGCGCAGCCGCACAGGCCGCCGATACTGCCATGGACGCGATCCGCGGCGAACGGCTCTCCGGGCGGACGGAACGCGACGTGTCGTCGCGGATCCGCACCCTCCTGCTCGAGGCCGGCCACGAAACCGCGGATTTCGCCATCGTGGGATCGGGACCCAACAGCGCGTCTCCGCACCACGAGCCGTCAGAGCGGATGATCGAGCAGGGGGACGCGGTCGTCCTGGACATCGGTGGCATGCGTGACGGGTATGGCTCCGATACGACCCGGACCGTCTTCGTCGGCGAGCCGCCGTCAGAGTTCCGCAACCTGTTCGACGTCCTCGCACAGGCCCAGCTGGCCGCGGCCGCGGCGGTCGTACCGGGCGTCGCGGCCCATGAGGTCGACCGCGCGGCGCGACGGATCATTGCCGAGGCCGGCTACGGCGACGCCTTCCTGCACCGAACCGGCCACGGCATCGGCATGGAGACCCACGAGGAGCCCTATATCGTCGAGGGGAACGCCGAGCCGCTGCGTGCCGGGGAGACATTCAGCATCGAGCCGGGGATCTACCTCGCCGGCCGCTGGGGCGCGAGGATCGAGGACATCGTGGTGTGCACCGCGGACGGCAGCGAGGTCCTGAACCGCTCCTCGCGCGAGCTGGTGAGCGTGGCCTAGGCCGGCGGTCCGGCGCGATACGAAGAGACGAGGGCCACCAGCACCTGGTCGATCGCCGCGTTCGCCTCGTGCACCGCGCTCGTCACCTGCGAGACCTCCGCAACCCGGCGGCGAAGATGGGCGAGGATCGCCTCCAGCACCGGGGACCGATAGAAGAGGAAAGCCTCGACCGCCTCGGCGAGGGAGAGACCCGCCGCCGAGGCCTCGTGTCCGTACAGCGAGCCCATCCGCTCGGCCTCCGCCAGCAGCAGGTCGCGCTCGCGGCGCTTGGTGGCGGCGACATACTCGATCACCAGGTTGAACGTCCGCTGGCCCCAGCGCCGAAACTCCGCTCGTTGCTCGGCGCTGAGCCGGGACTGCCAGGGCATTCCCGCGTAGCCGGTGCGCTGCATCCGACGCTGGACGTCGCCCACGATCGTCCCGGCGGCATCGGTCAGGCGACCGGTCTCGTACCGCGGACGGCGGGGCGCCGTGGTCATGGCCTCAAGGCTCGAACGCAGGAAGCGGCGATGGCCGCCGGCGGTCTGGTAGCTCTGGACCGTGCCGGCATCGGCCCAGCGGCGCAGCGTGTCGGGGCCAACCCCGACCAGCCGGCTTGCGGCGCCGATAGGGAGCCAGGGATCGTCGGGTTCGGCCATCGCCACTGTCGTCAGCCCCGCAACCGTGCTCCGGTCATCTCTCCCATGGCGCCCCACAGCCGGACGATGGCCTCGACGCCGCCGTGCACGTTTGCCTCGGGCATCCACTCGTTGGGGGCGTGGAAGTTGCCATTCGGCGAGGCGAACCCCACGAGCACCGACTTGATGTCGGCGTGGGCCTCGAGCGCCGCGACCACCGGGATCGAACCGCCGCTGCGGAGAAAGACCGGGGGCCTGCCGAACGCGGCCTCCAGGGCCTCCGAGGCCACCGCGACCGCCGGATGGTCGAGCGTCGTCAGCGCCGGGGCGCCGCCATGGATCACCTTCACGTCCACGCGGACCTCGGGAGGCGCGATGGACTTGAGGTGGTCGACCACGATCCGCTCGATCTCGTGGAAGTCCTGGTCGGGCACGAGCCGGGTGCTGAACTTCGCGGCGGCCCAGGCGGGAATGATGGTCTTGGCGCCCTCCCCGGAGTATCCGCCCCAGAGTCCGTTCACGTCGAACGTCGGCCGCGCCGAGAGCCGCTCGAGGACGCTGTAGCCTTCCTCGCCGTCCCACAGCGCGGGGACGTCCAGGGAGCGGCGCAGCTCCTCGGGATCGAAGGGGATCTCCGCGAAGGCGGCCCGATCCGCCTCGGTGAGGGGGCGGACGCGGTCGTAGAAGCCGGGCACCGTCACGCGCCCGCGCTCATCCTGCAGGCCGGCCAGCATCGCGACCAGGACGTTCGCGGGGTTCGCGATCGCACCGCCGTACTCGCCGGAGTGCAGGTCCTGGAACGGCCCCGAGACCTTCACCTCGAAGTACGCGATTCCCCGCAGGCCATAGGTGAGCGCCGGCGTGCCCTCGTCGTCCTGCATCCCCGTGTCGCTGACGACGCAGACATCCGCAGCCAGGAACTCGGGGTGCTCCATGATGAATCGGTCCGTTGGCTCGGAGCCGACCTCCTCGTCCCCCTCGAAGAAGATCCGCAGGTTCAGGGGCAGCCGTCCCGCCGTGCGCATCCAGGCTTCGGCCGCTCGCAGGTGGATGACGACCTGTCCCTTGTCGTCCCCGGCACCGCGTGCGTAGATTCGCCCGTCCTCGTGCCGCGGCTCGAAGGGTGGCCGGACCCACTCGTCCTCGGGGTCGGCGGGCTGCACGTCGTAGTGGCAGTAGACCAGCACGGTCGGCCGGTCATCGCCGGCGTGGAGCCAGTCCGCGGTGATGATGGGATGGCCGGAGGTCTCGTGGGCGGCGATGTGTTCGAAGCCGATGGCCTCCAGGCGATCCATGACCCAGCGCGCCGCCTCTCGCACGGCGCCGTCCCGCGCGGGGTCCGCGCTGACCGACTCGATGCGCAGGAACTCGTCGAGCTGCGCGAGCGTTTCGGCGCTGCCGGCGCGCGCGTGATCCAGCGCGGCCTCCACCGCTGCAGTGGTCTCTATCGTCATGGGCCGATGATAGCCGGGGCCGGCCCGGTCAATGGATCACGCCGAACAGGAAGGCGAAGAAGAGCGCCAGCGCGACGATGGGGATGAAGGCCCCGATTCGCAGGACCCGCGGCCACCCGGCGCCCTCACCGAGGGCATACAGGGGGAGCGTGATCGGGAAGACGATGGCCGCCACCGAGTAGCCCACCCGCCGCCAGTACGACAGGTCGGGCCGGTCCTGCACGTCGAGCCAGTATGCCGCGATCATCCCGAACGAGATCACGGCGAGCACAACGAAGACGGTCCAGATCACTGGCAGGAGCATTCCCCCGGATCGTAGCGCGACGCGGCGCGCCGAGCGAACGGCCGGAGCGACTGCGCTATCGTGGCCGTTCCCATGTCGAGCCGCCTTCCCCGGGTTCTGCACCATGCCGACTTTCGCCGGTACCTCGCGGCACGCCTGGCCGGGGCGTTCGGGGCCCAGATGCTCATCGTGGCCCTCGGCTACCAGGTCTACCAGCTGACCCGCAACCCGCTGGACCTGGGCCTTATCGGCCTGTCGCAGTTCCTTCCCTTCGTGGTGCTGGTCCTCCCCGCCGGCCAGGCCGCCGACCATCTCGACCGGCGGCGGATCATGGCCGCCTGCTATGCGCTCCTGGCCGCCTGCGCCGTCCTCCTCGCGGTCCTGACACTGGTCGGGCTGCCGTCCGCATGGCCGATCTTCGCGGTCATGACCCTGTTCGGGGTGGCACGCGCGTTCAGCATGCCCACAGGGCAGGCGCTGCTGCCGAACCTGGTGCCGACCGAGGAGTTCGGCAACGCCATCGCGGTCACCTCGTCAACGGGACAGATCGCCACGATCGCGGGGCCGGCGCTGGGCGGCCTCCTGTTCCTGGCCGGCCCGGCGGTGGTCTACGTCGTCGTGGCGGTGATGATCGCCCTTGGCAGCCTGCTCCTGCTCGGCGTGCGGGGTGGTGGCCGCTCGGAGCGTGTCCGCGAGCCGATCAGCCTGCGCACGGTGCTGTCCGGCGTCGTCTTCGTCCGGTCCCACCCGGTGGTGCTGGGTTCCATCTCGCTTGACCTGTTCGCCGTCCTCTTCGGCGGCGCGACCGCCCTCCTCCCGGTCTATGCCAGCGACATCCTGCACGTGGGTCCAACCGGCCTGGGCGTCCTGCGCGCCGCCCCGGCGGTCGGGGCGGCCGTCTGCGCGGCGATCCTCTCCGCCCGGCCGGTGACTCGCCACGTCGGCATCTGGATGTTCGGCGGCGTGGCCGTGTTCGGTGCGTCGACCCTGGTCTTCGGCATCTCGACCAGCTTCCCCCTGACCCTGGCCGCGTTGACGGTGCTGGGCGCGGCAGACATGGTCAGCGTCTACGTCCGCCACCTCCTCGTCCAGCTCACCACCCCCGACGCCATCCGTGGCCGGGTGAGCGCGGTGAACGCGGTCTTCATCGGGGCGTCGAACGAGCTGGGCGAGTTCGAGTCCGGGGTCACGGCCGCCTGGTGGGGAACCGTCCCGGCAGTGCTGGTCGGCGGCGTGGCGACGGTCATCGTGGCGGCCGCCTGGAGCTGGCTCTTCCCCTCCCTTCGGACGCTCCAGCGCTTCCCGGGGCAGGCGGGGACGGTCGGCGGGATCGATGCCGCCGCCGCTGAATCCGCGGCCGAAATCGGCGGCCTGGCCCTTGACACCCTGACCGATCCGGCCCCCGGTCCCGGCGTACCGCCTCCGTCGGAGTAGAATGCCGCCCGATGTTCATCGACCCCATCGCCTTCCACATCGGTTTCATCGAAGTCCACTGGTACGGGATCATCATCGCCAGTGCCGTCGTGCTGGGCGCGGTGGTGGGTACCTCCGAGGCGCGCCGCCGGGGGGAGGATCCGGAGCAGGGCTGGTCCATGCTCCTGTGGGTGATCGCCGCGGCGGTCATCGCCGCGCGCCTCTACCACGTGATCCACCAGTGGGGCCCCATCTATTCCCAGGACCCGTGGCTGATTCCGCAGGTCTGGAACGGCGGGCTGGGGATCCCCGGCGCGATCATCGGCGGTGCGGCAGCGATCTGGTGGTACACGCGCCGCAACGGCCTGGTCTTCCTGCGCTGGCTGGACATCTTCGCGCCTGCGCTGCTGCTGGGTCAGGCCATCGGCCGGCTGGGGAACTTCGTCAACCAGGAGCTCTACGGCCCGCCCGTCACCCAGTGCGGGACGCAGGGATTCCCGATCTGCCTGCCGTGGGGCATCCAGATCGACGCGGCGCACCGCGCCGGGACGCCCTGGGACCCCATCAGCTTCCCCGTGGCGAGCACCCACTTCGTGCCGCTCTTCGCCTACGAGGCGATCCTCAACCTCGTGGGGCTGGCCCTCATCCTGTACGTGGGCCGGCGCTTCGCGGCTCGGCTCTTCGACGGCGACATCATGCTGCTCTACCTGATCTGGTACGGCTGGGTCCGCTCGTACCTGGAGATGTACCGGGTCGACAACTGGTTCATCGGGCCGCTGCCCACCGCCACCTGGCTGGGCCTCCTGGGCATCGCCGCCGCCGCGATCTTCCTGGTCGTGCGCCATCGGCGTGGCTGGGGGACACCGGGCGCCTGGATGCACCGTGACAGGACCGATGGCGACGCGTCGCCGGACGCCGCCGCCGTCTCGCCCCCCGAACCGTCCTCGGAGCCGTCCCCTGGCTGATCCGCGGGAGACCCCACGCCCCGGGGCCGAGCCGGCGATCTACCCCGACGTCACCGCAGCCATCGGCCGCACCCCGCTCGTCGCGCTCGACCGGCTGGCCGCCGGCCTGGCACCACGGGTCGTCGCCAAGCTCGAGGTCCTGAACCCCGGCGGCTCGGTGAAGGACCGGATCGCGGTGCCCATGATCGAGGCCGCCGAGCGGGCCGGCCTCCTGAAGCCGGGCGGCACCATCGTCGAGCCGACCAGCGGCAACACCGGGGTGGGCCTGGCCATGGCCGCTGCCGTGCGCGGCTATCGGTGCATCTTCGTCATGGCCGACAAGCAGTCGGAGGAGAAACGGGCGCTGCTGCGCGCCTACGGGGCGGAGGTGATCGTGTGCCCCACCGACGTGGATCCCGACGACGAGCGCAGCTACTACCGCGTCAGCGACCGGCTGGCGCGCGAGATCCCGGGCGCCTGGAAGCCGGACCAGTACACGAACCCGGAGAACCCACGGGCGCACGAGCTCACGAGCGGGCCCGAGATCTGGGAGGCGACCGCGGGACGGGTCACGCACCTCGTGGCGGGCATCGGCACCGGCGGAACGATCAGCGGGATCGGCAAGGCGCTCCGCGAGCGGAACCCGGCGGTGCAGATCGTTGGTGCGGACACGGAGGGCAGCGTCTTCTCCGGCGACACGCCGCGCCCGTACCTGACCGAGGGGGTGGGCGAGGACTTCTGGCCGGCCACGTACGACCGCGAGGTCTGCGACCTGATCGTGCAGGTCGGTGATCGCGACTCGCTGCTCACCGCTCGCCAGGCGACGGCCACCGAGGGGATCCTGGTCGGCGAGTCGTCGGGAACGGCGTTGTGGGCCGGCCTGCAGGTCGCTCGCGAGGTCGACGATCCGGATGCCCTGTTCGTCGTCGTGCTCCCCGACTCGGGCCGCAACTACCTGGGCAAGCTCTACAACGATGACTGGCTGCGGACGGTCGGCCTGCTCGGCGCGGACGAGGCGGTCGCGGACTACGACTGGCGCGACACCAGCCCCGGCGTGATCGTCCGCCGTTCCTGATCCGGACCCCGTCGGCCGGGCTGACAGCCGCGCCGCGCCGCGGTAAGGTGGGTCTCCCAACTCTGTAGAAGACTTGAAGACTTCCCGCCACCGGCACGAAAGGTATGCAGGCATGACGCAGGTCGCTCAGCCCACCGCCACCGCCCCGCGAACGACCGATCGGGTCAACCACTGGATCAACGGGCGCCGGGTGGCCGGCACCTCCGGGCGCTCCGGACCCGTCTACAACCCGGCGACCGGCGAGCTTGCCCGCGAAGTCGACTTCGCGTCCCCCGAGGAGGTCCGTGCCGCCGTGCAGGCGGCCGCCGACGCCTTCCCCGCCTGGCGCGCCACGTCGATCAGCAGGCGGACGGAGATCATGTTCCGCATCCGCAACCTGGTTGAGCAGCACCGGGTTGAGATCGCCGCCCACCTCACCGCGGAGCACGGCAAGGTGCCGTCCGACGCGCAGGGCGAGGTGGCTCGCGGCCTCGAGAACATCGAGTTCGCGACGGGGATCCCGCACCTGCTGAAGGGCGGCTTCAGCGAGCAGGTCTCGACCGGCATCGACGTGTACCAGATTCGCCAGCCGCTCGGCGTGGTGGCCGGCATCACCCCGTTCAACTTCCCGGCCATGGTCCCCATGTGGATGTTCGCCAACGCCATCGCCTGTGGCAACACGTTCATCCTGAAGCCTTCCGAGAAGGACCCGTCGGCATCGGTCTACATGGCGGAGCTCCTGAAGGAGGCAGGCCTGCCCGAGGGCGTTTTCAACGTCGTCCACGGCGACAAGGCGGTCGTCGACGCCATCCTGTCCGACCCGGACGTGGCCGCCATCAGCTTTGTGGGCTCCACGCCCGTCGCGCGCTACATCTACGAGCACGCGACCGCGGCCGGGAAGCGCTGCCAGGCGCTGGGCGGTGCCAAGAACCACATGGTGGTCCTGCCCGACGCCGATATCGGCATGGCCGCCGATGCCGCCGTCTCCGCCGCGTACGGCTCGGCCGGCGAGCGCTGCATGGCGATCAGCGTGGTGGCCGCGGTGGGTGATGCCGCCGATCCCCTGGTCGAGGCCATCAAGCAGCGCCTGCCGAAGGTGAAGGTTGGCCCGGGGAGCGACCCGTCCTCCGAGATGGGCCCGCTCATCACCCGCGAGCACCGCGACAAGGTCGCGTCCTACCTCGACTCGGGGCGGGAGGCGGGCGCCGAGGTCGTGGTGGACGGGCGCGAGCACGTCCTCTACTCCCAGGCCGATGGAGGCTTCTTCCTGGGCGTGTCGCTGCTCGACCGGGTCACGCCCGAGATGGAGTGCTACCGCAACGAGGTCTTCGGGCCGGTGCTCGAGATCGTCCGGGTTCCGACCTACACCGATGCACTGCAGCTCATCAACGACAACCCGTACGGGAACGGGGTGGCGATCTTCACCCGCGATGGCGGCGCGGCGCGCCAGTTCCAGTTCGACGTCGAGGTGGGGATGGTGGGCGTCAACGTCCCGATCCCGGTGCCTGTCGCCTACTACAGCTTCGGCGGCTGGAAGGCGTCCCTCTTCGGCGACCTGCACATGTACGGGCCGGAGGGGATCGCCTTCTACACCCGCGGCAAGGTCGTCACCTCGCGCTGGCCCGACCCGGCGACGAGCAGCGTGGACCTGGGCTTCCCGCGGACCCGCTGAGCCAGACCGGATTGCGGCCGATGGAGCGAACCGCTGATCCCACCCTCGCCACCCCGGGCCGGGCAGCGTGGTGGGCAACGCTCTGCATCCTTGCCTTTGGGGCCAGCCTGTACATGGCGCTCCCGCTCGTTGCCGTCCTGCCCGGCGATCTGCAGCAGGCCGTCCTGCCGCTGGCCTGGGGAGCGCTGGCCATCGCCGCCCTCCTGCTCTTCGCGCGGAGCTCCTTCGGCGCCTGGCCGAGCGTCGGGCAGGATGCGGTCACGATTGCCGTGGTCGGCCTCCTCCTGGCGGGCGCCACGAACGCCGTGCTCCACGGCTGGGTGGATGAGCGGTACGGTCTCTTCTCCGCGCGGCTGGTCGGCCCGACGGCCGGGCTTTTCGCGGCCGTGGTCGCAAGTGCGGTGGCCGGTTTCGCGGCCCTCGTCGCCCCGCGCGGGGCGCGCGCCATCCCAGTCCTGGTCACCGTGGTCGCCGCGCTTGCCGGCCTCGGCGTGCTGCTCCTGAACGTCCCCGGCGCTCTCGACGGCATCGAACCGGGCAGCCTGCCCCTGGCGTTCCTGGTGGGTGCCTCGGTCACCTACACGCTGGCGGCCACGATCCTGGTCCTGCGGCGCATGCGGGCCGCCGCGGGCTAGCTGTCACGCGGCGAGGGAAAGAGCGGACGGTTGTCCCGGGCGCCACGGGCGATGTCGCGGCGGGCATAGAGTCCGTGTGCGATCACGGTCACCACGAACACCGCCCCGCCGATTCCCAGCGCGAGGGCGGTCCCACCTCCGACCCGCAGCGTCAAGAGCGCCACGATGACCGCTGCAAGGGTGGCGTTGAGCACCATGACCAGGGTCGGCGTGCCGGAGAGCAGGTGCACGAGCGTCCCGGGCCGGACGCCGGTCGTCAGCGAGATGCCCAGCGTGTCGTCGTGCGCGCTCATCACGAAGTACTTCTCCAGGCCCGGCGCCAGCTCGAGGTACGCCCCGCGCAGCCGGTTCATGCCCATCACGCAGAAGATCACCTCTATGCCGGCGACACCATCGTGGCCAGTAGCGCGATCCCCGCCAGGAAGACAGTGGTCACCCGCCCCATCGCACGCTCGTATCCCCCGTTCACGGCACCCTCCTCCCATGGATCCTACGCGCTCGGGAGCCTCCGGGTTCGAACGCCAGCGGGGGCGCGTGACACAATGGCCGGCGCATGAGCCAGACCGATGGCGGCGCCGGCCGCGACCGATTCGAGACGCTGGCCGTCCACGCCGGCGCCGATCCCGATCCTGCCAGCGGCGCGGTGGTCCCGCCCATCCAGCTGAGCACCACCTTCAAGCAGGACGGCGTGGGCGGCACCCGGGACGGCTACGAGTACGCGCGTACCGGCAACCCCACCCGGCGCACGCTGGAGGCTGCCATCGCCGCGCTCGAGGGTGGGACGCACGGGCTGGCCTACGCGTCGGGGATGGCCGCTGCCCAGAACGTGCTGTACCTCGTCGAGCCGGGCGAGCGGATCGTCATGAGCGACGACGTGTACGGCGGCACGTGGCGCCTGGCAGACCGGGTCTGGCGCCGCTACGGCGTCGAGCCCGTCCCCGTCGACCTGCGCGACCTCGACGCGCTGGCCGCGGTGCTCGCGCCGGGTGACGACCGCCGACCGGTCCGAATGGTCTGGGTCGAGACGCCCACCAATCCACTCCTCAAGATCGTGGATATCAGCGCCGTCGTCCGCCTGGCGGCGGCCGCCGGCGCCATGACCGTGGTCGACAACACGTTCGCCACCCCGTTCCTGCAGCGCCCGCTGGAGCTGGGCGCCGACCTGGTCCTCCACTCCGCGACGAAGTACCTGGGCGGGCACTCCGACGTGGTGGGCGGCCTGCTGGCGACCCGCCGTGCCGACCTCGCAGAGCAGCCTGGCCTTCCACCAGAACGCCGCCGGTGCGGTGCCTTCGCCATTCGACTGCTGGCTCGTCCTCCGCGGCCTGCGCACCCTGGCGCTGCGCATGGAGCGGGCATCAGCCAACGCGGCGCTCATCGCCGACTGGCTCACGCGCCGGCCGGAGGTTGCGCGGGTCCACTATCCGGGCCTTCCGAACCATCCGCAGCGTGAGCTGCTGGAGCGCCAGATGCGGCTCCCCGGTGCCATGGTCAGCTTCGAGGTGGCCGATGACGCCGGCGGCGAGCGCCGTGCCCGTGCCGTGGCCGGGGCGACTCGCCTCTTCACCCTCGCGGAGTCGCTGGGCGCGGTGGAGTCGCTGATCGAGCTGCCGGCGGCCATGACCCATGCCTCCGTCGCGGGATCGCCGCTCGCCGTGCCCCCGTCGCTGCTGCGGCTCTCCGTCGGGATCGAGAACGTCGAGGACCTGGTGGCGGACCTGGCCGCCGCGTTCGCGGCGACGACATCGGTCTAGCGCTACCCTTGGCCTCCATGACACACGACCACCCCGGCGAGCCGCCGCAGATCGCGGAGGACGGGCCCACCGAGCTCGTGCCCGACGCCCAGGGTGAGCTGGTGGAGCGCCTCTCCGGCGGCACGGCCACCGTCCTCCTGATCTGGCTGGTCGGGATCGGCGCCGGCAGCTCGCTGCTCGGGGTCTGGCTCTTCAGCGCCGTGATCCTGGGGACGCGTCTGGGAGTCGGTGCGCTGATCGGCGGGCCCGGCCTGTACACCGCTCTGGCCGGCGCCGCGGGGCCCTGTGTCCTGTGGCTGGCGGGCCGTGCCCAGGGCCATTCGTTCGGATGGTTCCTGTGGACCTCGGCCAAGATCGGGCTGGTGATGATCGGCCTGGTGGTCTTCTTCTTCTTCGGCTCGATGCTGCTCTTCGGCTATCTGCCCGGTTCCGGCGCCCCGCTGTGGATCGCCGCCGCGGTGGCGTTCACCGTGGTGGCCGCCCTGATCTGGGGCGCGGCCACGTGGGCGGCGGACCGCTACATCGCGCGGGCGCGGATCGAAGGAGAGCGCTGAGGCGCCAATCCGGGATCACCTATCCGGGTGAGTCAGCGGACGGCACCAGCCTGGCGGTCGGCGGGTCAGACCTCGTAGGTGCGGAGCGGCTCCGCGATCCCGACCTCGCCGTCGTACGCGGCCTGCGCCTCGGAGAGCGCCCATTCGCCACCGTCCGGGAGGGGGATGTGGGTCAGAACCAGCCGCTTCACCCGTGAGGCCTGGGCCACGGCGCCAGCCTCGGACGGGAGCAGATGCCCGCGGCTGAGCGGCGCCGGGTCGTCCTCCTTGATCGAGCGCAGCCCCGCTTCGCAGAGGAAGAGATCGGCACGGTCGGCAATGCGCGGCAATGCGTCGCAGGGGCCCGCATCGGCCGAGTAGGCCAGCACCCGGTTCGGATCTTCATCCGCGCCGCGCGCCGTGATGCGGAAGCCCCAGGTGCGGACGTAGTGCTGGGTCTCGTCGGGCTCGAAGCGCAGGTCGCCCACCTCGATGGGCCGCTTCCCGTCGTGCTCGACGAAGATGAAGCTCTTGTCGAAGAAGTTCGCGTAGCCGGCGCCCAGGGCCAGATCCGCGATCTGGGCGCTCGCGCCGGGCGGCACGATCACGGTCAACCGCTTCTTGGCCACGTCGATCCACGGATAGCTGTAGCGCAGCGTGATCAGGTCGAGGCAGTGGTCGGTGTGCATATGGCTGATCAGCACCGCGTCCAGCTCGTCGGGGGTGTTGCGCCGAAGGAGCTGGGCAACGACGCCGGGACCGACGTCGACGAGGACGCGGGAGTCGCCGCCCTCGACGACGTAGCCGGCGCAGGCCTCTCCGGGGTTGGGTCGTGCGGGGCTGCGCCCCAGAACGGTCAGTCGCATGTCCGCGTAGTTATGACGGATTCGAGGGGGCCGCGCTCGGCAAATCCGCGTGCGGTCCGGGCCGCGACGGTGGATCTCCCCGGTGCCTCATCCCGGATCGGGCCCATCATGCGGGGCCGTGGCCGGTCGCGGGCGGAGGTACAGCGCGGCATGGCCATGAGACTCCTCCACGAAGCCCAGGTCGGCGTAGAGGGATCTGGCCATGGGCGTCGAGACCAGCGCCACCAGCCTGCGGTCCCGGCAGCGCTCGAGGGCGAGCTCCATGAGCCGATGACCGATGCCCCGGCGGCGCCAGTCCGGGTGCACCAGCAGGTCCCAGATGCTGGCGTAGAGGCCACCGTCGTCGAGGACACGGACCACGCCCACCAGCGTGCCGTCGGCGAGGCGTGCCGCGATCCAGGTGGAGCGTCGCGAGGCCTCCTCGATGCGCCAGGCTTCGCGCTGTGGCCACTCGGCCCAGGCGTAGGCGGCGTTGACCTCCGCAGCGCCGAGGGTGGCGTCGCTCTCGTAGCGCATGGCGTCCCGGTCGACGGCGGACGCCACGCGCCTGCTGCGGTCAGGCACCGACCCGCGCGCTCAGCGCGCGCTGAGCGGCACGTAGTCCCGCGTGGTGGCCCCGGTGTAGATCTGCCGCGGCCGCCCGATCTTGGTGTCGGGCGAGTTGACCATCTCGCGCCACTGCGCGACCCATCCGGGAAGCCGGCCGATGGCGAAGCAGTTCGTGAACATGTTGTTCGGGAAGCCGATGGCGCGGTAGATCAGCCCGGAGTAGAAGTCGACGTTCGGGTACAGCTTGCGGGCGATGAAGTACTCGTCGTGGAGCGCGATCTCCTCGAGCTTCAGCGCCACCTCGAACAGCTGGTCCGTGGCCCCGGTCGCCTTGAGCACCCGTTCGGCCGCGCCCTTGATGATCGTCGCGCGCGGGTCGAAGTTCTTGTAGACGCGATGTCCGAAGCCGGGGAGCTTGAAGCCGGCCTCGGGGTTCTTCGCCAGGTCGACGTACTTCTGGATGTTCCCGCCGTCGGCGACGATCCGCTCGAGCGTCCGGATCACGGCCTCGTTGGCACCGCCGTGGAGTGGGCCCCACAGGGCGGAGATCCCGGCCGAGATCGACGCGTACAGGTTCGCCTGCGCCGATCCCACCATGCGCACCGTGGAGGCGGAGCAGTTCTGCTCGTGGTCGGCGTGCAGGATGAGGAGCAGGTCGAGGGCCTTCGCCACGTCGGGGTGCACCTCGTAGGGCTCCGCCGGCACGGCGAACATCATGTGGAGCAGGTTCGAGGCGTAGTCCAGGTCGTTGCGTGGGTACACGTACGGCTGGCCGACAGCCTTCTTGAACGACCAGGCGGCCAGGGTTGGCAGCTTGGCGATCAGGCGCTGGATCGTGAGCTCCGCACCCTCGGGATCCCACGGGTCGCGGCCGTCCTGGTAGAAGGTCGACATCCCCACCGTGGCCGAGGCCAGCACCGCCATCGGGTGGGCGTCGTACGGGAAGCTGTCGAAGAAGCGCCGCATCTCCTCGTGGATGAGGGTGTGGTGGGTGATGTCCTCCACCCACGTCTCGAGCTGGACCTTCGTGGGGAGCTCGCCGTAGATGAGGAGGTAGGCGACCTCCAGGAACGTGCTCTGCTCGGCGATCTGCTCGATGGGGTAGCCCCGGTAGCGCAGGATGCCGCGCTCGCCATCGAGGAACGTGATGGCGCTCGTGCAGGACCCGGTGTTGACGTAGCCGTGATCGAGGGAGATGAGACCGGTCTGGGCGCGGAGCTTCGCAATGTCGATGGCGGTCTCGCCCTCCGACCCGCGGACGACCGGCAGCTCCACGGCCTGGTCGCCGAAGGTGAGTGTGGCGGACTGGGCGGGAGCCGGCGCGTCGCCGTTGGCGCCGGCCGTGCGAACTGCGGTCTGATCGGTCATGACATCAGGTCCTTTACTGCCTCACGCTCCTCGAGGAGCTCGTTGCGGGTCGCGTCGATCTTGGCCTGCGCCCAGGCGCCGTGCTCGATTCGCTGGACCACCTCGACCGTGCCCGGGGCCGCCGCGCGCACCGGGTACCCGAAGACAAGGCCCTCGGGTACGCCGTAGCCGCCCTCGGCCGGAGCCTTGATGGCCACCGAGAAGAGCTCGCCGCTGGGACGCGCGATGTTGCGCACCGTGTCCACCACGGCATTCGCGGCACTCGCGGCCGACGAAGCGCCGCGAGCCTTGATGATTGCCGCCCCGCGCTGCTGCACGATGCTGATGAACTCGCCCTGCAGCCAGGCCTCGTCTCCGATCACGTCCGGTGCCGGCCGGCCCGCGATGGTCGCGTGATAGAAGTCCGGGAACTGGGTGGCGGAGTGGTTGCCCCAGATCGCAAGGTCCTGCACATCCTCGACCGCGACGCCCGCCCTGGCGGCCAGCTGCGAACGGGCGCGGCTCTGGTCGAGCATGGTCATCGCGAACCAGCGGTCGGCGGGGATCTCCGGCGCATTGGCGGAGGCGATCAGGCAGTTGGTGTTGCACGGATTGCCGACCACCAGGACCCGGACGTCGTCTGCAGCGTTCGCGGCGATGGCCCGGCCCTGGGTCGTGAAGATCCCGCCGTTGACGGTCAGCAGGTCCTTGCGCTCCATCCCTGCCTTGCGCGGGACGGCGCCCACCAGGAGCACCCAGTTGGCACCTCGAAACGCCTCCTCGGCCGACGAGGTGCGTACCACCCGGCGCACGAGCGGGAACGCACAGTCGTCGAGCTCCATGGCCACGCCCTCGAGCGCGGGAAGCGCCGCCTCCAGCTCCAGGAGCTGGAGATCGACCGTCGTCTCCGGCCCGAACATCTGGCCCGAGGCAATCCTGAACAGAAGGGCGTAGCCGATCTGGCCTGCTGCGCCCGTGACGGCGACCTTGACGTGAGCGTCCGGCATGGTTCTCCTGCGATCCTCTATGCGTTCGAGTGTAGCGCAGCCTCGTCCGCGTGACCGATGGCGGGGCCCCCAGGATGGATACTCTACGCATGCGCAAACGTGCACCTGAGCCGATGGTCACAACCGAAGGTGCCGAAGGTGCCGATGTCGCGGGCGAAAGGCTGGCGCTGGCCGTCGAGGGGGGCACGGTCGACGGCCACCACCTTGGCACCGGGCCGGAGCTGCTGCTGCTCCACGGCGGTCCCGGCCTTTCCGACTACCTCGCGCCGCTCGCCGCGGAGCTTGCCCCGGACTTCAGCGTGGTGCGCTACCAGCAGCGCGGCATTCCGCCGTCGGTGACGACCGGGGATCGGACCGTGGAGGGCCACGTCGCGGATGTCGTCGCGGTGCTGGACGACCTGGAATGGCGGCGCCCGTGGGTGCTCGGCCACTCATGGGGTGGCCACCTGGCGATGCACCTCGCGGCCATGCATCCGGAGCGCGTCGCGGGCATCGTGGTCGTGGATGCCCTGGGTGCCGTGGGCGACGGCGGCGAGGAGGCGTTCGGGGAGAACCTGATGCGACCGCTTTCCACGGAAGCCCGCGCACGCATCGACGAGATCAATGCCCGCGAGGAGTCGGGCAAGGTCACCGTCGCCGAGGAGATCGAGGCGCTGGGCCTGCTCTGGCCGTTCTACTTCGCCGAGCCGGCCACGGCGCCGCCCATGCCGCCCATGGCGATGGACCTCGAGGGCCATCTCGCCACCTGGGCCTCGATCCACGACCACCTCGAGCGTGGCACGCTGGAGCGCGCGCTGCCGGACCTGCGCGTCCCGGCGGTCTTCGTCCACGGTGCCATGGACCCGATCCCGGTCGAGGCGACCCGCGCCGCCGCTGCCCTGGTGCCGGGGTCGCGGCTGCACGTGCTGCCAGGCGTCGGCCACTTTCCGTGGCTGGAGCAGCCCGGGCTGATGCGCGGGCTGCTGCGCGAAACCGTCAGCTCGGCTCGCTGACCTGCCGACCGCTCAGGTGCGCGGCCTGCCCACCCGGTCGTTGGCCCAGTCGTCGAGCGCGGCGGCCATGGAGCGGAATGCCATCCGCGGCAGCCATTCCGGCACGGCGCTGCGCGCGACCCAGGCGTGCTCGCTCGACTCGTGGTCGGGTCGTACCGCCGCAGAGGGGTCCACCGGCCGGGCGCGGTAGATGGCTGCCACGGCGTTGCCCTCCGGGCTGGAGTAGACGCCGGCGAGCTGCATGAGCTCGATCTGGAGGCCGGACTCCTCGCGCCCTTCCCGCAGGGCGCCGGCCTCCGACGATTCGTGTGGCTCGAGGAAGCCGGCGGGCAGGTCCCAGGCGCCGTACCCGGGCTCCACCGCTCGCCGCAGGAGCAGGACCTCCACCTCTCCCGTGGTCCCGGTTCTCTCGATCAGAACGCCGGCGGCCGGATACGGGTTGGCGTTCCAGCGCCAACCGCATCGGTCGCAGACCAGGGGTCGCTCGGCCGGCTCGGAGCAGTGGGGGCAGACGGGGACCGGGGTCGCCATCTCAGCCCTCCCGGCTGATCAGCTCCCGGACCTTCACGGCGATCTCGTCGCGGACCCGACGGAAGACGTCCAGCCGCTCCTCATCGGTCCCGACGGCCGCGTTTGGATCGTCGAACTGCCACTTCTCCACGACGTGCGCACCCGGGATCATGGGACAGGCCGCGGCCCCCTCCTCGCAGACGGGGACCACCAGGTCCCAGGCCTCGCCGGCGAATCGGTCCAGCGCCTTGCTCTGCTGGTCGTTGATGTCGATCCCGATCTCGTCCATCGCCACGATGGCCTCGAGCCGGACGAAGGTCCGCTCCACGCCGGCGGAGTGTGCCTCCCAGTCCGCGCCGCCCCAGGCGCGGAGCATCCCCTCGGCCATCTGGGAGCGGGCGCTGTTATGGGTGCAGATGAAGAGCACGCGGGTTGGCATGCGCACAGCCTAGCCGGTGAACCTGCAGGTCGCCGCGGCGGTATGGGTGCCATGAGGCGCTTCCCGCTCGCCACCGTGCTGGTTGCTGCGCTGCTCGCCGGCTGCGGCGGCGGTGGAGCCGGGCAGAGCCGGGTCCCGGCATCGGCCACCCCATCGCCGGCACCCATGAGGACCGTCGATCCCACGCCGCCCGCAACCGTTGATGCCACGAAGGCCACCATCGACGTCGGCGGCGAGCTCATCGGGATCGCGTGGGCGGACGACGCGGCCTGGGTCGCGAGCTACGACACCGGGGAGCTGATCCGGATCGATCCGGCCACCAACAGCGTCGCGGCCCGGATCAAGGTCGGAGCCGGGGCCATCGTGGTGGCCGCCGGGGAGGACGCCGTCTGGGTCACGAACCACGAGGACGGGACTGTCTCGCGTATCGATCCGGCGACGAACGCGGTGACCGCCACGTTCCAGGCCGGCGAGAAGGTCGAGGGCCTCGCCGTCGGCTTCGGCTCGGTGTGGGTCACCCTCGAGCAGTCGGGCGAGGTCCTGCGCATGGACCCCCAGACCGGAGCGATCGTCGCCACGCTGAAAACGGGCGGGACGCCGCGCCACGTCGAGGTCGGGCCCGATGCGGTCTGGGTCACCGGGACCTACAGCGCGGACCTGCGCCGGATCGATCCGGCGACCAACGAGGTGAGCGATCGGGTGCGGATCGGCGCGGGATCGGAGGGGATCGCGCCCTCGGCCACCACGGTCTGGGCGGCCGCCCTGGTGGACGCGCGGGTCGTCCAGGTCGACCCGGTCTCGCTGCGGGCGATCCAGGCAGTGCGAGTCGGTGCCGGCGTTGAGGGAGTCCTCGTCTCCGACGGGTCGCTGTGGGCCGTCTGCCAGGCGGACTCCACGCTGTGGCGCCTCGATGCCGAGACCGGCGAGGTCCTGGGCGTGGCGAGCGTCGGACCGCAGGCGCGGCGGGCCGTCTTCGGTGACGGCTCGCTGTGGGTGCCGGCCAAGGACGGCACCGTCTGGCGCCTGGATCCGGCCAAGGTCATGGCGCCCGCCTGACGCCGACCCGCAGGGCGAGGGCTTCGGGGACGGAATGTGGATAACTCGGCCGCCACAGCGAAAAGTGGGGGATAACCCGTATTGCCTACCCGGTCGGGCCAGCCTATTCTGTCGGCGTCCCGAAGGGGCGGCCAACGGCACCGGAGATCACATCAACGGGCCGGAGGCGGTTCCTTCGGGACGTTTCGTTGTGTGTCCGACGCCTCTCTGCTCCGCGAGCGCCGCCCGGCTGCCGCTTCACCAGCGCTGGTGGTACATCCGCGGAGGACGCGCCGCTCTGCCCCCACGGCACCTGTCTCAGTGGTGCCGCGACGGCCATTGGTGCACATGGGCGCGCATGTACCACCGTAGGGAGTGCGCCCGGGCAGAGCCGGGCAGGGAGAAGGGGCAAGCGCCAAGAGGGACGTGCGGCGCCGGGGGCGAGGCGCTCAGTCGTCGGCAAGCGTGCGCTGCAGCCGGCGTACGACCTCCGCGGTCTCGTCGGATGCGTGGCCGGGCTCCGAGCCGGGGCCTGCGAACGTGCCGAACTGCCGATCGCCCGCATCTCCCAACCCCGGCATGATGTAGCCGCGCTCGTTGAGGTTACGGTCGACGGCACACACGTGGATGTCGACGTCCGGGTGCGCCTCGGAGAGCGTGGCGATTCCCTCGGGAGCCGCGATCAGGCTCACCTGCTTGATGCGGGCCGCGCCCCACGCCTTGAGGATGTCCACCGTCGCGGCCGACGAGCCCCCGGTGGCCAGCATCGGATCCAGGATCAGGCAGATCTGCACCGTCGCCGCGTCCGGGAGCTTGTTGTAGTACTCCACGGGCTTGAGGGTGCGCTCGTCGCGGTAGAGGCCGATGTGCCAGACCTGCGCGGTGGGCATCAGCTCGAGCATGGCGTCGACCATGCCCAGCCCGGCGCGAAGAACGGGAACCAGCCCCACCCGGGGCTCGAGCTCGGCCCCCTCCATCGGCTCGAGCGGCGTCTCGATGGTCCGCGGCCGCGTGTCCAGGTCGCTCATGGCCTCGTAGCCGATGAGCCAGCTGAGCTCCCGAACGAGCTCGCGGAACTGCTTCGGCGCCGTCCGCTTGTCGCGCAGGAGCGTGAGCTTGTGGGCGACGAGGGGATGCTCGCTGACGTGGAGGTTGGAGAATCGGGCGGTGAGGTCAGCCATCGGCGTGCATTCTAGTCCGCTGCATCGGCCAGCCACTCGATCCAGCGCCCATGCGGGTGTGCCAGCGCCAGGAGCCGATGGTGCTCCTTCCCGTCCGGGTCGAAGCGCCAGGCGACGACGGCGCAGGCCCGCCGGTCGGGGTGTCGCGGCGGGAGACCGCGCAGCAGGTCGCGGCCGGTGGCCGTCCCCAGTCGCGCGACGAGGTCCACCGCCTCGAAGCTGATCAGCCATACCGGCCGCCGCTCACGGCTGGCGACGTCCCGGACCGCCTCGACAAATGCGCGGCGGTGCCGGGCATCGAGGTACGGCATCACGGTGGCGTGGAAGACGACGAGCGCAACGGCCCGAGGTGCCTTCCTGGCCACCGAGGCTAGATCGTCGACCATGTCGCCACGCAGCACCGCTGGCGGGTTGTGCCGGGCGATTGCGAGCGCAGCGCCCAGGTGCCGAGCCCGCTCCTCATGCTCCGGCCACAGGCACGCACGGAGCCAGCGAAGGTCCGCCTCGTCATTGACATCGAGGGGCGCAAGGTCGATCCCCGCGCGCCAGGCGACCGGCAGCTGCGCAGGGAGCGGCGGCAGGTGGGGTCCCACGACGCGGCAGGCCAGGGTCAGCGGCCCGTCCATTGGGCCAGTGAGGCGGGCGCCGTACCGGATCCTGAAGCGGTCTGCCTGGAGCAGGAGACCCGCGCTGGTCCCGGCCTCGAGCAACGCGAGCGGCGAACCCGCTTCGGCGGCCACCAGTCCCATCGCGGGCACCAGCGCCGCAGCCCGTCGCGGCTCGTTCGTCTGGGTCGAACGGGTGCGGATTCGTTCGACCACGGCGGGCCGGAACCGACGGCAGAATGCCGCGAACGCTGCCGGTGCCCCGGCGTCCGGCGGGAGCGCCCTCGGGCCGATGACGCTCCGGTAGTAGGCCGCCAGCGGATCCGCGGCCGCGTCGCCGCCGGCGAGCAGGAGGTCGTGCACCGCGGCGAAGAGCAGGTTCGGGATGCGCTGGGTCGGCGCGGCCTCGAGGAGGAGCGAGCAGGTTTCGGGGTCTTCGGCGACTCCGATGCACAGCCGCTGATAGAGCGGCGACCCGTGCTCGCCTGCGGCATGCTCCGCGCCGAAGCGCCGGAATCGCTCGCGGATCTGTGGGAGACCGGCCTTCATGGGAGCGCGGGGAGGGTGCCGGAGACGGCGGTTTGCGCGGCCGGCCGGCGGGTTGGTGACGATCCGGGAGGCATGGACTATCTCCCCCGCCCGATGGCTGGTAGGCTATGCCGTCCCTGCACGACCCATCGCGCACGTGCCGTGCCCAGCCTGCGCCCCGAAGAGGAGGATCCCCAAGCCATGGTCTTCGGCAAGCGTGACACGAAACCCGACGCCCTGACGCGCGAGGACGTCGTTGGGAACCTGTACCCAGACACTCTGAGCAGCGAGGTCGACGTGACTCCCCCACCGTCCGAGTTTCGCCGGCCGGAGGCCGGCAACGAGAGCGTCATCGATCCCCACGCCCGCTTCAACGGCAAGTACGTCAGCGACCGCGATCTGCGGATCGAGGGCGAGGCGCAGGGCGAGATCGAATGCCAGGGGACGCTGATCATCAGCCCCCAGGCGCGCGTGCGCTCTGCCATCAAGGCCCACAACGTGATCATCAACGGCGACTACGAGGGGGACGTCGATTGCGGCGGCCGCTTCGAGGTCGGCGCCACCGGCCGCATCAAGGGTGCCGTGAAGACGCAGGTGCTCGTCGTCAAGGAGGGCGCCCACTGGGAGGGCTCGGTGACGATGACCAGCGAGCCTGCGCCGCGGACGCAGCCGGAGTCCGGCTCCAAGACGTCAGGATCCTCGAGCAGCTCGAGCAGCTCGAGCAGCTCGAGCAGCTCGGGCGGTTCGGGCGGTTCGAGCGGCTCGGGCGGAGCCGGGAGCTCGTCGGGCGAGTCCGGTGGGTCGGGCGCCAGCGCTTCGATCTTCAGCAAGCAGGACCGCGAGGCCGTCGCCACCGAGCGCCAGGCTACTGGCCCCGGCCAGTAGCCGCCGGTCCGGCGCGGAGGTGGAACGCGGCCGCGGCGCCGCCGCGCCACCCGTGCTCGTCGAGGTCGCCCGGGGCGGGACCATCGAGTCCCGCCACCGCGGCAGCATCGCGGTCATCGGCGCCGATGGGTCCCTGGTCGCGTCGGCCGGTGATCCGGACACGCTCGTCTTCCTGCGATCGGCGGCCAAGCCGTTCCAGCTGGCTCCGTTCGTTGCTTCCGGCCGCTTCGACGGGTACGACTTCGGCACCCCCACCGAGGCGTTGGCGATCATGGCCGCCAGCCACTCGGGCGAGGATCGGCACGTCCGGACCATCCAGGCGCTCCTCCGGCAGGGTGGGCTGGGCCGGGAGGTGCTCCAGTGCGGCGTCCACGCGCCGTACGACATGGAGACGGCGCAGCGACTGCTGCGCGACGGTGAGCCACTCACGTCGCTGCGTCACAACTGCTCCGGGAAGCATGCCGGCATGGCGCTCCATGCCAAGGCCGCGGGCTGGGAGGTCGAGCGCTACTGGCATCCCGACAACCCTGTCCAGCAGCTCGCGCTGCAGACGATCGCCACCGTGACCGACGTGCCGGCCGACGAGATCGTGACCGGCACGGACGGCTGCGGGGTCGTCACCTTCGCGCTGCCCCTGCGGGGCCTGGCCCTGGCCTTCGCACGACTCGCAGACCCGTCCACCCTCGCGGACCCCGCGCTGGCCGACGCGCTGATCCGCATCCGGGACGCGATGATGGCCCACCCTGAGCTGGTCGCCGGGGAGCGGCGCCGCTACGACACCGCCCTGATGCGCGCGCGCCCGGGTGCCCTGGTGGCCAAGGGAGGCGCCGAGGGAGTGCATGCCGTGGGCGTCCTCGCCGGCCACGCGGGGCAGGGGCCGGATGGCGCCATCGGCCTGGCGCTCAAGATCGAGGATGGCGACGGCGGTCGGCGGGCGGCATCGGTCGCGAGCTGTGCCGCTCTCTCGCAGCTCGGGATCCTGGATGCCGATGCCCTGGCGAGCCTCGCCGACTATGCCTCGCCTCCGATACGCGACCCTCGCGGCGAAGTGTCCGGCGCGGTGCAGGCCGCGTTCACCCTCCACTAGAGCCGCACCGCGCGGAGCCGCGTCGCGCGGTGCCTGATCCGGGCACCAGGGGTTACGCTGTTGGGCACGCACCATCCGTGACAACGCGGCGAGCCCGAAGGGAGGTGGACGTGAGCGATGAACGAGCGCCTGAGCAGGGGCCTGCTCCCGATCAGCCGATTGCGTGGCTGGCAGTGAGGGAAGAGACGCCGGTGCGCAGCGCGGATGGCCAGACCGTGGGCACCCTCGCCGACCTGCTCGCTTCCGAGCTGGAGGACATCTTCCACGGGATCATCGTCCATATCGACGCCGATGGCCGCCAGGTCTTCGTGCCAGCCGACGACGTGACGTTGATGACCCCCTCGTATCTCGACGTGGCCTTCACTGCGGACCAGCTCCGCTCCATGCCGGAGCACACCGAAGAGCGCCAGGCCGGCCTCGGCTGGATCGGCCGCTTCAGGCGCGAGCTTCGCCTCGAGAAGCGCGACCGCTAGACCCCGCAGGAGCTACGGGATCAGGTCGCGCACGAGGGCCGCGACGCGGACGAAGATCGGGGCCAGGACGAGCGCGGGCAGGAAGCTCGCCACGCGCACGGCCTTGAGGTCCAGCAGGCGCAGCGCGACGCCCATCAGGATCAGGCCCCCTGCCGCGGTGATCGACAGGATCGTCACCGTGTCCATGACGTCGGTGAGCAGGAAGGCGCCGCCCGCGATCCCGCCCTGCACCACGAGCACGGTGATGGCAGAGAGGTAGACCCCCGGTCCCAGCGCCGCGGCAAAGGCGATGCTGGCGACGCCGTCGAGCAGCGACTTCACCGACAGGAGCGTGATGTCGCCGCGAAGCCCGTTGTCGATGGATCCCAGGATGGTGAGCGGACCCACGCAGAAGACGAGCGACGCGGTGACGAACCCCTCGGCCACCCGGCTTGGCCGATCGCCCGCGGAGAAGCGCCGCTGGAACCAGGCTCCGAGCGACTCCAGGCCATCGTGCAGACGAAGCAGCTCGCCCGCCGCGATCCCGATCAGCAAGGCTGCGAGGACCGCGATGTCGTCGCCCTGTGGGACGTCGGGGCCCAGGATCTTGAGCCCCATGCTGACGGCCAGCAGGAGCGTGAAGAAGCCGAGGCCGGCGGTCAGGCTGCCCTGCATCCGGGCCGGCATCCGGGCGCCGGCCAGCACACCGATGCTGGTGCCGATGAGCACGGTGGCCACGTTCAACAGCGTTCCGGTCAGGAACATGACTCGTATTGTGCTGGACAGGTGGCGCCCGATTCGGGCCGCCGGACAATCGAGCGACGCGCCGGTACTCCACATCGATCGCGGCAACTCTTTAGAAGACTTGAAGACTTCGCGGGGACCCCGGTCGGGCCCCCGGCCCGCTGCCTGCTACCATCGCGGAACCGATGAGTTCCACCTCCGGCGGCCACGACCGCCCGATCCGCGTGCGCATGGCGCCCAGCCCGACGGGGCCCCTGCACATCGGCACGGCGCGCACCAGCCTCTACAACTTCCTGTTCGCGCGCCATAACGGCGGGACCTACGTGCTGCGCGTGGAGGACACCGACACGGCACGCAGCACCGCAGCGTTCGAGCGAGACATCATCGACAACCTTCACTGGCTGGGAATCACCTGGGACGAGGGACCGCAGGCCGCCGGTGGTACCGACATCGGTCTCTACGGGCCTTACCGTCAGAGCCAGCGGACCGAGCGCTACGCCGCTGAGGCGCAGCGGCTGCTGGACTCCGGCCACGCCTTCTACTGCTACTGCACCCCCGAGGAGCTCGACGCGGTGCGAAAGGAGCAGGAGGCTCGCAAGGAGGCCCCACGCTACAACGGGCACTGCCGGAACCTGACCGATGCCGAGCGCGCCGCCTTCGAGGTCGAGGGACGGCGACCGGCGATCCGCTTCCGCGTCCCGGATGAGCGCGTCGTCTTCGACGACCTGGTTCGAGGGCGCGTGGAGATCGAGGCCGATGCACTGGGTGGCGACCGGGTCATCGTCCGCTCCGACGGCAGCCCGCTCTACCACTTCACGGTGGCCGTGGATGACCACGCCATGGAGATCAGCCACGTCATCCGTGGCGAGGACCACCTGTCCAATACCCCGCTGCACATCCTGCTCTTCCGGGCGCTGGGCTATCCCGAGCCGGTCTTCGCCCACCTTCCGCTCATCCTCAATCCGGACCGGACCAAGATGAGCAAGCGCAAGAGCCAGACTGCCATCAGCGAGTACCGCGCGCAGGGATACCTTCCGGAGACGCTCGTCAACTTCCTCGCATTCCTGGGCTGGTCGCCGGCGACGGAGGAGGAGCTCTTCACCCTCGCTGCCCTGACGCGGCGCTTCGAGCTTGAGCACGTGCATAAGGGCGGTGCGGTCTTCGACAGGGATCGCCTGGACCACCTCAACGGGGTCTACATCCGCGGCCTCCCCGACGCGGAGCTTGCCCATCGGCTGCGTCCCTTCGTCCCCGAGGATCTCGATGATGCGGTGCTCCTGGCGGTCACGCCGCTGATCCGGGAGCGCCTCGTGCGGCTCGCCGATGCCGCAGAGCTGGTCGCCTTCCTCGCGGAGAGCGACGACGCGGTCGCGGGCAACTATGGCGTGGACGCGCTCCTGCCGAAGAAGGCCGATGCCCATGCCACCGCGGAGGCACTGGCCCGCGTCCGGGAGACCCTTGCGTCCGCAGCCCCCGCCGAATTCGTGGCGAGCGATCTCGAGGAGCGCTGTCGGGCGGCTGCCGAGGCATTCGGCTGGAAGGCGGGCGACTTCTTCAAGCCGATCCGGGTCGCGGTCACCGGGCGCACCGTCTCGCCGCCGCTCTTCGGGTCGATGGCGCTGCTGGGTCGGGAGCACGTCCTGAGTCGGGTCGATGCGGCCCTGGGAAAGCTCGCCGTCGCGGATGCATCCACCGGAGGGGAGGGGTTGGCATGAGCGACGAGCGACCTGAGGGGCTCGACTGGCCGGAGCCGTCCAGGACGGAGCCCGCGAAGGACGAGGCAGCCGCCGATACGGTCGACGAGGCTCCGGCGGCCGGTGCCGATCGGCCGGAGCAGGCGGCCCAGGGCGCCACGGCGCTGTTGGCCCGGCAGCTGCTGGTGCCCATCCGTTCTTCGAGCGGCCTTGCCCCGGACCCGGAGGAGGTGACCCTGGAGGGGATGCGCCACGGGGCGGACGAGCAGGGGCGGTTCCTGGCGGCATTCAGCAGCGAGGAGGCATTCGCGCAGCTGGGTCCGCCGGGCAGCGACCGGGTCGCCATCCCGGGCCATGAGCTGCTCGAGCGCGCCGAGCGTGCTGGCGAGCGGGTGATCGTGGATCCGGGCTGGAACGGGCAGGTCGAGATCCCGGCCGGGATCCTCCCGTTCCTGGTGGCCGGGATTGACCTGGCCTCGCCGGCCGCGCTGCGCGCACGCCGGCCGCTGGGGGCGCTGCCCCCGCTCGAGCTTCCGGCCAGCGTGCCCGAGCCCTTCGGCGGCGAGCTTCGGATGGCGCTCGCCGAGCTGCCCGCCGTGGAGCGCGCCTGGCTGCTGCGGGTTGGGACGGCCTGGACGGTGGGCATCGAGCTGCATCCCGACGCGCCGCTCGCCGAGTTCGACGCCGTGCGAAACCGGCTGCACGCGCTCGCGGCCGAGCATCTCGGCTCCCGGCGCGACCTGGTCGTGACCGACCTGCGCGCCCCGGCGCTCCGGGCGCACTACGAGTCGGCGGGCCCGCCGTACTACGTGCCGAGTGCGCCGAAGGGGTTCCTCTCGCGCCTCCTGGGCCGCGAATAGCGCTTCCGCGCAGCCGTCAGCGGTCGCGACCGACCCCGGCGGTATCGGGGAGCAGGCGAAGGATCTCCGTTCGATAGCGCAGGCCGGACGAGTGCCGGCTGAGCCATCGCAGATAGTCGGGGTCGTGGCGAGCGAGGTCACGCAGGTTCCAGCCCGTGTAGCGACCGAAGTCGAGCTGGCTGGATGGGGGCCCGCTGGAGGGTCGGGGGCGGCTGAAGGGTCCCGCGGTCTCGGGGTCGGGCGGCGCGGACGCACCCCGGGCGGCCGCCGCGCCCCCCGCGGTCACCGGCGCCCGGCGTGCCTCACCGTCCACGCTGCCGTTGCCGCCGAAACCGGGCCCCATTGGCGTCCCCGACCCGGAGCCGCCGGGATTCTGGGAGCCGAACACGGCCCGACGTGCGTCATACAGCCTGCGACGCTGCTCGTCGCGGAGCAGCTCGTAGGCGTGGTTGAGATCGGCCATCCGCATCGGATCGGGCGCGTCGCCATCAGGGTGGTACCGGCGGGCGAGGGCGAGATAGGCGGCGCGGATGACCACCTGGTGGGCACCGGGATCAACCTGGAGGGCGCGATAGGGGTCCTGCGTTCGTTCGTCGGTCATGGCGCGGTTCAGTGGTCTCTCCCCGGTGTGCGGACTGTTGTACCCCGGGCCCGGAGCGAAGACAACAGCGGGTTCCTCAAGCGGTGCCTCCAGGCACCAGTACGATACGTCCATCCACGTCCCCCCGTGCGAGACGATCGAGGGCCTGCGGCGCCTGGGCGAGTGGGGTCGGCTCCACCGCCCATGCCACGGCGCCGTCGCGTGCGAGCGAGACGACCGCCCGCAGGTCGGCGATGGACGCCCAGGCGGTGGTCGTGATCCAGCTCTCCAGCGGCGCATTGAATCCGAAGCGCGCGTGGCCGCCTCCCTCGCCGAGAAGCATCAGCAGCCCGTCTGCACGGACGAGCTTGCCGGCGCGCTCGATCGTCTGATCGGTGCCCACCACGTCGAAGACGACGTCGGCGTCACCGCCAAGGGCGTCGCGAATGGGCGCCGGCTCGAGATCGGTGACCGCGAGGTCGATCCCCAGGCCCGCGCCGCGTGCATGTCGTCGGAGATCGGGATCGACGCCGACGACGTGATCGGCTCCCGCCCGGCGCAGGTACTGGACCAGGAACTGGCCAAGGGCTCCGAGCCCGACCACGACACACCGCGCTCCAGGACGGAGCCACGGGCCGGCGCGCCGGACGGCGCGGAACGGGGTCGCGCCGGCATCGGCCAGGGGTGCGGCATGCACCGGGTCCAGACCACCAAGCGGCACCAGGTGCCGGGGGTGGGGGACGAGGACCGCCTCGGCATAGCCGCCATCCTCCTGGAACCCCGGCGAGCGGCCCGTTGCGCAGCGCTGCTCCTCGCCGCCGCCGCAGTCGTTGCAGGCGCCGCAGCCCCATCCCCCGAAGACCGCGACGGCATCGCCGGCCGCCAGGCCGGCCCGGCGAAGCGGCGCCACGGCGTCGGGACCGATGGCGTCGACCCAGCCGGCGATCTCGTGCCCCAGGGTGAGCGGCAGCTCCACGCGGGTCATCTCACCGCGGGCGATGTGCAGGTCGGTCCGGCACATGCCGCACCCGGCAACGGCGACGCGAACCTGCGTGCCGGCGGGCGACGGCAGTGGCCGCTCCTCCACGCGCAGCGGTTCTCCGGCCGCGTGCAGGCGGACGGCGAGCACTGGGGCTCAGCCGGTGGGTGAGTTCGGGCTGCCGGCCGTCGCCGCCTCGGGAGCGGGCGCCGATGGTGGCGCGTCCTCGGCGGCCGGTGGCTCGTCGTCGAGCCCCTCGGCGCGTCGCGCGGCGGCCAGGACGAGATCCGCGGCGTACTCCGGGTCCGGGTCGCGGAGCACGGCCTGCAGCAAGCCGTCCTGACCGACCACCAGGATCCACGGCGGTTCGACGTTGTGGTTCTCACCATCGTGGCTGAGCGGGATGCCCAGGATCGAAACCGCCGTGCGCCGCTCGTCGCTGAAGAGCAGGTAGGGGAAGGACCGAGCCGCGATCCATTCGGCCTGCTGGCGCTCGTTGTCGCAGGTGATGCCGACCACGGCAAGCCCCGACGCCGCGAACCGTCGCCGGGCGGCAGCGAGCGAGTCGGCGACCTTCTCGCCACGACGGCGCTGTGCGCCATCCGCGGTGGGCGCGGCAAAGAAGCACAGGGCGACCGGCTGGCGCCCCACGAAGGACCGCAGGTTGAGGAGGTAGCCGTCGCTGGCCCGCAGGCCGACGGAGGGGATGGGTGCGCCGATCGCGACCGACAGGCCGGTCGAGTCCTCCTCGGCCTCGACGGTGGTTGGCTCGCTGCTCATGGCTCGATTGTACCGGGCCCGCCTGGCTCTTCCCCCGGCCCGAGGTGCAGGCGGCCTTCCACGCGGTGGGCGAGGCGATCCGCGATGAGCGAGCGCACGGCGTCCTCCGCCACTCCCGCGCCAGGCGTCTCGGCGGCGAGGGGATCGAGGGCGCCCAGCGGCACGGCGTGGTCCGGGCTCTCCACGAGCCGCCGCAGGATCGCGCCGCGCAGGGCACGTCGTGAGCCGGGGAACGGTGGCTGGCGGACCACGGGAACCCGTTCTGCGCGGCCCCGGGACGGGCAGCCTCGGCGCACCGGGCAGATCCCGCAGGCAGGAGTCCGGCTGCTGCACACGGCCGCCCCGAACTCCATGCTGGCGTGGGTCCAGGTCGCGATCTCGGCGGCCGGCCCGGTTCCGCCGATGCGCGCCAGCCGGTCGGCAAGCGCCTGGAGGGCGGTCGAGGTCGTTCCGGGCCCAACCGGGTCAAGACCGAAGCGCCGCACGAGCCAGCGCCGTACGTTCGTGTCGACGACGCCGACAGGCACGCCGAAGGCAAGGCTCGCCACGGCACGCGCCGTGTACCGCCCGACGCCGGGGAGCCGTTCCAGGTCAGCCGGCTCACGCGGCCAGCCGTGCGACGCGACCAGGGCGGCGGTCCGGCGCAGGGCGAGCGCGCGGCGGTTGTAGCCGAGACCGGACCACTCGGCGAGCACGGCACGCTCGGGAGCCATCGCCAGCGCTGCGGCGGTCGGGAAGCGCTCCAGGAAGCGGGGAAAGCGCTCCGCGACCCGCGAAGCCTGGGTCTGCTGCAGCATCACCTCGCTGACCAGGACCGCATACGGATCGGTCGTCCCGCGCCACGGGAAGTCGCGGTGGTCATCGGCATACCAGTCCAGGATGCGACCGCGGACCCCGCGCAGGGTGGCGGCTGAAGGCCGGCTCCACACGGCGGGAGGGTAGCAGGGCCCCGGCCGGCGACCGCATCGGCACAGGCTCGCGCTGGCGGGTTTGCGCTACCGTGTTGGGCCCATGCGATACGAGCTCGTCTGCCTTGATGCCGGGTTCACCCTGCTGAGTCCGCGCCGCACGCTGGTCGACGCCCTGCGCGGGGTGCTCGCCGAGCACGGGCTGGTGCCGGACGACGAGGCGTTGCAACGCGCCTGGCGAGCCGCCGATGCCTGGTTCTGGGACGAGTACCACCGACCCGGCAACGACACCTGGACCCGCGACGACGCCATCGAGGCGACCTGGCGCCGGTACCACGACATCATGCTCCGCGAGCTGGGGATGCAGGGACGCCGCTCGCTGGTCGAGCGGATCCTCGAGGCACAGTTCTCCGCCGACACGTGGGAGATCTACCCGGACGTCATTCCCGCGCTGGAGGCGCTGCGCGCCGGTGATGGTGATGGCCACCCGTCCATCGGCGTCGTATCCGACTGGGGATCCTCGTTGACGCGGATTCTCGAGGACCTGGGCCTGGGTCCGTACCTGGACTTCGTCCTTGCGTCCGGAGCCGTGGGGCACGCCAAGCCTGACCCGGCCTTCTTCCGCCTGGCGCTGGAGCGGGCGGAGGTGTCGCCGGATCGGGCGGTGATGGTGGGCGACTCCTACCAGGCCGATGTCGTGGGTGCTCGCTCGGCGGGCATGGAGGGCGTGCTCCTGCTGCGGACCGATGGGGGTGCCGGCTCGCCGGCCCCGGATGCGCCGGGTGTGCCGGTCATCGCGAGCTTGGCAGAGCTGCCGGCGCTCGTCTCGGGCGCGTCGCCGCCGGTGCGATGAGCGCGGCGGGAGCGTTCGTCGTCGACAAGTTCGGGGGGTCGGTCCTGCGGCGCCCGGCGGATATTGCGGCTGCGGTCTCGGCGGTCGCCGCCCAGCGCGCCGCGGGCCTGCGGCCGGTGGTGGTGGTCAGCGCCTTCGAGGGCGTGACGGACACCATCCTGTCGTCCGCTGCGGTCCTGCTGCCCGATGGTGGCCGATCCCTTCGCGAGACGCGGCACGAGGCGGACTCGACGCTGGCCCGCGAAACCGACCGGGCGCTGGCCACCGGCGAGGCGCTGTCGGCCGCGCTCTTCGCCCTGGGCCTCCAGGCGCGCGGCATCCCGTCGCGCTCCTTCTCCGGGGCGGAGGCCGGAATCCGCACCGCGGCTGCACACCTGGGCGCCGAGGTCCGACGTGTCTACTCGCGCCCGCTGCGCGAGGCGGTCGCCTCGGGGCTGGTGCCGGTCGTGGCGGGATTCCAGGGCGTGGGCACCCACGGCGAGCTGACCACCCTGGGTCGCGGCGGAACGGACCTGTCGGCCGTGGTGTTGGCCGTGGCCCTGCGGGCCGATCGCTGTGAGCTCTTCAAGGACACCGGCGGGGTGATGGAGGCCGACCCGCGCCTGGTTCCCGGGGCCCGCTTCCTCGACGTCGTTGACGCCCGACAGCTGGAGCTCCTCGCGGAGCTGGGCTCCGAGATCGTCCACCCGGTAGCCGTTCGCCGAGCGCGCCGTGGCCGGCTCCGCCTGGTGGTGCGCGCCGTCGACGCCGGCCAGCCCATGACCGAGGTCCGACCCGGAGCGCGCCGTGGCGGGTCCCAGCCCGGCGGCCTGATGCTTGCCGTCGACTGCAAGGAGCGGATCGCGCGGATCAGCCTGGTCGGACCCGCGGAGCGCATGCCGGAGCTGTTGCCCCTGCCGGCCCAAGCGGAGGGCTCGTTCGACGAGGGCGGCCTGCGCGTGGTCTGGGCCGACGTCCCGCTGGACCAGGCCGGCCCGGCAGCTCGGGCCGTCCACGCTGCACTGATGGAGGGCGTCTGGCCGCGGCATGGTCCGGGGCTTCCTGACCGGGCCATGAAGGGTGCATGATGCGACCGGCCCCGCGGCACCCTGTCCGCCCGGCCCTTGCACCGCGACGGCAACCGTCGCGCCGTGCGACACCGTCGTCTGGGTCAGGGTCGGCAAGGACACCTACGTCGCGTACGAGCTCTCCGGCGGCCCGTAGCCGCGGACGCCGGCCCAGGCGGCTACTCCGGGACGGGAACCGCCTCGTGCTCCGCGAGCTCGTCGGGGGCGCGCAGCTGGAGGAGGACGCCGGCGGCGATGATCAGGACGCCGCCCACCACCTGGACCGGCTGCGGGGCTTCGCCCAGCAGCACGGCCGCCAGCGACACGCCAACGACCGGCTCGAGCGTCGCGAGGATCGCCGCCCGCGGAGCGCCCAGCAGCCGGATCCCGGCGATGAAGGCCACCGTGGGAATGCCCGCTCCCACGAGGCCGGCCGCCAGGACCGGGAGCAGCGCCGCGCTCGACGTGAGTGGCTGAGCCACGATCGCCGCCTGGCCGATCACCACCGCCGTGATCGCGTACAACAGCCCGGCGAGCAGCATGGTCGCGGCGGCCGCCTGCGCGCCGGGGACCTGGCCGAACCCGTGCCGGGCGATGAGGACGTACACCGCCTGCGCCACGGCACCGACCAGGGCCAGCACCAGGCCAATCGCGTCGATACCGCCCAGCGAGCCGCCACCGGCGACCACCAGCACCATCCCCAGCACGGAGGTGGCCAGCGCGGCCCAGCGCACCCGGTCGAGCCGCTCGCCGAACCAGGCCACGCTGGCGATCGCCACGAAGGACGGGTAGAGGTAGAAGACCAGGAGTGCGAGGGCGATGCTGATCCGCTGGAAGGCGACGAAGACCGCAAGGTTGAGCAGCGTGTTCGCCACGCCGGCGGCCAGGAGGCTCCGCCGTTCGCGACCGCTCAGCGCGCCGATCGCGAGCGCCGGGCGGTGGCCCGCCGCCATGCGGGCGGCGATGAACACGATCATGGACAGCCCGCCGAGCGTCGCCCGCCAGGTGACGAGCGCCAGGCTGCTGACCCCTGCATCGCCGGCGAACCGCGACAGCGGTCCCAGGGTCCCGAAGCAGACCGCCGCCAGGACGACCAGGCCCGCCCCGGTGAGGCCGGGCGCCGGTTCGCGCCGCGGACCCGTCATCGCGACGTGGAGGAGGTCGCCGCCTCCTGGGCCTCGACCGCAGCCAGTTCCTCGCCCAGCCGGGTCCACTCCGCGGCGAGGTGCTCGGCGCGGTCGCGCGCGGCGTTGTAGTCCGCGATGAGGGAGCGTGCGGTGGCGGCATCGGCGTAGACGGACGGATCGGCGAGCCGCTCGGTGAGCCGGGCCAGGGCGGCATCGGTCTCGGCAGATTCGCGCTCGGCACGCTCGAGCGCGTCACGCAGGTCGCGGGTGCGCCGATAGCGACGGTTTCGGTCTTCCGCCTCGGCACGCTTGCGGGCCGTCACCTCCGTCGCCGATTCACGCGCCCGGGGCGCCGGCGTCTCGAGGCCGCGCGGGGTTGAGCGCCCCTCCGTCGCGCCGCGCGCCTCGATGTCCAGCCCACGCTTGGCCGCGTAGTACTCGAAGTCGCCGGGATACAGGGTCGCGGTGCCGCCGTTCACCTCGATGATGGCGTTCGCCACGCTGCGGATCAGGTAGCGGTCGTGGGTGATGAGGACCATGGTCCCGCCGAAGGCGTTCAGCGCGTCCTCCAGGACGTCGCGGGAGGCGATGTCGAGGTGGTTCGTGGGCTCGTCCAGGCACAGCAGGTTGGCCGGGTCCGCCATCAGCTTGGCGAGCGCCAGGCGGGTCTGCTCGCCGCCGGAGAGGACCTCGACGGGCTTGTCGACGCTGTCGCCGGAGAAGAGGAAGGCGCCCAGCAGCCGGCGCATCTCGGCGGTCGTCATCCGTGGCGCGGAGCCGGCCAGCTCGTCGAAGACGGTGTTCGCGGGATTGAGCGCCTCGATCTGGTGCTGCGCGAAGTAGGCCACCCGCACGTTGCTCCCCAGCGCGCGATCACCGCCCTCGAAGGGAAGGACCCCCGCCAGGATCTTGAGCAGGGTCGACTTCCCGGCGCCGTTGGGGCCGATGAGCGCCACCTTCTGGCCGCGCTCGAGTGCCAGGTCCAGGCCGTCGTAGACGGTGTGGTCGCCGTAGCGTTTGACGAGCCCCTCCAGGCGGATGACCACCCGACCCGAGCGCGGCGGCTCAGGGAAGCGGAACTTCACCGACTTTGCGCGGGTGGTGGGGACCGCCACCCGGTCGAGCCGCTCCAGGGCCTTGATCCGGCTCTGGACCTGGCGCGCCTTGGTCGCCTTGTAGCGGAATCGTTCGATGAAGCGCTCGGTCTGCACCACCTTGCGCTGCTGCGCGGCGGCCGTCCGCTCCAGCTGCGCGATCCGCTCCTCGCGCTGCTCCACGAAGTCGGCGTAGTCGCCGGTGTACTCGGTCAGCGTGCCGCGCGCCAGCTCCGCGACGTGGTTGGCGATGGTGTTGATGAAGTCGCGGTCGTGGCTGACCAGCACAATCGCCCCGGCATAGGTCGCCAGGAACGCCTGCAGCCACTCGACGCTGGCCAGGTCCAGGTGGTTCGTCGGTTCGTCGAGGAGGAGCACGTCGGGGTTGGCGAGCAGCAGCTTGGCCAGCGCCACCCGCATCATCCAGCCGCCGGAGAAGGTGCCGATGTCGCGCTCGACGTCGGCCTGGGCAAACCCGAGGCCGGCCAGGATGCGGCGCGCCTCCGCCTCGAGCCCGTAGCCGCCCATCTGCTCGAATCGATGCTGGAGGCGGCCGTACTCGGCCATCAGCTCCTCCAGCTCGGCCTCCTCGGTGGCCTCGGCCAGCTCCGCCTCGATGTGGCCGAGCCGATGGCCGATGCCGCTCACCTGCCCCGCGCCGCCCAGGACCTCGGCGAGCACGCTGTGGCCCGCGGTGTCGGCGACGTCCTGGCGCAGGTAGCCAATGACGACGTCCCGGCCCCGGGCCACGGTTCCGGCATCGGCCTCCTGCTCGCCGGTGATGATCTCGAGCAGCGTGGTCTTGCCGGCGCCGTTGGGACCGACGATCGCGATCCGCCGGCCGGCGCCGACCTGCAGCGAGACGTCGCTGAAGAGGTGCTGGGTGCCGAACGTCTTGCTGACGCCGGCCAGGGTGACCAGGGACATGGCCGGAGCATGGTACCGACTGGAGCATGCCGCGCGGGATCTGGCCTGCTGCTCGCGGGGTGGTCCTTGTTCGGGCGCCCCCTACGGGGCCGAGGTCGACGCCACCGTGACCCGAGCCAGCCACTCGCGAGCGGCACGCGGCGACCGGAGTCGCACCACCGCGAGATGCCGGTTCGCCGGCTCGGCGAAGAGCTGCGTGTACTCGCGCCGCTGGCCGGCGTGCGATCGGAGTGCCGTGAGAACCCCTCTTGCTGCGGCCAGAAGCTGCCTGGGCAGCCCGGCCCGCCGACCGGTCCGGGCGGCCTCGTCTCTGAGCTGCGCCGTGCGCCAGCGAGCGCGCTTGCCGAGCCTCCACAAGCTGACGCCCAGGGAGTAGTCGAGCCAGACGATCGTGTCAGCCCGGGGCCAGACCAGGTCACGCACCGCCCGCTTGTTGCCGTCGGTCACCCAGCGATCTCCCGCGATGGCAGCGCTCGTCCGCTCGCGCAGGAGTGCCAGGGGCGCGGTGCTGAACTGCGGGCCGAAGTACAGCGAGTCGAGCTCCACGTGGGGTACCTGCAGGACCGCGGCGAGCTCGCGAGCGAGCGTTGTCTTGCCCGATCCGGTCCGGCCCACGACAACGATCCGCTCGCAGCCGGCGAGCGTCTGCATCGGATCGCGCCGCGGTCGCGTCGTCACCGACCGGACCGTGCCTTCCGGTACGTCAACCGTGCCAGTCCTCCGTCGGGTACGGCGCAGCAGGCGAGCGCCTGCCGAGGCCACCATCCTACATGCGGAACGAACGTCACCGCGTTGCGGGCCGGGGCGAGCTGTGCGCCTGTCGACTGGCTTCGGCGGCGCCTCGTTCGGTGCCCCCATCTGGCGGTGCGACTACCCAGCCGCCGGAACGGTGCTCAGGCGAACGCCCGCCTCGTCGAAGCGCAGGCGAGTGGCCATGCCGGGGACGCCGGACGCGTTGAGCGCCTTCTCCACGGCGTGGGCGATGACCGGCGAGTCGCAGATCGCGAGGACGGACGGTCCCGCCCCGGAGAGGCAGGCGCCGGCCGCGCCGGTCTCGTAGGCGATGCGGACGAGTTCGGCGGAGTGGCGAAGCCGGGCGAACCGGTGTGGCTGGTGGAGCAGGTCGTCCATCCCGGGGCGCAGGAGCGCGGCGTCGCCGGTGGCGATGGCGGTCGTCAGGAGCGCCGCTCTGCCCGCCTGCGCCGATGCCTCCCCGAACGAGACCGTGGTGGGCAGCGCCGCACGCATTTCCTCCGTTCGGCTCTCCTCGCGGGTGATGAAGACCACCGGGATCCAGCCATCGGGCGCCCGGAAGCGGCGCAGGGTGATCGGCGCGTGAGGGCTGGAGACGGCCAGGCAGATCCCGCCGTAGAGGGCGGCGGCCACGTTGTCCGGGTGACCCTCCAGGTCCGCGGCGAGCGCCAGGAGCTCGTCGGGGTGCGGCGAGCGGCGGCCGGCGGCCGCCCCGAGCAGCAAGCCGGCCACGATGGCCGCCGCGCTGCTCCCCAGGCCACGGGCGGCGGGGATCATGGATGAGACCTCGATCCGCCACGATCCGGCGCCGCCGGGAGCGCCGTTCGCCGCGCGCAGCCCCGCGCGGAAGGCCCGGATCACCAGATTCTCGTCCGGGTCGGCGTCGTCGGCCGGCACCCCCTCGCCGCGAGCGGTGAGCAGGATCCCGGCCTCGTCCCCGCGGTGGAGCTCGGCGCGCAGCTTGAGCGAGAGCGCAGCAGCGAAGGTGTCGAAGCCGCTCCCCAGGTTCGCGGAGCTGGCGGGGACCTCCACGCTGGCGATGCGGGTCAGGGCGGACATGCGCTGCGAGTGTATCCGCGCGCCGCGCGCCGACGGGCCGCCGTCCGACGCTCAGGTTCCGCTGGGCAGCCCTGCGAGCGCGGCGTGGCGGTAGCAGCCGACGAGATGGTCGTTGACCATCCCCGTTGCCTGCATGAACGCGTAGCAGATCGTGGGTCCCACGAACGCGAACCCGCGCGATCGCAGGTCGCGCGACATGGCGCGCGAGGCATCCGTCTCGGCGGGAACGTCGCCCGTCGACGACCAGGCGTTGATCCGCGGAGTCCCACCCACGAACGACCACAGGTGCTCGACCGGGTCGGTCCCTGACGTCCGAAGAGCGAGCCAGCCACGCGCGTTGCCGATGGCGGCGCGCACCTTGGCGCGGTTGCGGACGATGCCCGCGTCGGCGAGCAGCCGAGCCTCGTCGTCCGGGCTGAACGCTGCGATCGCAGCCGGGTCGAACCCCGCGAAGGCGCGCCGATAGCCGTCGCGGCGGTGCAGGATCGTCGCCCACGACAGCCCGGCCTGGGCGCCCTCCAGGACGAGCATCTCGAAGAGGCGCCGCTCGTCGCGGAGTGGCACGCCCCACTCGCGGTCGTGGTAGACGAGGTACTCGGCGTCGTCGAGCGGCGCCCAGGCGCAGCGCGACCACGCGCGCTCGTCAGTCACCTTTGACTCACCCATGCGGCCCGGTCCATCGGGCGCCAAGGATAGCCGGGCATGACTACGGAGAAGTTCGTGGCGGCGACACTGGCCGCGCGTGGCTGCGAGGCCCTAGCATGACGCGATGCGCCGTATCCTCTTCTTTGCGCTGGGCGTTCTCGGTGGCCTGACCGCCGCCGCCGCACTGGCTCGCCGCCTGATCCCGTCGCGCGGCGACGAGACCAGCGACGAGCTCGCCCTGGTCGCAATCGCCGACGGCGTCGAGCTCAAGAGCCGCGCAACGGCCTTCCGGGGCGGGAGCCTGCGGGCATGGATGGCCGGGGTCGACCTCGACCTGCGTGACGTGCAGCTGGCTCCCGAGGGTGGGCGGCTCGACGTGACCGCCCTGATGTCGGGGGTGGTGATCCACATTCCGGCGGCGTGGCGCGTGCGGCGGCAGTCACGCGGGCTGACCCAGGGCCTCGCCTGGAGCCTCGACGGGCAGGAGGCGCTGCCGGCCGACGCGCCGTTGCTCGACGTGGATGTCCTGATCGTGGGCGCCGGGGTGGTGATCACCAACAGCCCCGATGACGATGACCTCGACTAAGACCACGCCACCCGGTTCACGCGCGCGGGGCCTGGGGGCGCGTATCGGCCGGCTCGAGCCGGGCTCGGGGAACGCCATCACCGACGTCGCGGGCGTCCGGGTCGGGCATGCCACCATCGTGCGCGGCGACGGATCGCTCCAGGTCGGCACGGGTCCGGTGCGTACGGGCGTCACCATCGTGGCGCCGCCGGGTGAGCCCTGGCCGCGCCCTGTTTTCGCCGGCTGTCATCGGCTCAACGGCAATGGCGAGCTGACCGGGCTGGAGTGGATTCGCGAGGCGGGCATGCTCACCTCGCCGGTCGCGATCACCAACACCCACTCGGTGGGAATGGTGCGCGACACGCTCATCGCCATCGAGCGCGCCGAGCGGGGAGCAGACGCCCCGCTGTGGTCGCTGCCGGTGGTCGGTGAGACCTGGGACGGCATCCTCAACGACATCGACGGCTTCCATGTGACGGCCGACCACGTGCGCGAGGCATGGGCCGCCCTGTCCGGCGGGCCGGTCGCGGAAGGCAACGTCGGGGGCGGCACCGGGATGATCTGCCATGGCTTCAAGGGCGGCATCGGGACCGCGTCCCGCCGTCTTCCGATGGCCGATGGCGGCTACACCGTGGGTGTCCTGGTGCAGGCCAACCACGGGCGTCGCCCGCGGCTGGCGGTGGCCGGCGTGCCGGTCGGCGAGGAGATCGGCCCGGAGGTGGTCCCGCTGCCCTCGGCTCCGGCTTCGGTCCCGCCCGGCGCGGGCTCGATCATCGTCGTGGTTGCCACCGACGCTCCTCTCCTGCCCCACCAGTGCACGCGTCTCGCCCAGCGGCCCGCGCTGGGGATCGGTCGCACGGGAGGCGCGGGGGAGCCGAGCAGCGGAGACCTGGTGATCGCCTTCGCCACGGGCAACGGCGCGGTGGACGCCGCCGCGCCGGGGTCGGATCCCGCCTACCGCGTCTCCGCGCTTCGCGACGACCGCCTGGGGCCGCTCTTCTGGGCGGCCATCGAGGCCACCGAGGAGGCCATCGTCAACGCCCTGGTCGCCGCCCAGACGATGACCGGCCGCGACGGCATCGTCGCCCACGCCCTGCCCCACGACCGACTGACGGCTGCCCTCGTCCGCTTCGGCCGGGGCTGAGCCGATGGCGCTGCGCGCGTCGCTCGGTACGCTCGTCGCGGTCCTTCGCAACCCGCGCATCGCGGTCGTGGAGCTGGCGTACCTCGGGTTCTCCCTCGCGGAGTGGACCGTCTGGATCGGCGTCCTGGTCTACGCCTTCAGGGTCGGCGGGCCCACGGAGGTGGGCCTGGCGGTCGCGATCCAGCTGGTCCCGTCCGCGATCCTCGCGCCGCTGGCCGCGGTGATCGGTGACCGATACCGGCGCGACCGGGTGCTCGTGGCCGCCTACCTGATGCAGGGGGCCGCCGTGCTCGCGCTCGCTGCCGCCGTCGCCGCCGGGGTCGCGGTCATCGCGGTGTACCTCCTTGCCGCGCTCGCCAACGCGACCATGACGCTGACCCGCCCCCTGCAGTCGGCCCTGGTTCCGTCGCTGGCGGAGACGCCCGCGGAGCTGACCGCCGCCAACGTGTTCGGTGGAACCATCGAGAACGCCTCGATCCTCCTGGGACCGGCGCTGGCCGGCATCGGACTCGCGGTGGCCGGCTCGGCGGCGATCTTCGCGATCTCCGGGGCGGTCGTCGCGGGTGCCGGCCTCCTTATTGCCCTGACGCTGGTGCGAGCCGCCCATCCCGACCTGGCGCCGGGGCGCGATCCCCGTCGCCATCCGCTGGCAGAGGTCCTCGAAGGGCTGGCAGTGCTCGTCCGTCCCGGTCGGCCCCGGACCGTGGTGGCCGTCTTCGCCATGGCGGAGATCGTCTGGGGCGCGGTCGATGTCCTGGTCATTGTGCTGGCCCTGGACCTGCTTGCCGCCGGTGAGCCTGCGGTGGGCTACCTCAACGCGGTCTTCGGTGCGGGTGGACTGGTGGGTGTGGCACTGACGGTCACCCTGATCGGCAGGCCCCGGCTCGCCACCCCGTTCGGGATCGGGGTCCTCCTGTTCGGGCTGCCGCTGGCGCTGCTGGGAGTGGGCGGCGGCCCCGTCATCGCGGTGTCATTGCTCATGGTCTCGGGTGCCGGTCGCAGCCTGATGGACGTGGCCGGGCGGACGCTCCTCCAGCGAGTGGCACCCCACGCCCTGCTGGCGCGGATCTTCGGGGTCCTGGAAGGGATCGACATGGCGTCGCTCGCCGCCGGTTCGGTGGTCGCCTCGCTGCTCGTCGCCGGGTTGGGTCCGCACGCTGCCTTCGTGGCCGTTGGTCTTCTCCTGCCGGCCGCCATCCTGCTCAGCGCCGGATCCCTCCGGGAGATCGACATGGCCGCGGAGGTCCACCTGGTGGAGCTCGAGCTGCTGCGTCGCATCCCGATCTTCGCCCCGCTCTCCGCGCTGGTCCTCGAGCGCCTGGCCGCCAGCCTGGTCCCGGTCCACGCGGAGGCGGGCGATGCGATCATCCGGCAGGGCGACCCCGGGGACCGCTACTACGTCGTGGCCGAGGGCCGGGTCCGGGTCCTCGTCGACGGCAAGGAGGTCAGGGAGCTGGGATCGGGCGACGCGTTCGGCGAGATTGCGCTGCTGCGCGCCGTGCCGCGCACGGCGTCCGTCATGGCCGTTACCGGGGTGGAGATGCTTGCCCTGGAGCGCGGACCGTTCCTGGAGGTCGTGACCGGCCACCCGCAGAGCGTCGCCGCGGCCGACAGCGTGGTCACGGCGCACCTGTCCGCGGCGCGCTGATCGGCTAGAGGCCCATGGCCCGGCGGATCGCCCCCAGCTCAGGCGCGACCGGCGTCAGGGTTCCCTCCTCCGCCTGCACCGCATCCGGATCCTTGAGGCCGTGCCCGGTCAGCACGCAGACCACCGTCTCGGACTGATGGAGGCGACCGTCCGCGACCAGCCGCCGCACGCCGGCCACTCCCGCCGCCGAGGCGGGCTCGCAGAAGATTCCCTCGAGGCGGACGACATCGTGCTGGGCGGCCACGATCTGCGCGTCGCTGACCGCCTCGATCAGGCCACCGGACTCGTCACGCGCGGCGACCGCCGTCTGCCACGAGGCCGGATTCCCGATGCGGATCGCCGTCGCCACCGTCTCGGGCTCGGCGACCGGTTCGCCGCGGACGATGGGGGCCGCGCCCTCGGCCTGGAAGCCCAGCATGCGGGGGCGGGTGGTCACACGCTGCTCGCGTTGGTAGCGGCCGAAGCCGCGCCAGTAGGCGGTGATGTTGCCCGCATTCCCCACCGGAAGGGCCAGCGCATCGGGCGCGCCGTCCAGGGTGTCGCAGATCTCCCAGGCCGCGGTCTGCTGCCCGTCGATGCGGTCGGGGTTGATGGAGTTGACGACCGCCGCGGCACCCTCCTCGCCCAAGCGTCGCACCGCGGCCAGCGCCTCGTCGAAGTTGCCGTCGACCATCACCAGGTGCGCGCCGGCCACGAGGGCCTGGGCCAGCTTGCCGCGCGCGACCTTGCCCGCCGGGAGGAGCACGAAGGAGGGAATTCCGGCGGACGCGGCGTAGGCTGCGGCGGAGGCCGCGGTGTTTCCCGTGGAGGCGCAGACCACCGCGCGAGCCCCGCGCGCGACCGCGCGCGTCACGGCCAGGACCATGCCGCGGTCCTTGAAGCTGCCCGTCGGGTTGGTCCCCTCGAACTTGAGGTACAGGCGCTCGAGACCCAGCTCCGCGCCCAGGCGGCGGGCGTGGATCAGGGGCGTGCCGCCCTCGCCCAGCGTGAACGGGAAGGCCTCGTCCCGCGGTACGGCGAGCAGGTCGCGGTAGCGCTCGAGGAGGGGCATCGCCTGCATGGCGCCAGTATGGCCGCTGCTCGCCAGCAGCCTGCGCCCGGACGGTCGCCCGGCGCCCGCCCCCGGCCGTATCCTCTGATTCTTCGCAGTACGAGGGCTCGGGCTATGCGCGTTCCGTTGAGCGTCCTGGAGTTTCGTGATCGTGCCGCCGTCTTCTTCGGCGACGTGGAGGCCGTCGTCGACGGCGAGAGGCGGTTCACCTACGCGCAGTACGCGGAGCGGACCCATCGGCTCGCGAACGCCCTGCGCGGGATGGGGGTCGCGCCAGGCGACCGGGTGAGCTTCATGAGCTACAACAGCCACCAGCTCCTGGAGGCGTACTACGGGGTGCTCGAGGCGGGCGCGGTGCTGAACCCGCTCAACGTGCGCCTGGCCCCCGCCGAGATCGGCTACATCCTGGGCCACGCCGGCTCGAGGGTCGTCTTCTACCACGTCGATTTCGAGCCGATGGTGACGGCCCTGCGTTCCTCGCTGCCTGCCGAGGTGCGCTGGATCCGGATGGAGGGTCCGTCCGACGAGTACGAGCCACTCCTGGCCGGTGCCGTGACGACCTACCGCGCTCCCGAGGTCGACGAGGACGCCATGGCGGAGCTCTTCTACACCTCGGGAACCACCGGGCGGCCCAAGGGCGTGGCCCTCACCCACCGCAACCTGTACCTGCATGGTCTCGAGGTCGCGATCGCGCTGCGGGTGACCGATGCCGACACGATCCTCCACGTCGTGCCCCTCTTCCACGTCAACGGCTGGGGCGCACCGCACTGGATGACGCTCGTCGGCGGACGCCACGTCATGCTGCGCAAGTTCGATCCCGCGGAGCTGCTGCGCCTGGTCGAGGCCGAGGGCGTGACCCACCTCCTGGGCGTGCCGACCATCTTCAATGCCGTGGTGAACCATCCCGACCACGCCACCCGTGACCTGTCCAGCCTCAAGGAGGCGATGATCGGCGGCGCGCCCGCCTCGCCGACCCTGGTCGATGCCATCGAGCGGGAGCTGGGCTGCACGGCCATCGTCGGCTACGGGCTCTCAGAGACCACGCCGGTGATCTCCCTGGCTCGGCCGCGGGTCCACCTGACCGCGAGTGAGCGGCCGGAGATGGCCGCGCGCCGGAAGGCGATGACCGGCTACGCGCTGCCGGGGACGCAGCTGCGGGTCGTGGACAACGACGGCGCCGACGTCCGCCCCGACGGCGAGCAGATCGGCGAGATCGTCGTCCGCTCCAACGTGGTGATGGAGGGCTACTACCGCGATCCCGAGGCGACCGACGAGAAGATCCGAAAGGGTTGGTTCCACACCGGCGACATGGCGGTGATGGATGCGCAGGGCTACCTGGTGATCAAGGATCGCTCGAAGGACATCATCATCTCGGGTGGCGAGAACATCAGCTCGGTCGAGATCGAGAACGCCATCGTGTCGCACCCGGCCATCCTGGAGTGCGCCGTGGTGGCCGCCCCCGACGAGAAGTGGGGAGAGGTCGCGGTGGCGCTGGTGGTCCTCAAGGAAGGCGCCTCAGCCACGGCCGACGAGCTTCGTGAGCACGTCCGCTCCCAGCTGGCCGGGTTCAAGGTTCCGCGCGACATCGAGTTCCGCGACGCCCTGCCCAAGGGCGGCACCGGCAAGATCCTCAAGGGGGACCTGCGCGAGCCGTACTGGGAAGGGCGCGAGAAGCGCGTGAACTGAGTCTCAGGGCACTAGGCGCCGAAGGCGTCCTTCACGATCCGCGTCTGTTCCTTCGCGTGCGCTCCCGGATAGCCCTCGGCCGGGCGCGAGCGCTCGGGGCGGGAGATATCGCCCAGCGGCGTCTTGAACGGGACCAGGTGGCGGATCTTGGGGAGCACGAACTTGCGCGCGCCCATGTTCCGTGGCTCCTCCTGGGCCCAGGCCACCAGCTCCACGGCCGGGTAGCGGGCCAGGACCGTGCGCAGTGCCTCGGTCGGGAACGGGTACAGCTGCTCGACGCGCACGACTGCGACCTGTGGCATCGCGGCCCGGTGCTCGGAGCCGATGAGGTCGTAGTACAGCTTTCCGCTGCACAGGATCACCCGGCGCACGGCTGCCGCTACCTCGTCCGACGCGCACTCCGGGTCGTCGAGGACCGGTCTGAAGCCGCCATCGGTCAGGTCGGAGAGGCGGGACGCGGCCGCCGCCAGGCGGAGCAGCGACTTGGGGGTCATCAGCAGGAGCGCCCGAAGCTCGGTGTGGCGCGCCTGGCGCCGGAGCAGGTGGAAGTACTGGGCCGGCGTGGTGGGGTAGACGACCCGGATGTTGCCCTCCGCACCCAGTGCCAGGTAGCGCTCCAGGCGGGCCGAGGAGTGCTCCGGCCCCTGGCCCTCGTAGCCGTGCGGGAGCAGCAGCGTCAGTCGTGACGTCTGCCGCCACTTGGCGAGGCCGGCGATCAGGAACTGGTCGATGATGATTTCCGCCCCGTTCGCGAAGTCGCCGTACTGGGCCTCCCACAGCACCAGGGCCTCCGGGGCGGTGACCGCGTACCCGTACTCGAAGCCCAACGCGGCGTACTCGCTCAAGGGGGAGTTGTGCAGCTCGAAGCTGGCGGCGGCGCCGGACAGGTGCTGGATCGGCGTGTAGGGCTCGCCGGTCTGGGTGTCGACCAGGGTCTGGTGGCGCTGGCTGAAGGTCCCGCGCACCGTGTCCTGGCCGGAGAGCCGGATGGGGGTCCCCTCCAGCAGCAGCGAGGCGAAGGCCAGCGACTCCGCCTGGGCCCACTCGATGCGCGGCTCCTCCGCGTCGAGCGCCGCCCGGCGCCGCTCGAGCTGCCGCTCGAGCTTGGCACTGATGCTGAACCCGTCCGGCCAGCGGTAGAGCTGCTCGTTCAGCTCGCGCAGCAGGGCCGCCGCCACCGCCGTCTCCGGCTCGGTGACCACCGCACGCGGCAGGGCATCCGTCCCGCGGTCGAGCGGGGGCTCGGAGGCTCGCTTGCGAACCGAGGCCTGGCGCGTCGCGAAGGCGCGGGCCAGGGCCTTGGCATCCTCGTCCGCCTCGTCGGCCTGGACGACGCCATCGGCCGCCAGGCGCTCCAGGTAGCGCTCGCGCACGGAGGGATGTGCGGCGATCTTCTCGTACATCAGCGGCTGGCTGTAGGCGGGCTCGTCGCCCTCGTTGTGCCCGTAACGCCGGTAGCCGACCAGGTCGATCACCATGTCGGCGTCGAACTCGGCGCGGTACAGCATCGCCAGGCGCGCGGCCGCCAGGCAGGCCTCGGGGTCGTCGGCGTTGACGTGGACGATGGGCACGTCGAAGCCCTTGGCCAGGTCGGAGGAGTACGTCGTGGAGCGCGCCTCGCCGGTGCCGGTGGTGAACCCGATCTGGTTGTTGGCGATGAGATGCACCGTCCCGCCGTTCGCGTATCCGGGGAGGCGAGAGAGGTTGAACGTCTCGGCCACCACGCCCTGGGCGGCGAAGGCCGCGTCGCCGTGGATCAGGATGGGCAGCGTGGCCCGTGTGTTGACGGTGGCGAGCGGCCCGGATCGATCCGTCTGCTCGGCGCGCGCCCGACCCTCGACCACCGGGTCCACCGCCTCGAGGTGGGACGGGTTGGGCATCACCGAGACGGAGACCGAGCCCGACGCGCAGGGGAAGACGCCATCGGCGCCCAGGTGGTACTTCACATCGTCCGCCTCGGTCCGGTCCGGCATGATCGCCTCGTCGGGACGACCGGCCTCGAACTCGGCGAGGATGGCGTCGTAGCTCATCCCCACCGTGTGGGCCAGCACGTTGAGGCGTCCGCGGTGGGCCATGCCGATGACCGCGCGGTGCGTGCCCTGAGCCGCGGACATCTCCAGGACCAGGTCCAGCATGGGCACCATGGCATCCAGGCCCTCGATGCTGAACCGTTTCTGGCCCAGGTAGGCGCGGTGGAGGAAGCGCTCGAGCCCCTCCACGGCCGTGAGCCGTTCCAGGAGGCGGCGCTGCTCGTCGGCGGTGAGCGGCGTGCGGTGCTCGCCCGACTCGATCACCCGTCGCAGCCAGGCTCGCTCGGCGTGGTTGCCGATGTGCTCCACCTCGTAGGCGATCGTCCCGGTGTACGTGCGGCGCAGCGCGGTGAGCACCTCGCTCAGCGTCTCGCCCGCCACGTGGACGCCCAGCAGGGCCGCGGGGATCCGATCCATGATCTCCGGGGTCAGCCCATGGAAGGCAGGGTCGAGGGCGGGGTCACCGGGCGGCTCGCTGCCCAGCGGGTCAAGCGTGGCACCCAGGTGGCCGTAGAGCCGATATGCCCCGACCAGCGACATCGCCGCGGCCAGGTGCCGCAGGTCGTCGGCCGCGGCGCCGGCGGCGCGGGCAGGCTGGGCCGGCGGTGTCGGGACCTGGACCGATGGCTCCGGCCCGGGTGTTGCGGGCGGCTGTGCCGGGGCGGGGCCCATCTCGGCGTCCAGCGCGGCGAAGACCTCCTCGTAGAAGCCGTCGCGCCCGGCGAGCGCGTTGTCGATGCGCCCCAGGAAGGCGCCCGACTCGGCGCCCTGGATGATGCGGTGGTCGTACGTGCTGGTGATGGTCATCAGCCGCTGGCCGGCCAGGGACCGGATGGCGCCGGTGGCAACGATGGTGCCCTGGCCGGCCATCAGGCGGGGGACCGATGCCGTGGTTCCCAGGGTCCCGGGGTTGGTCAGGGTGATGGTGCCGCCCGCGAAGTCGTCGGGCGACAGGCGATTGGCGCGGGCATTGGCGACCAGCTCCTCGTAGCGGCCATGGAATGCGGCGAAGTCCATGTCGTCGGCGCCCTTGATGACGGGCACGACCAGGAATCGGCTGCCGTCCGGCCGCTCGACGTCCACCGCCAGCCCCAGGTTGACCGTCCCGGGGTCGATGCGCAGGGGCTGGCCGTCAGCCTCGGCGGTCGTGAAGGCATGCGTCATGGAACGTTGCTCGGCGGCCGCGCGAACGATGGCGTAGCCGATGAGATGGGTGAAGCTCACCTTGCGCGGGGCAAGCTGGGCGTTGAGCTCGCGGCGGCGGGCCTCGAGGACGCTCACCTCGATGTCGCGGAGGCTCGTTGCCGTGGGGACCTCCAGCGAGGCAGTCATGTTCTGGACGAGGCGGGCAGCCGGTCCGCGGATGAGGGCTGCGCCGGGCGGCAGCGGCGGCTCCGTGGTCGAGACCGCGGATGCCGCAGCGCCTTCGGATGCCGCCGGGGGCGCGGATGCCGCCGGGGGCGCGGATGCCGCGGCGCCGCTTCCGTTGCCGGATCCCTCGGTCGGCGCCATGGCCGGCATGCCGGCGAAGCCCGCCTCGAAACGGGCGCGCCACTCCGGGTCCACCGAAGCCGGATCGGCCCGATATGCATCGTAGAGGTCGGCGACGTACCCGGCGTTGAGGAGGTTCAGGTCGTCGGAGACCGATGCTGCGGGCTGCTCGCTGGCGGCGGGGTCGCGGGAGTTCATCACCGCACAGGATAGGCGGCGGACGCGCGGCCGTCAGGTCGTGAGGCGCCAGGCGCGGATGTCACCCGCGCGATGGACCGATTCCGGGGGTCGGACCCTCCCGACTCGTCAGGCGCGGACGTCAGCAGCGTTAGGCGCCTTCCGTTGCACCACCGGCTCGGCGCGCAGCCCCGCCCACGCTCAGGAGAGCCGCCCCAAATGACGGAGTTGATCGATGGAGTCGCCTAACGCTGCGGTGATGCGCAGGTGACGACTCGGAGCCGGGCATCCGAAGTCTCAGCCCCGCGCGAGACCTGCAACGAATGCTGGTCGGCGGGGCTCCGATGGTCAGCTCGATCCCTGGTCAGGGGCAGGGAGAGGCCGAGATGGTCTGAGGCAGGCAGTTCACCGTTTCCACCGGCAGGCCCGTGGTGCCGTCGATGACCCTCCGGTCGCCGAGTGGGGCTTCGAGCTTGGCCTCGGACTCGTAGGCATAGCCCACCGCCGTCGATGGACCGAGCTGGATGAAAACGGTCCTCACCGTGATGGTCACGGCCTTCGAGGTCTCGCTGACGCCCGTCACGCGGACCCAGGCGCGCGGTCCGCTCGTGGTTCCCACGATGACCGTGTGGTCGTCGGCGAGGCGGTAGTAGTCGATCCGTGCCGGGGTATCCAGGAGCTGGAAGGCGAGGACTCCGAGCGCGACCAGGACCAAGGCGGCGAGGGGCAGGATGAAGAGCCAGGGCTTCATGACGCTCGCTTCCAGTGTCCACGCTCGACTGTGCTGGCCATCACCAGCCGGCGCCTGCCCACGTCGATCAGCCACCGGCCGTTCCGGCCGGACCTCGGCTGGGGTCCACCTGGATGGCGATGGCATCGGCCGGGAAGCGCTGGGCCAGCGCCTCGATGAGCGGCTGGCTCTCGGCGCTCATGGTGATCAGTGTCCGATTGTCCCGATGGTCCGGCGAGGTCTGGTAGATGAGTCCGGCATCGGTCACGCCTTCCGCGCGGAGGTGCGTGACGTCGTCCTGGATCTGCTGGAGCTCGGTGTAGCTGTGGGCCACGTCGCGGATCCGGACCGGCACGCTGAAGCCGGCAGCCTCCGACGCGACGAGGCTGTGGCCTTGTGCGTGTCGCCGCCGAGAGCACCAGCTCGCCGCGGTCCGGGTCCACCCACGGGTACCCGGTGTCGTCCGCGTGAGCTTGGGCGAACTGCCATGCCTGGTCGAAGGCCTGGAGCAGGTCCTCGCTGGCCGGACCGACCTGGACGTTTTCCCCAGGGGCGACACGGACGATCGCGCTCGAGTCGATGCCTGCGATCGGCGAGGGTGTCGGTGCCATGGTCGCCGTTGGCGTCGGCTCCCGAGTTCCGGAGGGGGTTCCCGGGCCGAAGGGTCCCAGCAGCCGGAGCGCGCCGAAGGTGAAGGCCGCGGCGACCAGGACGGTGACAACGCCGAGAATGGGACGGCTGATGCGGAAGCGGCCAGCGGTGCGTGCGACTCGGGCGGCGTCGGCTGGGTCGAGCACCGGCAGCCCGGCGTCGAGGTCTCGGCGCAGGCGCTCTGCGAGGCGGTGCTCGAGGTTCGGATCCGGATGATCAGTCATCGGTCAGGTCCTTCCGGAGTTGCGCGAGGAGACGCGAGAGGCGAACCCGCACGCCGGACTCGCTCAGGCCCACCTGAGGGCCGATTTCGGCGGAGGTCTCGCCGAGCGCGTAGCGCAGGAGGAGGAGTTGCCGATCCCGTAGGGGGAGGTCCTGAAGGACGGCCAGAAGATCGAGGCGCTCCTCGTGCCGGCTCAACGGCGCGGCCGGCTCGGGCACGGCGCCCAGCGGCAGCCACCGGCGAACCGAGCGCCAGCGAAGTGCCTTACGGGCCTGGTTGGCGGTGATCGCCAGCAGCCAGCCGCGCACCCTGTCGGGGTCCCGCAGATCGCGTCGGTGCTGCCAGGCGGCCGTCCAGGCGGACTGGACGATATCGGACGCCAGCGGTCTATCACCGACGAGGCCATAGGCGAGCCGAAGCATGTCGGTGTGGTGGGCAGTCACCAGGTCGTCGAAAGCCGCCGACCAGTCGGCCGCCGGCGCTCGCTCTTCCTCGGCACGCATTCCGGACGCGACTCCCTCCACGCTGAGTATGACCCCTCACGGAGGCAGATCGTTCCAGCGAGGGAGCGTCGCTCTGGATGGAGAAAGGCAAGTCTCAGCCGCGCGCGAGGGCCAGCTGGACCACCGGACGCCGCGACGAGCGTCCCGGCACGAGCTCGAATCCCGCGCGCTGGTACAGGCTCAGCGGCCCGGTGAAAAGCCCTGAACCGGCGCGCCGCTCGCCGCCGGTGTCGACCGGGTAGGCCTCGAGCGTGCCGGCGCCGCGCTGGGTGGCATGCGTGACGGCGGCTCCCAGGAGCGCCGTCGCCAGGCCCCGACCCCGTTCCTCGCGGGGCATCCAGAAGCAGACCACCGACCAGATCGCGGGGTCGTCCGGATCCTCGTCGGCGCCCGGCCGCAGGATCGGCGAACGGAGGATGCGGCCGAAGTCGCGCCGGGGTCCCACGCTGGCCCAGCCCACCGGCCGGCCGTCACGGTACGCGATCAGGCCGGGCTCGTGAGCCTCGTCGGTGAGCCGGCGCAGCAGAGCGCGGTTACCGGCACCGCCTTTCGTGCATCCGGCATCGAAGGCAGCGCTGGGCTGGCGCCACCACGTGCACCAGCAGTGGCTGTAGGCGCCGGCTTCACTGAAGAGCGCCGCCAAATCCTCCCATCGGTCGGGAGTGAGCGGCCGGATGTCGAGACGGCCCTTTGTCACGCGCCGGCGGCCGGGACGGAGCGCCGGCGGGCCCGGTACGCGCGCGCCTTCATCCGGCTCCCGCAGATGGCCATGGTGCACCACGTGCCGGAGCGGTTCCGGGACTGGTCGAAGAAGAGCCAGCGGCAGGTGTCGTTGCGGCAGGCCTTGACCCGCGACCAGCTCCCGTCAGCCATGGCGCTGACGAGGGTCGCCATGATCCCGGCCAGGAACCCGTCCACTCCGCCGCTCCCCGGCGCGAGCCGCCAGGTCGACGGGCTGATGACGCGTGCCACGAGCGGCAGACGTCCGGCCGCCTCGTTCATGGCCTGCACCAGCGAGGTGTCCAGCGGCTCGTCGTTGTTTGCTCGGCCCAGGGTGCGCAGGCCCTCGCGGACCGCGATCGTGCGACGGTGCTCGTCGGCGGTCACCCTGCTCGTCGCGGAAAGCGCGCCATCGGCGACAAGCCAGTCTCGCAGCTGGCGTGGCGTGCCGAGCTTGTCGTCGCCACCTTCGAGGTCATTGGTGTTCACGAAGTCCTGGAGGTGATGCAGCGCCTCCGACGGTGCCGGATCGCGGCCCCCGGGCTCGTCGTGGTCGATCTGCTGGTTCACCCCGCCAGCATACATCACCAGTCAAATACCATTGACAGGTGACGGACAGAGCTGTACCATGGGCGCGTCACCAGCAACGAGTCAGTGACTGGTGACGGAACACGGGAGAGACCGATGCTGGAAGACCGCATCAACTACGCACTCATGGCGGCGGCCGACCGGGCCCGCGAAACCCGCCAACGCTCCGAACTGCATGCGGCGAGCGGCACCTCGCGCCCGCGTCGCGTCGCGCGCATCCACTGGCTCTCCCGCGGCACCGCGGCCGGCCGCAGCCGCTGAGGGTCAGTCCTCCCGGCCGGCTCGGTTGGCGTCAGCTTCAGCGTCGGCGTGATCGGACCGTGCCGGCCAGGCGGGCTCGTCCGACTCGCCGGCATGGACGTCATGCTGGGCCGTGAAGCCACGAGCCAACAGGAGCAGACCCAGGGCGATCACCACGGCTGGCAGGAGCCAGCCCGGCAGGGGGAAGCTCCGCCCGCTGACGCCCAGGATTCCCTCGAAGAAGACGAACCCGGCCGCGAAAAGGCCAAGGGCGGTCACGATCTGCCAGAAGCCGGCGCGTGCCATCGACGCGTTCCGGGCGCGCGTTCCGTAGAGCACCATCCCGATTCCGCTGCCCCCCGGCGCGACCAGGGGCCAGGCGTAGGCCCAGCTCTCCCAGTAGTCGGCCACATTCTGGTAGAAGAGCAGCAGCCCGACCATCGTGATCACCGAGCCGCCGATTGCCAGCCCGCTGCCATTCCGCTGGGTGAGCCCGAGCAGGACGAGCGCCAGCCCGGGGCCGATGACGTAGAACGGCCAGCCGAACTGACCGATGTCGAAGTTCAGGAACTGGCCAGCCAGAAAGATCAGGCCCAGGACGATGAGGAGCCCGCCCAGGATGGCGGCCCCACCGCTCCCGCGATGCTCCTCGGGCGCGAGCGGCGACGGGCTTGGGTTGGTCATGGTGGATCCTAGCCACGCCGGCTGCCGGCGCACAAGGGCCGGGCGGTCGTTCGTCCCGGACTTGCCGGGCGAGCAGCTGGACCTTCAGCGCAGAAGGAAGCCGTCTCCCAGCGGGTCGCGGTCATCCACGACCAGGGTCTGGTAGCCGGTCAGGTAGGCACTGCCGCCGATCGTGGTCTCCACCGCGGAATGCGGGCCGAGCGTCGTCTCACCGTCGATCCGCCCGGTGAAGATGGCGCCGGTGATGGAGGCATTCCCGATTTCGTCGCCCACGCCCAGCCGTCCACGGGCCGCCGCCTGGGCCAGCAGCGCGGACGTTCCCGATCCGCAGGGGGAACGGTCCACCTCCGCGTCGGCGAAGATCGTGACGTTGCGCCAGTCGGCGCCCGCAGCGCGATCGTCGCCGGAATCCGCGGGAGAACGGTCCACGATGATCGTGCCGTAGATGAAGCCCATCTCCTCGTCAAACGGGTGCGTGACCGGGTGGTCGCGCCGCAGCAGCGCCGTGATGACCGCCCCCGCCCGCGTCAACGCCTCGACGTTGGCGGGGATGATCCGCAGGCCCAGGTCGGCCGCCTCCACGATGCCGTAGTAGGCACCCCCGAAGCCGATGTCGACCATCAGCGCGCCGCGCGCCGCTCCCTGGCCCGCCAGCGCCACGCCCTCCGGCCGAAGCTCGAGGTCGCGCGCGGCGAGGTAGGCCGGGACGTTCGCGAAGCGGGCGTCGATGACCTCGGTCGCGCCGCCATCGGTCTTGCGCACGTTCACACGCGCCGTGACCAGGCCGGCCGGTGCCTCGAAGCGGATCACCGTCTCGGGTTCGGTCGCCGGGAAGAGGCCCTCCTCCACCAGCGCGGTGGCCACGGCCAGCGTCCCGTGGCCGCACATCGTGGAGAAGCCCTCGTTGTGCATGAACAGGATCGCCAGGTCAGCGTCGGGGCGGTGGGGAGGTAGCAGCACCGCGCCGTACATGTCGCGGTGGCCGCGCGGCTCGTACATCGCCACCCGCCGGACCTGATCCGCGTGTGCTCGGACCCAGGCGCGTCGCTCGAGGATGGGCAGGTCGGGGACCGGTGGGAAGCCGGCGGTGATCAGCCGCAGCGGTTCGCCGCCGCAGTGCAGGTCGATCGCCTGGATGGTGAGCCGTGTGCGAGCCATGGGTTCGCGCAGGATAGGCCGCTCGACAAGGGCCCCGCATTAGCGGTCTG
>CAWFBQ010000007.1:0-196204 GCA_963814105.1 uncultured Chloroflexia bacterium
CTTTTAAAGACTTGAAGAGTTCGGGGTCGGGAGGTCCGGCGATGGCCGGCGAGAAGTCAGTCCCCGTCGGCGAGCACGCGTCGCACGGTGGCGACGTCCACGTTGCGACCGGTGCACACCACCGCCACGCGCCGTCCCTCGATACCACTGACGTGGCCGCCCCGCAGCGCGGCAATGCCCAGGACCGCGCTTCCCTCGAGCAGCAGGTGCTGCTCGACGATGGCCCAGCGCATGGCCGCGGCGATCTCCTCTTCGCTCACCAGCACGACCTCGTCGACCAGGCGCCGGCACAGGCTCCAGGTGACGCTCGTGCGCTCGATGCCGCCGGCCACGCCGTCGGCGAGCGTCGGCGCGATGGGCACCGGCTTGGTGGAGCCCGTCTGGAGATACACGTACATGGGCGGTGACGCGGAGGGCTGGATGCCGATGAGCCGCAGGTCCGGCCGGACGCTCTTGGCCCAGGTGCCGATCCCGGAGATCAGCCCGCCACCGCCGATCGGCGCCATGATCGCGTCGCACGCCGGCCAGGCGGAGAGGATCTCCAGGCCGATGGTCCCCTGCCCGGCGATGACGTCCGGGTCGTTGTAGGGCCCCACGTAGATGGCTGCTCCGAGGTCGTCGCGACGCCTCGCCTCCGCCTCGGCGTCGTCGCTGTCACGTCCGGCGATCTCCACGGTGATGGCGTCCGTTTCCAGCGCGCGCAGCCGCTCCAGCTTGGCCGGCGAGACGGAGGCACCCACCAGGATCGTGACCCGCATCCCGTACCGCTGCGCGGCAACGGCCATGGCGATCCCGTGGTTGCCGGAGGAGGCCGTGACGAGCGGGAGATCCGGTCCGTCGCCACTGTCGCGGGCGGCGGCGAGCAGGGCCACCCGGTTGTGCGCTCCGCGGGTCTTGAAGCTGCCCGTCGGCTGCAGCGCCTCGAGCTTCAGGCGAACCTCTGCGGCTCCCGAGGCGGCGGCGAGCGCGGGGGCGGGGTCCAGCGGGGTCTCGAGCGCGATGCCCCGCAACCGCGCGGCCGCCGCCAGGATGTCGCTCGGAGTGGGGAGGCGGGGTGGCATGCCCTGAGTGTATCGGGCGGCTCCCTGCACCTTTCCCCGCCACTGCCCCAATCGCAGCCACTCTCGAGAGGTGGCGTGGGGTTGGCGTGGGGGCCTGGCCGCAGGGCCAGGACCCCCACAGGTCAATCAGGCGACGGCGCGAGCCTCGTCAGCCGGGTCGGGGTCGTCGTCGGGCGCCGTTGCATCCACGAACGAGCGGAACCGCCGCCCGATGCGCATCAGCTGGCCCAGCCGATCCTCGACCCGCGCGTGCTCGACCGGTGTCGCCCAGTGGCGGAGGGTGAAGTCGATCTCGTGCTTGTGGCGGACGGCCGTGGCGTACAGCTCGTCGAGTCGCCGCCGAGCCTCCGGATCATCGGCCGCTGCGTAGGCACGCGGTCGCAGCTGTACGACCTCGAGGTAGTACGAGGTTGCCAGGCGGTCGAGCTCTCGCTGGGCCTCCTCCTCCCATGGCTGGGGAGGCCCACCGAAGCCGAATCGACGCCACTCGCGTGCCTGGACGCCCTGCATCGGTCTCTCTTGCTCCTTCGATCTGGCCCGTTAGGCCCCTGGCCTGCGCTCGGTCTCGCGTGCCCTCTGCGGACCATACCGATGTGTGCGCGCCTTCACCACGGGCCGACCGGGCTATCGGCCCCCGGACCAATGGGGGCGCTCCGGCGCACCGTGGCGCTCCGTGGGGGATGTAGCCTTCCGCAATGGCCCAACACGTACGGCCGATGGGCGGGGCCATGCCAAATGGCAGCGCAGGGAACGCGCAATGCTGCTGAGCGTACGTTCGTGGCCCTCGACGGCTCGATCGGCCCCGGTCGCGCTCCTCGTGCATGGCTGGCACTCGGATTCGCGGACCTGGTGGCGTGTCGGGCCCGCCCTGGTCGAAGCCGGCTTCCAGGTCCTGGCCGTCGATCTGCCGGGCCACGGCCGTACACCGGCCCCTGGTCTGCTCAGCACCGTCGAGGACTGGGCGCACGATCTTGCGGACACGCTCGATGCCCACGCCCCGGGCCGCATCGCACTGGGGCTCGGGCACTCGGCCGGGGCGGCAACGGTCGCGGAGCTCGCGTTCATCGACTCGGGCTGCTTCGAGCGGATCGTGCTGGAAGAGCCGCCGACCCACGAGCGACGCGATCCGGAGGAGCACCTCGCGTGGCTCGCCGCAAGCAAGGCGCGTGCCGATGCCGACGCCGACGCCCTGGCCGCGGAGATCCTTGGAGCGAATCCCGCCTGGGACCGGGGTGACGCGAGGGAATGGCTGGCCGCGCTGCGCGCCTTCGATCTCGTTGGCATGGCTCCGTCGGCGCGGGCCGGCCTGGGCTATCGGACCGCGGAGCTCGTTCCGCGGATCGAGGCTCCGACCCTGCTCCTGGCCGGGAGCGAGGCACGGGGTTCGGTCCTGCGCGGAGCGGCTCGCCGCTCGGTCGCCGGGAGCCTCCCGTCAGGACGGTTCGTCGAGATCGACGCGGGCCACTGCGTCCACCGCGACCGCTTCGCGGATTACTGTCGCCTGGTCCGGGATTGGGGATCGCCATCGGGCGGGTCGTGACCCGCGTCGGCGAGCTGCCGTTCATCCACTGAGGACCGCGCCTCAAGGCCCCGGGGTCGCCGCATCGTTGTCCGCGGCCGAGGTCGAGGCGGCATTGGCCCAGGCCCGTCGGCAGGCTCGGATGAAGACGGTCGCAGCCTCGGAGAGTGGCGAGGGATACGTGAAGCGCAGCGGGCTCCCGCCCCCGTGGAGCTCGACGCGCCCCACAAGCGGGGAGAGCGCGACGCCCATCAGCCGGAGTGCGGGCAGGGGCAGTTGCACCACGCGTCCACCGGACTCGGTGAGCAGCTCGTGCGGGGTGAGAACCACGGCGATGGATTGCTTCACGCGCTCGCGGCGCGGCGCGTAGAAGGCTGCGAGCGGCTCGGCCGAGCCGAGGGCTCCGAGGGCGGCGACCCGGCGGGCCGCCTCCTCTCCCTGCCGGAAGCGCGACGCGGGCTCCGGGTCGAAGGGGAGCGGCTCGATGGGGTAGCGGCGACGCACGACATTCTGTCCCTCCCCGGGCAGGAACCTGGCGAGCAGCAGCGCAAAGGCCCGGGCCTCCGGCTCCAGGTCCGACGGCAGCGCGAACATGGTCTCGCCCGCATCGGTACGAAGCCCCAGGCCGGTTCCGGACGATCGCCGCTCGTCGAACCGGATCCTCAGGTCCACGAGCCGCTCGAGTGGCAGCAGCTCCGCGTCGACGCCCCAGTCGAGGAGGTATCGGCTGGGGGGGGCGTGGTCGACCAGCCACAGGACCTGGCGATCGGTGAGCACCAGGAGCGCCGCCCGCCGGTCGCGCGGCCGCCGCCAGGCGAGGATGCCACCCGACGTGTCCGGCGGGCGCTCGACGCTGGCCAGGATGCGCTCGTCGGTGTCGAGCAGGTCGGTCAGGCCCCGGACGAAGCGGGGCGGCAGGTGGCTCAGGCCGCGCTCTGCAGACGACGCGATCGAGGCACCGGTCATCTCGCGGGTCTCGAGGTCGATGGGCAGCCACGCCGGGCGCATCGGTCCGCGGCCCGCCGCCTGTCGACGACGGAAGCGCTCGTTGGCACGGCGCACGACCGCGACGGCTTCCGCGACGCCCAGGAGCTCGCCATCCGGCATGCGGGCCGCGACACGGATGATCGGCGCGACCGGTACCGGGTGGCCGGGAAGGGACGTGACGAGGACGGCCCGCGAGGCGCCATCGGTCATGACGCCACAGACCTGGGCCTCGAGCCAGCACCCTGCCGACGCAGAGGAGGGGAGGGCCACGACCGCCGCCAGCGGCGTGCCGTCTCCGCTGTCGGTCTCGTGCACTGCGCCGCGATCGAAGCCCAGGAAGGTGCCGACCCCGCGAGAGCCGGTCAGCACCGGACCCGGGCGGGAGCGATCGACGGCGAGCTCGAGGCCGGGCCCGGTGGCCTCCTCGATGGTGACCCACACCCGCGGTTCCCGCCTGCGCGCGGTCCCGCCCCGCTGGGTTCCCCGCTGAGATCGGTCCTGCACGCGTGGCCTCCGCGCCCCGTGGAGCCGGCAGGCCGGCCCCGTTCCGCAATCGGCAGCAGGAGCCATCAGCCCGTCATCGAGCGGTTCAGACGCGGGTGCCCCGGAGGCTCCGCGTCCCGGCGGACGCCATCGCCGCGACGAGCATGGGCGCCGGCGACCGCTCGGTCAACTCAGGGGATGACCTCGATTCGGCTTCAGCTGCCGGCCGACGGCGACCAGGAACGGGACCGCCGCCAGCTGGGCCGCGATGGAGAAGACGATGAGGGCCGGGAAGGCGACGTCGTAGAGCAACCCCATGACTGCGCTGCCCGCGAACCAGGCGATCCCGAAGCCTGCCGTGAAGAGCCCGTAGGCCGATGCCCGCCGCTCACGCGGCACCATCGTCGCCACCGCCGCCGGAATGATGGACTCGTGGACGCCCATGGCCATGCCCCACAGGGCCACGCCCGCGAGCGCGACCCAGGCGCTGCCCAGGAAAGCGAGCGGTGCGAAGAGGACCGATACGACGGTGAGCGGGATGAGGATCCGGATGCCGCGCCGATCGAAGAGACGGCCGAAGACCAGTGACGCCAGGCCACTGACGCCCATGGCCACCGCGTAGAAGATCGGCACCGTCGCGGTCGAGACCACCGATTCCTGCGCGAAGTGGTACGCGATCAGCGGGAAGTCCGCGAAGCCCATCGCGACGAAACCCGCCGCCGCGAGGTAGATCCAGAAGACGCGTGGGAGTCCCTCGGCGCGCACGTCAGGCAGTTCCGCCGCCATATCCTCGGGTCGCGGATACGCCCAGCGTGCGAAGGCGAGGACCGCCAGGGTCAGGGCCGCGGGGACGGCCAGCCAGGCGAGGGCGGTCTGGTAGTCACCCTGGAGCGCGAGCACGGCGGCGATGACCAGCGGCCCGGAGAGTGCCCCCAACTGATCCAGCGCCTCATGCAGGCCGAAGACCCACCCGTAGCCCAGCTCGCCGGCGGCGTGGGAGAGCATCACGTCGCGTGGCGGGTTGCGGATCGCCTTGCCCACCCGTTCCAGGACGATGAGCGCCGCCGCCATGGGCCAGCTGCCAGCGAGGGCCAGGCTGGGCACGGCCACCATCTGCACGATGTAGCCGATGATGGTGATGGGCCAGAACTGGCCCGTCCGATCACTCAGCCGCCCGGACACCACCCGCAGTCCGTAGCCGAGCAGCTCGCCCAACCCGCTCACCACGCCCACGGCCGTGGCGCTCGCGCCCAGCAGGGCGAGGTAGGGGCCGGCGATGCCGCGCATCCCCTCGTAGGTGAAATCGGCGAAGAAGCTCATGGCGCCCACGAGCAGCACGAACTTCAGGGCGCGGGACTTCGCTGAGGCGCGCTCCTGCTCCGCAGTCATGTGCGGACGGTACCGCAACGATGCGGCCGACCGCGGGCCGATCGCGTGCCCATTGCAGCAGGCCGCGCGAATGGCATCGGGAGAGCCGATCGGCCCTTGTTGTGATGCCGGCGGACGGCAACCCTGACGGCCGGAGGAAGATCCACGGAGTTCGGCCCCATGAAGGTCCTGGTCGCCTACGCGTCGCGCCACGGCGCCACGCGCGGCATCGCGGAGCGCGTCGCCACCACGCTTGAGCGCAACGGGCTGGCAGTGACGCTGAAGCCGGCGGGGGAGGTCCGCGACGCCGGCACGTTCGACGCGTTCGTCATTGGCGGCGCGGCCTACGTCTTCCACTGGCTGAAGGAGGCAACCGAGTTCGTGGAGCGCCATCGGCCCCTGCTCGCCAGCCGGCCGGTCTGGCTCTTCAGCAGCGGACCGGTTGGGACCGACACCGTGGACGCGCAGGGGCGGGATGTGCTGCAGACGTCGGTGCCCCGGGAGTTCGCCGAGCTGACGGCCATCATCCATCCGCGGGGCGAGCGCATCTTCTTCGGTGCCTACGACCCTACGGCCAGGCCGATTGGCTTCATGGAGCGGGTCACCCGGATGATGCCGGCCGCGCGGGACGCGCTGCCGGCGGGCGATTTCCGCGATTGGGCGGCAATCGAGGAGTGGGCGGAGGGCATTGCCCACGATCTGCTGGCGGCGAGCGCCGGGGTCGCGCCGGCAGGCTAGTCGCGCCGGTTGCCCGCCCGCCGCCGAGCCCGCGCCTGCGGCCCGAGCCGGGTTGCCCGGGCCTTGGACCAGGCGTGCGCCGCGCCTTGGTAGAATCGCCGAACACTGGCGCCGGGCGTGTCGGGCGGGCAAGCGCCCCCGAGCCCGCGTCGAGGGCGTCCCCCGTGAGCATCGAGACCCCACCTCCGCCTGAGCGGACCGATTTCATTCGCGACATCGTGGCCGCCGACCTGCGCGAGGGCAGGCACACGGCCATCGTCACCCGCTTCCCGCCGGAGCCCAACGGCTACCTCCACATCGGCCATGCGAAGTCGATCTGCCTCAACTTCGGCATCGCCGCCGAGTTCGGCGGGCAGTGCAACCTGCGGTTCGACGACACGAACCCGGTCAAGGAGGAGCAGGCCTACATCGACGCCATCGAGGCGGACGTGCGCTGGCTGGGATTCGACTGGGGCGAGCACCTCCACTACGCCTCCGACTACTTCGGCCAGCTCTACGAATGGGCGGTCGACCTCATCCGGTCGGACAGGGCCTACGTCGACGACCTCTCGGCCGGCGAGATCCGGGAGCACCGCGGCACGCTCACCGAGCCCGGTCGCGAGAGCCCCTGGCGAGATCGGTCCGTCGAGGAGAACCTGGACCTCTTCGAGCGGATGCGCGGCGGCGAGTTCCCGAACGGGGCGCGGGTGCTGCGGGCCAAGGTCGACATGGCCTCGCCCAACCTCAACCTGCGAGACCCTGTCCTCTACCGCATCGTGCATGCCGCCCATCCGCGCACCGGCGACGCGTGGTGCATCTACCCGACCTACGACTTCGCGCACGGCCAGTCCGACGCCATCGAGGGCGTCACCCACTCGATCTGCACGCTCGAGTTCGAGAACCATCGGCCCCTGTACGACTGGCTCCTCGACAGCCTGCCCGTCCCGTCGCGCCCGCACCAGTACGAGTTCGCCCGCCTCCACCTGACCTACACCGTGCTGTCCAAGCGGGTCCTGCTGCGCCTGGTCAACGAGGGGCACGTGCGCGGCTGGGACGACCCACGGATGCCGACGCTCAGCGGCCTGCGGCGGCGCGGTTACCCGGCCGAGGGGATCCGGAGCTTCGCCACCGAGATCGGGGTGTCCAGGAACGACAGCGTGGTCGAGGTGGGGGTCCTCGAGCATGCCATCCGTAACGTCCTCAACCGGACCGCCCCGCGGCGGTTCGGGATCCTCGACCCGCTCAAGGTGATCATCGAGAACTATCCGGAGGGCCAGGTCGAGGAGCTGCAGGCCATCAACAACCCCGAGGATGCGTCAGCCGGCACCCGGACCGTCCCGTTCTCCCGTGAGCTGTACATCGAGGCCGACGACTTCCGCGAGGACCCCCCGCCGAAGTTCTTCCGGCTGGCGCCCGGGCGCGAGGTGCGCCTGCGATCCGCCTACTTCATCACCTGTCGTGACGTCGTCAGGGACGCCGATGGCAAGGTCGTCGAGCTGCGCTGCACGTACGATCCTGCAACCCGCGGTGGCGACGCGCCCGATGGGCGGCGGCCCAAGGCCACGCTCCACTGGGTGTCGGCTGCGCGGGCGGTGCCCGCCGAGATCCGCCTCTACGACCACCTGTTCAGCCGGCCCGATCCCGGCGCCGATGACGACCTGTTCGGAGATCTCTCGCCCACCTCCGAGGTCGTCGTCCACGGCTTCGTGGAGCCGTCGCTCGCCGAAGCCTCGGTGGGGGAGACGATCCAGCTCGAGCGGCTCGGCTACTTCTGCCCCGATCCGGATTCGCGTCCCGGGCATCCTGTGCTCAATCGCACGCTCACGCTCAAGGACACCTGGGCAAGGCTCCAGGCACGCCTGGGTAGCTGAACTGGGCGCCTCTGGTAGGATGGGTGCTCCGCTGGCGCGTGGCTCAACGGCAGAGCACCTGACTCTGGATCAGGGGGTTCCAGGTTCGAATCCTGGCGCGCCAGCCATTTGTTCCTCCGAGCCACGAACGCGTGGATCGCGCCGATCCTCATGCCCACGGACCTCGGAACGCGGCAGCAGGCTCATCACTGGGGCGTGGCCAAGCGGTAAGGCGCCTGACTCTGGATCAGGAGATCGAAGGTTCGAATCCTTCCGCCCCAGCCAGACCATCCGGTTCTACCAGATGTTGTGGTCCAAGCGCGAAATCGTCTCCACCAAGGAGGCGATCCTCATGTCTAGCTGCCACCGCGGCGCGCGGCTTCATCTTCCTGGGGCCCAACCCAACCGCCAGCCCGATCAGCTCAATCCTCAACTTCCCGTTCGGCGACACCCGGGCCAACGGGGTCACCGTGGCCCTCGGCCCGGGCGGGACGCCGAGTGCGACCTACGTCGCGGCGGGGACAAGGCCGACCTGGTCTTCGACGTGACCGGCTACTTCCTCGACTGATCGGCGGGGCGCGTGCGGCGGGCCGCTCAGCCGGTGAACCGGTAGCGGACGGAGACCTGGATGTCCGTCCGGAGCCGAGCCTCGAGCGTGGCTGTGCGTCCCGAGATCGTCAGGCCGGGGCTCGCCTCGACGATCACGGCTCCCGGCGGGACGGTGATCCGCAGGCTGAACGGATCGGCCACGGTGCCCGGCTGCTTCTGGACCGTGAGGGTGTAGGAGCCTCCCGACGCATCGGCATCGGCGGGGTAAGGGGAGATCCATGCGTACGTCAGCTGCGTCGCGCCCGGAGGCAGATACAGGTAGTTGCCGAGCGCCTTGCGGCCAGCCACCATTGCCACCTGCTCAGCCCCGGTGATGCGTGACAGGCTGCCCCCCGACACGCTCACCAGGCGGCTGCGGTCCGGCACGAGCACCTGCGCCCAGTTACCGATCATGCCATTGGTGGAGGTCCAGGTGTAGGGCAAGGAGCGGATCGTGGTGCCGAGGCCTTCCAGCGCGCCGTTGTTCCAGGTGAGCTGGAGCGTGTCGTGGGCGTTCCCCACCGCGTCGATCTGCACGTCGAGCGACTGGCTGCGCACGGTGACGAAGTTGCCCTTGGAGGTCGGGGCCACGTTCGCATCCACCGCGTACAGGTAGTCGCCCGCGTCCTGCCGCACGGACCCATCCCAGCCGTTGGTGGCCGCCAGGGCCTGCTCGGTCGGGTCGGCGAACCAGGCCATCGCCTGCCGCTCGGAGCTGATCACGCCCAGCTGCGTGAGGAGGGCGGGCCACCTGGAGCTGGGGACGGCGAAGATCGCATCGAGCAGCTCGTTGGCGAAGACCTGCAGGAAGACCTTGCGGTCCACGCCGGCGACGCGCGACTGGCGCGTGAACTGCAGCGCGGTCAGCGTCGTCTGGCCGGCCGAGACCGTTACCCCGTACTCGGGCACGGCGATGGGGCCGGTCACGGTCAACAGGTCGTCGATGGCATACGTCGTCAGCGCGAACACGCCGTCGACGCTGGCGTCGCCCGACTCGAGGGTGTACAGCCGGAGCGCGTCCTGCGCCGAAGTCGGGAAGTCGGGCGACCAGTTCGCATCGGCCAGCTGCCAGGGGTACTGGCCGAGGAGGTGGTTCTTCAGCGCCGCCGGCGGAGTGACGTAGGGCTGGCCAGGTGCGAGGTCCAGGCTCAGGACATTGTGGAAGGCATGCGAGGTGATGGCGCCACCGGAGAAGGTGACGATGCCGTAGGTCCCAGCGAACCCCCCGGTCGGACGCAGCTCGGCCGGATCCTCGGCCAGGACGAGGTAACGCCGCTGTCCGTTCCAGCCGGCGATGCCCGGTAGGACCCTCGCCGCGCTGGCGTAAGCGTCGAGCGTCGGGCCCCACTTGGCCACCTGGCCCCGGAGGCTGGTGGCCGCGCCCGCAAGCGGGCCGGCAAGGTCGCGCGGGAGGGCGGCCAGCGCATCGGCCGCGGCGTCGACGGCCGTCGCCGCGTCCGCCGCCTGGCCGGTGGTGGTGGCCATCAGCTCGACGAGGTTGGCCATGGTGGACGACTGGGCGCCGCCCACGGCGTGCGACTCGCGGATCTGGACATAGCGGCCGGCCATCTGCATGCCGTCGCGCCCGGCGCGCAGGAGGTCCTGGGCCGCGTCCACGATGGTGCCGGCGGCCTCGATCTGGCTGCCGGTGACAGGCAACGCGCGGAGGATGGCGATCAGCGGGTCGCCCTTGACCGCGCTCGACAGGTGGTCGAGGCGGCGGCCCGCATCCTGGAGCTCGGCCTGCAGGCTGTTCAGGGTCGGGCGGTCGAGCTCCAGGCCGGCGGCGCTCGCCTGTGCGGCCGCCCGGTCGGCGATGGAGCGCACGATGCGCATGTCGTCGATGAGCGGCAGGTAGCGCAGGATCGCCACCAGGACCACGACCCCCAGCAGGATCACGGCCCCTCCGAGACCGACCAGGAGCCTGCGGTGCCGGCGCCACCAGGGCCGGCGCCGGCGCCGGCGTCTCCGCCGCTCGCTCGTCACGTCTGGGGTACGGCAATGACCACGAATCGCGGCGCGGTCTGCTCATACGAGGTGCAGGTCTGGAGCGTCAGCTGCTCATCGGGCGTCGGCGCCAGCAGTGCCATGTCGTTCCACGCCACGTCGGGCAGCACCTGGGTCACCACGTAGGTGCGCTGGCTGCCGTCCGCCAGTCCCAGCACGACGGTATCCCCGAGCTTGACCTTCCACAGCGAGAGGAACATGCCCTTCTGCGCGTGGGCATAGAGGTAGATGTTCGAACCCCCGCCGGGCCAGGCAGTGCCCGGGTAGTGGGCCACCTTGTACAGGGGGGCATCGACCCCGTCCCCCTCCACCACCGGCAGGTCGATGCCGACGCCGGCGATCTCGATCCGGGTGGCGGCTACCGGCTGGGTGAGCGCCGACGGGCTCGGGGTGGCGGATCCGCCGGCCAGCGAGGATGCCGGCGACGGCCTGCTCGTCCCCGCCGCCGCGACGGCCGAGGGCGCGGTCGTGGCGAGCGCCGGGCGGCTCGCGTTGAGCGCCAGCGGCACGGCGACCGCCACGAGGAGGATCAGCCCGATCCCGCCCCCCAGGATCGCCGAGCGCCGATTGATGGGCAGGCTCCAGCGCGGACGGCTAGAGCGGCGGTGGCGAGGAGGACCGGTCATCATCGCCCGACGAGGCTATCGGGAATCGAGAACGCGCGCCCCGCAGGGCGCGCGTTCATCATGGATGCGGGACCAGCGGGTTACTGCCGCGCGACCCGGCGCGTGACCAGGGCGAGGCCCGCGAGGACCGCCAGGGCTGCGAGTCCGAGCTCCAGGGCTGGCGTGCCCGCGGGAGCGGGACCCCCGGCCGTCGAGGTGTTCGGCAGGCCCAGGGACGTGAGCCCCAGGACTGCGCTACCCACGCTCGTGCCGGCGGTGGCGTCGACCGTGCGCGTGCCGACCACGCAGGCGAGGGTGACGCTGGTGGTGGCGACTCCCGACGCGTCGGTGGTGCTGGTGGCGGGCGAGATCGTGTCTCCCGACTGCTTGCCCGACGCGAAGGTCCAGGTCACGGTGGTGTTGTCGAAAGCCACACCGTTGATGTCGAGCACGGTAGCGCTGAGGCTGATCGGCGTGTTGCAGGCGATCTGCCCACTCGGACCGGCGACCGATACCTGTCCTGCCACCTGGCCCTCGTAGCCGAAGGCTGCCGAGGCGGCGATGGCCGACAGCAGTACCGATGCCGCTGCGACGCGGCCGAGACGCTCCAACCTCGTCATGAGACGTCCTCCCTTGATGATCGGTCCACGCTGCGCCCGCGCCGCTGGTGCGTAGCCAGCGTCAAACCGGCCCTAATCCTACGCCGAATGTGCAAGGGAGTCTGAACTGCGCCGCCGGATGAGGCCGATGGCGGCCAGGGCGATCAACGCCCCGGCCCCGTCGATGCCGACGTCGAGGACCGTTGGATGGCGTCCGGCCACGGACCGAGTTCGCCTGACTCTGTGCGGGGAGCGAACACAGCGCTTGATTCTGTGAGCGTGGCCGGCCTCGATCTTGCAGAGGTGAGCGTCGGCGGGGCGCACCCTCTTGCGAGCGTGTTGAACCCCGCCGACGTGTGAGTGTATCGCCCCCGCCGTGTGCTGCGTGCTCCGCCGATCGCCTCCGATGGCGCCACATCCGATCCCGATGACGCACTGTCATGACACGCCGGTGTGCCGGGAGGATGCTACTAACGGCCGGGAGACTTGAGATGAGAAGCGGTGCCGGACTCATCGGCGTAGCCATCTCGGCACTCCGAGACCCCATCAGTACTCAATGAGGAGCGGGCATGAGATCCCGGTTTTCATCCATCGTTGGCGTGGTCTGGGTCGTGATTGGCCTGATCGTGGCCTCGAGTCACGCGTTCTTCGCACAGCTCAACGCGGTCATGCCGATCCTGTCGGCGATCCTCGCGGTGCTGCTGTGGCCGCTCGTCCTGCTGGGAGTGGATCTTCATCTCAGCTAGCTGGGGCCGAGTCGCTGCGCAGGATCAACCCGGGGTGCGCTGATGGCCAGCGCCGCAAGCGGTTGGCTGCCGGACTGGCCGGGGGCAGCCCAGGGCAGATTTGGGCCAAACGGCACTATGAGCTTGGCCCAAGGGCATGGCACAACAAGTCGTCAGATGACTAACGTCCGGCGAACGAACGAGCACCGGTCGATGGGGCGAGCAAGCGCAGCGGCTTCGCGGACCGTGCCCATCGGATCTGGTGTGCCACCGAACGCAGCTGCCGGTGATGATTTGCGGACCTCGCCCCGCAGCCCCAAGGATGGAACTTCTGAGACCGACGCTTGGGCTGGAGGCGGCCAGATGGTCAGTCGAGGCCCGACGCTGGCTCGCAAGGCAGCCCTCCAGGTGATCGCCGGCATCCAGTCCGGAACGCTTGCGGGCGAGGGGGGTCTCCTGCCATCCGAGGCCGTGCTGAGCCAGCGGCTTGGTATCAGCCGGGCGACCCTACGGGAGGCGCTCTCCCAGCTCGAACAGGGCGGGTTGATCGTTCGCCGCCACGGGATCGGAACGTTCCTGAGCCCGAGCCTGCCGCTCATGGAGGCCGGCCTCGAGGAGCTCGAGAGCATCGAGACGCTGGCCAAGCGGATCGGGGTCGAGATCCACATGGGCGAATGCAGGATCGAGGAGCGGACCGCGACGGTCGTCGAGGCCGAGTTCCTCGGGCTTGCCGAGGGAACCCCGGTCCTCGCCGTCCAGCGGGTCATCGTCTCTGGTGACCTGCCCATCGCCTACCTCATCGACGTCCTGCCGACGGATGTGCTCGATCCGCGCGCGCTGCGGGAGGAGTTTCAGGGGTCCGTCCTCGACCTGCTGCTTGGCCAGCAGAATCGGCCGCTGGGACATTCCCGGACGGAGCTCAGCGCGGTGGCCGCCGATCGGGAGCTGACCCACTGGCTGAGTATCCGCGCGGGCGACCCCCTGCTGAAGCTCAGCGCCCAGTTGTTCGCGAAGGACGGCAGCGTCGTCGACCATTCGCTCAGTTACTTCAGCCCCGGGCATTTCCGGTTCCACGTGAACCGCCGGGTGAACCAGCTCACCGTCCTCGGATGAGCACAACACCGGCCGTGAGGCCGTCCAGCCCGACGCGTCGCGTCGAACCGACGCCGATGGGCCGCATCTCGACCCGGCCCGCTACATGGGCCAACCACCATCACATTGAGATCCACCCAGCCCGGGTTGTAAGGAGGTTCGTCAACCATGCGCAGCTTCATCGGTCGCGACATCCTCTCGCTGAAGGACTTCAGCCGTGACGAGTTCTTCCGCGTCTTTGGTGTCGCGGAGGACCTCAAGGAGTTCGCGCGTGATCGGCGCAACACCGATCTCCTCAAGGAGCAAGACGCTGCTGACCGCCTTCTACCAGCCCTCGACCCGGACCCGGCTCTCGACCGAGGCGGCCATGCACCGCCTGGGTGGCCACGTCCTGGGCTTCGCGGACGCGAAGATGACGCGCGCCGGCGACTTCTACCAGGAGTCGATCAAGGACACCTTCCACATGCTGGAGTACTACGCGGACGTCATTGCCATCCGGCACTTCCAGCAGGGTGCGCCAGCCGAGGCGGCGCGCTGGGCAAGTGTCCCGGTCATCAACTGCGGCGACGGCTGGGGCGAGCATCCGACCCAGGTGCTGACCGACCTCTACACCATCTGGTCGGAGCTGGGCAGCCTGGACGGGCTGACCTACCTCCTGGTGGGCGACATGCGGATGCGGACCATGCACTCCATCCTCTACGCCCTCTCGCAGTTCGACGCAGAGGCGATCGTCGTCAGCCCCCCGGAGATGAGCCTCCTCCCGGAGTTCACCGCGGAGCTCGACCAGCTCAACGTGGCCTACCGCGTGGCCGATTCGGTCGCGGAAGCCATCGGCGAGGCGGACGTCATCTACATGGAGCCGGTGGTCCAGGCCGATTACACGCAGTCCCGGGTCGAGCGCGCCGGAGAGACAGGGATGACCCCGGAGGCGTACCGCGTCACCCGCGAGCTGTTGCGCGACGAGGCGAAGCGGAGCTCGATCATCCTGCACTCGCTGCCACGCATGGACGAGCTGCCTGCCGACGTCGACGAGACCCGTCACCAGCGCTACTGGGTCGAGGCCTTCAATGGGGTGCCGCTGCGCATGGCGCTCCTGACCCTCGTCCTTGGCGCGGCGGAGTAAGGGGGCCCACGATGCAGACCGGACTTCGCGGTCGCGACCTCATCAGCCTGTCCGACTGGACGACGGAGGAGATCGAGACCGTCCTCGAGGTCGCCGCGCAGCTGAAGCGCGAGCGGGCACTGGGGATCGGACATCCCCTGCTCCGCGACAAGGTGCTGGCGATGCTCTTCTTCTTCTCCTCCACGCGGACCCGCGCCAGCTTCGAGGCCGGGATGGCCCAGCTGGGCGGGCACGCCCAGTTCATCGAGAGCCGCACGACGCAGATCGCCCATGGCGACACACCCACGGAGATCGGCGAGATCCTGGGCCGCTACAACGACGGGATCGCGATCCGCCACGTGGACTGGGGCATCGGGAACCGGTACATCCGCGAGGTTGCGGAGGCGTCCCGCGTTCCCGTCCTGAACATGCAGTGCGATCTGTACCACCCGCACCAGACGCTTGCCGACCTGCTCACCATCCGGGAGAAGCTCGGTGATCCGCGCGGCAAGACGATCACCGTCAGCTGGGCGTACGCGTCCAGCTACCAGAAGCCGATCAGCGTGCCGCAGGACCTGATCCTGCTCGCCACGCGCTTCGGGATGAACGTCCGGCTGGTGCATCCGCCGGAGTTCAAGCTCATGCCGGATATCGTCGACCAGGCGTCGGAGAACGCGCGTCGCGCGGGCGGCTCGTTCGAGCAGCTCGATGATTTCGACGCGGGATTCCGCGGCACCGAGGTCGTCTACGCCAAGAGCTGGGGCGCCATGCTGACCGCAACCGACGAGGCCGATGGCGCCGCCATCGCGTCCCGCTACACCGACTGGATCACCGACGAGCGCCGCATGGCCCTTGCGGATCCCGGGGCGATCTTCATGCACCCGCTTCCCGCCGACCGCAACGTCGAGGTGGCCGATGCCGTCATCGACGGGCCGCAGTCGGTCGTCTACGACGAGGCGGAGAACCGCCTCCATGCCCAGAAGGCCGTCATGGCCCTGGTGATGCGATGAGCCGGCTGGTGGTCGCCATCGGCGGCAACTCGCTCATCAAGGACCCGCAGCACATGAGCGTCCCGGACCAGTATCTGGCGCTGGGCGAGACGAGCGGGCACATCGCACGGATCATCCGGGACGGCTGGGAGGTGGCCATCGGGCACGGCAACGGCCCGCAGGTGGGGTTCATCCTCCGTCGCTCGGAGCTGGCCGCGCACGAGCTGCACGAGGTGCCGCTGGACGTCTGCAACGCCGACAGCCAGGGCGCCATCGGGTACGAGCTCCAGCAGAACCTGGCGCACGACTTCCGGCGGCTCGGGCTCGACCGCCAGGCGGTCACCGTGGTGACCCAGGTCGAGGTGGCCGCCGACGATCCAGCCTTCGAGAAGCCGTCCAAGCCGATCGGCTCGTTCATGGACGAGGCGCAGGCCACGCGCCGGCGCGACGAGGGCTGGAACGTCCGCGAGGACGCCGGTCGTGGCTGGCGCCGGGTCGTAGCTTCACCGCGGCCGCTGCGCATCGTCGAGGAGGGAGCCGTGAAGGCGCTCGTGAGCGCCGGGTATGTCGTGATCACCGTGGGCGGCGGCGGGATTCCCGTCGTCACCGACGAGCACGGCGAGCTGCGCGGCGTGGCGGCGGTGATCGACAAGGACTTCGCCTCGGCGCTCCTCGCGATCCGTCTGCAGGCGGACGTCTTCATGATCAGCACCGCCGTCGAGCGGGTTGCGCTCGACTGGGGCCGCCCGGAGCAGCGCTGGGTGGACCGCCTGACGCTTGCCGAGGCGAAGGCCTACCTCGCGGAGGGCACGCACTTCGCGGGGGGCAGCATGGCGCCCAAGATCGAGGCCTGCATCGGCTTCCTCGAGGGCGGCGGCAGCGAGGCCATCATCACCAGCCCGGAGAATCTCGAGCGCGCGCTCATCGGCGAGGCCGGGACCCGGATCGTGCGGTGATGAGAGCACGGCGGGGCGGGAGATCCGAGCGGAAGGACGGGTGAGGCGGGTGCCGGGTAGCGAGCAGACGAGCGACCGGGTCGCGCACGTGGACTTCACCCTCAACGGCGTCGAGGTCGGCGTCGACGTCGAGCAGGACCTGACGATGCTCGAGCTGCTCCGCGAGACCTGCGGCGTTACCTCCGTCAAGGACGGCTGCGCACCCGAGGGCTCATGTGGAGCCTGCACGGTGCTCATGGACGGGCGCGCGGTCGTGACCTGCGCCCAGCCCGCGACACGGGTCGCCGGCCGGTCCGTCGTGACACAGGAGGGCCTATCGGCGGCAGACCGCCAGCTGTGGGCGGATGCCTTCGTCGTGTCGGGCGCCTCGCAGTGTGGCTTCTGCTCGCCGGGGATCGTCATGAAGTCCGAGGCGCTGCTCGCCCGGAACCCCGCTCCGACGCGCGACGAGATCGCTCATGCCCTGTCGGGCAACCTCTGCCGCTGCACGGGCTACGTCAAGATCATCGACGCCATCAGCCTCGCGGCTGGCGCGCGTCGCGGCGAGCCGCTGCCGGAGATCGACACCAGCGGCCGGGTCGGGTCGCGTTCGGCTCGCATGCGAGGCAGCGAGCTGGCGCTGGGCGACAAGCCGTACGTCAACGACCTCAAGGTCACCCAGCTCGTTCACGGGGCTGTCCGTTTCTCGGACCATCCCCGTGCGCGCGTCCTGCGCATCGACCTCTCAAAGGCGCTCGCCTATCCCGGGGTCGTCGCCGTCGCCACGGCCCGCGACGTCCCGGGCGAGCGCACCCAGGGCCCCATCACGCGGGACTGGCGGCAGTTCGTGGCCGAGGGCGAGATCACGAGCTACGTCGGTGACATCCTGGCGGTCGTCGGGGCCGAGACGCGACACGCGGCACGCCGGGCCGCTGAGCTCGTCGAGGTCGAGTACGAGGTGCTGGCCCCCGTCGTCGACCCGTTTGCAGCGATGGAGCCCGACGCGCCGGCGCTGCATCGCGACGGCAATGTCCTGTCCGTCTCGTGGGTCCGCCGCGGTGACGTTGACGCGGCCCTCGCGACGGCGGCCCATGTCATGCGTGAGACCTTCCGCACCCAGTTCATTGAGCACGCGTTTCTCGAGCCCGAGTCATCACTCGCGGTTCCGGCCGAGGACGGGTCCATCGACATCTCCTCGCAGGGCCAGGGCATCTGGGAGGATCGACGGCAGATCGCCTCGTTCCTGGGCGAGCCGGAGGATCGCGTCCGCGTCTGGATGGTCGCCAGCGGAGGCGGGTTCGGCGGCAAGGAGGACCTGGGCGTCCAGTGCCATGCTGCATTGCTCTCGCGAATGACCGGCCGCCCCGCGCGGGTAACGCTCAGCCGAGCCGAGAGCCTCAGGTTCCACGTCAAGCGTCATCCGATCACGTCGGAGTACACGGTTGCCTGCGATGAAGAGGGCCGGCTGCTCGCCGTCCGGGCCCGGATGGTCGGTGACACCGGCGCCTACGCGAGCGTCGGCGCCAAGGTTCTCGAGCGGGCCACCGGCCACGCCTGCAGCGCCTACCGCGTCCCGAATGTCGACGTCGAGGCCCGGGCGGTCTACACGAACAACCCGCCCTGCGGGGCCATGCGCGGCTTCGGAGCGAACCAGGCCAACTTCGCCATCGAGGGGATGCTCGATCGCCTCGCCGAGCGCGTCGGGATCGACGGCTGGGAGATCCGGTGGCGAAACGCGGTCGCCGAGGGCGACCGCTACGGGACGGGCCAGAAGCTGGGCCCGGGCGTGGGCATCAAGCAGACGCTGCTGGCCGTGCGCGACGCATACCGCGGGGCGCGCTACGCCGGAATCGCCTGCGCGGTGAAGAACTCGGGCATCGGCAACGGGATGATGGAGCGCGGCCGGGTCATCCTGCGGCCCGAAACCGATGGCACCCTCACCCTGTTCCATTCCTGGACGGAGATGGGCCAGGGCTGCGACACCGTCCTGGCCCAGATCGCCTGCGAGGAGCTGGGCCTGTCGGCCCGCGACGTCACGGTCCGGGTCGACACGCGGCACGAGCTCGACACCGGCCAGACGACCGCCTCGCGCTCGACGATGCTCGGCGGTCGGGCGGTCATCGCCGCCGCCGCGCAGCTTCGCGAGGAGCTGGGGAGTGCCCCGCTTGCATCGCTCGCCGGTCGCGAGTTCTACGGCGAGTTCAAGGTCGACTGGACGACACCGCCCGAGGCGACGACGCCGGACCCGGTCACCCATTTCGCCTACGGCTGGGCGACGCAGGTTGTGATCCTCGATGACGAGGGTCGGCTGGAGAAGGTCGTCGCCGCCCACGATGTCGGCAGGGCCATCAACCCGACCCTGCTGGAGGGGCAGATCGAGGGCGGCGTGCACATGGGACTGGGCCATGCCCTGACCGAGGAGTTCGTCGTCGAGGACGGCCGACCCACGACCATGACGCTCAAGTCGCTCGGGATCATTCCACCGACGGGCATGCCGCCGGTGGAGGTCATCTTCGTCGAGGAGCCGTCGCCGTACGGGCCGTATGGGGCCAAGGGCGTGGGGGAGATCGCCCTCGTGCCGACGGCATCGGCGGTCGCCGGCGCGCTCTACGCCTTCGACGGGATTCGCCGGACCCGGCTGCCCATGAGCGACTCGGCCGCCGCGCTGGCCGCCGTGCCCCGGCTTGCGGCCCGTGTCCGGCGTGCGGCATCGGGCGGCGCAGTCGCCCAGCTGGAGTCGGAGGGGGCGGCCGAGCCCTCGGACACGGAGGAGCGCTGACGTGAGCGCGCTGGGCAGGGAGCCCGTGGCGCGAATGATCGCGCCAGGCCCCGGCGGCCCGGAGGCCATGGGAGCCCGGATGGCCCTCTGGCTCGGCACGCGAGGCGGCGCCGCCTGCCTGGGCCGGGACGACCTGGGCGCGCTTGAGCCGGGCCGGGTCCGGCATTTACTCGTCGAGGGCCGGCCCGTCGTCCGGGACGGCAGGCTGGCCAACGCGGATGAGGCCGCCATCGCGGCGGCCGCCCATCGCGCGGCCCGCGGCCTGGTCCGAGCCCCGATCCCCTCAGCAGCATCAGCCAGCACGTCATAGGAGTACCGCCAGCAATGCAACGCCTTGGCCTCGAGCGCGAGCTCGTCGATCCCACCGTCTTCGAGAACACCGTCGCGCGTTTCCGAGACGCGCATATCGCCCTGCCGACGTTCGCCCAGCTGGCAGATCCCGCCCGCATCCCGCCGGTCATCCGCGACGCGCTGGCAGGCGTCGACCCCGATGCCGCCCATCCACTGAACCTGTTCCGAGTCCACTGGTACAACGACGCGTTGCGCGCGGGCTTCGTCGATGTGCCCGCCTTCATTGAGCTGCCGACGTCGGTGACCGGGGTCGAGGCCCGGATCGTCCTCGCCCTCGGCGACCGGTTCCCGATGATCAGCGCGCACAAGGTGCTCGCCGCCTACGGCTGTCTCGCGCCACGCGTCATCACCGGCCAGTTCGACCCGACGCGCCACCGTGCCATCTGGCCGTCGACCGGCAACTACTGCCGGGGCGGCGTCGCGATCTCCCGGATCATGGGCTGCCGTGGCGTGGCGGTCCTGCCCGAAGGGATGAGCCAGGAGCGCTTCGACTGGCTGGAGGACTGGGTCGTCGACGACTCGGACATCATCCGGACGCCGGGCACCGAGAGCAATGTGAAGGAGATCTACGACAAGTGCAACGAGCTCTCCGCTGACCCCGAGAACGTGATCTTCAATCAGTTCTCCGAGTTCGGAAACCACATTGCCCACTACCTCGCGACCGGCAGCGCGCTGCTGCGTGTCTTCGAGACCCTGCAGGACCAGCAGCCGTCCCTGCGACTGCGGGGCTTCGTCTCGGCGACCGGGTCGGCCGGCACGATCGCCGCTGGCGACTATCTCAAGGAGAAGACTGGCTCGCTGACCGTGGCTGTTGAGGCCCTCGAATGTCCGACGATGCTCCGCAACGGATTCGGCGAGCACAACATTCAGGGCATCGGCGACAAGCACATCCCGCTCATCCATAACGTCATGGCCACCGACGTGGCCCTGGCCGTCTCCGACCGGGCGACCGATCGGCTCGGCGTGCTCTTCAACACCGCGGTCGGGCGCGAGTACCTTGCCGCGCGCCGGGGAGTGCCGGCCGAGACGCTCGACGCGCTGCCGTCGCTGGGGCTTTCCTCGATCGCCAACGTCCTGGGTGCGATCAAGACGGCGAAGTACTACGAGATGGGGCCCGATGATCTTCTCTTGACCGTCGCCACCGACAGCGCGGCGCTGTACCGCAGCGAGCGCGACATGGCGATCGCGAAGTACTTCGGCGGCGGGTTCGACGCGGTGGCCGCGGGCGAGGTCTTCGGTGAGCACCTCACCGGTGCGACGACCGACCACCTGCTCGAGCTCACGCGCGAGGATCGGGAGCGCATCTTCAACCTTGGCTACTTCACCTGGGTCGAGCAGCAGGGCGTCTCGATCGACGAGTTCCGGGTCCGGAAGCAGCCCGAGTTCTGGACCGAGATGCGGGAGATCGTCGAGGACTGGGATCGCCTGATCGATCAGTTCAACGAGCGGACCGGGGCGCTCGAGACCGCCGGTGCGGCCGGCGCGCGGTGAGCGCGCAGACGGTCCAGGCGACGAGCCTTGTCTGCTCGGGCTGCGGCGCGTCGCCCGCCGCTGCCGAGCCCTACCCGTTCCGCTGCCCGAACGCGGGCGCCGGCGACGTCGACCACGTCCTGCGCAGGCGTCTGGACGTCTCCGCCGTCGACGGCCTCCCGGCCTCCGGGGCCGCCGACGAATCTCCGTACGTCACCTATCGCCGCCTCTTCCACGCGTACCATCTCGGCCGCGCCTTCGGTATGGCCGACGCGGAGTACGTGGAGCTCGTGGGTCGCCTCGACGAGCAGGTCGCGGCCGTCGACGGGCACGGCTTTCGGGTCACGCCCTTCGCGCGGGCTGACGGCCTCAGCGACCGGCTGGGGTTCGCCGCGAAGGGCGGGATCTGGGTCAAGGACGAGACCGGCAACGTCTCGGGCTCGCACAAGGCCCGCCACCTCTTCGGGCTGCTCGTCTATCTCGCGGTAGCCGAGCGGATCGGCCGGGTCGACCCCACAAGACGGCCGGTCCTTGCGATCGCCAGCTGTGGCAACGCCGCATTGGCGGCCGCCGTGGTCGCCGCGGCCGGGCACCGCCGCCTGGACGTGTTCGTCCCCGTGGACGCCGATCCGCCCGTTGTCGCCCGGCTGAAGGACCTGGGCGCGCGTGTCGAGGTCTGCCCCCGCCAGCCCGGAGTTCCGGGCGACCCGACGTACCACCGCCTCAGGGCGGCGATCGCCGAGGGGGCGCTGCCGTTCACCTGCCAGGGCAACGAGAACGGGCTCGCCGTCGAAGGCGGCTTCACGCTCGGCTACGAGATCGCCTCGGCGCTCGCCGGCGGCCGGGGGCCGGCCGGCGTCTCGACCGTGGACCGTCTCGTGATCCAGGTGGGCGGCGGGGCCCTGGCAAGCGCCTGCTTCGAGTCACTCGGCGAGAGCGTAACCCTCGGCGCGCTGGGCGGGACGCCCCGATTCCACGCCGTCCAGACCACAGGCGCGTGGCCACTGCCCCGGGCCTTCGAGCGCATCGTCGAGCGTCTCCCGGCCGAGTCCGCGGCGGCGGACATCGACGCGGTGCTCGCCTACGCTGCCCGCCATCGCTCAGGGTTCATGTGGCCCTGGGAGGAGGAGCCACGGAGCATCGCCCACGGCATCCTCGACGACGAGACGTACGACTGGCTCGCCGTGGTGGAGGGTCTGCTGCGGTCGGGCGGCAGCGCGCTGGTCGTGGACGAGGAGACGCTCCTGCGGGCGAACCAGGCCGCCGTGCAGGAGACTGGAATCGACGTCGATCCCACGGGATCGTCCGGCCTGGCGGGTCTGCTTGCGCTCCGCGACCGCGGAGAGATCGGGGACGGGGAGCGGGTCGCCGTCCTCTTCACGGGCGTGCGTCGCTGAGCGCGCCTCCCTCGCGGCGGCCTCAGCTCGGCCGCGGGTCCGGTACGAACGAGCCGGGGGTCTCGCTGACCTTGGGCAGGTGCGGCGCGGACCCGGCCAGGCCGGCCAGCAGCGTGGCCATCGTCGCCGCCGGCTCGAGCGAGTAGGCGATGCCCTCCACGGCTCCCATCGGCGTCGCCTCCAGGAGCTCGAACGTCTCTGCGTCGAGGATCGCGCGTAACCCCGGCGCGGTGTAGCTGATCGCGTTGCCGACCTCGAGGCGATGGGTCGCTCCCGCGAATCGTCCCTCGATGGCGGCTCCGGGCACGAGCAGGAAGGCGTTCGACTCCTCGGCCGCGAACTCCTCGCGGTCGAGGTAGAGGCGCGGCTTGTCACGGTAGGGGGCGCCCGCCGTCGGGCAGGCCGTCACGCAGGTGCCGCATTCGTTGCACAGGTCCGCCAGGAGCGCGATCTGGTACCGCTGGTCGACGGCATACGGGGCTCCTCCGGTTGGGACAAGCCGATCACCCACGAGGGTGAGCGCGGGGAGCGCCGCCCGCATCGGGCGCGCCTCGTAGGTGAGCAGAGCCATGTTCGGGCAGACGCTCACACAGAGGCTGCACAGCTGGTCGCAGCGGAGGCATCGCGCCGCCTCGGCCGCCGCCTCCGCCGGGGAATAGCCCAGGACCGTCTCCTCGAAGCCCGATCGCCGCTCGGGAGGCGTGCTCGCGACGGGAACGCGGTACTGGCGCCGGCCCCTTCGCAGCTGCAACTCCTGGACGTCGACAGGGCTCTCCTCGTGTTCGTGGTCACGCTCGTCAATCCCGAAGCGCGCGGCGATCGCGTGCGCGGCGCGCTTCCCGTCGGCGGCGGCGCGGACGATCGAGGCGGGGCCGTGGGCGGAGACGTCGCCGCCGGCGTACACCCCGGGGATGGAGGTCTCGAGCGTATCGGGATCGATCGCGAGGTAACCGCCCGGGGTCACCTCGGGCAGCGACTCGCCGAAACAGTCGAGTGCGGCGTGCTGGCTGACCGCGAGGACGAGCGTGTCCAGCTCGATCTCGAACTCGGAGCCACCAACGTCCAACGGGACCTTGCGACCTGACGCGTCGCGCTCGCCGTGGTATTCGGTCCGAACGCAAACGAGGGCGGCCAGTCGACCATCCTCCACGCGCAGCGCAACCGGACGGGCGCGTTCAACGATCTGGATGCCCTCCTCGCGGACAGCGTGGATCTCCTCGCGATCGGCCGGCATCTGGTCGATGGTGCGGCGGTAGATGAGCGAGGTGGTGCTGGCGCCCAGGCGGACGGCGGTTCGGGCGCAGTCCATGGCGGTGTCGCCGGCACCGATGACGCCGACGCGCCGACCGACCGTCGGGGGATTGCCCTCGCGCACGTTCCGCAGGAAGCTGATGCCGTCGAGGATGCCGGCCGCGTCCTCTCCGGGCAGGCCAAGCCGGCGACCGACCTGCGCCCCGATGGCCACGAAGACCGCCTCGTAGCCGTCCGACTTCAGACCATCGATCGTGACATCGGTCCCAGCGTGCATCGAGTAGCGGATCTCCACGCCCAGGCGCTCCACGCGGGCGAGGTCCTGCTCGAGCCGGGCCTCCGGCAGCCGGTAGGCCGGGATCGCGCTTCCGACCATGCCGCCCGCATAGGGCCGGGCCTCGAAGATGGTGACCGCGACGCCAAGCCGGGCAAGTGCCTCGGCTGCCGCGAGCCCCGCCGGTCCGGCGCCCACGATTGCCACTCGATGCCCCTCCCCGGCGCGGGATCGCGTCTCGGGGTCGGAGCTGGTCGCTTCGCGGTCCATGATGAAGCGCTTGATCTGGCGGATGGCGAGCGGCTGGTCGAGGTGCGTCCGGACGCAGGTGTTCTCGCAGAGGTGATCGCAGACGCGCCCGAGGACGACCGGCAGGGGATTGTCCTCGCGAACGATGCGAACGGCCTCGGCGACGTCGCCCCCGGCGACGGCGTCCATGTAGCGCGGCACCTGTTGATCGATCGCGCACATATCGACGCACGGCGCCTCGATGCAGTCGAACAGGCCCAGGGGCCGGCTCGTCTTCGAGCGATCGGTTCTGAACGATGCCTTCTGGTAGCGCCAGTCGGCACGCACCGATTCGGCGTATCGGCCCAGGTTGAAGCGGGCACAGGCCGCCGCGTCGGTGACGTCACCGGCGAAGCCGTTCGCGGTCGCCGTCCGACGGATGAAGTCGGTCGTGTCGCGCGCCCCGACGGCATCGAACGCCGCGTCCACGTGTTCCATGTACTGGAGCAGCCGAAGGTAGCCGCCGGTCTTGAGCAGGTCCGATGCGACGGTGGCGGTGCGCACGCCCGACCCGAGCAGCTCGGCCACGTTGAAGGCGTCGGCGCCGCCGGCGAACGATAGGGGCAGCTCGCCGGAGAACTCCTCGGCCACTGCCCAGGCGAGGTTCGTGGTGACCGCGTGGAGCGCCCGACCGGAGAGGTACATCGTGTCGTCCCGATCGAAGGTCCTGCGTCCGTTCTCGACCTCGAGCGTGTTCGAGAGCTTCAGCCCAAACGCCAGGCCCTGGGCCGCAGCGGCCTCGCGCAGGCGGTGGAACATCGGCACCGCGTCCGCCCAGGCCAGGTCGTGCCCGAAGGCCTCATCGGGGATCCGCACGTCGACGTAGCCCAGGTCGTCGTTGACGATCCGGCGAACGCGCTCGGCGCCCAGCAGGGTGGGGTTGCACTTGACCGATGTCTGAAGGTGTCGCTCCTCGATCAGGTAACGCGAGATCTGCTCGATCTCGCCCGGCGGACAGCCGTGCATGGTCGACAGGGTCATCGTGTCGGACAGCCGGCTCGGGATCTCGATCTCGCGAACGGCCGGCTCGTAGCGGGCGACGATATCAATGTACCCCGGCAGCCAGGCCGAGGCGTCGGCCATCGCGTCGAGGTACCACTGCACGTTCGGCTGCTGGATGCCCTGGTAATCGTAGCCGACGCTCATGTTGAAGAGGACGCCCGGTCGCTCGCCGTGCCATCCGAAACGGCGATGGAGGGCATGGATCAGGACCCATGCCCGAAGGTACTCGTCGAACGACTGGTGAACGCGCAGCTCCTGCGACCACTCGACGTTGTAGCCCTCGTCCTCGACATCGATGCAGGGCTTGTGGACCTCGATCTCGTCGAGCGTCTGGACCGTCTTGAGCTCGATGACGCGGGCCCCGACCAGCCACGCCGCGACGATGTTCTGGGCGAGCTGGGTGTGCGGGCCCGCAGCCACGCCGAACGGCGTGTCGAGCTCGACGCCGTGCTCCAGCAGCCGGTAGCGATGGTCCGGCCGAGGCGCGAAGAAGGCACGCCGCGGAATGTTGAACAGGGAATCCCTGCGCTCCAGCTCGGTGAACACCCACTGGGTCAGCTGCTCCATCGAGATGGGGTGGAAACGGTCGGACATCGCTGGGTTCCCCTTGCGTCTGGGTCAGGTAATCGGGCTGCCGCACCGGCGGCCGGTCTCAGAGACGGGCATGGAGGCGGACGGCCTGCTCGCGGGCCTTGGCGCGGATCTCGGCGGCATCGACCCGGGTCGACTGACCGTCCGCCCAGACCACCTCTTCCGACACCTCGACACGCTGTGGCCGGACGCCCGGCGTGAACGCGAGCTGCCATGGGTCCATGGGCTCGTAGGACCAGGTCACCCGGTCAGCCCGAGCCTCGGGCACGAGCTGCCAACCCGACTCGAGCCACTGCCAGGCCGTCTCCGGCGAGGCCGTGATGTCGACTGACCGCTGCAGCGCGTACGCGAGCCGGAAGGTCTCGACCATGTCGGCGCCGATGCCGTCGGTTCCGAGCGCCACCGGATTGGCAAAGCGGGCGGGATTCGCATAGCCGACGGAGTTGTTCAGGTTCGAGAAGGGGTTGTGGAGGATGGTGCCGGGCAGGCCATGATCCGTCGGCAGGTGCACCCCGTGGGCGAGCAGCCAGCGGTCCGTCGCCAGGGAGCGCAGGCGGGCGGGCGCATCGGCGTCATCGGTCCCCTCGCATACGTGGATGTGGACGCCCGTGTCCAGCTCCTGCGCCAGCCCGGCGGCCGCCTCGAGCGTCGCGTCGCTGCAGGTAAAGGCGGCGTGGATGCCAACCAGGCCCCGGCCGCCGCCGGCGAGGAACCGCCGGTTCTCCTCCAGCCCCCGGCTGGCCCCGTCCGGCCCGTGCCGGTCGGTCACCCCGTAGGCGCACACGACCCGCACCCCGACCTCTGCGCAGGCGTCGGCGATGACCGAGAGCGAGCCCTCGATGGCGTTCGGTGACTCGTGGTGGTCGATGATGGCGGTCGTGCCCGATTCGAGGGCCTCGAGGGCCGCGAGCCGCGCCGACCAGGCGAGCATCTCGAGGTCGAGCGCGCAGTCGAGGCGCCACCAGATCTGCTCGAGGATCTGCCGGAAGCTGCGGGGCGTCTGTGGTGGCGCCGGCATGCCACGGGCCAGCGCCGAGTAGATGTGATGATGCGCGCAGACCAGGCCCGGTGTGACGCGGGCGACCAACTCGCTCATCGTCGCCGCGTTCCGGGCGCGATCGCCCGCCCGACGGCTGCCGTCTCGAATCCCACGTCCCATCCTCCTCTCGGGCCTGCGGCCCGATCGTCGGGTCCGAGTGCACCGTCCGGGGCGGGGTGAGCACAAGCGCCGCGGCCTGGCCAGCGCACTCGTTAGTCATCTGACAACGCAATTCTTTTGCCATGTCGCGTCCACGACCACAAGGGCCAATCTGCCTGTTCCGGGCCGTTGGTCATGCCGCCACCGACGCGCGGTGCCCGCCCGCGTCCGGGGGCACCCCCGGCCGGGTGACAACAGGCCGAATGGCACTTGGGCGCCGCCGGTGGCGGTGCCACAAATGGATCGATGTCAGATGACTAGCGTCTGTCGGCGGTGAGGGCCCAGAGGGTGATCTGCGCACCGGCTCCCCGCTCTCTTCCGTGGACCATTCCAGGGCATTCGGGTGACCTCCCTTCGTCCGCCCATGGCCCTACGGCGCGACTGGCGGCTGTTCGCGCTGACATGGTTGACCCTGCCGCTCGCCCTTGTGGCCGTCGCGCTCATCGGCGCGGTCATGATGTTCGTCCTCGGCGCGAACCCGATCGACGGCTACGGCGCCCTCGTCCACGGGGCGTTCGGCAGCGGGCTCAGCGCTCGCCAGTACCGCCGTCAAGGCCGCCCCGCTCCTGCTTGTCGCGGTTGGCATCTGCATCGCCTTCCGGGCGAACATGTTCAACATCGGAGGCGAGGGCCAGATCGCGATCGGGGGGCTGGCGAGCGCCACCGTTGCACTCGCGCTTCCCGGTCTCCCGGGCCTTGTCCTGATTCCACTGGTTCTGCTCGCCGGCGCTGCCGGCGGGGCCGCGTGGGGCGCGATCCCGGGCGCCTTCAAAGCCTACTTCCGGGTCAACGAGATCCTGAGCACCATCATGCTCAACCTCGTCGCCGTGCAGCTCATGAACTACCTCCTGGGAGGACCGCTCATCGACAAGGGGGCCGGCGCCGCGGGCGGGCTCATCCCGCAGACTGCGCTTCACCCCCGACCGTTTCCATCATCATCGGCGGCAGGCAACTCCACCTGGGCGTGCCCATTGCCCTGCTGGCTGCGGTCGGGGTGTACGTCCTCCTGTGGCGGACGAGCCTGGGCTATCGCATCCGCGCGGTGGGCCTGTCCGTCGAGGCCGCCCAGTACGCCGGCATGCCGGTCAAGCGGACGATGACCCTCGCGATGACGCTGAGCGGCGCGATGTGCGGCCTCGCGGGCGCACTCCTTGTCTTCGGCAGCGTTTCCCACCGCGCTGGTGACCGACGGCAGCCTGACCGGGTTCACCGGCTCGGCCGGCTTCAACGGCATCGTTGTCGCGCTTGTTCGGCGGCCTGAACCCGCTCTGGACGACCGCCTCGGCCTTCCTCTTCGGCGGCTTCGTGGTGCGGCGGCAGCTCCCTCCAGGTCAGGACCGGCGTGCCGTCGGACCTGGTGACCACCCTCATCGGCCTGGCGGTCGTCTTCATCGTCGCCATCGAATACACCCGCCGCCAGGCTCGTGCACGGTCGCTGATCGCCTCGCGGCCCGCAAACCGCGAGCGGCCTGACGCCACCAAGGGCACGCCACCGCGGGCCGTCCGAGAGGCCCGACGACGCATGACCGAGTTCTTCTCGTCGGCGATCCTGACCGCCACGGTCGCTTCGGGCATCGCCCTGGCCACGCCGTTCCTCCTTGCTGCTCTCGGGGAGACGCTCGGACAGCGCAGCGGCGTCATCAACCTCGGCGTCGACGGGATCATGCTTCTGGCCGCCTTTGGCAGTTACTACGTCGCGCTCCAGACCGGGAACCTGCTGCTTGCGATCCTGGCCGGCCTGGCCGTCGGGCTGCTCATGGGCGTCGTGACGGCATTCATCTCGGTCACGCTCAAGGCCGAGCAGGGGATCAGCGGCATCGGCATCTACCTGTTCGGGCTCGGGTTCAGCGACCTGCTCTTCCAGAAGCTCGTGGGGACTCCGCTGCCGATCGCCTCGCTGCGGCCGCTGGCGATACCCGGCCTCGACAGCCTGCCGATCGTAGGACCGATGTTCTTCCGGCAGACCGTGCTCGTCTACCTGGCCTTTGTGCTCGTGCCCGTCGTCGCCTACGTCCTCAATCGGACGACGTACGGGATGAAGATCAGGGCCGTGGGGGAGAATCCCGCCGCCGCCGACAGCGTGGGCGTGAGCGTTGCCCGGATCCGCTGGTCGACCGTTCTCATCGGCTGCAGCCTGGCCGGGCTGGCCGGCACGAGCCTGATGCTGTACGCCGGGATCTTCCAGATGAATCTCACCCAGAGCGAGGGGTTCATCGCCGTTGCGCTCGTGTACTTCGGAGCCTGGCGCCCCGCGGGCGTCATGAGCGGCTCACTGCTCTACGGGCTCGTCGGCGCGAGTCGTCCTGGCCTGGAAGTCGCTCGGGATCATCCCGCTTAGCGCTTCTGACCTGGCCGCGACCGCGCCTGCCGTGCTCACCGTCATCGCCCTGCTTTCGGTAGGGCGCCGGTTCCGCCAGCCAGCGGCCCTCGGCAGGCCGTACGAGAGAGGAGCGTAAGGATCCGGTCGCCACGACCACGCAATCCCACCCGGTCGAGGGAACGAGCAACCCCATCACAATGACAGGAGCAACCATGCCTAGCGGAAAGTCCTTCCATACCGTCCTCGCGCTCGGCCTGACGCTCGTCCTTGCCGCGTGCGCCACGAGCGGGACCTCGCAGACGCCGAACCAGCTCGCAGACGCCAACGAGCTCGTCCACGGCGGCGGCGGGGAGCCCGACCGCGTCGGCGCCGGTCCTGAAGGTCGCCCTTGTCGCGCCTAGCGCCAAGAACGACCTCGCGTTCACGCAGTCCATGGTCGAGGCCGTCCAGAGCCTTCAGACCAAGTACAACCTCCAGATCGCGATCACGGACAACGCCTTCGTCGTCGCCGATGCCGGAAACGCCATCCAGCAGTACGCCTCCGAGGGCTACGACCTGCGTCATCGCCCACGGCTCGCAGTACGGCTCGACCATTGAGCAGCTGGCTCCGCAGTTCCCGAAGGTCTCGTTCGCCTGGGGCACCGCGGGCTCGACGTTCAACCTGCCGAACGTCTTCGCCTACCAGGCGGCCTCCAATGAGGGGGGCTACGTCCAGGGCGCCATGGCCGCACTGATGAGCAAGTCGCACAAGCTCGGGGTCATCGGTCCCATCGCGGTCGGCGACGCGAAGCTCTACGTCGACGGGTTCGTCGCCGGGGCCCAGTCGATCGACCCGTCGATCTCCGCCACCCCGGTCTACACCGGCTCATTCAGCGACGCCAGCCTCATGACGGCTGCAGCCAGGACATTCGTCTCCGGCGGTGCGGACGTGCTGACGGGAAGCTCGCAGTCGGTGGTTGGTGCCATTGGCGTGGCGCGCGACGACAACCTGCCCTGGTTCGGCACCCAGTGGAGCCAGGCAACCCTCGCGCCAACGAACGAGGTCTCGGCACAGGTCTACACCTGGGCGCCAATCCTGAGCCAGATCTTCACGGCGATCCGCGCGGGCACGCTCGGCGGAGCGACGTACACGATCTCGCTCGGCAATGGCGGCGAGGTCATCCAGTTCAACGACGGATACGCTCTCCCGGCCGACGTCAAGGCCAAGGCCGACGAGATCATCAAGGGCATCGTCGACGGGACGATCACCGTTCCGCAGTGAGGAGGGAGAGCGAGTAGCACCGTGACCCTGCAGGCGACGACCCCGGCGATCACGACCGTCTCGGATGCCGCTCCGCTCCTCGAGATGCGGGGCATCACCAAGCGGTTCGCCGGGGTCGTCGCCAACGACCGGATCGACTTCGACGTGCGCCGCGGCGAGGTTCACACGCTCTTCGGCGAAAACGGCGCAGGCAAGAGCACCTTGATGCGGGTCCTGTACGGGCTGTACCGGACCGACGAGGGTGAGATCCGCATCAACGGGCGGCCGGTCTCCATCGTCTCGCCGATGGACGCTATCCGCCATGGCATCGGCATGATTCACCAGCACTTCATGCTGGTGAACACGCTGACCGTCGCCGAGAACATCGCCCTGGGGCTCCCCTCGACCCGAGGCCTCCTGACCGACCTCGATCGGGTTGCGGCTCGGCTTGCCGAGCTTGCCGAGCGATACGGCCTCAAAGTGGACCCGAGGGCGCAGGTCTGGCAGCTCTCCGTTGGCGAGCGGCAGCGGGTCGAGATCCTGAAGGCCCTCTACCGCAACGTCTCCATCCTCATCCTCGACGAGCCCACCGCCGTTCTCACGCCGCAGGAGGTCGAGGATCTTTTCCGCGTCCTGCGCGAGATGGCGCGCGACGGCACGGGCCTTGTCTTCATCTCGCACAAGGTGCGCGAGGTGCTTGGCCTCTCGGACCGGATCACCGTTCTGCGCGATGGCCGCAGGGTCGGGACGCTCCCGATCGCGGAGGCGTCGCGTGACGCGCTCGTCCACATGATGGTCGGGCACGCGATTCCCGTCGGCCACGCGGACGCCGTGGCCAGGCGCGAAGCCGCTCTCGTCGGCGACACGGCCCTCGTCCCGATTGGGGCCTCCGCGTCGATCCGCTCGCCGGCTGAGGAGGAGCCCGCTGGAGCCGAGCCGGCATCACCCGGCGACAGTCCTGTGCGGCTGAGCGTCCACGGCCTCACCGTCAGAGGCGACCGGGACACCGATGCCGTCTGCGATCTGGACCTTGACGTTCGCGCCGGCGAGATCGTTGGGATCGCCGGCGTGTCCGGGAACGGTCAGCGCGAGCTCGCCGAAGCCATTGCGGGCCTCCGACACTGGACGGCTGGCACCGTCCAGGTCGACGGCGCCGAGCTGGCGACCGGGAGGCCGGCCGCGGTCCGATCGGCCGGGCTCGGCTACGTCCCGGAAGAGCGGATGCGGGACGGCGTGGTGGCCGACTTCACCGTGGCCGAGAACCTCATGCTCGTCGACAGCCAGCGCCAGCCGTTCGCACGGTTCGGGTTCCTGCGGGCGCGCGAGATCCGAAGGCGTTGCGACGAGCTCGTCGAGGCATTCGACATCAAGACGCCGACCCTCGAAACGCCGGTCAGGAACCTCTCCGGCGGCAACATCCAGAAGCTCATCGTCGCACGCGAGCTCTCGCGCCGACCCGGCGTCCTCCTCGTGGCGCAGCCAACGCGCGGCATCGATGTTGCCGCGGCCCAGTACATTCACGGTCGCCTGCTGGAGCAGCGTCAGCTGGGGATGGGTGTACTCATCATCTCGGAGGACCTCGACGAGGTGCTGTCACTTGCCGATCGGATCCTGGTCATGTCCGGGGGCTCGATCATTGGAACGGCCGATCCGCGGACGACGAGCCGAGAGGCGATCGGCCGCCTGATGGCAGGGGTTCGGCACGACACCGGTCCCAGCCGCGAGGCCTCTCCGCAGCCCTAGGCCTGAGTCGACCTGGGTGTTGCTCTGTGCTGGTCCCGGGTGCTGAACAGATGCCCGGCACGTGGTCGACCACATCCACTGCCGGATGGTCCTCGGGGCCGCGGTGAGCCTCCGGGCCCCGAGACGCCGGGCGCGCCGCAGCCACTTGGTGGCACGGAAGCGCGTACAAGTCCATTTGACCACGCTGAAGGTGCCATCGGGCTCTGACGTGAACATCTACTCGAGCGCGAGCATCGTATCGATGCAACCCTCTCCGCCGAAGGGGATCCTGGGCTGGCTCCTGGGGCTCCCCCGCTATCTCTACCACGCCCACCTGGGGGTCCTGTTCGGGCATCGCTTCCTGCTTCTCGTCCACGAGGGCCGCAAGAGCGGAAGCCGCCGCGAGACACCGCTCGAGGTCGTGCGCTACGACCCCGCGCGGCGCGAAGCGGTCGTGGCCGCCGGGTGGGGCACCAAGACCCAGTGGCTCTACAACGTCGAGGCCGGCCTGGCACACGAGGTCTGGATCGGCCGCGAACGCTATGTCCCGAGCTACCGGCGCCTCGAGTCCACGGAGGCGCAGGAGGTGCTCGAGTGGTACGAGGCGCACAGCGGACTCCCCAAGTCCCTGGTTCGGGGCGTCCTGAGCCGGCTCGTCGGCTGGCGCTACGACGGGTCCCCGCAGGCGCGTGAACGACTGGTCGCCCAGCTGCCCCTGATCGGCTTCAGCCCCGCGTCGGCAGGCTGAGCGGGCCGCGTCCGGCGCTCGAGGCTCAGCCCTTCTGGCGCTCCAGCCCGTCGAGGATCAGGTCCAGCGCGAACCCGAACTCGAACTGGTCGTCGCAGCCGGAGCCCACCACCGAGGCGTCGTCGTGGGTGATCTGCTCCATCACCGCCACGATGTTCGGGAACTGGTCGGCCATCCGGCGGGTCATGGCCGCCATCTGGTCGGGATCCGTATCGGCTCCGCTGTCGTCGTAGAGCTCCTGGCTGAAGCCCAGCACGCGGCTGCCCAGCGCGTGGAAGGCGTGGTGCATGAGATCGACGCTGAATCCACCGTCACGCATGATCCCGCCGGTGGTGTCCATGTACTTCATCACGACCGGGCTCGCGTTGTTCCGTGACGTGATCACCGCCGATGCCCACGGGTGGCGCAGCATGGTGTGCCTGGCCGACAGGATGCGATTGCGCAGCGCCTTCTTCCAGGGACCGGTGGTGGCCGGGGGATCGATCGCGCCCACGATGAGGTCCACCATGCCGTCGAGCAGGTCCTCCTTGCCCTTGACGTGGTTGTAGAGCGACATCGCCTCCACGCCCAGCTCCTGCCCCAGGCGACGCATGCTGAGCGCGTCGATCCCCTCCCGGTCGGCCAGCACGACGGCAGCCTCCAGCACCCGCTCCCGGCTCAGCGGTGTGCGGTGGCGTGGTGCGGCTTGGATTCGCGTGGCCATGTGCGGTTCCACCTTTCCTTCGAACTTTAGCGTACGCAGTAAGCCCTTGACAGACTTACGCGGTACGTCCTACCTTACGCCCTAAGTTTACACCGTACGTCACTCGGGAAGGTGGACCAGGCATGTCAACCCAACAGCTCGCGCTCCCCGCGGATCAGGCGCCTGGCGCTCGGTACGCTTCGTTTCGAATGACGGCGGTCGTTGCTGGACTGCTGTTCATTGCGGCGACGGTCGCGGCCCTGGTCGCCGCTGCGCTCGCTCCGGTCCTGGCTGGCACCGACCTTCTCGCAGCAGTGTCCGCGCATCAAGACCGGATTGCCGCGGGAGCCCTGCTCTACCTCATCGCAGCGTTCACGAGTGTCGGCATCGCGATCGTGCTGTATCCGGTCCTGGAGGGGACGAATTCGGGGCTGGCCCTTGGATCCGTCATTTTCAGGACCCTGGAGGCAGTCATGTACACCGTCGCGATGGTGAGCCTGCTGTCCGTTGTTGCGCTCGGCCGGCAGCTCACCGCAGCAGGATCCGGAGATTCTGCCTCGACACGGGCTGTTGTCGACGTGCTGGTGAGCCTGCGTGACAACGCCACCCTTGCGGGGGTGTTCGCATTCTCAGCCGGTGCCGGCTTGTACTACTACCTCTTCTTCCAATCCCGCCTGATTCCGCGGTGGCTGTCGAGCTGGGGAATGGCGGCGACCCTCCTGATGCTCGCGGCGTGCGTGATGGCCCTGTTCAGTGATAGCCGGGTGACTGGATACGCACTCCTGATCGTTCCGATTGCCCTGCAGGAGCTGGTCCTCGCGGCCTGGTTGATCGCAAGGGGATTTAGTGCAGCCAACACGAACGCCAGGACCCCGTCCGTGACGGTTCGCCGGGCACCGCTGCCACCGCGCTGGTTCATCCGGACGGCATGGGTGGTCCATCGGGCCCTCTACAGCGTCACCCGCGGCCGATTCGGCCTCAAGGAGCCGAACGCCACGCAGTGGGGGATGATGCGGCTGCACACCGTCGGCCGCCGCAGTGGCCGCGAGCGGGTGGCCATCCTGGCCTACTTCGAGGATGGACCGAACATGATCACCATGGCCATGAACGGCTGGGGCGAGGCGGAGCCGGGCTGGTGGCTGAACCTGCAGGCGCAGCCGGAGGTCACCGTCGAGCTGCCGAGCGGGCCGCGTGCGGTCCGCGGTCGGATCGCCATGCCCGACGAGCGTCCGCGGCTCTGGGCGCAGTGGGCCGTCTACAGCGGCGCGAACTTCGAGAGCTGGGCGGCCCGCCGGCCCCGCCAGACGGCCGTGGTGATCCTGGAGCCGCGTCCCTGACGGCCTCTGCCCAGGTCGGCGCGGCCTCAGGGGTCGCGCCGCCCCTTCCCCGGCCCCTCGTCAGCAGCGACCGCCAGGGTCCCCGGGACAGGCCGCGACAGGCAGGCTAGAGTGGCGTGACCCGACGCCCACTCGGCCACTGCCAGGAGGTCCTGTGAACGACGCACCCGTCATGGCCATCGTTGCCCGGCCATCGGCCGTCACCGCGCTGTCCGCCTTCCTGCGCACGCCTCGCTTCTGGCTCGCTGCGCTGGGCGGCACCGTGCTCTCTCTCCTGCTCCTCGGCATTCCGAGCGCGATCATTCCCAACCCCATCTTCGGTCGCATGGTGGCCACGCGTCCCACGGACGTAGCGATCTGGCTGGCATCCGCGCCGCTTTTCGGGCTGACGCTCGCAACCTATGCCGTGCGCCCCCACCGGTCCGATCACGCGCGCGGCGAGGAGCTGCGCCTGGGTGTGGGCGGGCTGGCGGTCTTCTTCGCCATCGGCTGCCCGGTCTGCAACAAGCTCGTCCTCCTGGCGCTGGGCACCTCCGGTGCCCTCACCATCTTCGCGCCGATCCAGCCCATCATCGGAATCGTCTCGCTTGCGTTCCTGGCCGCCACCCTCGCCTATCGCCTGCGGCAGATCGCCCGGGGATGCGAACGCTGCAGCCGCGTTTCGGAGACGGTGCACTCCTAGCCGCCCGCGAGGAGCGAATCCTGCGCAGCATTCCAGTGAGGTCGGGTGTTCGTCGAGGAGCACCGCGACAAGGTTCGCAAGAAGCTTCGCGGCGCCGCCGACGCGGACGCGCGGCGCGATGTGCGTGCCGAGCTCCAGGTCGCCCACCTGTTGCTGGAAGATCGCCACCTGGCGCTGGTTTTCGAGGCATACGGCGTGGCGCGAGGTGGGCCGGACTTCACCGTGCGGTACGGCGGCGGACGCGGCTTCAACCTGGAGGTGACCCGGTTGCGCGGGATCCCGAGCGCCGAGGGACTGCGTCGGACCCTGCTGGCGAAGCTGCGGCAGCTACGCCCGAGCGTGCCGAATGTGCTGCTTGTCACGATCGAGGGCGATCGAGCGGCTGCGCTCGCCGTGAGTGAGGTGAGCCGCACCCTCCGCTTCGCGGCGGACGCGAAGGACGAGGCGTTCTTCACCGCGCGAGGGCTAGAGGGGTCGCGCGGCTTCTATGACAGGTACCTGCGCCTGGGCGGGGTCCTTGTCCTGAGCGAGGGGGCAGCCGGCGAGGCGCGGGCGAGCCTGTGGCGCAACCGCTCAGCGCGGATCCCGTTGCCGGATCGCGCCGCGCGGGCCTGCCTGGGATGCCTCAGGGCAGTCCCCTGAGTCTGCCGCGTGCCGGGTCTCCGCCGAGCCCGACGCTTCCCAGGTGCCGTACGATTGCCGCCATGGGTAGCCCGGCGTTGGGCCCGACGTCTGGAGCCGGAGATCGGTGATGGGGGACGAACGCGCGGAGCGCGACAGCACGCTGAGCCTGCCCGCGGCGGCCGTGGCGCAGGGTTCGGCAGCGTTGACGCGATTCACGACCTGGATCGTGCTGATCTACGTCGGCTTCGTGCTGTTCGCGATGCTCGCCGCGGGCGACGAGCCGGACCTCGACGTCATCGTTCTGCTGGCCGGCATTGGCGTCCTGCTGGTCGCCCGCGGCATGCCGTTCGTCCGAGATTGGGGGCCGCTCCTGATCGTGCTGCTCGGCTGGGAGGCCCAGCGCGGGATCACCACCGAGATCGGCCAGCTGGTGCCAGCGGACCTGATTGTCGGGGTGGAGCGGACGCTGGCGGGGGGCGTCATCCCCGCCGTGGCAATCCAGCACGCCCTCCGTCTGCCCGGGATCATCACCCCGCTCGACATCGGCATGTCACTCGTCTACCTGGCTCATTTCGTCTACCCGGTGGTGTTCGCCATCTGGCTGTGGCGCATGGACCGCGTCCGCTACTACCGATTTGCCATCACGCTCCTGGGCGTGAGCTTTGCCGCGTTCTTCACCTTCATCCTCCTCCCGGTCGCGCCGCCCCGCTTCACCGTCCTCGCCGGCAGCCCGCTCCCTGTCACCGACGTGATGGCGGAGGTCAGCCGCAGCTTCGGCTGGAGCGCACCGGCATCGGCCTACGTGCACCTGCTCGGCAACCCGTACGCCGCGTTCCCGTCGATGCACGCGGCATACCCGGTGATCGTGCTGCTCTTCCTGCGCGAACGATCGCGATTGCTCGCCCTGGCATGGGCCCCGGTCATCGTCGTCATCTGGTTCGCGACGGTCTACCTCGGCCACCACTTCGTGGTCGATCTCATCGTCGGGACCGGATACGCCCTGGCGGGCTACTACCTCGTGAAGCTGCCATGGTCGGGCATCGCGGAGCGCCTCCTCGGCCGCGAAGACGGCCGCATTCCGGCGGGAGGCTAGTCGTCGACCTGCCCGCTCCGCCCCGCGCTACATCGGTGCACCGGTGCACCATCAGGATGGCGTGGACGTTGACCGGAGCTGCGGTGGTCAGTACTTTGGTACCGTCGGTTGATAGGACCCGGTGCTGTGGAGCAATCAATGAAGATCATCTACGAGGCCCCCGCGATCGAGGACTATGGGTCGATCGCCGATCACACTTTCCAGACGCCTGGCAAGGGCACGAAGTCGAGCGACACAACCTTCCTGACGGACAAGTACGGCGAGTACTCGCACCCGGCAACCGAGGGAAGCTGAGCTCTTCATCTGGAACAGGCAATGACCGGGCCCGTGGCCCGGTCATTTTGCTGTTGACGGCCCAGCGGGAGGATTGCCGTGGGGGCGATCGCCGTCTTCCTGCCTGAAAGAGGGGACGCAGCACCGCAGGTGATCGAAGCGATGTGCGCGGCTGCGCCGCATCGCGGGCAGCGGGTTGACACCCTGGTCCACGGCCGATGCGCCATCGCCTGCAGCAACACCGACGATCTGGCCGACGCCGTGATCGGCATCCGCGGCGACCTGGCGGTGGCGTTCGTGGGCACGCTCGACAATGCCGCCGACCTGGCGCGCGAGCTGGAGCCAGCGGCGGACACCGAGCTCCTTGCCCTGCTGGCCGCCGGCTTCCGCGTCAACCACGAGGGCCTGGCGGCTCGCCTGCGCGGCGTGTTCGCGGTCGCGGTCAGCGACGGGACGAGCGTGTGGTGTGCACGTGACCACCTTGGATATCGCCCGCTCTTCTACCGCCGCGATGCCCGGGGCTTCTTCGCAGCCACGGAGGCGAAGCAGATCGTGGCGGGCGCGGGGATCCCGCGCGAGCCCGATCCCGAGGTGGTGGAACGGATCTTCTTCCGGACGGTCACCGACGAGACTCCCTGCGCACTTCGAGGCGTGAACCGACTGCCGAAGGCCACCGGGATCATGTCGGACGGAGCGGGGACGCGCCTGCGCCGGTACTGGGAACCGGAGCGGCTGCTCGAGACCGGGCGCTACTCGTCCGACGAGCTGCAGGACCGATTCAACTCGCTCATGGACCAGGCCGTGACGCGCAGCCTGACCGGTCACGACGCCGTGTCGCTGAGTGGCGGCATCGACTCACCGGCGATCGCGGCCTTCGCCGCGCCCAGGCACCTGGAGCTCAGCGGGACGCCGCTGCACGCGATCTCGGTCGTTTACCCCAAGTACCCCTCGGTGGACGAGAGCCGCTACGTTGCGCTGCTCGCCGATGCGTTCGGCATGCCGCTCCACACCTACGAGCAGAGCGTCAATCCACTCGCCGACCTGGCGTACTGGACGCGACTCGCCGACACCCCGTTTCCCGGCGCCGCACTGGCGCACTACGCCGAGGACTACCAGCGGGCGCGGGCCCTGGGCTTCCGGACGATCCTGAGCGGCGAGCACGCGGAGTTCGTCTTCGCGCTGCACTGGAACACGCTGGACCACTACCTGAGCCACGGGCGGTGGAGTGCCGCCCGACGTCTCCTCGCCGCACGCCATGCCCGCGGAGAGTCCTGGCTGGCGCTGGCCCGACTCGCCGGTCGCGCCATCTCGCCCGACTGGTTGCTCGCCGCACGAAACGCGATCGGCCGTCGGCGCCCGCCCACGGTGCCGCGCTGGATGGATGCCAAGAAGGCGGCTGAGGAGGAGCCTGTTCCCGTGCGCGAACGGTGGCGGCACTCGCAGCTGCTGGGGTTCATCGGTCCCGGGATGGCGCTCGAGGCCGAGGAGGTGTGCCAGGCGGTCTCCGGTGTCCGAACACGGCGGCCCTGGACGGACGTTGACCTGTGGGAGCTGTTCCTGAGCCTTCCGGCGCAGCAGAAGTTCCCCGATCTGCGTGCGAAGGGCCTGGTCCGCGACCTCCTCCGCGGGCGCGTGCCCGACGCGGTGCTGGACCGGAAGGACAAGACCGTGTTCGACGAGGCCGCCATGGCCGAGGTCGACTACGCCACCCTGCGTCGCTACCTGCTCGCGCCCGCGCATCGCATTCCGGGCGTCCGCTACGCGCTTCTCGGCCGGCTGATCGAGACCGAATCCCTGAGCCAGCTCGACTTCGTCTGGGCGCGCGAGTTGGCCAACGCCCACGCATTCCTGTCAGAGTGGGACCGATGAATCCGGACACGATCGTGAGACGGAACCCGCGGGTCGTGGCGCGCGAGCTGAGCGACGTGGCGGGGGCCGTCCTCCTCCATCTCGAAACGGGCGCCTACCACGGACTGAACCCGGTTGGCTGGGTGGTGTGGGAGTTGATCGACGGGCAGCGGACGGTTGCGGAGCTGGTCGAGGGCGTCCGCGAGCGCATCGACGACCCGCCACCCGAGGTGGAGCACGACGTCCTCAGCTTCCTCGACGGGGCGCAGGCCCGAGGGCTGGTCCTCGTCGACTGATCGCGGCTCATGCGCCTTGCGCAACGAGCCGGGCGGTCCCGATGGCAAATGCGCCGGCGACTCGCGGCGGTAGGGGACGGTACCCCAGCCCGGCCAGCTCCGGCGCCAGGCTGTCCCACTGCCAGGCCAGCATCTGGAGGAGGAGGTCGCCCCCGGGCCGGAGCACCGGCAGTGCCGCGCGGGCCAGTGCACGAAGCAGATCGAGGCCATCGGCGCCGATGCCGTGGATCGTGTTGCTCGGAACCGAGCCAATCGTCAGCGCATCCGAGGCGGGGATATACGGGAGATCCGCGAAGACAAGGTCGACGTGACCGGCGAGGCGTGCCGGGAGCGGCGCAAGGAGCGAGCCGCGATAGAACCTGACGCCCTCCTGGCCCAGGCTCCCGGCATTGCGTCGGGCCCAGCGGATCGCGGCCGGCGAGCTATCGGTTCCGTGCAGCTGCGCGTCCGGTCGTCGCTCGGCCAGCGCGAGCGCCATCGCGCCGCAGCCGGTGCCCACCTCAACGACGAGCGGCGCCTGCACCGCCTCGATGCGGGCGGCGGCTTCCTCGACCAGCAAGTCGGCCTCGGCTGCCGGAACGAAGACGCCCGGACCGGCTCGCACCTCGACCCGGTCGATGCGGCAGCGCATGGGCGCGTCGCCGAACGACGGCTGGCCGGCAAGCAGGCGCCGGAGTCGGGGAGGACGGGCCCGGACCTGCGCTCCCACCGCGATCCGCCACGCGGCGTCCCTGGCGCCTGCGTACAGGGGCCCGGGTCCGGGTCGTGCGGCCCCGCGCTCCGCCGCGACGACGCAGCGCCGGACGGCGTTCGGCACGCCGGCGTCCTCAGCCAGCCGATCCAGGGCCACTCGGTCGGTCACCAGCCGGTTTAGCGCGAGGAATGTGGCCCAGTCCGCGTCGCGGTAGCGGCCCGGACGGCACGACTGCGCTGCGAGGTGCACGAGCAGGGCGCCGGGATCCGGGCGCATGGATCCGTCCGCATCCTGCGAGGCCGTGCGCCACAGGAGTCGGGTGAGAGCCCGCATCCACGGCGAGGGGAGCGGGGCTGCCGAGACGCCCCAGCCAAGCGTCACGTCCGGACCCCGGTCCCACAGGAACGTCACCGACGGTTGCAGGCGCAGCAGGCCACCGCCCAACCACGCGTAGCGCCAGCCAAGATCGTCGAGGAGCCGCGTCGCCGTCTCGAACGACACCTTCGGGACGAGGAGCTCGATCCGGCCCCGGACTCGGGTTGCGGGCGCGCCACCATCGCCCCTCGGCTTTGAAGGGTCGCCGGCCAGGACCAGGGTCGGGATCCCGGCCGCGCCGAGCACCGCGGTGATGGTGCCCAGGTCCGGCGTTGCACGCTCCACGACTCAGGCTCCCGCGGCCGAGGTCATGGCTCGCTGGCTTCGACGGCAGCGATGAATGCGGCCCGATCCGCGGCATGGCCTCCCGGGGTGAACGCGGATTCGGCGCGCTCCTGCCCGGGGTCGAGGTTGCGAATGCTCCGAACGGCCAGCCACGCGGAGGCGCCGAAGAGACCCTGTCCAATGCTGCGCGCCAGCAGCCGGTTCGGCGATGCGAGCCGTCCCAGCGCTGCCTGCCAGGGGAAGAGCCGGTCGATCGTGCCGACCAGGAGCCGCGGCGCGGGCCCAAGCAGGTCACGCATTACGCTCTCCGGGACGCCGGCCCGCAGGAAGCGAGCGGCCCGGCCCAGCATCATGCCCACCGGGGCGCCGACGCGCCAGGCTCGTGATCGGGCGACGAGGGCGCTCCAGTCGGGTGGCCGGGCAGCGACGGACCGTTCGATGTCCTTGAGCCAGAGGATGCGGTCTCCGCCCGAGATGGCCGCATGGAGGGCGAGGTGGATGAGGGTGTCCGTCGGGTCCAGGGTCCGCACTGCGACGCCGGCGAGCTCCACGGGCTCAGCGCGTCGCAGCAGCGCCCGGGTGCTGACCCGCATCCGCCCGCGATACATGTTGACGACGTTCCAGTGGACGTCGAGCTCCTGCCCTGACGGTCCGCGGTAATGGACCTCGCCGCGCATCTCGCGGCGCAGCACCGCCCAGTTGCGGTCCATCGGCGCATAGCCGCTCGACTCGAGCGCCGCCAGGGCACTCCGAAAGCCGGATGGCTCCACGAGGAGGTCCAGGTCCTGGTAGCTCCGTCCCCCCTGTCCCGCATACAGCAGCTCGACCGCCACCGGTCCCTTGACCACGACCCATTCGACGCCCGAGTCGGCCAGCGCCGTGGCAGCCCGCGCCAGCTCCCACGTCGATCGCAGGTGGCCGTGGACCGACGCATCGTGGCTGGTGCGCAGGGCTTCGAGGAGGACCTCGGGCGCCTTGCCGTGCGACCGGAGTGGTTCGTAGATCAGGCCGGCGACGCCGTGGTAGCGCGCGAAGGGCACGAGCTCCGCCGGATCGATCTCCGCGATGAGCCTCCGTGCTCCAGGGCCATCCAGCTCCTCCGGGGATCCCAGGCAGAGGCGCACGAGCTCGGCCGCCATCGCGGAGCGGCGCCGGTCCGGCCGGTGTCGCAGCCCGGAGGCGCCCTCAGCGGAAGGCATCGTGATCGCTCGCGTCGAGCGGATAGCGCGCCAGGGCGCGGTGCCCGAAGGCTCCGGGTGCCGGGCCGATGTCCCGGCCGCCCAGCTCCACCCACGCGTGCGCTTCGGTGGTCGGGCGTGTCTCGTGGAGCCCGATGACCAGGATCGGTCGATCATCCTGCTCGCGCAGGAGCCGGTAGAGCACCAGCGCACGGACCAGGCAGCGCGGTTGCCAGGGTCCCAGGCGCAGGCCGCGTGATACGGCGCGGCTGAGCAGCGTGGGAGACGTTCTCGTCCGGCCGTCGGCGGAACCCAGGCGGTCCACAAGGACCGGCAGGCCGGTCCGCCGCAGCTGGATCCAGACGAGCGCTGCCGTGGTCCACACTCGCCACAGGAGACACAGCCGACCCACGACGCCAAGCGGGCGGGAGACGGCGGGTTCCGACACGCGGTCAGGCAGCGGGTCAGGATTGCGCACGATTACGACCCTGCTCCGTTCCCGGCCGCCCCGGCCACCTGTTCCACCGCGCGCACCACATCGGGAAGGGAGGCGAGCCGCAGCTCACGACGCAGGTCCAGGACCGGCACGCGGGCGACGAGGTCGGTCACACGCTCGAAGACCGATGCCCTGGAGACGTCCGTCGGCAGCCAGAAGGAGAGGGCCCACAGATCGCGGATCGCCTCGACCGCCGGCACGGGCCGCAGCTCCACTCGGTCCGACGCCTCGCGCAGCAGCAGGACGGCCGCCAGCGGCACCGGCTTCCCATCTCCCCGCCGGCCGAGGTCCGCGATCACGAAGTCACGCTCTCCCTCCGTCACGACTTCGGACCCGTTGGCACCTCGAAGCGCTTCCGACACGTCCGGCCGCAGGCGCATGACCGCGGGGCCGGGATACACGAGCAGCTCGCCGCGATCCGTGCAGCGGCTCATGTCCTCGCTCAGCACCCGGTGGCCGGCGGCAGCCAGGGCCGCCGCCAGGGTCGTCTTGCCGTGCCGGCTCGGACCTGCCAGGAGGACCGCACGCCCCTCGATCTCGACCGCGGCCGCGTGCACCGAGATGTCTCCCCGCGCCGTGGCGATGATCGAGGCCGGGACCCCGAACATCCGCACTTCTCGGGTGAGTGTCAGCGGTAGCTTGCTGGCTTCGATGGTGATCGATGCGTCGCCGGGGTCGATCAGGAACCAGCCCGCGTCGCTGGCCCAGAACGCATAGGTCTCACCGGCGCGAAGCAACCGACCATGGAACGGGTTGCCGGCCCGCGGCAGCCACTCGCCGACGAGCTGCCCCACGGGCTCCGGGCCATCGGCAGCCAGGACCGTGAGGGGCATCCCGTCGCCCGCACCGCGGAGGGTGCGGAACGGCAGGTCGGTCTGCACCTCGTAGCCCGAGCAGCTGCCGACGGTCGTGGTTTCAGGCGTGGTCACGGGTGCGGCCATCAGTACTGGGTGAGGCTTCCATCGGTCTGTGCAATGCGGACCGCCAGGTGGCATGCGTAGAGCCCGGTGGGCAGCAGCACCACGGTGAGGAGCAGGAGGGTCAGGAACGGACCCCACAGCGTGGTCAGACCCTCCCCATTGAGGATTGAGCGACGCAACAGCTCGAGCGCCTGGGTCAGGGGGAGGAGCTGCCCGAGGTCCCGCAGCCAGCCGGGGAGGACGCTCACCGGATAGAAGACACCGCTCAGCAGTACCGAGGCGGTCCCGATCAGCCACGTCACCGGATTGCCCTGCTTGAGCACGATGACGAAGCTCGCGGCAAGCAGGCCCAGCGCGTTGAAGCTCACGATGGCCAGCACGAGTGACAGGACGGCCATGGGCAGGTTCGCCTGCCCAAGATCCATTCCCAGGAGGGCGCCAGCGCCCAGGTAGATGAGGAGCGTGACGAACGAGACGACATGGCTCCACAACGACGAGCTGAGGAGGAGGACACCCAGCCGGTTCGGGCTGAGGAGCATGAGCTCCAGGGTGCCCATCATCTGCCCCTCCCGGACCCGGGTGCTGATGCCGCCGAGCCCCAGGGCCATGAAGTTCGCGAACGCGATGCCGATGATGACGAAGCTGAAGTAGCTGCCGCCGTAGCCGGCGATGAGGTTGCTGCCCGCTGCGCCGAACGCTCGGCTCAGGAAGAAGGCTCCCAGGATGTTCACCACGGAGGCCACGAGGCTGAGCAGGGACGCGGCCCGATAGCTCAGCGCCGTCTGGCGGTCCCGAACGAACGCGGCCCAGAGGACGCGCATGGACTCGGCGAAGGTCTGCATCTCAGCGGCCGTCCTCGTCACGCGCATGCACCGCGCGGTAGATCTCGTCGAGGGTTGGCTCCCGGGTCATCGTGGACCGGATCCGTGCGCCGTGCTCCATCACGCAACGCAGCACGGCGTCCACCACTCCGTCAGAGCCATCGTGATCGACCTCGAGTGCCCACTCCTCGGCGCGCCGCGTCACCATCACGCCTCGCACGCCCGGTAGGCCGTGCAGCTGGGCCGGCAGGTTCTCTGGCGTCTCATCGATCGTGAGCTCGAGGACGGACGCCAGCCCCGTGCGCGCGCGCAGCTCGGGCATGGAGCCCACCGCCACCAGCCGCCCGTGGCGGATGATGCCCACCCGGCTGCAGATGCTTTCGGCCTCGGAGAGGGTATGCGTCGCAAGGAGCACGGTTCGCCCCAGCCTGCGCACGATGTGTTCGGAGACGTAGTGCCGCAGCTCCTCCGCGGCGATGGGATCCAGCGACCGCGTCGGCTCGTCGAGGAAGAGCAGCTGGGGATCGGTCAGCAGGCCGCGCGCGATGGCGAAGCGTTGGCGGGTTCCCGCGGAGTAGGTGTTGAAGGCCCGATCCGCGTAGTCCGAGACGCCAAGCGTCGCGAGCAGCTCGCTGATCCGCGCCGCCGTGCGGTTGCGGGGAACGTGGTACAGCGCCGCGAAGTACGCGAGGTTCTGGCGTCCGGTCAGCCGCCAGTAGAAGGAGCGCTCGTCTCCGGTGACCAGGCCGATCAGGCGACGGACCTGATGCGGCTCGCGGGCCACGTCATGGCCTATGACCTCGGCCCGTCCGCTCGAGGGCAGCAGGGTGGTCGACAGCAGGCGAATGAGGGTGGTCTTGCCCGCCCCGTTCTCGCCGAGGAGCCCGAACAGCTCGCCGGGCTCGATCGTCAACGTCAGGTCATCGACCGCGACCGTCGCAGACCGCCGCCATGGGTAGAGCACCAGATCGCGATACGAGTCGAGCCGTCGGAAGCGCTTGGTGAGGCCGTCCGCCTCGATCGCGTTGGCGGTCATCGCGCGGATGCCACCAGCAGTCGGTAGCGCCGCAGCAGCGCCTCGGCGCAATCGTCCCAGCGTGGCAGGGGAACCCGTGGCGGGGGCGCAGCGTCGAGTGCTTCCGCCATGACCTTCGCGACAGCGGCAGGACTTGCGTCGAGCGCGACGCCACGAGCGAGACCTCGCGCGATCAGCTCGCGAAGGCCGGTCGTCTCGGCGGCGATCACCGGACGGCCCAGCGAGGCGGCTTCCATCACGGCGACCGGATGCGCCTCGTACTCGCTGAGCAGCATGACCACGCCGGCGCTCGCCAGCAGCCTGGCCATCCCGACACGGTCATCGCCGGGGATCCCGGCGATCTCGACGTGCTCGGCGACCCCCAGCCTCGCTGCACTGCGGCGCAACGCGTCCCCATAGCGGCCGCTGCCCACGATGCGGAGCCGGGCGGCGGGGCGCATGCGGCGCAGCTCGACCAGCGCCGCAATAGCTCGCTGGTGGCCTTTGTAGCGCACCAGGCGGCCCACGGAGACCACGAGGTTCGCGTCCGGGGTGGGCATCGGATCCACCTCGGGCATGCCGGCCCCGTTGGGCACGATCTCGATCGGGACGGTGCGCAGCCCCGGCACGCGATGCCACAGCGCGGCCTCGAACCGGGATACGGCGATCAGGGCGGCGGCGCCGCGCAGCAGGGGGGCCAGCACAAGCCATTGGAGCCACCGCAGCTTCATGCGGACCCGGGAGTCATGACCGCCCGTGTGGAATGTCACCAGGTAGGGAGTCCTGGTTCGCCGTGCGGCAAGCATGGCCAGGACCGGAACCAGGGTGTGGATGCCCTGGCAATGCACCAGGTCCCATCGCCCCGCCCGGACGGTGCGGTACAGCTCCGGGGACCAGTACAGGTCGCCGCCGGTCGATCCCACCCGGATGATCCGCTCGACACCGCGGTCCTCCTCGGGCGGCAGCGTTCGGAGAGGATCCACGGTCAGCACGGTGATCTCGAATCCATGCGCCGCCAGCCGCCGGCCGACTTCGGAGACGTGCGTCTCGATCCCGCCGACGAAGGGCGCATATCGCGGGGTGACGAACAGCACCCGTGTCCGATCGGGCCGGTGAGCATTCGGCGGCGTATCAGACGGACTGGCTGGCGAGGATGTCGTGGGCGGTGGCGTGGCGAGCGGTCCCTTCGCGATGACCCGGTGATGTCGCCACCTCGACAAGCGGCGCCTGGTCCCGGTCTGCGGCGGCCTGCTCACGGCCGAAGTCGAAGCACCGCCTTGCCGACGCACGAAGGTATCCGGGGTCCCGCGGGAGGTCAAGACGGCCAGTCCGGCTATCGGTGACAGACGGCACCGCCGCTGAGCATCACTGGCTGTCGAGCTCGCTCAGGGCTTCGCGCGCCCGGCGAGCGGTCGTGATGATCTGGTGCCGCGCGGACGGCAGGCCGACGAGCACGGCCACGACGACCACCCCGACCAGGATGGTGAGTGCCAGGTCGGCTGACCACAGCCTGCCGTACAGCAGTGCGCTGGCCACGGCCATGTCCAGTGCCGCGCTGACGCCGACCGCTACGGCGACGCGTGCCGACGGCGTCATCTCCAGGTCGATGAGGCGCAGGATTGCCCACCCCGGCGCAATGCCAAGGAAGGCCAGGACGAGGCCGATCCGGATGGGTCCCTGGCCGCCGGAGAAGACCACGAGCTCCGTGGCGCCGGCCAGGAGCATGAGAGCGACCGACACGCTCAGCCCTTTGCTCATGCCGGTGCGCCCCGGTTCAGCTCGTAGATCTGCAGATCGGGGTTGCTGTACACCAACCGCAGCGATGGGTCCCTGGCGACCATCCCCGCGAATCGCTGCCAATCCGCGTCGGTGAACCCGTATTGCAGCTCGAGGGAGTTCTCCTGCGCACGAGACAGGATCATGAACGCGGGGCGGGTCGGGTCCTGGCCCATGAGGTTCACGATGGCCGGCAGGTCGAAGCTGACGACACCCGGCGTGACGATCCGGTAGTGGTACAGCTCGTAATCGGTGAACTTCCAGAAGATGTTCCCCGCGGCGGCGACCAGGACGGAGTCCTTTGGCGCGATCTCGTAGAGCTGGTGCATGCCCGCCGCTTCGTCGGCCGTCGCCAGGTCCATGGTCTCGTTCCCGTAGCGGCTCACCAGGAAGGCGCCGAGCAGCAGGGTGGTGACCAGCGCCACCGGGACGGCGCGGCCCAGGCGCTCGCCGATCCCGCCCCACTCCACGAGCGCATAGGCAGCCAGAAAGGCCACGAACGGCAGGCTGAAGAGGTAGACGCGCAGGAGCATCTCGCCGCCGTAGTCCTGGAGCAACAGCAGCCCGAAGGGAGTGGCGGCCATCAGCGGCCAGGTCAGGTCTCGCCGATGTGTCAGCAGCCGATGGAGTCCGCCAAGTCCGGCGAGGCCGAAGATGGCAGCCGTGTTGACGAGGCGTACCACGATGACCAGCAGGTGCAGGTCGCTACCGCGCACGCGCTCGGTCAGGTTGGCTGCGACCGTGGTGTCGACGTTGCCGACGCGTGACACGAGGCTGGCAATGTGCCCGCTCAGGTACGTCACGGTCATGTAGCTCAGCCAGGTCCCGAGGAGGACCGCCATCAGGGTCGGGAGTCCCCTCGCGGCGAGCCGCCCCACCAGGACGAGCACGATGGTCATACCCAGCAGGGCGAACGGCGTCAGCTGGTGGCTGTACACCGTGGTCGCGAACAGGAAGACCACGATGCTCATCAGACCGGTGCGCTGGAGGGCGGTCAGCGATGGCGTCGGCGGCTCGTCCGTCGGCTGGAACCGGCGCGCAAACCAGCCGTCCCCTTCAGGGGCGCTTCGGAACCACGTCAGCAGGATCCCGATCACGAGGAGATAGATGAAGTAGTCGAACCCCTGCGGCGAGAAGTAGTCCTGCCCAATCCAGTTCCCGATGAAGAAGATCCAGGTTCCGACCCAGACGACCCGGGGGTTGGTGGTCCCTGCCCGCATGATCATCAGCACCGCAGGCAGGTAGAGGAGGTTGAAGGCCAGGGGAGACCATGGCGTGAGATCCAGGGCCGAGGACATCCCCAGCGCCTGCGAGACGAAAGCGCCCAGGGCGAAGAAGCCCGGCCAGCTGAAGTAGGCGTCGATGGCGGGGTCCACCTGCCCGGTTCGGGTCAGGTTCTCGATGATCCCCACGTGCCGCCACGCGACGCTGAAGCGAGGCGCAGGCTCGACGATGGCCGTGATCGCGAACAGCATCACGATCAGCGCGATCACGTGCAGCCAGACCAACCACCCGGCGTGCGGCCTGAGGGTCACCAGCAGCGCGAAGCTGAGAGTGACCAGCACCAGCGCGGTGAACAGCAGGGGCGGGAGCGCGGTGATCAGTCCAAGGTCCGTGATCTTCGACAGGTCGACCCGGTTCAGCGCGACGCTCCAGAGCACGACGGCAGCCGCCAGCCCGGCCAGCGTCCCCGCCTCCACGGCGTTGATGCGGGCGATGAGCGAGCGGACCCGGAACCCAGCCGCAGGCGGGGCGCTCATTGGCGCGGGTGCTCGGTCGTCTGCGGCGGCTGGATCCCCACGACGCGCATCCTACGTCAGCGTCTTCGAGCAAGAAAGATGCGCAGCCCCTCCAGGGGATGGCGCCGCTCCTGCCTGTTGCGCATCGACACCACCCGGGTAACCGCCGCTCAGCCGGTCCCTGGACCTGGTCCGTCCCGGACCGAGCCGCCGAAGAAGCTGGCCACGATCCCGATGGCAGCAATGAGCGCAGCAATCGCGAAGGCGTCATGGATGGCCAGCACGAGGGCCCCAGCCTGGCCGACCGTCGCTTCGTGCACCGGCAGGCGAATGGCGACCACGGCGCTGCTCAGGGCGATTCCCAGCGCCTGGCCGTCGATCCGCATCTGCGCCAGGGTCCCCGACGCAGTGCCAATCCGCGGACGGGGGACGGAGCCCAGCACCGCGCTGCTGTTGGGGCTCATGAAGAGACCCATCCCCAGGCCAACCAGGACCAGGCGCCAGATGAGGTCGCCGATCGCGAACTGGGTCGGTAGCCAGGTGAGGCTCAGCAGCCCGGCCACCAGGACCGCGATACCCAGGGAGGCGGGCAGCCGCTGTCCGATCCGGTCGGAGAGCGCGCCACTGAACGGCGCCACCAGGGCCTGGCTGATGGGCACCGGGGTCAGGAGCAGCCCGGCCTCGAGCGGTGAGAAGTGCGCCCCGCTCTCCAGGAAGAACGGCAGCAGGAACGTGGCGGTGAAGAGGCCGATGAAGGCCACGACCACGCTGAGGTTGCCCACGGCGAAGGGACGGATCCGAAACAGGCGCAGATCGAGCATCGGGTGGCGCGACCGCGTCTCAACCACCGCGAAGGCAACCGCGCAGACCGCGAAGATCGTGAGCAGGCCCAGCACGAGCCGACTGGTCCACCCCCAGCCCTGCCCCTGGCTGAGGGCGAGGAGCAGACTCAGGAGCCCCACGCTGGACAGCGCAGCGCCCGCGAGGTCGAACGAGACGTGCTCCGCGCCATCCTCGGCGGGCAGGATGCGGTTGGCCCACAGGACCGCGATCAGGCCGATGGGGGCGTTCACGAAGAAGATCGCCCGCCAGGTGCCGATCTCGGTCAGGAGCCCGCCCAACGCCGGCCCCAGGCTGAGGCCGATCGAGACGCTGACGGCGTTGAGGCCAAGGGCCCGACCGCGCTCACCGGGGCCGAAGGTGCGGGCCACGATCGCCGGCCCCATGGCCTGGAGCATGGCCGCGCCGATTCCCTGGATCGCCCGAAAGGCGATCAGCGACGCCGCGTTCGGGGCCAGGCCGCACAGGATGCTGGCCAGGGTGAACAGCACGAACCCGGTGAGGTAGACCCGCTTGAAGGTGAGGATCTCGCCCAGCCGCCCGAAGGGGAGCAGGAAGGCGCCGACCACCAGGAGGTAGCCGACGGAGACCCACTCAACGGTCGAGATCCCGATGCCGAACGCGCCCTGGATCTTCGGGAGCGAGATGTTGACGATGCTCCCGTCCAGGGTGGCCATAAAGGTCCCCAGCGAGACGCTCGAGAGGATGAGCCATTTGCGGTCGAGCGTTCGCACGCCCGAAAGGGTAGGCCGATCGCGCCGTCGAGCGCCGCGTGGAGCCGATCGCGCAATCGCCTGTACGGGTCGTGGGCGCGTAGACTCGCAGTGGCGGAGCCATGGGCTGCGCAGTCGAAGGGACCGCCGTACCGTCCCGCGTCACGTGGTGACCGGCGATGCGTGCGGTCATGACCTCCAAAGGGAGTAGAGATGATCAGCAAACAGGTGAGCCAGCTCCTCGTTGCGCAGGTGGCGCATGAGCTCGGGGCGCACCAGAGCTACATGGGGATCGCGCTTCACTTTGAACGTCAGAGCCTGAAGGGCTGGGCCAAGTTCTTCCATGAGCAGGGGGCCGAAGAGGCCGAGCACGCCGCAAAGATCATGGCGTTTCTCATCGACAACGAGCTCGAGTTCAGCCTTCCCTCGACGCCGGGCGCCCCGACCAGCTATGCGTCGGCACGAGATGCCGTGGAGGCGGCCCTGGCGAGCGAGCTTCGGGTGACGGGGCAGTTCGACGCACTGGCGGCGGCGGCCGGAAAGGCCGGCGACGCGCGCAGCCTGCAGTTCCTGCAATGGTTCATCGAGGAGCAGGTCGAGGAGGAGCGGACCATGCGCGCGCTCCTGGATCTCATCGACAGCGGGATCAACCTGTTCCAGGCGCAGTCACAGCTCGACGACATCGGCTGACGGTCACGGCTCTCGGCCGTGACGGATCAGGGGTGACCGGCCTGCTCCAGGCGTCGCCGGTCCACCCGCTCGAGCTGGATGGTCGAGTGCTCCATGTCGAAGTCGTCCGCGAGGCAGCCGCACAGCTCCTCGAGCACGCTGCTCGGATCGGCATCCTCCGTGACGACCACATGGGCCGAGACTACGTTGATTCCCGACGTCAGGGTCCAGGCGTGCAGGTCGTGTACATCGGTCACCCCCGCGGCGTCCAGCACGTGTGCCCGCACCTCCGCGAGGTCCACGTCCCTCGGAGTCGCCTGCAGCAGCACGTCGACGGCATCGCGCAGCAGGCTCCAGACCCTCGGAAGGATGAGCAGGCCGATAAGCATCGAGGCGATGGGGTCGATGGGCGTCCAGCCGGTGACCACGATGACGATCGCGGCAGCGATCACCGCGAGCACGCCGAACAGGTCGCCCAGCACTTCGAGATAGGCGGCCCGCAGCGTCAGGCTGTGCCGCGCTCCGCCGTGCAGGAGCCGGACCGAGAGGCCCGTCACCCCGAGCCCCAGGACGGCGAAGCCCAGCATCGGCAGGCCCATCACGTCGGACGGCGCGTCAAGTCGCCGCACCGCCTCGAAGAGGATGAATCCCGAGACTGCCAGGAGCACCATGGCGTTGATGGCGGCTGCGAAGATCTCCACTCGGTAGTAGCCGTACGACTTCTCCGCGGTCGCCGGACGGCGCCCGAACCAGATCGCGAGCAGCCCGAGTCCGATTCCGGCGGCATCGGTCAGCATGTGGCCGGCATCGGCCAGGAGCGCGAGGCTGTTGGCGAGCAGGCCGCCGATCACCTCGACGGCCATGAATCCCACCACCATCGCGAGCACGATCCCCAGGCGGGCGGCGCCGGCCTCGGCGGCCGAGGCCGGCCCGTGACGATGCCGGGCGCGGCTCATCCGGCGCCTGGCCGTGCCCTGGCTGCGACAACGTCCAGGGCATCGAGGACGCGGTCGATCTCCTCGATCGTGTTGTAGTGGACGGCGCCGATCCGCAGCAGGCCGCCGGACTCCGCGAGGCCCAGGCGTTCGACGAGCCCCTGGGCGTAGAAGTCGCCGTCCCAGGTGAAGATGCCCTGGTTTCCCAACGCCTCCGCGGCCGATCGCGGCGGGATGCCGTCGATCGTCAGCGCGAAGGTGGGCGTGCGCTCGTCGATCCGGGCGACATCGGCGATCCCCCACAGGCGAATCCCCCGGATCGTGGCGGCGCCGGTGATGAAGCGCTCGGAGAGCGATCGCTCATGCGCGCCGATGGCGCCCATTCCGGCCGCGATCTCGTCGCGGGCGGTCGCCATCGGTCCATCACCAAAGCGGGTTCCGAGCGACCGAAGGTAGTGCACCGCGGCGGATGTCCCGGCCAGTCCCTCGAAGTTCAGCGTCCCGGTCTCGAAGCGGTCGTGCGCCGGGCGGACCTTGTACGCGGGCAGGTCCGCCAGCAGGTCCGGCTTTCCGTAGAGGACCCCGACGTGCGGACCGAACCACTTGTACGCCGAGCAGACGAGGAAGTCCGTGTCCAGCGCGGTGACGTCGACCAGGCCGTGCGGCGCGAAGTGCACCGCGTCGAGGTAGGCGAGAGCGCCAACCGCGTGGGCCCGCCGGACGATCTCGCGGACCGGGTTGATGGTGCCCAGCGCGTTCGAGGCGCAGCCCACGGCCACGACCCGGGTCCGGGGCCCCAGCGTCCGGTCCAGGTCGTCCAGGTCGAGGGTCCCGTCCGACGGGCGCACGTCGACCGTGCGCACGACCAGGTCACGGTCCGCGGCGATTGCCTGCCAGGGCGAGACGTTGGCCTCGTGGTCGAGGCGCGTCACCACGATCTCGTCGCCGGCGGAGAGCCGGGCGCAAATGGATCGGCTGACGTGGAAGGTGAGGGTGGTCATGTTGGGGCCGAACTTGACGCCGTCCGGCCCGGGCGCACCCAGGAAGTCCGCCACCGCCTGCCGGGTTTCCGCCGTCATGGCATCGGTCTCCGCGCTCGTCGCGAAGGCGCCGCCCTCGTTGGCGTTCGTGCCACGGTAGTAGTCCGACACCGCCTCGATGACGCGATGCGGCACCTGCGTCCCGCCCGGGCCGTCGAGGTAGACCACCGGTCGGCCCCGGTGGTGGCGGGCGAGCGAGGGGAACTCCGGGCGGACGAGATGCGGATCGAGCGGTGCCATGCGGCTGATTATGGTGGTCATGGCCGCGTGGGTTGGGCCCCGCCGGCGTCGAGTACCCTTCGGGGGACATGACCGCGGTCATCACGCTCCTGGTGGTGCTGACCATCTCGCTGCTCATCACGCGCATTGCGACCGTGGCGCTGACCGCCACGGGTCTCTCGCGCGAGGCGGCGCGATTCCAGGCACGCTCGGCGTTCAGCGGGTCGGGCTTCACCACGGCGGAGTCGGAGGCCGTGGTGCGTCACCCGGTGCGACGCCGGATCATCATGTGGCTGATGCTGCTCGGCAGCGCCGGGATCGTGGCGGTGATCGCCTCGTTCATGCTCACCTTCCTCGAACCCGGAACGGCCGCCAGTCCCATCCTGCGGCCCCTGATCCTGCTCATCGGCCTCGCGGCGCTGTGGTTCATCTTCAACAACCGATGGGTGGACCAGCGCATCACGGCACTCACCATGCGTGCGCTGCAGCGCTGGACCGACCTCGACGCACGCGACTACGCGGGTCTGCTCCACCTGGGCGGCGACTACGTCGTCACCGAGCTGGAGGTCCAGCCGGACGACTGGCTCGCGGACCGCGACCTGAACACCCTGGGGCTTCGCGCGGAAGGCGTGATCGTGCTCGGGGTCCACCGCCCCGACGGCACGTACCTGGGCGTCCCGCACGGCGAGACCCTGATCCAGGCCCGCGACGTCCTCCTCATCTACTCGCGGAACGGGACCGTTGCGGAGCTGGACCGCAGGCGGCGCGGCGCAGCCGGTGATCGCGCGCATCGCGAGGCCATTCGGGAGCAGGCCCGCGTCGAGCGCCTGGAGGTGGACGACAGTCCCGAGTCCGAGGCCTAGCTCCGGGCGGCGCCCTACCGGCGCCAGTCGTGTGTCCGTACAATCGGGAGACAGCGTTCAGGAGCGCCGGCGGGCACGCGGCCGGAAGGGAGATGGAGGCAACCAACGATGGGGACGCGGCTTGGGGTGCTGCTCTGGAGCCAGGCGACCGACTGGCCGGCATTTGTTGGGGCGGCGCAGAGGGTCGACGAGCTCGGCTATGACCACCTATGGACCTGGGACCACCTGTACGCGATCTTCGGCGATCCCTACCAGCCCATCTTCGAGGGCTGGACCACGCTCGCAGCCTGGGCCGCCATGACCCGCCGGACCCGGGTCGGGCTCCTGGTCGGGGCCAACACCTTCCGCAACCCGGGCCTCGTCGCCAAGCTGGCGACCACCCTCGACCACATCAGCGAGGGTCGCGCGATCCTGGGCATCGGCGGGGCCTGGTTCGGGACGGAGCACACCGCCACCGGCATCGACTTCGGATCCGGGTTCGGTCAGCGCCTGGACCGGCTGGACGAGGCGGTGGGCGCCCTGCGGACGCTGCTGGACGGCGGAGCGGTGACATCGGCCCCCGAAGCGCATTACGCCTTCGATGACTTCCGCCTGCTTCCACCGCCGCGCCAGGCGCACATGCCGATCATGATCGGCGGTTCGGGCGAGCGGAAGACGCTGCGTACCGTGGCCCGCTATGCCGACATGTGGAACGCCATGGGCAGCGTCGAGAAGCTGCAGCACAAGGGCTCCGTGCTGCGCGTGCACTGCGAGAGCGTCGGGCGCGACCCGTCCGAGATCGAATGGACGGTTGGCTGCAAGCCGGTGATCCGCGACACGGAGGCGGAGGCGCGTCGCGTCTGGGAGGCGCAGATGGCGCACAATCGGACGCCGATGTCCGACGTCGAGGACGACGACACGTTCTGGGTCGGGACCCCCGAGCAGGTCGCGGGGGCCATGATCGCGCGGCGGGCGCTCGGCTACGGCACGTTCATCGGCGAGTTCGCCGCGCCGTACGACGACGAGACGCTCGAGCGCTGGATCGGCGAGGTCAAGCCGATGGTGGACGAGGCCGTCTAGGGGTCATCGCCGCATCCCGGTCGTTTTCCTGATCCGCATCAGCAAGCACGTCAGCGAAGGAACGAATGCATGCAGCTTGCACCATCGCTCCACCGCATCGGCTCCTCGAGCCTGGTCAACAGCTACCTCGTCGTCCAGCCGGATGGCATCACCGTCATCGACACCGGCATGGCCGGGCAGTGGCGCGACCTCGTCCGCGAGCTCGACGGCATCGGCCGCTCACTGGAAGACATCCGCGGCGTCCTGCTGACCCACGGCGACGTGGACCACACGGGCTTTGCGGAGCGCCTGCGCCGCGACCATGGCGTGCCGGTCTACGTGGGCGAGGCCGATGCGGCCGAGGCGCGCGGCGAGGTGAAGAAGCCGGCCGCGGAGCGCGATCCCATGAAGGTGTGGCCCCTGCTCGGGTTCCTGTGGTTCGGGATCCGCAAGGGCGGCCTGCGCAGCACGCCCATCAGCGAGGTGCGGATCGCCACCCCGGGAGCCACGCTGGATCTGCCCGGTGCCCCGCGCGTGGTTGGCCTGCCGGGGCACACGCCGGGCTCCGTTGCCTACCACGTGCCGGCCGTGGATGCGATCTTCGTTGGCGACGCGATGACCACCCGCTCCGTCCTGACCGGGGCCGCGGGCCCGGCCCAGGCCCCGTTCACCGTGGACCGCGCGGCGGCGCTCGCGTCGTTGACCGCACTCGACGGCCTGCAGGCGACCTGGGTGCTCCCCGGCCACGGCGAGCCCTGGGACCAGGGGCTGGCCCGGGCGCTGGAGCTGATCCGCGCCGAAGCCCGGACGCGGGAGTCGCCCGCGTCGTAGGCTCCGGGGCGAACCCATGCGCAGGAACGGATGAGCGGACGCGACAACGCCACCATCGGGATCTGGGGAGTCGTCGCCATCGGCGTCGGTGGCATGGTCGGCGGCGGCATCTTCGCCGTGCTGGGGCTCGCCGTGCAGCTCGCGCACGGCGGCACGCCGGTGGCGTTCGCGGTGGCCGGCGTGGTCGCGCTGCTGACGACCTACGCGTACGCGAAGCTCTCCGTCGCCTACCCCAGCCGGGGCGGCACCGTCGTCTTCCTTGACCGCGCGTTCGGTGCCGGGATGCTCACCGGCAGCCTGAACGTGCTGCTGTGGCTCAGCTACATCGTGATGCTCTCGCTGTACGCGCTCGCGTTCGGCAGCTACGCCGCGACCTTCCTGCCCGCCGGCTGGCATGACGCCGGCCGGCACGTCCTGATCAGCGTCGCGGTCGTCGCGATCACGGGCCTCAACCTGTTCAGCGCGAACGTCATCGGCCGGGCGGAGACGTGGATCGTGGCCCTCAAGATCGCCATCCTGGCGCTCTTCGTGGGGGTGGGCGCGACGGGCATCCAGACGGCGAACATCGCGCCATCGGCCTGGTCGCCGCCCCTCCAGCTGGTCGCGGGCGGGATGATCATCTTCCTCGCGTACGAGGGATTCGAGCTCATCGCCAACGCGGCGCAGGACGTGCGCGACGTGGCGCGCACGCTGCCGCGGGCCTACTACATCGCCGTGGGCTCGGTGATCGTCCTGTACGTGCTCGTGGCGCTCGTCACGGTGGGCAACCTGTCGGTCGACAGGATCGTGGCGGCCAAGGACTACGCCCTCGCCGAAGCGGCCCGGCCATTCCTGGGGCAGGGTGGGTTCACCCTCATCGCGATCGCGGCCATGCTCTCGACCGCATCGGCGATCAACGCCACGTTCTACGGCGCGGCGCGCCTGAGCTACTCGATCGCCAGCGACGGCCAGCTGCCCAGCGCCCTCGAGCGAACCGTATGGGGCGAGCCGGTGGAGGGCCTGCTGATCACCGCCGCGCTGACGCTCTTCGTGGCCAACGTCTTCGACCTGACGAGCATTTCGACCCTGGGGAGCGCGGGCTTCCTGCTGATCTTCGCCGCGGTGAACGCGGCCAACGTGCGCCGCGCACGAGAGACCCGCAGCCGGGCCTGGATCTCCGTCCTCGGCGGCATCGCCTGCTGCGCCGCGCTGGGGGCGCTGGTCTGGCAGACCGCGACATCGGCGCCCGAGAAGCTCTGGGTGCTGGCGGCCATGGTGGGCCTGGCGGTCGTGATCGAGGGTGGATATCGCCTCGGACGCCGGGAGATCCGCCTGCACGGCTGATCCCCGCGGTTCCGGCCCAGGACCCATGCAATCGGTGCGGAGCGCTTCCGGGGTACCATCCGCCGTGGAGGTCTGCCATCTTGGACCAGCAGGTTCTCGAACGTCGCCCACCTATCGCGGCACTGCGGAGTCGGGCGAGATCGGCCCTGACGCTGGGCTGGCGCAGCCTGGCGGGCCCCGTGTACGCGCTCTACGAGCGCCGCCTGCAGGCCACCGTCCGGGGCGGTGAGGTGCCACGCCACCTGGGTCTCATCCTGGACGGAAACCGGCGCTTTGCGCGGCTCGCCGGCCTCGCGGACATCAAGCTGGGCCATGACCTCGGCGTGTCCAAGGCCCGCGAGGTGCTCGACTGGTGCCTGGAGATGAGGATCCCCACCGTCACCCTCTGGGTCCTCAGTCCGGACAACTACGCCAAGCGCGACCCGGACGAGGTGGAGCACATCCTCCGGCTCCTCGAGCAGGAGGCGGAGCGGATGGCCCATGACCGGCGCATCCGTGAGAACCGCGTCCGCATCCGGGCCATCGGCCGCATCGAATCCTTCCCGCAGACGGTGCTTGACTCCCTGCGCCGGCTCGAGGCCGCCACCGCGGAGCACGAAGGGATGCAGCTGAACATCGCGGTCGGCTATGGGGGCCGCGAGGAGATCGTGGATGCCGTGCGCGCCATGCTCCGCGAGGCCGTCTCCGAGGAGCGCACCCTGGCGGAGATCGAGCGGGACCTGACCGCCGAGCAGATCAGCGCTCGCCTGTACACGGCGGACCAGCCGGATCCGGACTTCATCATTCGCACCAGCGGCGAGATCCGGCTGGGAGGCTTCCTCCTGTGGCAGTCCGCCTACAGCGAGTACTACTTCTGCGACGTCTTCTGGCCCGCGTTCCGCAAGATCGACTTCCTGCGCGCCCTGCGCAGCTACCAGGCGCGCGAGCGGCGGTTCGGAACCTGAACCGCCGCGCCGCTGCCGTCGTCAGACCGAGACGTCGCGCCGGCCCAGGCCCCAGGCCCCCAGCAGGATCCCTCCCACGGCGATCACGACGCCTGCGATGATTCCCGCGGCGTCCCACTGGCCGATCATCGGCTGCCCCATGTGCGACGAGAGGGTGAGCTGCTGGACCCAGTCCGGCAGCTTGAGCGGTGGGCCGAGCAGATCGATGAGGTAGGTGAGGACCACGACCACCGCGGTGACCTCCGCGGCCAGTGACGTGCGCCACCAGCCCCCGATGGCGAAGCCGATGCCCACCATCGCCGCCGCGACCAGGCCGAGCGAGAAGGACCCGACGAGCGCGTCACTTGCCGAGACACCGCCTGCCGCCGACCCGAGCGCGATGCCCACGGCCAGCAGCACGTTCAGCACGACGACCGCGCCGAGCGCCGCCACGCCACCGCTGATCACCCATCGGCTCCGCGTCATGGGCGTCGCCAGCAGCTCTTCGAGCCGGTTGCCGGTCTCGTCGCTCGCCCATTTCGAGACGAACGTGACGCCCGCGAAGCCCACCGCGATGACGAGCAGCTGTGCGTACAGCTGCAGCCAGCCGCCAGCCGTGCGGGTGTCGAATCCGGGGAAGATCGTGCTGAACGTCTGCCCGAGGCTGGGATCCTTGGCGATCTGCTCGGCGAACGAGCCGACGATCGAGACGAGCATCATCCCGGTCAGCCCCATGCCGATACCCCACCAGGTTGCCCGGGGCAGCTGCTCGCCGAACGCACGGCTGATAGGCCCGCGCACGCCCAGGATCCACGTGGGCATGCCGGGAAGCGACCATCCCAACGTGACGCCAAGGTCGCGGCGCTCGAACAGCGCGATACCGATGGCGAGAAGCACAACGGCGACCCCGCCCACCAGGAGGAGGCCACCCCAATCGTACCGGCCGACCAGTGCGATGTGGTCCGACGTCCAGCGGAACGGGCTGAAGACGGCAATGGGGTTCAGTGCCGTGAAGCCGTTGGCGATCCACAGGATGACCATGGCGGCGCTCGCCAGCCCGGCGGCACCCGCCCGGCCCAGGACAGGTCCCAGGGCCCAGGCCAGGCCGCCAAAGCAGAGCGCCAGGCCGCCGACCCAGAGGACGAAGCCGATGGCGGACAGCGGCGGGATCTGGTCGCCCAGCGCGGCGTCACCGAACACGTTGGAGCTCACGGTGATGCAGAGCGCCACGATCGCCATCGCCAGGCCGAGCATCGTCACATGGGCGGCGAGCTTCTCGAGCGCGATGCGGCGGCGTCCGAACGGCGCCGCCGCGACGACGTCAAGGCTGCCGCGGCCGGCCTCGCCGGCGAGCGTCCCGGAGAGGGCGAAGATCGACCAGAGCGCAGCGCCCAGCGCGAAGATCGCGCCGTACTTCCAGGTCATGTAGCCGCCCAGGGTTCCCAGCTCCACCGGCTTCCCGAAGAGGTTCACGAGATCCGCCGGCATGCTGCCGATGAGCGCGTTGACCTCGAGCCGCGACCCAGGCGTGGGAAAGACGTTGGAGATGGCGGCGCCCATGAACAGGGCCAGCCCGCCCAGCAGCCCCGCGGCGATGATGAACGCCAGGCGCGAGTCCCGGACGGTCTTGGCGTAGATGCTTCCGAGGCCGTAGATCCGGCTGAAGCGCGACGGCGCGCTGATCACCCGCGCGCTGACGGCGGCGTTAGCGCTCATCGGCCTTGACCTCCACCGCTGCCTGACCGTACTGGGCCAGGAACGTCTCCTCGAGGCTCGGCTCCCTGCTCACGAAATCGAGCAGCTCGTACTTCGCCGCGGCCTGGACGACCGGCGTGATGGCGCCCGAGACGCGCATGCGCAGGACGTGGTCGGTGGCGGCGACGTCGGTCACCCCGGGAAGCGAGCGGAACGCGTCCGTCGGCACGGCACCCGCGAATCGCAGCTCCACCTGGTGGTGGGCCAGGTCACGCAGGCCCTCGACGCTGTCGACCTTGACCAGGCGGCCCTCGCGGATGATCGCCACCCGGTCGCAGGTGCGCTCGACCTCGGAGAGGATGTGGCTGGAGAGGAAGACGGTTCGTCCCTCGCCCTTCGCTTCGCGCACGAGCGCGTAGAAGGACTGCTGGACCAGGGGGTCCAGGCCGGATGTCGGCTCGTCCAGGATCAGCAGCTCCGGCCGGTGCTGGAGCGCGATGACCAGGCCGATCTTCTGCTTGTTTCCCTTCGAGTACTCCCTGAACCGGCGGCTCGTGTCGATCTCGAATCGCTCCACGAGCTCGGCCCGGTATGCCCGGTCGACACCGCCCCGCAGGTTCGCGAAGTAGTCGAGGGTCTGGCCGCCGGTGAGGCGGTCGTACAGCGTGAACTCGCCGGGGATGTAGCCCACCCGGGCGTGGATCGCGGCGGGATCGGCGCTCGATTCGATGCCGAAGACGCGGGCCACGCCGCTCGTGGGACGGATGAGGTCCAGCAGCGTCCGGATCGTGGTCGTCTTGCCGGCGCCGTTGGGGCCGAGGAAGCCGAACACCTCGCCGGCGTTGACCTGCAGGTCCACGTCGATGATCCCGCGGTGCGACCCGTAGGACTTGGTGAGCTTCTCCGTCTCGATGATGGCGGTCATGTGGTTGGTTCCTTCAACAGCGGACGGCCGGTTCGTCACGCGAACCAGAGCCGGATGGTTTGAGGGTCGACGATGCGGAGCGACCCGGGCGGCGCGCCCAGGATCCGTTCGTAGGCGGTGGCAAGGGCGGCGAGGGTCCGCTCGACGGTCTCGAGCGGGATGGTGTTCTGCACACGGGCGACGTAGAGCTCTCCGGCGATCTCCTGGGTCCCGGAGACGAGGGCAACGACGACCCGCGCGGCGTCCCCGGGTGATGCCACGGTGAAGACGCCCTCCCGGCACCCCTGCCGGATGATCTCTGCGAGCACTGGCGTCATGTGCTCGGCCAGGCCGCGGCGCAGCTTCTCCCGGACGACGGCGTTGTCGTCCGAGAGCCAGATCTGCAGGAGCTTGAGCATGAGCTCGCGCCTGGCGTTCTTCCAGCTGGCGATGTTGGTGAAGACCGCGCTGAACTTGTCGGTCGCGCTGACGCCGGGGTCAGCGGCGATCGCCCTTGCCATGGCGGTCCCCGTGTCGAGCAGCCGCTCCATGGTCGCGTCCAGCAGCGCCGCCTTGGAGTCGAAGTAGTGGTAGAACGCCCCGCGCGAAGCACCCAGCTCGTCGAGGACGTCCTGGATGCTCATCTGCTCGTAGCCCTTGGTCTGAATCAGGTGCAGGGCTGCATCCACGAACGCATCGCGCCGAACGGCGTGCGTCGCGGGGTTCACGGTGCGGGCCAGGGCGGGCCTCCAATTAGCAGACCGACTGTCGGTCGGATATTACGCCGGGGCACGCCGCTGTCAACAGTCCGGTCGGCTCATCCGGACCCTGCGAGGTGGACCGATGCCGACGGGTCGTTCGGCCGGAGGACTTCCAGCAGGCGGCGCGCCTCTGCCACGATCTCCACGCGCGAGGCGCGTCCCAGGTGGCGGTGCGGGTCGATCCGGATGCCAGCCGGCTTCTCTCGTGCGACGGACATCCGCCAGGCTCCGGCGAAGAAGCCGTCCACCAGGACGACACCCTTGCGCGCGTACCGTGCATCCCAGCGGTCCTCCCCGGTGATCCGGGTTCGGTCCGCGTGGGACAGGAAGACGTTGTCGAACTCGGGGAGGAAGCGGACCGGCGCTGGAAGGTTGCCGTGGGCGAAGACCCCATCGGGGACGTCGAGGAGCTCGCGGCCGGTCTCGCCGCGGTAGGTCCGCAGCATCGGACGAAGGCGCGTCAGCACCGGTCGCAGGTTCGTCAGGCCGGACCACGCTCGCACGTCCGCCGCGCTTGCCGGCCCAAAGGCGCGAAGGTAGCGCCGGATGAGGGCCTCGGGATCCGGGACCGGCAGGGCAGGGATCCCGAGCCATGCCCGCAGGGTCGTCACGCGCGCCGCCCCGCTCCGGTTCCAGAGACCGCGCGGGGTGACCTGGACGAGCGGCGCAAGGTACCGCACCGCGTAGGCGAGCGACTCCGGGTCGCGATCCGGCCAATCCTCGGCCAGGAGCCGGGCCAGCTCCGCGACGCTCCTCGGCTGCTCCTCGACCAGCTCGATCCCGCGGGACACGAGGGCGTCGACATCGGCTCCGTCCAGGTTGCGCCAGAAGACGCTCGAGCGGAGCATGCGGCCGACAGCCTGCTGCATGACGGCGCGACACGGGCCGGCATCCGTCGCGGTCACGAGGTGCAGTGTGCCGCGCATCACGGTGAGGCGCACCGCGCGGCGCTCCTCGATGAGCCGGCTCAGCGTGAGCGGATCGAAGGCCTCCAGGCGGGACCACAGGCTGACGTACGGATCCCGCGGGTTCTGGGCCTGCAGCGCCACCAGGTGCTCAACGGCGCGCTCGACGCCGAGGGAGGCTCGTTCCAGCAGGTGCTGGCGGGCAAGGAGGGTGCGGTTCAGCGTGCGACGGTCGAGGACGCTGCCCTCGGCCGGCTGCGGCAGGAGTGGGACGGTCACGCCCGGCAAGCGTAGCGTGGGTACCCGTCGGCCCTTGTCAGGTACCGACGGGCAGCGCCAGCTCCACGACTAGGCCAGCGTCGACGGATGCGCTCAGCCCGGGGCGACAGCAGCGGCAGCCAGGTGCTCCACCGCCGGGACGACGTAGTAGGCGCCGCTCACGGCCCGCGTGAACCGGGTCAGCTCGTCCCGCGGTTCGCCGCCGATCCCGATCATGCTCTCCAGCATTGCGACGAGGATCGACTGCTCGGCGCCGAAGCCCACGAAGAGCGTGCCGTGGCGTTGGACCGAGCCGTAGGGGATGTTGCGTCGGAAGATCCTGCCGAAACGATCCTGGTCGGTTCGAGCCACGTGCGAGGTCTCCGGGCGTGGGTCCAGCTCGACGCTCGTGCGCTTGTTCCGGCCGATGACCGCCTCCTGGTCTTTGCGCGGCAGCGCCTCCCAGGCCACGGCGTCATGCTCCCACTGCTGGAGGAGCATGATGCTGCCGCCCTCGCCGGGCGAGCCGGCGGGGATCGCCGCGACCGATGCCGCCTCGAGCAGGCTGGGGTTCTCGGTACCGTCCATGAACCCGGTCAGGTCCACACAGCTCGGGGCGGAATCCGGCGACGAGGTTGACGCCGCCAATGGTGGTGCGCGGCTCCCGCAGGCCGGCCACGCGACCGACGGCCACGGCGGCATCGGCGCCCGGCCGCAGGTCCAGCTCGAGGTAGGCGTGCGAGGTGGTGCCCAGCGCGAAGATGCCGGTCTGCGTCGTCGTCATGCAGGCGGCGTACCAACCTTGCGCCAGAACCTACGCGGTGCGGATCTTCCAGTACGAGTCCTTGAGGACGACCTGGCCGTCGCGGAAGGTCCACAGGTCGCAGCCGCGCACCTCGATCCTCGTGCCCTCGGCGGTCGTCCCGGACAGGGTCCACTGCGAGCAGCCGCGGTCACCCGATACGAAGTGGTCATCGTCGCGGTACCTGACGTCCGGGATCCCGGTGAAACGCCCGCCGAACGCCTCCCGGATGGCCTCCCGGCCCGTCACGCGCGCGCCGTACGGCTCGGGGCCGCGAGGTGCCTCGAAGACGGCGTCATCGGCGAAGTAGGCCATGATCCTGTCGAGGTCGTGATGGTCGAAGGCCGTGGCGATGGCGCGGAGACCTTCGGTGGTGGCGGCGGATGCCATGGTCGCCCCTCTGCTGCGGGTCCGGAGGCCACCATACGCCGTCCCTTCCACCAGCCACCGGTCCTCGCTGCTCGGTGTCGCCCCTCAGCTCAGAGGGTCTTGAGATAGGCGAGCAGGTCGTTCCACGCCTGGTCGGTCAGCTGCCAGCGGGGCATTGTCCGTTCGAGCTCGTCGCCGTCGGCCCCCACGCCGGCAATCACCGCCCGGCGGATGAGAGCATCGGTGTAGACCGGTCCGCGGGTGCCATCGGTCTCGACCATGCCGGCCGGATCCGTCAGGTTGCCGTAGGTGATGTCCGGCGCGGTGGCCATCATGGTGGCGCGCCCGCGCCCGTCCGAGCCGTGGCAGGCGGCACACCCGTCGCCGGCCATGGGCATCGAAACGCCGCCGATCCGTCCGATGCGGCTGCCATCGGGCCCGATTCCATCCTGGAAGATGCGCTCGCCGGCCGCCAGCGGCGCGCTCTCCTGCGGGTACGACGAGGCTGCGCCGACACCGCATCCCCCGAGCAGCACGACGCCGACCAGGGCACCAGCGGCGATCAACCGCGACCCACGATCCGCAGAATGCGCAGCCACCCACCGATCGTACGCCGCGGCCTGACCACACTCACCGGGCAGCTTGGTCCTCGACTTGCGCAAGAACGCAACTACATGGTAGGCTGCGTCGCGGAATGAACACGGATCGCGATCTCGACCACTACCGGCGGCACGCGGCCATCTGCCGCGTACTCACCGATGCCAAGCGCCTCATGCTGCTGGACCTGCTGCGCAGCGGCGAGCGGTCGGTGGGCGAGCTGGCCGAGATGATCGGCGCGACCCTGCCCAATGCGAGCCAGCACCTCGCGGTGCTGCGCACCGCCGGCCTGGTTGACGGCCGTCGGGTGGGGACCACCGTGCGCTACCAGCTGGCCGAGCCGGCGATCGTCGAGGCGTGCGACGTGATCGACCGCATCGTCCGGCGTCGGACCAACGAGACCACCGGTCGGCCCGTCGTGCGGGCCGGCGCGTGACCCCGATGAGGTACCCATGCCAACCCTGAGCACCTACACCTTCGGCACTCGGCTGCCGGGACCAATCGCCTCGACCCGCCCGCGCGTCGAGGCTGCCCTCAAGGCCGAGGGCTTCGGCGTCCTCACCGAGATCGACGTGGGCGCCACGCTGAAGGCGAAGCTCGGCGTGGACTGGACGCCGTACGTGATCCTGGGCGCCTGCAACCCCGCCCTGGCCCATCGCGCGCTGCAGGCGGATCCCTCAGTGGGCGCCATGCTTCCCTGCAACGTCGTCCTGCGCGAAGTGGCGGGTGAGACGATCGTCGAGGCGATCGATCCGCTGTCGGCGCTGGGCATCGTCGACCATCCCGACGTGGCGCCGGTGGCGACCGAGGCTCGTGAGCGCCTCGAGCGGGCCATCGGTTCACTGGAGGCGGGCCGATGATCAGCCGCGACACCGATCGCATCACGGTGGCAGTGGCCGTGCGGGTACTGTTTCCACAGCACACCGTCGTCGCAGCCACGAAGAGGAGCAGCGCATGAGCCGAAAGACCGCGCAGGTCGCGCTGGAGGGCGATGGGCTGCGCTTCGTCGCAACCACCGGCAGCGGCCATAGCCTCGTCCTCGACAGCGGGGAGGGTGACACCGGCCCCCGCCCGGCGGAGCTGGTGCCGGTCGCCGTCGCGGCCTGCACCGCCATGGACGTGATCTCCATCCTGCGCAAGAAGCGCCAGACGGTGACCCGCTACGAAGTGGAGGCCACCGGCGATCAGCGCGAGGACGCGAACCCCGCCATCTTCACCCGGGTCGACCTCCTCCACGTCGTGGAAGGGCCGGGCGTCGACGTCGAGGCCGTGCGGCGCGCCATCGAGCTGTCCGCGACCCGCTACTGCAGCGTGGGTGGAACCCTCTCGACCGGCAGCGCCGAGGTCCACCACGTGTACCTGGTGCGCTCCGGCGGGACCGAGCGGCGCGGCGAGGTGGTGGTGACCGGTCCGCACGAGGATCCGGGAGTGCCCGTGCCTGCCGCGCAGGGGCGCGTCGCGGGGTAACCGCCGACAATGGGGCGGATGGCCGCCCAGGCAACCGGATCCTCCTCCCTGGCACGCACGCTCGCCACGACCCTCGCTGCCGCGACCGTCTCCGCGCTTCCCGTTCTCCTGCTCGGCGGCCTCGCCGTCCTGATCCGGGGTGACCTGGGATTCGGGGAGTTCGGGCTGGGGGCCGCCATCGGCTCCTTCTTTGCGGCGTCCGCGATCACCTCCCTCCCGTCGGGTGCCATCTCCGACCGGCTCGGGCCGCGGCGCACCATCGCCGTGGGCCTGGCCGGCACCATCGTCGCGCTGGCCGGCATCGCGGTGGTCCCCGGCAGCCTGCTGGCCCTGCTTCCCTGGCTCGTCGGGGCCGGCGTCGCCAACGCGCTGATCCAGGTCGGAGCCAACCACCTGCTGGCGGTGGCCGTGCCGATCTCCCGCCAGGGCATCGCCTACGGTCTCAAGCAGTCCGCGATCCCGCTGGCGGCCGTGCTCGCCGGCATCTCCGTGCCGGTCGTGGGGCTGACCATCGGCTGGCGCGCTGCCTACGGCCTGGCGGCGGTCGTGGGATTCGCGGTGACCTGGCTGCTGTGGCGCGGCGCGCGCGGCACGGTGGCGGAGGAACGGGCCACCGCGCGCGAGGGCGATGCACCGATACCGGCCCTCGTGGTGCTGGCCCTGGGCGTCGGCCTGGGGACCACCGCGTCGAACGCGCTCACGGGGTTCAGCGTCTCTGCCTCCGTGGCCGGCGGCATGCCGCAGGATGCTGCCGGCCTGCTGCTCACCGCGGGCAGCCTGCTGGGGATGTCGACCCGGATCGTGGCCGGCTGGTTCGCCGACCGAGCGTCGCGTGGCTCGCTGCTGCTGGTGGTCGGCATGCTGGTGATCGGCAGCGTGGGATTCGCGAGCCTGGCCCTGGCGCCGGGCAGCGTCCCGCTGATCGTGGCGGCGACCCTGATCGCCTTCGTGGGCGCGTGGGGCTACCAGGGGCTCGTGCTGCTGGTGGTGGCCCGCACCAATCCGGGCGCACCGGCGGTCGCCATGGCGATCGTCCGCATCGGGCCAAACTCCGGGGCGGTGATTGGCCCGCTCGTGTTCGGCGCCATCGTGGAGCGGGCGGGCTACGCCGCGGCATGGGGAGCGGCCGCCGGCGCAACGCTGGTGGCCGCCGCGCTCGTCCTCGCTGGTCGGGTGCTGCTCCTGCCGGTCCGCCGCCGGATCGTTGCGGCCCGCGACGAGGACGCCGCTTCGCGGTAGGCTCGGGCCATGCATGAGATCAGCGTGGTGGCGTCGCCATCGGCCTCCGGATGGGTATGCGACGTCGAGGTGCGCGACGGCGGCAGCGTCACCCGCCACGCGGTAGGCGTCAGCCGGGATGAGCTCGCGCGGTTCGGGCGTGCGGACGAGGCAGCCGAGTCGCTCGTCGAACGCAGCATGGCGTTCCTCCTCGAACGCGAGCCGCCCGAATCGATCATGCAGCGCTTCGACCTGACGGTGATCACTCGCTTCTTCCCCGACTACGCGACCGCGATCCGGCGAGACGCGTGAGCGGGAGGCCCGGGCCGATGGCGCCTGGCGCGGTCGTGCCCGCGCTCAGCTGACGTCGCCGTCGGGGAGCCGCTCCAGGAGAACCACCGGGATGACGCGCTCGGTCCGCTTCTCGTACTCGGCGAAGCCGGGGAGCACCGCAATCTGCTGGTCGTAGAGGCGCCGGCGGTCGGCCGGCTCGGCCTCGGCGGCGCGGGCCGTGAAATGCTCCGCCTCGACCTCGACCTCGACGACCGGGTTGGCGCGCAGGTTGTGGTACCAGCCCGGATTGTCGGGTGCCCCACCCTTGGAGGCCACGATCACGTAGCGGTCGCCGTCGCAGGTATAGATGAGCGGCGTGGTGCGCCGTTGGCCGCTGCGCGCCCCGGTCGCGGTGAGCAGGAGGAGCGGCTTGCCGACGAACGGCCCGCTCGTCACGTGTCCCTGGTGGGCCCGGAAGTCGTCGATCAATGCGTCGCTGAATCCGCTCATGCGCGGAGTCTATGACCGATCGCAGACTCGCGCTCCGCACCGTCCGGGGCGATGCGCCGGACGTACCATGCAGCCCAGCCAGCCCAGCCAACCCGCGACGGAGCCCATGACGCCGATGGCGCAGCGCACCACGTCCCTCGACCCCGCGGGCGCGACCGCCGCAGCTGCCGCAGCAGTGCTCTACGGCTCGTCGTACGTCGCCACGGCCGTCACGCTGCGCAGCTTCACGCCGTTGACCGCGGCCCTGTGGCGCGGGGCCCTGGGCGTGGTCGCCCTGGGACTCCTGATCACCGTCGCGACGCACTCCGCCCTGCGACCGCGCCGGATCACGCGCTCGTCCGCCTGGCGGCTGCTGGTCCTGGGCGGAGTTGGCGGATCAGCCTTCGTCCTTGCCATGAACACCGCGGTGTCACTCGCGGGGGCGAGCATCACGGCGTTCGTCGCCGGACTGTACGCGGTGCTCACCGCGCTCATCGCCGTACCCATCCTCCATGAGCGGCTCGAGGGCATCACCCTGGGCGCCCTCGTGCTGGCGTTGGCCGGGGCCGCGCTCCTGGGCGAGCTGCGCCTGGGCGGTGATGAGAGCCTGGGGGTGGGCGTGGCGCTGGTTGCCGCGGTCCTGTTCGCGACCTTCCTCGTCCTCTCGCGCCGCTGGTCGAATGCCTACGACCTGCCCGGTCCCGCGATCGGCGCGGCCGCCCTGGGCCTCACGGCGGCCGCGGCCGCGGCGATCCTGCCGTTCACCTCCACGCCGGCCATTCCGTCACCGTTGCGCGCCGATGCCGTGGTCGGGGTGGTCTGGCTCGCGATCGGGCCCGGCGCCGGGGCGGCCATCGCCGTGGTGATCGGGATGCGTCGCCTGGAGGCGCGCCGGGCATCGGCCTTCCTGCTGCTCAATCCGCCCACCGCCGCCATCGGCTCCTGGATCCTGCTGGGCGAGCGCTTCACGCTCGAACAGCTGCTCGGGGCCGCGCTGATCCTGGTTGCCATGGCGATGGCCAGCGGCCTGCTGGGTCGCAACGCCTGAGCGACGCTATCATCTGCAGCGCCACCTCCAGCCTTCGCTCGAGAGTCACCGAGCCTTGCGCATCCCTGTCTCGTTCCGTATTGCCGCCGCCATCGGCCTGGTCGCCGTCGCCGCCGTCGCGGTGCTCATGTGGCGTCTCGTCATCGCGGCGCCACCGGCCATCACCGGCACCCAGCTCGACCAGGCGGTCCCCGACGTCCCGCTCATCGACCAGCACGGCGACACGGTGCAGCTGTCGGACATGCAGGGCAAGATCGTGGTCATCTACCCGTTCCTGACCGCCTGCCACGAGCTGTGCCCCATGACCACCGGCGCCTTCATCCAGATCTCCGAGTCGATCAAGGCCGCCGGCCTCGCCGACAAGGTCGCGCTCTGGGAGGTCACCGTGGACCCGGAGCGTGACACTCCGCAGCGGCTGGCCGCCTACGCAGACCTGGTCTCCGCGGACTGGACCATGCTGACCGGCACCCAGGCCGATCTCGATCGCTTCTGGGGGTTCTTCGGTGTCACCCACGAGAAGCAGGCCGTGGCCAGCCCGGCGCCGGTCGACTGGTACACCCACCAGCCCGATGCCTACGACGTGGGTCACACCCCGGTGCTGCTCTTCATCGACGGGAGCGGACACGAGCGGATCGTGCTGGTCGGGACCGCCGACCTGGGCGGCCAGCTCGCCCCGGCGCTCAAGGCGATGCTCAACGGGGTCGGCCTCGAGGACCTTCAGCACCCGGACTCGCCGTGGACGGTGCGCCAGGCGCTCGACAATATCGGCGCCCTGCTGGGACGCAGCATCCCCCTGCCCAGCGGTTCCTAGTCGGGCAGCTCGCTCAGGGGGAAGCCGATGATCCGGGGACCCTGTTCCGAGAAGTCGGTGAGGATCGCCCAGCCGCCACCGATCGTGACTCCGATCCAGCCCGCCGCCCCGTCGAGGACGATCCAGTCGTGTCCTGGACGCCACACGAAGGTGGTGCTCGACCCGTTGTCGCTGTTGCAGCCCACGAACACGACGCTACTGCTCGCTCCGACGGGCGAGCAGTAGCGGCCTTCCGGCGGTGACAGCTGCATCGCCGTCCCGGTGTCCGGGTCCAGCCTCCAGATGGTTGGCGGTTCCACCCCGCTTGCGTCGAAGCTGGCGTAGAGCAGCGATCCCCCGGCCATCAGGAACCACGGCGCGCTCGGCCCCACGGCACCGGCGGGGATCGAGACGGTCCGCGCGGGAGCGTCGAGCGGCAAAGCGACCCACAGCCCGGACGTTTCCGTGGAGGAGACGCTGGCATCGGACTCCTGGGTCCAGGCCAGCACGCCGCTCGACAGGCCCAGCCACGGGACCGTCGCGGAGGCGGTGTCCTGCCGGACGATTGCCCCGTCCAGCAGACGGCGCATGATCACGCGCGTTGCCCACCGGTTGGCGGTGGTCGGCGTCTCGACCGCGTAGGCCACCAGGCCGTCGGCAACGTCCATGGTGGGCAGCAAGGTCATGGCGCAGGGCACGCCCTGCTCGCCTCCGGGCGTGAAGATCCGCGACGCCGTGCCCGAGTCGAGCACGCTGAACGGCGCGCTGGGTACCCCGTCGTCGCCCAGTGGGGCGGCAAGGATGCGCCAGGCCATGGGCTGGACGAGTTCGGTCGGGCAGGGGGTGGTGTCCGACCCGGGAGGTCCCAGCCGCCGATACACCTCGACCACCAGGTTCGACCCGTCGGTCCTGATCTGCGCACTGAGCTCGTCATCGGCGACGGGAAGGTCGATGGCCATCTCGACCTTGGTCGTGATGTCGAGGACGGACAGCTTGGGCGCGATGATCTTGAGCGTGCTGCCGTCCCCGGTCCGGTAGCCACCCGCTTGCAGGTAGACGTGGGGCCCCCAGGAGACGGAGGTTCCGTCTGCCGTCAGGTCGCTCGTCCACGTCTGATCGAGGGTCAGGATCGCTGCGCCCTCGAAGGAGGCGCCGGCAGAGGGCGGCACCGGGAACGGCGAGGGTGCGGCGGAGGGGGTCGGTGACGCCGGCGCAGGCGGCAGCGAGGCCAGGACGATGGTGGTGCTCCCGCGCAGCAGCTGACCATAGGCGAGGTGCCGGCCGTCCGGGGACGCGGCGAGCGAGTCCACGCCCGGGCCCGAGAGCACGACCATCGGCGGTTCGGCTCCCGCGACCAGCCGCGGTGCGGCCGGCCCGTGCAGCATCCCCACGGCGAACCAGCCGCCGGCTGGGGCCATGCCCAACACCCTGTCGCCGTGCTCCGGTTGCCAGCGCATGGCCACCGGCTCGTCACCCAGCGCCCAGCGCAGCACGGTGCCGTTGTCCTCGACGACCACCGACCCGTCCGGGGCCCAGGCCGCGACCGCCGTCTGTCCGCGAATGGACGACGGCTGCACCGATCCATCCTCGAGGTCGACAAGGCCAAGGACGCAGCTGGGGGAGCCGTTGGATGGAGGCACGCATGCCAGGAGGTGCCGCCCCAGCGGGTCGATGGCCAGCGGACCAACCTGCCAGACGGTCAGCCCGAGATCGTGGTCGGTCATGGTGGCGGCGTCGAGCACGTGCAGCTGGCCGGGATACCCGGCCGACGTCAGAGACGGGGAGGCGAGGTACGCCAGGCGCGTCCCGTCGGGGGTCCAGGCCAGGGGAGTCCCGGTCGGCCCGGGAACAAACGCACCGCCGCGCAGCACGGAGAACGTCAGCGGCGTCGCCGATTGCGCGTCGAAGGGGCCAGCATAGGTCCGGGCCACCGCGATGGAGCCCCCGGCGGCGACGATCGCGGTCGGCGGACCCTGCCCATTCCAGGAGACCAGCAGGTCCCCCCTGCCGTCGAGGGTGCGCAGCGTCAGGTAGGCGCCACTCGAGCCATCGGTCAGGACGAGCAGCCGCTCTGCGTCGACCCAGGCGGCGTCGGTGCCGGGGAACGTGCGAATCGCCGTGCCGCGCTGGTCGTAGATCACGATCTGTCTGGCCAGCGCCTCCGCCACCGCGACGTGCGTGCCGTCGGGCGTCCAGCCGATGATCTCCACGTTGCCGTCGACGCGAACCACGGAGCGCTGGGACCACCCCGCGACCGCAAGCAGGGTCCCGGGTGAGGGCGTGGGAGTGCTCTCCGTCGCGACGCCGCCGCTCGGCAGCATGGACAGCGGCAGCGCGACGGCCGCGACCACAAGCAGGACGATGCCGCTCACGACGAGCGGCCGCCTTCCGGGCCGTGGCCGCCGCGCGCGTCGTTGCATCACGGACCGAGCGGCGGCGTCGACGTCTGCCACGGACGCCTCGCCCGAGTTCGGAGCACCGGGTGTCGCTCGCCGGTCGAGATGGGCGAGGAGCCGGGCGGCGATTCGGCGGTCGACCTCGCGGTCCGTCAGGGCCTCCCCTCGCTCGTCCACATCCCCGATGCCGAGCGCCAGGCGCAGCAGGGAACGCAGGTCGTCGAGGTGGGTGCGCACGCCGGGCCCGGTGAGCTCCAGCTGCGCCGCGATCTCGTCGGTGGTCAGGCCCGCGGCATGCCGCAGCGCTAGCATCTGCCGGTCCTCGACCGTCAGCCGGGACAGGGCCGATGCCATGGCCGGATCTCGGCCGGTGTCGGGGGTGGCCGGGCGGTGCGGTATCAACGGCAGCCCGCTTCGCAGCCTGAGGAGCCAGGGCGCTCCTGTCCTGCGTCGCGCCTCCTGGGCCACCCGTCGCAGGAGCCGTGCGCGCGCTTCCGACCCGGTCCCGATGGATCCCACCCGGCGCCCCGCCCAGGCCCAGGTGGCGAGCACCGCCCGGCTCGCGTGCTGCGCGTCATCGGTAATGGCGATGGCAACGCGGCGCAGATCGCGGTCGTGGGTCGCCATCAGCGAGGCCAGGCGGTCGGTCTCGGGCCTACCCGCCGACGTCCAGTCCGAAAGCTCCGGATCCACGTCCTACCCCCGATCGGCACCACGCGGTGCGAATGGGCATTCTCGCATGCGCGAGCATCGGGGTCGTGATCGGTGGACGGCACGCCGTCCCCGGTGGGCCCTAGGGGAGCACCTCGCCGAGAGGAGCGCCGGCCAGGTAGGTTTCCCACCCCCGATCGGAGGTGACGATCCACCCCCCGGCGATGGACCAGTCTCCATACGAGACGGAGTCCAGGAGGGCGAGGCCGTGGTCTTCGCGCCAGAGGAGCGACAGGCCGCCCGGGAGGCTGTCGCAGCGCATGATCGCCATGCCGTCGCCGGCTCCCCCCAGCCAGCACGCTGCACCGGCAGGCGAGATCCGCTCGGCGGCTCCGCTGGCCGGGTCGAGCCAGTAGACCGATGACAACGCGACGCCGGGCTGATCTCCAGCGCTGGAGACAATGCCGCCGCCGGTGGTCGTGAATGTGTCCCACGCCAGCTGACCGTCGCCGGCGGGAAGCGGCAGCGTCTGGACCGCCGCGTCCAGCGGCGCGATCACCTGCAGGAGGACCCCGTCCTCGGACGTGACGCTCGCGTCCTCGCGCTCCGTCCAGGCCACGATGCCTTCGTCGAGGCCCAGCCATTCCACGGTCGCGCGCGTCGATGCTGTACGGACTGCGGTGCCATCCGACAGGCGACGGATGCTGATGCGAGTGGCCCACGGGTAGCCGCCAGCAGGTGCCTCGACGGCATAGGCCACGCCTTCGTTCGCGACGGCGACGGCGGGCAGGACGGTGGCCGGGCAGGTGACTCCCTCCACGCCAGCCGGCGAGAAGACCCGCGACGCGGTGCCGCTGTCGAGAACCCGGAATGGTGCGGTCGGGGCACCATCGGTGCCGAGCGGCGCTGCCAGCAGGCGCCAGGCCATGGGCTGCGCGATCTCCGGCGGGCAGCCGATGTTGCTCGCACTCGGGGGCGGCCCCAGGCGTCGGAACGCCTCAAGCACCAGGTACCTGCCATCGGTCAACGCGACGGCCAGCTCCTCCTCGTCGGCCAGCGGTGACTCGATGGCCCTGGAGCTGCCGTCGGCGAGATCGAACACGGACAGCTCGAGCGGGACCGTCCCAGTCGTGCCGTCTTCGTCGTCGAACGGGTAGCCACCGTCGTGCATGTAGACGTGCGGTCCCCAGGATGCATCGATGTTCCCTGTCGAGAAGCTCCAGGTCGGCGCGTCGGAGATCGCCAGCAGGGGAAGGCCCGCGAGCGTCGGGCCCGGGGTTGCCGGCGGGGTCGCGACGGGAGACGGAGCGGGCAGCCCGGATGCCGGCGGCGGCGCCGGCAGGGACACGAGCATGACCGTGCTCAGCCCCAGGTGCGTCTCGATGAAGGCCAGACGCGTGCCGTCGGGGGAAGCGGCCAGCGAGCGGACGGACTGGCCGGGGACGACGATGATGGGCGGCTCGCTGCCGGCGACCAGGCGAGCAGCACCCGGTCCGTGGAGCAGGCCTACCGCGACGCGCGACCCGGCCGGTGTGATCCCGAGAGCCGGGCTGGATATCTCCGGCTGCCAGCGCAGCGCCACGGGACTGCTGCCGCTGGTCCAGCGGAACATGGTTCCTCCTTGCTGGACCAGCACGGATCCATTGGCCGCCCAGCTGGCGATGGTGCCCTGGCCCAGAATCGAGGATGTCTGCGTCGTGCCGTTGCGCAGGTCGACCAGGCCCAGGACGCAGGCATCGGGACCGGTGGCGGGCGCGACACAGGCCAGGAGGTAGCGGCCGGACCCGTCGATCGCGCTGAATTCCGAATCCTCGATGGTGATGGCCAGATCGCGGTCGGCCAGGGTGACGGCGTCGAGGACGTGGAGGACGCCCCGGTAGTCCTTGGTGGACGGCGCGGGGTGTGCCAGGTACGCCAGACGGGCCCCATCCGCTGTCCACGCCAGCGGAATGCCGTCCATCGGGCGGGAGAACCCACCGCTGCGCAAGATGGAGAACTGGATCGGCGGCGTGATGAAGAACGAGCGCCTGAGCACGGCCACCGAACCACTCGGTCCGCTGACGATCTCAGTGACCGGACCGGGGGAATCCAGCGAGACCAGGAGCTCACCGCGGCCGGCCAGAGAGCGAAGCGTGAGGTTAGAAAGACCGGATTCGCCCGCTCCGCCCTCATGCAGGACGAGCAGCCTGTCAGCATCGAGCCAGACCGCATCGTCGCCGTGGAAGCTCAGCACCTCGCCACCTGACCGGTCATAGATGGTGATGCCGCCGCCGGCCACCGCGACGTGGACCCCGTCCGGCGCCCAGCCGATGACCCGGGCGAGGCCGTCGACACTGCCGAGCGGGCGCTGGTCCCATCCGGCGATGGGCAGGAGCGTGCCCGGAGCTGGGGTGGGTGCCGTGCTGGCGGGTCCGGAGGGCGGCACGAGCGAGAGCGGGAGCACCACGGCGAGGATGGCGAGAACCACGACAGTGCCCACGGCGAGGCGCCGGCGGTTGAGCCGCGGGCGGCGGGTGGCTCGGCGCAGAAGCGAGCGTGCCGCCGTAGCTGGATCCTTTGGCGCCACCGAGATGGCCCTGCGGTCGAGATACACCACGAGGCGAGCTGCGATCCGTAGCTCGATCTCCAGATCCGTGAGCGGAATGCCCTCTCCGTTCGTGGAAGGGATGGCGAGGGCGGACTGGAGCCGCCCCCGCAGGTCATCGAGATGGGCGCGAACCCCCGGCCCGGTCAAGTCCAGCTGACCGGCGATCTCCTCGGTCGTGAGTCCCGCGGCGTGCCGGAGTGCGAGCATCCGGCGGTCCTCGCGGGTCAGGCCCGCGAGGACGCGGGTGAGGACAGGGTCGCGCCCCGGGTCCGGCGCTATGGCGTGCAATGGACGCACGCGATCACGCAGTCGCGCGGGCCATGGCGGCCTGGCCCTTCGCTCGGCCTCGCGGGCAACGCGGCGCAGGAGCCGCGCCCGCGCCTCCGATGCCGTGCCCAGTGCGTCCACCCGTCGCTCGGCCCAGGCCCAGGTGGCGAGGACGGCGCGGTTCGCGCGCGCCGCGTCGTCAGTGATTGCGATGGCAACGCGGCGCAGATCGCGGTCGTGGGTCGATATCAGCGAGGCCAGGCGGTCGGTCTCGGGCCCGCTCGCCGACGTCCAGTTCGACAGCTCCGGATCCACGTCCCACCCCGATCGACACCGCGCAGCGGTGTCGGGTACATTGTCGCACCGGCCGTCACCTGGCGCCTTCGGGCCAGGTAGCCCAACGCCGTCTCCTGGGCGCCGTAACGAGACCGCAAGGTGCGGCTCGGCAGGATGCGCTCGTGCAAATGCACCGCTCGCGACGGGCGCCACCGGGGCCCCGAGACGACCCGAGCACCAACCCAGGAGACGTCGGATGAACAACGACAACCAACCAGGCGCGTTCGTCCCGGACGGGTTCGCCGTCGAGAACGGGATGCCACCGGCGCCGGTCCGCAAACCGGGCGGCGTCCGTCGATCGGCAAAGGCCTTCGCCCTCAGTGCCCTTCTCGTGGGGGGCGCCACCGGCGCCGCCCTGCTGGGTCCACTGAGCGCCGACGCGGCCTCACCGACGGCCGGCGCCTCGACGGCCGCCTCCTCGACAGGCTCCTCGTCGGACTCCGACTCGTCGACGAGCACGGGCGGCGCGACCGATCAGTCAAGAGTCGCCTGTGACGGCGACCACGCCGGACGGATCACCCAGGCCCAGGCCGATGCCCGCAAGGCCGACGTGACCCAGCGCGTCACCGACCAGGTCAACAACGGGTTTCGCGGCGATTCGCACTGACTCGTGACGGATCAACGGAAGGATCCGTGATCCGCAGCCCGTCTCCCCTCCGGGCGGGCACTCGAGCGGCGGCGGGCCAAGCCCGCCGCCGCTCTGCTGCTATGTGGCCGGCGCTGCGAGCAGCCGGCTGATCTCGGCGCGGAAACGCCGACCGGCCGGGCTGCGCCCGAGCCACTCGAGATACCCGCGGTCGGTGTGGGCGATCTCCTCCAGCCTCCACCCCTCGTAGCGACCGTAGTCCATGACCACGGGTGAGATGCCGCCGTGGCTGGCCCGGGTCGCTGTCGGGTCGGTCCCCGCGGCGCCGCTCGTCGCCTGCGCCGACCGCTTTCTGATGGTCTCCTGCAGCCCGGAAGGTCGGAAATCGGGCCGGGCAGGCGGCGCAACGGCCGAACGGCTCTGCTCGCCGCGGTTGTGATCGCGGGCGAGGACGCTGCGCGCCTCAGGCGTGTCCACCATCGCATACGCCAGGTTCAGCTGGGCCATCCGACGCTCGGCCTCCGGGTCGTCGGTTCGATCGGGATGGTGCATGCGCGCCAGCGCGTGGTACGCAGCGCGGATCACCGGCTGCGGAGCGCTGGGATGGACGAACAGGATTCGGTAGGGATCCACGCTGAGCCTCTCATGACGGCATTCCCCCCGGCCATCGGCGGAACACCCTCAACGCTACGCTCCGCCCACCTCGAGCGCCATCCACTATTGGTCCGGTCGCCGGATAGCGAGGATTACGCAGCCGCGGGTCCGAACGGCCCGTGTCATTCGGACCCCGCGCGCGCTCCGCGCCCGTCTGTGGCGCGGCTGGCCGTGCGCTTGCGATAGCGGACCGCGAACTCCTCGTAGCCCAGCCCCGCGTAGAAGCGCCGCGCGCCGTCGTTGCTGGACACCACCGTGAGACGCAGGTTCCCCGTCCCGAGCGCCAGCGCGGTGTCCTCTGCGGCAGCCATCAGGCGGGTGGCAATGCCTCGGCGCCGCCATGCCCGGGCGACGACCACGCGGCGAATCTCGGCGATGGGTCCATACGGCCGCGATGCGAGCTCCACCCGGGCCGTGCCGACCACCTCCGCGCCGATGACCGCGACGAGCACCTGGACACCCGACCCAGCCAGCGCCGTCCTCACCTCGTCGAGAAACGCCTCGACCGCGATGGGGAAGGGTGGACGGCCGTGCCACTCGGCGTCGTGGAGCTCTTCGTACAGGCGCGCGATCGACTCGGCGTCCGCCGTGGTGGCCGGCCGGACTGCGATCTCCGGTTCCGTCATCGCTCCATTCTGGCTGCCGGCGCCGCCGCGCGTTGCGCCATCATCTCCGCGTGAGCCACCAGACCGATGGCGCCGCCATCCCCGCCCCGCTCCTCGCCGCGCTGCGCGCGGCCGTGGGTCCATCGCAGGTCCTGGTCGACGCCGACCTGCGTGCGACGTACGAGACGGATTGGTCCCGGCGCTTCCACGGTGTCGCGGCGGCGGTCGTCCGTCCCGCATCCACGGACGAGGTCGCGGCGGTCCTCGTGGCCTGCGCTCGGAGCGACGTGGCGGTCGTCACCCAGGGAGGCAACACGGGCCTGGTGGGCGGCAGCGTGCCCCGCGCGGCGGCCCCGGTCGACGCGCACGGGGCGCCGCGACCCCAGGTCGTGCTCTCCACCCGGCGCCTGCGAGACCTGGGGCAGGTCGACGAGATCGCCGGCGAGCTGACGACAGGCGCCGGCGTGACGCTCGCCGAGCTGCGCGATCGGGCCCGGAGCGCCGGCTGGGACTTCGGGGTGGACATGGGGTCGCGCGACTCCGCGACGGTGGGCGGGATGGTGGCCACCAACGCCGGCGGGGTCAACGTCCTGCGCCACGGCTCCATGCGGCACCAAATCGTTGGCTACGAGGCGGTGCTCGCCGACGGGTCGGTGATTCGCCGGCTGCCCGGCCTGGTGAAGGACAACACCGGCTACCCCCTGGCCGCGTTGCTGGCCGGCTCCGAGGGGACCCTGGCAGTCATCACCCGCGCGCGACTGCGCCTCGTGGCGCCGCTTCCGCGTCGTGTGGTGGGGCTGCTCGCGGTTGACGATGCGGGGCAGGCCGCCGCGTTCGCCGCGCAGCTGCGCAGGAGCCTGGCCAGCCTGACCGCCGCCGAGCTCTTCGACGACGACGGGATGCGGGTCGTCCTGGCCCACACCGGGGGCGAGGCCCCGTTCCGGGAACGCCATCCGCGCTACCTGCTGGTCGAATGTGCGTCGGCCGTGGATCCGACCGACGAGCTGGTCGAGGCCATGGCCGCGCTGCCGTCCCGCGATGCCGTGGCCGCCGGGGACGAGGGCGGCCGGAATCGGCTCTGGACCCTGCGCGAGGGCCACACCGAGTCGCTCAGCGCCGAGGGGGTGCCCCACAAGCTCGACGTGAGCGTGCCCATCGGGCGCATCGGCGAGTTCGACGTTGCGGTCCGCGAGGCGATCCGCTCGGTGGCACCCGAAGCCCGCATCTTCATCTACGGGCACGTGGGCGACGGCAACCTCCACGTCAACGTCCTGGGCCCCGATCCCGACGACCCCGCGGTGGACGATGCGGTCCTGGCGCTGGCCATCGAGTTCGGCGGCGCGGTGAGCGCAGAGCACGGCATCGGCGTGGCCAAGGTGGACTGGCTCGAGCGCGACCGGGGCGCGGCTGACGTTGCAGCCATGCGGGCCATCAAGCGCGCGCTCGACCCGGCGAACCTCCTCAACCCGGGCGTGCTGTTCAGGTAGTCCACGCGCCGGCGCTCGGGGCCTCGCCCGTCAGACCTCGCTCGTGCAACCGTGCAACCGTGCAATCGTGCAGCACGACGACAGCCCGACACCGGCTGGTTGGCGGCTGCCGTCAGCGCTTCGGGACCCATTCGCGATCGAGGATCGCGTACACGAACTCATCGGTCCATTCGCCTTTCACGAACTCGTTCTCGACAAGGTGCGCCTCGCGACGCATGCCCAGGCGCTCCATGAGCGTCGCGGATGGTGTGTTCCGCGCGTCGCAGCGCCCCACGATGCGATGGAAGCCGGCCTCGGTGAAGCCGATGCGCAGGAGTTCCCGGGCCGCCTCCGTCGCGTAGCCGCGGCACTGGTGATCGGGATGCAGGATGAAGCCTATCTCCGCCTGGGCATGCTCGCGGCTGGTACGCCACAGGCTGAAGTCGCCGATGACCGCGTCGTCGCCGGCGAGCAGGACCGCGAGCCGCAGGGCGTCGGAGTCGTCCGTGATGCCGGTCATCCCAACCACGCGGCCCAGCATCTCCGCGGACTGCTCGAGCGTCCGATCGTCCCAGTACAGGAAGCGCGTCACGTCCGGACGGCTCTGGAGCGCATGGAAGGCGGGGAGATCGGCCATCTCGAACGGCCGAAGCCGCAGCCGGGCAGTGCGGAGTGGGTACGGACCCCGGGATATCATCCCGGCATCTTATCGGCGGTTAGGAGCCACCGACCCGCGAAGCTCGCTGCTAGGATCGGGCGCGTGAGCGAGATTCGTGATGTCCTCGCCGCCATCGAGGAGCACGCCGCGCGGCATGAGCCCCTGGCCCTGGCCACGATCGTGGCAACCCGCGGCTCGACGTACCGGCGCGCGGGCGCGCGGCTGCTGATTCCCCATGAAGGGCCCACGACCGGCAACCTGTCGGGCGGATGCCTGGAGGACGACGTCGCCCGGGTCGGGCGGGCGGTGATGATCACCGGCGTGCCGCAGCTCCTCACCTTCGACATGACTGCGGACGGGGAGGAGGTCTGGGGCTACGGCCTGGGCTGCAACGGGGCGATTGATGTCTTCGTCGAGCCCGCCGCCATGGCGATCGAGACGGCCGCCACGCTGCGCGCCGCGATCGAGGAGAACCGGTCGGCGGCCCTGGTCACCATCGTCGAGTCGTCGGACCCGGCGCAGGTCCAGCCCGGCTCGCGCCTGCTGATGGGTGCCGATGGCACGATCTCCGGGAGCCTGGCACCTGCGATCGAGGCCGATGCCCGCGCTGCCGCGGCGGAAGGTCTTGCCATCGGCGCCTCGCGGATCGTGGAGCTGACGGGGACCGGCGCCCTGGTGGTCCGCGCCTTCGTCGAGGTCGCCCGCCCGCCGATCCGGCTGGTGGTGTGCGGCGCCGGCCACGACGCCGTGCCGCTCGTGCGCCAGGGCGCCGCCATGGGCTGGCGGGTCGTCGTCGCGGACGTGCGCCGAGCGCTCCTGACGCACGAGCGGTTCGTCGAGGCGCACGCCTTCATCGACGCGGACCCGGCCGCCATCGCCGAGGCCATCGACCTCGACGAGCGGACCGCGGTGGTCCTCATGAGCCACAACTACCTGCGAGACGGCGAGGGCCTGCGCTCGCTGGCGATGGCCGGTATCGCGCGACTGCTCTACCTGGGCCTGCTGGGCCCCCGCGGTCGAACGGCGAAGCTCCTGGCCGAGCTGGCAGCCGACGGCGTGGCGCTGACCGAGGCCGATGGCGAGCGCGTCCACGCACCGGCGGGGCTGGATCTCGGCGCCGAGGAGCCGGAGGAGGTGGCGACGGCGATCGTGGCGGAGATCCTGGCCGTGGAGCGCGGTCATCGAGGCAGGCCGCTGCGGGAGTCCGGCGGCCCGATCCACAACCCGGCGGCTCAGCCGCCGATGTAGCTCATCTCGACCTTGGGCAGCCCCACGGTCTCCGCGGAGCGACGCTCCGAGTAGTTGTCGTCGCGGACCGCCCACAGGCGACGCAGGCGCGCCGACAGCTCGTCGTCGCTCGACCCGTCCCGGACCAGGCGCTTGAGGTCGTGGCCGACCACGGCGAAGAGGCAGGTGAAGAGCTTGCCGTCGGCGCTGAGCCGGGCCCGCACGCAGTCGCCGCAGAATGGCTGGCTGACCGAGGCGATCAGGCCGATCTCGCCGCCGCCATCGGCGTAGCGGTATCGGCGCGCCACCTCGCCCCGGTGGGTGGGTGCCATGGGCTCCAGGGGGAACTCGGCCGCGATGGTGGCCAGGATCTCCGAGGCCGGCACCACGTCGTCCAGGCGCCAGCCGTTCGAGTGGCCCACGTCCATGTACTCGATGAAGCGAACGATGCGGCCCGTTCCGCGGAAGCGGCGCGCCATGGGCACCACCGCGTGCTCGTTCCAGCCGCGCTTCACGACCATGTTGACCTTCACCGGGCCCAGGCCCGCGGCCTCTGCCGCCTCGATTCCCTCCAGCACCCGGGCGACCGGGACGTGGGCGTCGTTCATGCGCTCGAATGTGGGGTCGTCACTCGCGTCGAGCGAGACGGTCACCCGCGTCAGCCCCGCTGCGGCCAGCGCAGTGGCATGCGCCGCGAGGAGCGAGCCGTTGGTGGTCAGCGTCAGGTCCGTGATGGCCGGGTTGGCGGCCAGCATCCGGACCAGCGCGTCCAGGTCGCGGCGAACGAGCGGCTCGCCGCCGGTCAGCCGCACCTTGTGGACCCCCAGCCGGGTGAAGACGCCGGCCAGCCGGGTGATCTCCTCGTAGGTCAGGATCTCCTCGCGGGGGAGGTACGCCCAGTCGCGGCCGAAGACCTCGCGCGGCATGCAGTAGACGCAGCGGAAGTTGCAGCGGTCCGTGACGGAGATCCGCAGGTCGTGGAGCGGGCGGGCGCGGGTGTCGAGGGCTGGCTCTGGGGACATCAGGCGCGCCATGGTGCCACCGATCCGCGACGGCCGCATGACCACGCCATCAGGGAACGAAGATGAGCTTGAGCCCCGCGATGAACAGGACGACGGCCAGGGCTCGCCGCACGCCAGCCGCCGGCAGGCGCCGGCTCCCGAGCTCCGATCCGACGAGGCCTCCGACCGCCACGGTCGGGAGCCAGAGCGCCAGATAGACGGGGAGGGTGGCCGCCGAGCCGATGGCCCCGGCCAGCCCGCTCACCGAGTTGGCGAGGATGAAGACCGCGGAGGCGCCGGCCGCGAATCGCGTCCCGGCCCACCCCGCGGCGATGAGGAGCGGCGTCAGGAAGATGCCGCCGCCGGTCCCGGTCAGCCCGGCCAGGAGGCCGAGCAGTGCGCCGGCCACGAGGGCGAGGTGCCACGGCGCGCGCGGCGGGAACTCCTCGAGCTGACCCCGCACCAGGCCGAAGCGGCCGGCGGCGATGATGAGCACCACCCCGACGAGCGGGCGGTAGATCTCCCCGGGCAGGTGCACCGCCCCACCCACGAAGGCCATCGGCACCGATCCGACCAGGAACGGCACGATGGCCATCGGCCGAACGAACCCGGCCCGCGCGAAGCGCGCCGTCACGAGGATGGCGACCAGGATGTTGAGCACCAGGGCGGTGGGCTTCATGACCTCGGTGCTCAGCCCCACGAACGCCATGGCCGCCAGGTACGCGGACGCCCCGGCGTGGCCGACCATGCCGTACAGGACCGCCGCCGCGAAGAAGAGCGCAGCGAGAAGGAGCGCCTGCTCGAGGCTGGGCATCAGCCGATGTCCGGTCGGGAGCGCACCCCGGCTAGGAGCGCGGGAGGGAGCGCGCGGCCTCGATGCAGGCCGTGCCGAAGACCCGGGCCGAGGTCGGGAACGCGTGAATCGTGTCGGCCAGCACGTCGACGGGGATGCGGGCCTTCACGGCCAGCACCGCTTCGTGGATCGTTTCGCTGACCGCCGGTCCGGCCATGAAGGCGCCGACCAGGATCCGGTTGGCGCGGTCCACAACGATGCTGATATGGCCCTGCGCCTCGATGACATAGCCCCGCGCCGACTTCGCGAGATCCTGGGTGAATTCCACCGCGTCGATCCCGCGCTCCGTGGCCTGCTCGACCATGAGCCCCACCGACGCGGTCTCCGGATCCGTGTAGGTGGCCCGCGGGATGGCGTGCAGGTCCACCGTGACCTCCTCGCCCAGCGCGAGCATGGCGGCCAGCTCTCCCTGGTAGTGAGCGGTGTGGGTGTGGAGCTCCGGACCGGCGACGTCGCCGGCGACGTAGACGTGGTCCGCGATGCGCAGGTGCTCGTCGGCGCGGACGCGGCCGTTCTCCGGCTCGACGCCGATGGCCGACAGGTTGAGGTCCCCCAGCGGCACCTCGCGCCCGATGGTCAGCATCACCGCCTCGCCCTCGATGCTCGAGCCGTCCGAGAGGTCCACGACATTGCGGCCACGGGTGCCGGCTCCGCCACGCACGCCAACCGCGCGGACCCCCAGCCGCAGCGTGACGCCGTCGCGCTCCAGGCCGGCAGCAAGGTACGCCGAGCTGCGGGGATGCTCCCGGTCGTGGATCCGGTCGCGCGGATGCACGACGGTCACCTCCACGCCGTAGCGGGCGTAGACCTGCGAAAGCTCGACGCCGGACGGGCCGCCACCGAGGATCACGAGACCATCGGGCAGCTCCCGCGCCCCGGTCCCCTTCTTGTTGGTCCAGTACTCGATCTGGTCGAGCCCGGGGAGCGGCGGGATCTTCGAGTGCGAGCCGACCGCGATGATCACCTCGCCCGCCTCGATGCTCACCGTATCCGCGCCATCGCGGGTGATCTCCAGGCGCCCCGGGGCGATGAACCGAGCAACGCCGCGGAACACGGTCGCGCCGGCATCGGTCAGGGCCTGCACGTGCGATCCGTCGTCCGGATAGGCAGTGCCCTCGCGGTTGATCATCCAGTCGCGGAAGTCGCTCGCCTTCTGCCAGGGATAGTCGCCGCCGGCATGATGGACGGACGACGCGTGGAGGAGCGCCTTGGACGGCATGCACTGCCAGTACGGACACCCCCCGCCCACCAGGTCGCGCTCGATGATGGCCACCGATGCGCCGCGCTCCGCGGCGAGGAAGGCGGCTGCTTCACCGGCGGCGCCGGAGCCGATGATGGCGATGTCGTAGCGGTCAGTCATCCGCGCATCATACGGTCCGACTGGTGCCCGCGCGCGGAGCGGGGTATCCTGCGGAGCGATGTACGGCAGCCCGCGACGCCCCGTCCACGCCACCCGCCCGCTTCCGAGCGCGGTGGACCTGCTGTGCCGCCTGGAAGGCGAGCCGTCCACCTGTACGAGGCGGGGAGCCGCCGCGTAACCCGCCGCCGGACTGTTCTGCGTCCGGCCGCCCCTGCGCCTCCTCGCTCGATTCGCCACCCCTGATCCCTGTGCCGCTGCGCGTTCGCAGCCGCGAGCGCGCCCGAGGAGAGGCTCGTGTTCATCGTTCGTTCTCGTCCCGTCACCCTGTCGCCGTCGCTCGCGGCCGAGGCTCGGCCGGCCGCCGGCCGCTGGATCGATCCCCGCGGCCAGCGCTTCGGCGCCGCGACCTCGGCCGTCACCCTCGTTCTGGCCATGGCCGCCGGCTGGTGGCCGTTGATGACCGGTGTCGGGCTCGCGCTCGGCACCTCGTCCGCGCTGGGGACGCGCTTCTTCCCCCTTTCGCGGCCATGGCCGGTCATTCACAGGCTGCTCGCCCTCGGGCCGTCGGAGCTCGAGCACGAGATCCCGCCGCGCTTCGCGCAGGCGATGGGCGCGGTCTTCCTCGCCATTGGCACCGTGCTCCTCGCGGCCGGCGTCACGCCGTGGGGCTGGCTGCCCGTGGCTGCCGTGGTGGCGCTCCAGGGAATTCTGGCGGCCACCGGGTTCTGCCTGGGCTGCCGGCTCTTCTTCCTGCGCTGGTGGGTGCCGGACCGGTTCGCCAGGCTGATCGGGCGCGGCATCCACCGCGAGACGCTGATGATCGTGGAGCCAACCCGGCGATCCTGAGACGGTTTCGGATCAGGCTGCCGGGACGACCTCCTCGCCGCCGATCCAGGTCCGCAGCGGCGTCACGGCCCCGAGGCTCAGGGCGAACGCACCCTCGTGCTCTGCGTCCCAAGCGACCAGGTCGGCGGCCAGACCGGGCGCCACCCGGCCGCGATCGGCGGTCAGGCCCAACGCGGCGGCACCACCGGCCGTCGCCGCCCCTAGGGCCTCGTCGACGGTCATGCCCAGGACCGTGGCGCCCAGCCCGATCACCAGCGGCATGGCGCCCCAGCCGCTGAAGGTGCCAGCGTTCGCGTCGCTCGCGAGCGCCACGGTCACGCCGGCGTCCAGGAGCGCGCGCGCGGGCGGCAGCCCGCTCCGCAGGACAAGGGCCGGCGCGGGCAGGAGGGTCGCCACCGTGCGGGAGGCTGCGAGCGCCGCTACGCCGTCCCCGTCGAGCTGCTCCAGGTGGTCCACGCTCACGGCGCCGAGCCGGATCCCCAGCTCTGTTGCGCCGGTGCGGGAAAGCTGCTCTGCGTGGAGCCGGACGGCCAACCCGTGGACACTCGCCGAGGAAAGGATGGCGTCCGTATCGGCGATCGAGAAGAACCCCCGGTCGCAGAACACGTCGCAGAACGTCGCGAGCCGCTCGGTCGCGGCGGCCGGGATCATCTCCTCGGCGACCAGGCGCGCGTACTCCGCGGCGGAGCCCGCCTCCGGCGGGACGGCGTGTGCGCCGAGCAGGGTGGGGATCACGCGGACCGGAAGGCTGGCAGCCGCCTCTCCGATGAGGCGCAGCGCCCGTAGCTCTTCCTGCGTGGAGAGCCCATAGCCCGACTTGCATTCGACGCTCGTCGTGCCCGCCGCCAGCTGCGCGCGAAGCCGCGCGGTCACCAGTGCCAGCAGCTCCCCGTCGGTGGCCGATCGCGTGGCGGCGACGGTGCGCAGGATGCCGCCGCCGGTGTACGGAGCGCCGGCGAGGCGCGCGGCGGCCTCGTCGGACCGATCGCCGGCGTAGACGGGATGGGTGTGGGCGTCGATCAGCCCCGGCGTCACGAGCGCGCTTCCCAGGTTTTCGACCGTGTCGGGCAGGGGCTCGGGCGGAACCTCCCCCGGGGCGCCGACCCAGGCGATGCGCCCGTCGCGGACGAGCAGGGCCCAGGGCGAGAGGACGCCGGGCCCCGTCGCGCCGGCCGGCTGTGCCACAAAGAGCCGGCCCGTGCCGGTGAGGAGAAGAGTTCCGGCGGCCATGCGCGTCACACGATACCGGGCTATCCGAGCTCCGGCTCGGCGATCGGCTCCGCGTCCGCCCGCCGCCGCAGGGTGGCGAGCATCAGCCCCACGACGATCGTGCCGGCCCCGGCGAGCTGGATCGTCGAGGGATGCTCGTTGACGAGGACGATGCCCAGGAGGACGGCGCCGACCGGCTGGATGGTGAGGATCACGCTCGTGAGCGCCGCCGGCAGCCGCGGCAGGGAGACGCTGATGAAGAGCCACCCGACGACCTGCGAGCTCAGCGCCAGGAGAAGCAGGTAGCCGTGCGCCGGCCAGGACGGGACCAGGTTGACCTCGCCCAGCGGCAACCCGATGCCGATGGCGGCCACGGCCGCGACCCAGGTGGCATCCAGGAGCGGGCCCGCCGGACGGCGGAGGTCGGCGTTGCCGTGGCGCAGCACGAGCAGGAAGGCGGCGTACGCGATCCCGGTCACCACCCCGGTGATGACCCCGAGCAGTGGGTTGCTGCCGTAGGCACCGGTGCCCACCACCCCGGAGATGAGGAACACCCCCACCAGGACCACCGGCATCGCGGCCAGCACCCGGTTCGACGGCCGCTCGCCGAGGAGGAGCCAGGCGAGGAGGGCCACGATCACGACCTGGGTGTTGCCGAGGACGGTGGCCAAACCCGCCCCCACCAGCTCGATGGTGTGGTGGAACACGACGAGGTCGACGGCAAACAGGATCCCGGCGATCCAGGCCAGCCGGACCTGCGCGAAGGGACGCGGCCCGTACGCGCGTCGTTCGAGCCAGGCGAGGAGCGCCAGGGCGGGGATGGCGTACGCGCAGCGGAAGATCGCGGCGGTGGCCGGGGAGGCGCCGGAAAGGCGGACGAGAACCGCGGAGAACGCGATGCACAGCGCGCCCAGGATGGCGGTGAGCACCGGGCGATGGGCAAGTGCCACGAAGGGGTTGGCGGGTCGCTCCCGCTCCGCAGGCGAGGCCATGGGCGGGGAGGGTACTCCAAAGCCGGCGCGCCCTCTTTCGCGTGGCAGGGCTTGTCCCGGGCACTCCGGGGACGGAAACTGCACGCGCACAGCCGAGGCCGCGACATTGCCCACACTCCCCACCGGCACCGTGACGTTCTTCTTCAGTGACATCGAGGGCTCCACCAAGATGGCGGAACGTCTCGCTGACGCATGGCCCGCGCTCCTCGACGCGCACCGCGACGTGATTCGCCGCGCGATCACCGACGCCGGCGGCGTCGAGGTGGGCACCGAGGGCGACTCCTTCTTCGTGGCGTTCGCGAGTGCGCCCTCCGCGGTGGCGGCCGCGGTGGCCACACAGCGCGGCCTGGCGGAGCACGGCTGGCCGGAGGGAGTGGAGATCAGGGTCCGCATCGGGCTGCACACCGGTGAGGCCTCGCTGGCTGGCGAGGTGGCCGACAACTACGTCGGCCTCGACGTCCACCGCGCCGCGCGCATTGCCGCCGCAGGCCACGGTGGCCAGGTGCTCCTCTCCGATGCGACCCGGATCCTGACTGAGACGTCGCTGCCCGGGGACGTTACCCTCCGAGACCTGGGAGAGCGCCGGCTGAGAGACCTGACCCGCCCGGAGCGGATCCACCAGCTGGTCATCGAGGGTCTGCCCTCCGAGTTCCCGCCCCTCAAGACGCTCGACGCCACGCCGAACAATCTGCCCATCCAGCTCTCCAGCTTCCTCGGACGGGAGCACGAGCTGAACGAGGTGGTCGAGCGCCTCCGGCACTCCCGCCTGCTGACGCTCACCGGTCCGGGTGGAACCGGGAAGACGCGCCTCTCGCTGCAGGTCGGGGCGCGGGTCGCCGATCGCTATCCCGACGGCGTCTTCTTCGTCTCGCTCTCGAGCCTGCGCGATCCGGAGCTGGTTCCGGCCACCATTGCCCAGGAGCTGGGCCTGGCCGATCGCGGCGGCCTGTCGCCCATGGACGCGGTGACCGAGCATGTCCGGCAGCGGCGGATGCTCCTCATCCTGGACAACTTCGAGCAGGTGACTGATGCGGCACCCCGCGTCGCCGAGCTTCTCGCCGCGGCGCCCGATCTCACGGTCCTGGCCACAAGCCGCAGCGCCCTTCGCGTCTACGGCGAGCGGGAGTATCCGGTCCCGCCCCTGGCGGTTCCCGACCCGCGCAAGCCGGGGAGCCCGCAGTCGCTCAGCCAGTACGAGTCGGTGGCGCTCTTCATCGAGCGGGCCGTGTCGGTCAAGCCGAGCTTCGCCGTCACCAACGAGAACGCGCCGGCCGTGGCCGAGATCAGCGCCCGCCTCGACGGCCTGCCACTGGCCATCGAGCTGGCTGCCGCTCGCATCAACGTTCTCACGCCACAGGCGATGCTCAGCCGGCTGGGACATCGGCTCAGCCTCCTCTCCGGCGGCCTCCAGGATCGGCCCGAGCGGCAGCAGACCCTGCGGGGGGCCATCGACTGGAGCTACGACCTGCTGGACGAGGGCGAGCGAGCCCTGTTCCGTCGGCTGTCGGTCTTCTCGGGCGGCGCCCGCCTGGACGCGGTCGAGTCGGTCTGCGCGGGTGAGGAGCTGGGCGTCGATGTCCTCGATGGGCTCACGTCGCTGATCGACAAGAGCCTGCTGCGCCAGGTTGCCGACCCGGACGGGGAGCCGCGCTTCCTCATGCTGACCACCATCCGCGAGTACGCGACGGAGCACCTCGAGGAGAGCGGTCGCGCCGATGACCTGCGGCGCAGCCACGCGGAGCACTACACGGCGCTGGCGGCCCAGGCGGCCCCGGCGCTGATGGGCGACGACAAGCGTCGCTGGCTGGACTGGCTGGAGGCCGACCGCGACAACCTGCGGGCCGCCGCGGACTGGGCGGTAGAGCACGGGGATGCGTCGCTGGCGCTTCGCATGGTCGCCTCCATGTGGCGGTTCGCCCAGATGCGTGGATACCTGGTGGAGGGTGCGGAGCGCACCCGACGGGCGCTGGCGCTGCCGGCGGAGGGGGTGGACCCGGTCGTGCGAGCCAGCGCGCTCGAGGCCCTGGGCGGTCTGTACTGGTGGATGGGAGACTTCGACCGCTGCGCCGCCGCCTACCGCGAGTGCCTCGAGCTACGACAGCAGATCGGCGACGAGGCGGCGATCGCGGAAGCTTGGTACAACTTGTCGTTTCCCCTTGGCTTCTCCGCCGAGCTCAAATCCGGCGACCTGTCGGAGGCCTACCACGCCGTCGAAGAGGCGAAGAACCTGTACCAGGCGCAGGGTGACCGCGGGGGACTGGCCAAGGCCGAGTGGGCGTACCTGACCATCGGCTGGCGCTCAGCCGACTTCGCCAGCGCGCGCGAGCACGGCGAGGCGGCCGAGCGCCTCTCGCGGGAGCTGGGCGACAAGTTCCTGCTGGGCTGGACCCTGTACGACCTTGGGCTTCTCGATGTTCGCGAGAAGCTGGCCAGCGCTCGCGGGCGGCTCACGGAGGCGCTGCGGATCTTCGCCGACGCTCGGGACGTCTCGGGGTATGTGCTCGTCCTGGATGCCTTCGCGGCGCTGGCGCTCATGGACGGCGACGAGGATCGGGCCGCGCGAATCTCGGGTGCCGTCGTGAACCTCGAGCATGCCACTGGCACGGGGCTCAACCCGTCGAACCGGATCCTGTATGGCTATGACCCGACCTACCTGCGGGACAAGCCCGAAACGCAGGAGGCGTGGCGGCAGGGGATGCGGTTCACGCCCGAAGAGGCGATCGCTTACGCACTGGAGCCTACTCGGTCCGATACCGCCGCAAGCGAGACCACCGCGGATGGCGCGGCGGGGCAGAACGGCTAGGCGGGCGCGGCGAGATCGCGCCGGGGGAAGATCCAGAGCGCGTACGCCAGCGGCACCAGGGTGAGCAGCGTCAGCAGGGCGAAGTCGTACGGGTCGGCCTTCCCGGCCAGGATCTCCTGCGGCTGGAAGTGATCGAAGAGCGAGTAGCTCTGGATCCACTGCGCATCGGTCCAGAACGAGCCCAGGATGATGAGGAAGTAGTTGAGGAGCAGGTAGGCAAGCGAGAGGCTGAGCGCCGGACCGGAGCGGTCGAAGCTCGCCGACATCGCGAGCGAGAACGTCGTGAACGCGGCCCACAGCAGGAACCCGTTGGCACACATCAGCGGGAGCTGGCCAAAGTCGAGCTGGTCGGCCACGCCCTGGGTCTGGACTCCGAGGACCATTCCCGCCAGGAGCAGCGCGACCAAGAGCCCGGCTATGACCAGGATCGCGACTGCCTGCGTCAGGAGATAGCCGCGACGAGGGATGGGCCGAGCGAGCAGCACCTCCAGCGTGCCGGCCTGACGTTCACCGGCAATGGCCAGGGCGGCGGAGCCGACGGCGAAGATCCCGATGAGGGCGATGAGGAACGGATGCTGGGTGCCCAGGGTGATGGCGCCCGGGACGGTGAACAGGTTGCCGGAGCCGAAGTTGGCGAACTGCTCGAAGATCGGGTTCGACGACACGAGCTGCCGGATGGCGTCGCTGAACTGGCTGTAGAAGAAGAGCAGCAGCCAGCCCCAGGCGAACGTGACCAGCCCGACGATCAGGACGCGCAGCCAGGCGAACCGCCAGGTGCGCAGGAGCAGGACCCGGTTCACCATCGAGTCACCGACCATCGCCATCGGCGTAGTACTCGAGGAACGCCTCCTCGAGGCTCGCAGGCTCGATGGTGAGGTCCTCGAGGGATGGCGAGGCGACTGCCCGCACGAACGGCCCCACCTCGCCAAGGAGCGTGGCCGTCGCCCGGTCGCCGCGGACATCGAGATCCTCGAGCCCTGCGATGAACGACAGGTCCGGGGCAACCCCCCGCCAGCGCAGGGTGATGCGCCGCTTGCGGCGGGCGAGGAGCTCGTCCATGGTCTGCAGGGCCATCAGCCGGCCGGCGCGGATGATCGCCACCCGGTCGCAGACCCGCTCGACCTCAGGCAGGACGTGCGAGCTGAAGAAGATCGTCCGTCCCGCGGCCCGCAGGTCGTCGAGGATGGCGTAGAAGGCATGCTGGACCAGGGGGTCCAGGCCCTCGGTGGGCTCGTCGAGGACCGCCAGCTCCGGGTCATGCTGCAGCGCCTGGATCACGCCGAGCTTCTGGCGCATGCCGCGCGAGTAGTCGCGGACCCTCCGCCGCAGATCCCGGGCGCCGAGGTTCAGGCGTTCGCAGAGCTCGTTGCGCAGGACCGCGGGCTGGCCCTGGAGATCGGCGAGGTAGGCGAGGGCATCGCTCCCGCTGAGCGAGCCGTACAGCGAGATTCCGCCGGGGAGATACCCGGTGCGGCTCCGGATCTCGACGCTGTCGTGGACCACGTCCAGCCCCAGGACGCTGGCGCGTCCACCGGAGGGATGGAGGTAGCCAAGCAGGGTCCGGATCATCGTGGACTTGCCGGAGCCGTTTGGCCCCAGGAAGCCGAAGATCTCGCCGGAACGCACCTCGAGGCTCAGCTCGCTGAGCGCCTCGACCGCCCCGTAGTGCTTGGTCAGGCGTTCCGTGCTGATGACCGTGGCCTGCTCGGTGGCGCGCGGGGGTGCGGCAGCAGCAGCCGGGAGATCCATCGGCGCAAGCGTATCGCAGCCGCGCGGGCGGGGCGGCTACCATCGGCTCATGGGCGGCAGTACCCGGGTGGTGGTGGTTGGCGGCGGGGTGATGGGCACCTGGACAGCGCTCTGGCTGCGCCGCCGCGGGTCGGCCGTCACGCTGGTGGAGCAGTACGTGCCGGGCTCGTCGCTGGCGACCTCGGGGGGCGACACGCGGGTCTCCCGGTCGGCGCATGGGTCGGACGAGCTGTACCCGCGTTGGCAGCGACGGGCGCTGGGCCAATGGCGGGAGGTGGAGGCCGCGGCGCACGAGCGGCTCGTGGTGGAGACCGGGGTGACCTGGTTCGCCCACGCTGACGATGGGTTCGAGGCGGAGTCGCTCGCCACCCTCACCCGGCTGGGGATCCCGGCAGAACGACTGGAGCCGGAGGCGTTCGCCGAGCGATGGCCCCAGGTCGCCCTGGACGGTATCGGCTGGGTGCTCCATGAGCCGCAGGCCGCGGTCATCATGGCCCGCCGCGCCGTGTCCGCCGTCGGCGAGATGGTCGTCCGCGACGGCGGGGTCCTGGACCGGGCGCGCGTGCTTCCTCCCCGGGAGGCCGATGCGGCCGGCGGACGCCTGCGACTGCTCCGCACCGCCGATGGCCGGCTGCTGGAGGCGGACGCCTTCGTGCTGGCAGCCGGGCCGTGGCTGCCACGCCTGGTTCCCGCGCTCGCCGGGCAGATCGCCGTGACCCGCCAGGAGATCGTCTTCTTCGCCACGCCGCCGGGCGATGGCCGTTTCGACGCCGGGTCGCTGCCCACCTGGGTCGACTACGAGGGTGCCTTCTACGGGCTACCCTCCATCGAGGGGCGAGGCTTCAAGGTGGCCCCGGACTGGCCCGGACCCGAGGTCGACCCCGATCACGAGGAGCGCCGCCTGAGCAACGAGCGGGTCGAGGCCGCTCGTGCATTCCTGGTCCGGCGATTCCCGGCGCTGGCCGCGCAGCCGGTGGTCGAGGGGCGCATCTGCCAGTACGAGACCACACCGGACACCCACTTCGTGATCGACCGCCACCCGGGCTGGGAGAACGTCTGGGTGGTGGGCGGAGGCTCCGGCCATGGCTTCAAGCACGGGCCGGTCATCGGCGAGTACGTGAGCGCGCTGCTCACCGGCGAGGAGGACGCCGCCTCGGCGCTGGCGCCGCCGGGCGAGCGCTTTGCGTTGCGGCCGCGAATGCCGGGTCGCGGGATGCGGACATCGGCGGCCGGGCCAGGGGGCGGGACCCCCGGCTAGGGGTCCGGAGGCGCTCCCGCATTCAGCGAGCGCAGCGCGTCCGCGAAGAGGCCGTACGTGTCGTCGCTGTACAGGACGAAGCGCGCGAGCTCGATGGTCGTGGGCCCGGCGAGGTGTGCGGCAACGGCGTCGATCGCGATCCGGGCCCCAGCTTCACCGGGGAAGGCGTAGATGCCCATGCTGATCGCCGGAAATGCGACGCTGCGGGCCCCCAGCGTGTCGCACAACGCCAGGCAGGACCGATACGCCCCGGCCAGCTGCTCCGCCTCCCCATGGTTCCCACCGCGCCACACGGGACCGACCGCGTGGAGGATCCAATGCGCGGGCAGCCGATGGCCCGCGGTCTCGACCGCGGTGCCGGTCCGGGTGCCGTGCGGGTACCGGTTGCGCAGCTCCTCGAGCAGTGCCGGGCCCGCGGCCCGGTGGATGGTGCCGTCGACGCCGCCGCCTCCCCGGAGCGCTGCGTTCGCCGCATTGGCGATGGCGTCGACCCGCTGCGTCGTGATGTCGCCGGTCACCAGCTCCAGGCGACGCCCCTCGATGACGAGGGTGTCCATCAGCGCCCCTGCAGCGTCGCCCGCAGGATCGCGCGCATCGTTGGTCGCTGCCCGTACAGCAGGACGCCCGCGGCGTAGATCCGCGCCGCCACCCACAGCGCCCCGAAGATGGCGACGACCAGGAGGCCGATGCTCAGGAGGTACTCCCAGGGCGCCGGCGGGGAGAGGGCGATCCGCGCCGGGAAGAGGAACGAGGAGACGAACGGGATCCAGGAGACCACCTTGACCCACGGTGCCTCGATCAGCGGCAGCGCGATGAAGCTGAGCAGGTAGCCCCCGAGGCCCAGGAAGGTGAGTGGGACCGCGATCTGCTGCACGTCCTCCTGCCGGCTCGCCATGGAGCCGGCGGCCGCGTAGAGGATCGAGTAGAGGATGAAGCCGAGGATGAAGAAGACCCCGAAGCCCAGGACCAGCGGCGGGGTCAGGCCCTGGATCGAGGCGTCGGAGGCGCTCTGCAGCAGCCCGTGTGCATGTGCCCAGTCGCTCAGCGCACCCTGGGCCAGGAATCCCACCAGGGCTGCCAGCAGCACGGCGCCGTACTGGGTGAGTCCCGCGCCGCCGTTCCCCAGCACCTTGCCGAAGAGGAGCTGGCGCGGCGTGGCGGCGGTGATCAGCAGCTCCATGACGCGGGAGCTCTTCTCCTCCGCCACGCTGGCCGCGACCCAGTTGCCATAGACCTGGATGGCCATGAAGGTCAGGATCACGAACACGTAGGCGAGGATGTAGGACGGGACGTAGTCCGCCTGGTTCTGGCGGGCCGCGTTCGGGTCGGCGGAGGTCGTGGTGAAGTCGGTGGGCGCGAAGATCCGCCCGCGGTCCGTCGCCGAGACACCCGCGCGCTCCAGGCGATCCGAGATGGCGATCGAGGTCGCCGCCTGCCGGACGAGGGCCACGTTCTGGTCGTTGGCCGAGGCCTTGGTGAACACATCGAAGGCCAGGTCGCCGCTGGAGGTGCGCGAGATGGTCAGGAGCTCGTCGAGCTTGTCCTGCCGTACCTCGGCCTGGGCGGCGGCCAGGCCGGTCACCGCGGTGACCGAAAAGCGCTGTCCGGTCGACCCGCCCGATCCGCCTGTCGTTCCGGAGCCGCCTCCGGCGAGGGAGTTGAGGACCGACTGGACGGTGGTGGCCGGGTCGACCGAGAGATCGGAGGCCGTGCTGTAGACGCCCACCTTGACCGGCTTCTGCCCACCGATCAGGTTGACGCCGAGCGGCAGGAGGGTGAGGCCAAGGCCCACCACCGCCAGGCCGATGGTGAGGATCGCGAAGGTCCGGTTCCTGACGCGGACGTTGTATTCGCGCTTCGCGACGTGGTATGCGTTCGGGAAGAGGCCGCCCGCGAGTGGAAGCCTGTTGAGCAGACGACTCAGGAAGGGGCTCATGTCGGCTCCTCCGGACCGGACGGAGGATGCGGGCTGGCCCCAGCCGGGCCCGCATCGGCCAGGTGGCGCTCCTGGTCGACGTCCATGTGCCCGACCTTCTCGATGAAGATCTCCTCCAGGGACGGATCCGCGATCTCGAAACGGGTCACCCGGTCGCCGCGCTGGATCGCGGCCGCCAGGATCGACTCCGGATCGGTCTCAGCGGCCACGTGCATCTCGACGTAGTCCTCGCCGCGGCGGGTCACCTGCACGCCGGGCATCTGGTCCACCCATGCGGCGGCGTCGGCGCCGGCGCCATCGGTCCCCTCGACCGAAAGGCGGACGACCTGGCGACCCATCCGGCGCTTGACGTCCCGGAGGGCGCCGGACTCCACCAGCCGGCCGTGGTCCATGATGGCGATCGCCTCGCACAGCTCCTCGACCTGCTCCATCTGGTGCGTGCTGAAGATGAGCGTCTTGCCGCGGTCGCGCATCGCCAGGAAGGCCTCCTTGAGGAGCCCCGCGTTCACCGGATCGAGGCCTGAGAACGGCTCGTCCATGATCAGCACGTCGGGGTCATGAAGGATGGCGGCGATGAACTGGATCTTCTGCTGGTTCCCCTTCGAGAGCTCCTCGACCTTGCGGTCGCGGTAGTCGGGGACATGGAAGCGCGCCAGCCAGTCGGTGACCTCCGCGGTCGCCTTCGCCTCCGGCACGCCGTAGAGCGCGGCGAAGTAGCGCAGCACCTCGATCACCTTCATGCGTGGATAGAGCCCGCGCTCCTCGGGGAGGTATCCCCAGGTGCGGCGGGGCAGGTCCGTGTTGCGCATCCCCTGCCAGGTGACGCTCCCGGAGTCGGCGCGCAGGATGTCGAGCACGATCCGCATGCTGGTGGTCTTCCCCGCACCGTTCGCGCCGATCAGGCCGAAGATGCGGCCGGGCTCGACCGTGAAGCTGATGCCGTCCAGCGCGCGCACCGAGCCGAAGGTCTTGACCAGGGAATCGACGACGAGGCTCACGGCCAGATAGGGTAGCGGAGGCCGATGTCGCGGACCCTGCCAATCGGACCAGCCCACGGCGCCGCACGACACGTGGCCGCCTCGTTGGTCCGCGAGTTCAGGACGGGCGTGCCCGCGCGGCGTATCGTCTCTGAACGCCTGAGCCGCAGCGAAAGGAGCGCGACGCGATGTGTTTGACCTGCGGATGCATGCGTGCCCACCTGGACATGGGCGAGCACAACATCCGGTACGAGGATCTCAAAGCCGCTGCCGATGAGAACGGGGTGAGCGTGGCTGAGCTCCTCGACACCTTCGAAGAGACCCTCCAGATCGACCGCGGGGACCACCCCGCCGAGTACGCCGGCTGACCTGCCGAAGCGGTCCGGCACCTTTGGTACACTTCAAATCCCGGGCCGCCTCACGTCAGCAACCGGCGGCTCGCTCATGCCACCTGTCAGGAACGGATTCGAATGAAGATCGCTGTCCCACGCGAGACGGCCGAGGGAGAGACACGCGTCGCCCTCACGCCGCAGGCGGTCGGCCAGATCATCGCCGACGGTAACCAGGTGATCGTCCAGGCCGGCGCCGGTGAAGCGTCGTTCATCGCCGATGCGGCGTACCGCGAGGCGGGCGCGACCATCGTCCCGGACGCGGCCACCCTGCAGAAGGACGCCGAGATGGTGCTCCATGTGGGCCGGCCCTCCGACGCGGAGATCAAGCAGCTGAAGTCCGGTGTCGTCCTGATCGGCACGCTGGGCACGCTCTTCCACCCCGAGGTCGCGAAAGCCCTGGCCGACCAGGGCGTGACCGCCATCAGCATGGACGCCATCCCGCGCATCACCCGTGCCCAGAGCATGGACTCGCTCTCGAGCCAGAGCACGGTGGGCGGGTACAAGGCCGTCGTGCTGGCAGCGGAGCGCCTCCCCAAGTTCATGCCGCTGCTGACCACCGCCGCCGGCACCGTCCGTCCGGCGCGGGTCCTGGTCTTCGGGGCCGGCGTCGCGGGGCTGATGGCCATCGGCACCGCCAGGCGGATCGGCGCGGTCGTGGAGGCCACCGACGTGCGCCCGGTCGTCAAGGAGCAGGTCGAGAGCCTGGGCGGCACGTTCCTCGAGGTCGAGATGACCGAGGAGGAGAAGGCGAACGCAGAGACCGCGGGTGGTTACGCCGGCGAGATGACCGAGGACTACAAGCGCCGCCAGGCGGAGCTCATCGCCTCGCGAGTTGGCGAGGCCGATGCGGTCATCACCACGGCCCTCATCCCCGGGCGCCCGGCTCCGCGCCTGATCACCGCCGAGATGGTGAAGACCATGCGGCCGGGGAGCGTCATCATCGACATGGCGGCCGAGGCGGGCGGCAACTGCGAGCTCACCCAGCCCGGCAAGGAGATCGTCACCGACAACGGCGTGCGGATCATCGGCTTCACGAACCTGCCGGCCACCATGCCGGGCAGCGCCACGCAGATGTTCAGCAAGAACATCCAGACCCTGATCAAGCACCTGGTGCCCGCGGGTGAGCTCGTCCTCGACTTCGAGGACGCCATCACCAAGGGCGCCACCATCACCCACGGAGGCAAGGTGGTGCACGAAGCGACCGCCAAGGCGCTGGGTATCGATCCGGCTCCCGTACCGGCGGCCACCCCGGCCGCCGACGCGACGCCATCGGCACCGGAGAAAGGGGCGGCGTCATGACCGAGGCGCTCGACCCGCGCGCGCTGCTCGACGCGCTCTTCATCCTGGTCCTCGCCGCGTTCGTCGGCTACGAGGTGGTGAGCAAGGTGCCCACCATGCTCCACACCCCGCTGATGTCCGGCGCGAACGCGGTGCACGGGGTCATCGTGGTGGGGGCCATGCTGGTCGCGGCCACCGCGGACGACCCGCTGCGCATCATCCTCGCCCTGCTGGGCGTCTTCCTGGGCACGGTCAACGTGGTGGGCGGCTTCGTCGTCACCGACCGGATGCTCGAGATGTTCCGCAAGCGGCCGGGTGACCGCTGATGGACGCGCTGACGGTCGTCACCTTCCTCGTCTACCTGGTGGCCTCGGCCACCTTCATCCTGGCCCTCAAGTTCCTCGCCTCGCCCAAGACGGCGCGGACCGGGAACCTGCTCGGGGCGGCCGGCATGACGTTGGTCGTGGTCTGGACCCTGGTCACCACCGACGGCATGCTCCAGCACTGGTGGATCCTGCTCGTGGCGGGCGGCATCGGTTCGGTGATCGGCGTTCTCGGGGCGCGCCGCGTCCCCATGACCGCCATGCCGCAGATGGTCGCCATCTTCAACGGCGCGGGCGGCGGTGCCGCCGCGGTCGTGGCCATGTCCGAGTTCCTGCTCTCCGTCAATGGCCGGCCGGCGTCGGACCTGCTGCCCGTGGTGCCCATGATCGCCACCCTCGCCGGCGCGGTCATCGGCTCGGTGAGCCTCACCGGCTCGATCATTGCCTTCGGCAAGCTGCAGGGCAACATCCCGGCCCGCCCGGTGACCATCCCGGCGCAGAACATCGTGGCCAGCATCGTCCTGGGTGGCCTGCTGGTGATGGCCATCCTCCTGGCGGTGGTCACCAACAACGTGGCCCTCTTCCTGGCCTACGTGGTCGTGGCCCTGGCGGCGGGCGTGCTGATCGTGATGCCCATTGGCGGCGCGGACATGCCGGTCGTGATCAGCCTGCTCAACAGCTACACCGGCATCGCCGTGGGCGCCACGGGCTTCGTCATCGGCAACTACGCGCTGCTCATCGCCGGGACCCTGGTGGGCGCCTCGGGCGCAGTCCTGACCCAGCTCATGTGCCGAGCCATGAACCGCTCGCTCATGAACGTCCTGTTCGGCGCCTTCGGCACCGGCGGCGGCACGACGGCCGCGGGTGAGGCGGGCGAGCAGACCGCGCGTGAGATCAGCGCCGAAGACGCGGCGGTGCTCATGGCCTACGGCAAGAAGGTGATCATCGTCCCGGGTTACGGGATGGCGGTCGCCCAGGCGCAGGGCCCGGTTCGCGAGCTGATGGACCTGCTGCTGGCCAAGGGCGTCGACGTGGAGTTCGCCATCCATCCGGTGGCCGGACGCATGCCCGGGCACATGAATGTCCTGCTCGCCGAGGCCAACGTTCCGTACGACCGCCTCAAGGAGATGGACGAGATCAACGACGAGTTCGCGGACGCTGACGTGGCGCTGGTCATCGGCGCCAACGACGTGACCAACCCGTCCGCGCGCACGGATGAGGGCTCGCCGATCTACGGCATGCCCATCCTGAACGTGGACAAGGCACAGAACGTCGTCGTCCTCAAGCGGTCCATGGCGTCGGGCTTCGCGGGCATTGCGAACCCGCTCTATTCGGAGCCGCAGACGGCCATGCTCTTCGGCGACGCGAAGGCATCGGTCCAGGCGCTGGTGGCGGGCGTCAAGGAGGCGTAGGCGACGAGCTCGGACGGCGAACAGCGCTGGGTCGTGCTCGACGTGGGCGAGACCCTGATCGACGAGACGCGGATCTGGTCGGTCTGGGCGGACGAGCTCGGTGTCCCGCGCCTGACGTTCATGGCCGCGCTGGGAGCGGCCATCGCCCGGGGCGGCGAGTATCGGGACACGTTCGACATCCTGGGCTTCCCGAATTGGCGCCACCAGTACGACGCGGTGGAGGCGGCGTACGGAGGCTTCCGGGAGGACGACGTCTATCCCGATGCGCTTCCCGCGGTGCGGGCCCTGGCCGACAGTGGGTACCGCACCGCGATCCTCGCCAACCAGCCGGTGAGCCGCAGCGCGGAGCTGCGGGCCCTGGGATTCGCACCCGACGTCATGGCCATGTCGGACGAGATGGGCGTGGCCAAGCCGGATCCCGCCTTCTTCGCGCGGGCCCTGGCGCTGCTGGGCGACCCCGACCCCGGTGCGGTGGCCTACGTCGGAGACCGCGTGGACAACGACGTCCTTCCCAGCGCGGCCGCGGGCATGCGCGCGGTCTGGATCCGTCGCGGTCCGTGGGGCCTGATCCAGGACCTGCCGAAGGAGGCCCGCGCAGCGCTTGTCGTCGACACGCTCTCGGAGCTGGTCGACCGCATCGACGGGGCCTGGACCGCCTGACACGCCGATGGCGCCGCGTCACTGGTCGCGACGAAGGATCGCGTCGACCTCCCGCTCGCTGATGCCGTAGCGGTGCAGCGCGTGCCGCACCAGCTCGTTCCCGACCTGCCGCTCGGCCAGCACCACACGCTCGACCCCCATGTGCCGCAGCGCCAGCTCGTCGGCCTCGGAGTGGGCGCGCGCCACGATCTCGATCCGCGCGTTCCGGTAGCGCGCGTAGGTCACCGCCTGGCGGGTGGCCAGGGCGTCCGGCAGGGCAATCACCAGGATGCGCGCCCGGGCGATCCCCGCTTCGTCGAGCACCGCCGGCGACCCCGCCTCGCCGTAGATGACCGGGACGCCGCGAGCAGCGGCGGCCCGCACCAGCGGATAGTCAGCATCGACTGCGATGAACGGGAAGCCGCGCGCCTCCAGGATGCGGGTCACCGTCTTGCCCACCCGGCCGTAGCCCAGGACCAGGGCGTGGCGGCGCAGCTCCTCGCCGCCTTCCATTCGCGGGCCGCCGTCGCGGCGCGGCTGCCGGCGGCGGTCGAGGCGATCACCGATGCGGGCGCTCACCCCGGCCACGGGCCCGGCGAGCACGATGCTGAGCACGACCGCTCCCATTGCCTGCGAGAACGTGCCGCTGCCCAGGGCGCCGTGCTGGAGTCCCAGCGTCGCGATCACGAAGCTGAATTCCCCGCTCTGTGCCAGCAGGCCACCCGCGCGGAAGGCGGGAGCAGGTCGCTGGCCACCCAGCATGGTGATGCCGGCGATGGGAAGCGCTTTCCCGACCGTGATGAGCACCAGCAGCCCGGCGACCGCCAGCCAGCCTTCCGCGATCGCCGACGGCTGGAGGAGCAGCCCCACCGAGACGAAGAAGAGCGTTGCGAACAGCTCGCGCAGGGGCACCACCTCGCCGAGGACGGAGGCGGCCAGGTCCGACTCCGCGAGCGCCAGGCCGGCGACGAATGCTCCCAGTGCCACCGACACGCCCACCAGGCCGGCCAGGAACGAGGTGCCGATGGCGACCACCGCCACGGCCACGATGAACAGCTCGCGTGATCCGAGCCGGGCGATCTCCGCGAGCACGCGCGGCAGGACCCGCGAGCCGATCGCCAGGATCGCCGCCACGAAGGCCAGCGCCAGGACCACCGAACGGCCCATGCGCAGCAGCAGGTCCGACTCGCCGCCGGCCAGCGAGGCGAGGACCACGACCAGCACCACGGTGATGAGGTCCTGGGCCACCGTCCAGCCCAGCGCGATCCGGCCGTGAAGGGTCGCCTGCAGCGACTCCTCGCCGGCGATCTTGACCAGGACGACGCTCGAGGAGATCGACGCCACGCCTCCGATGAATGCGGCGGTCACCGGCTCCGCCCCCAGCAGCAGCGCCGCTCCGAGCCCGATGCCGAGCGTGATGCCGACCTGGATGGGCGTGCCGATCAGCGAGAGCCTGCCCACGGAGGCCAGCTCGCCAAGACGGAACTGCAGCCCGATGCTGAACATGAGCAGTGCGACGCCGATGTCGGCGAGGGCCAGGACCTCCGCGCGGTCCGCCACGAAGCCCGGCGTGAATGGCCCGACCAGGAGGCCGGCGGCCACGTAGCCGATCATGGGCGCCAGACGCAGCCGGTTCGCGATGGCGCCCAGCACGAGTGCAGCGCCCAGGGACGCGAGCAGGGTGAGTGCCAGGCCGCCCGGAGGCTCCATTGACCGATGATAGCGGCGATCGGTCGGGTATCCTTTGCAGCCGGTCGGGCCGCGACCCGGTCAGGCGGGGCGCGCGCCTCTATCCGCAGCGCCAAGGTGGAGACTGCGCGTGCCGCGTGGTCTCCTGCCGTTATGTTGGAGCAGCTGTGATGGGAAGCGGAACCGTCGGGGCGGTGGAGGTCTTCGTCCTCCTGCTTGCCGCGGCGAGCCTGGTGGCGGTCGTGATGCGCCGCATCGCCGTGATCCCCTACAGCGTCGCGCTCGTGGTGCTGGGCGTGGCGGTCTCCGCGTCGCAGCTGGGGCTGGACGTGCACATTGACCCCGAGCTCCTCCTCGCGGTGCTGCTTCCCGCCCTGGTCTTCGAGGGCGCGTACCGAACTGACATCCGGATCCTGTGGCCGAAGCTGCCCGCGGTGATCCTGCTGGCCGTTCCGGGGGTGCTGATCACCGCGCTGCTGATCGCCGCGGTCCTCAACCTGGCCGTCGGCCTGGACTTCGGGCTGAGCTTCCTGGTCGGGACCATGCTGGCCGCGACAGACCCCGCGGCAATCCTGGCGGTGATGGGGCCGCTCGGCATCCCGCGGCCGCTCACGACGTTGGTGGAGGCGGAGAGCCTCTTCAACGACGGTACGGGTGTCGTGATCTTCGCCATCGCCCTCCAGGCCATCGGCTCGGAAGGCATCTCGCCGGGGGGGATCGTGGGTGGGCTGGTCGTCGGCACGCTCGCGTCGACCGCCATCGGCGCCGTGATGGGCCTCCTCATCTCCCGGTTCCTGGCCCGCATCCACGACCACCTCATCGAGCTCACCATGTCGCTGGTCGCCGCGTACGGGTCGTACCTGATCGCGGCGCAGCTGCACGAGTCGGGGCTCATCGCCAGCGTGGTCTGCGGCCTGGTGCTGGGCAGCTACGGACGCATGGTCGGAATCAGCCAGCGCGCCCAGGATGCCATTGACATCGTCTGGGAGTTCATCGGCTTCCTGGCCACCACGCTGGTCTTCCTGCTCATCGGTCTCTCGATCGGCATTCCGCAGCTGCTGGCTGCCGCCGGCGCCGCGGCGGCAACCCTGGTGACCCTCGTCGTCTCACGGGCCGTCATCATCTACGGCCTGCTGGGTGGCACGTACCGCGCCGCGCACGCCCTGGGCTGGGCCCGCCGGCTGCCGCGCGGGTGGCTGCACCTCATCGCCTGGTCCGGCCTGCGCGGCGCCGTGTCCGTCGCGCTGGCGCTTTCGTTGCCGGCGGACCTGCCCCAGCGCAACCTCCTGCAGGGAACCGTCTTCGGCTGCGTGCTGCTGACCCTCATGATCCAGGGCACCACGGCCGGGCCGCTCGCGCGCCGGCTGCGGCTCGAGCCAGAGGAGGAGCCTGCGTGACGTTGACGGTGGGCGTGGGGCTCACGATCTTCGTCGCAACGTTCCTCCTCATCGCCACCGAGAAGGTCCACAAGACCCTGGCGGCCATGGGCGGGGGCGTGGCGATGGTGCTCCTGGGGGTCGTGAGCCAGGAGCGCGCCTTCGACGAGATCGATTTCAACGTCATCTTCCTGCTGGCCGGGATGATGATCCTGGCGGCCATCCTGCGGAAGACGGGGATCTTCGGGTGGGTCGCGATCCGCGCCGCCCGCATCGCGCGCGGAGAGCCCTATCGGCTGCTGGTGATCCTCTCCATCATCACCGCGGTCGCCTCCGCCCTGCTCGACAACGTCACGACCGTCGTCCTCGTCGGTCCGGTCACCTTCTTCCTTGCACGGCGGCTCGGGATGAGCCCCCTTCCGTTCGTCATCAGCGAGATCCTCGCTTCGAACATCGGGGGCATGGCGACCCTGATCGGCGATCCGCCGAACATCCTGATCGCCTCCGCGGCGGGGATCGACTTCACCACGTTCGCCCTGAACATGGCGCCGCTGGCGATCATCGTCCTGGTCGGCTTCCTGTTCGCCGCACGCTGGATGTTCCGCGGGCAGCTCACCGCCGACCCCGCGCTGCGTGACAGCCTGCTGGCGCTCGACGAGCGCACGATGATCAGCGATCCGAGCCTCCTGGTCCGCTCGCTCGTCGTGGTGTCCCTGACGCTGGTCGGATTCCTCTTCCATGGCGCTCTGCACCTGGAGCCGGCGACGATTGCGCTGGCCGGGGCCATCGTCCTCATGATCGTTGCCCGCGAGGAGCCGCACGAGGTGCTGCGCGAGATCGAGTGGCCGACCCTGTTCTTCTTCATCGGTCTCTTCATGCTCGTCTCGGGCGTGATCGAGATCGGAGCCATCGACGCGGTGAGCCGGGAGCTCGCCTCGCTGACCGGCGGCTCGCTGGGCGTCGCCTCGATGTTCGTCCTGTGGCTCTCGGCGGTCGTCTCGGGGATCGTGGACAACATCCCGTACACCGCCACGATGCTGCCGGTGATTCACGACCTCTCTGCCCCCCACGGGACGCGGGCGCTGTGGTGGTCGCTGGCCGCCGGCGCCGACCTCGGCGGCAACGCCACCATCATCGGCGCCTCGGCCAACGTCATCCTGGCCAGCATGGCCGACCGCGAGGGTCACCCGATCAGCTTCCTGACCTTCGCCCGCCACGCGGTGCCGGTGACCTTCGTGAGCATCGTCGTGTCGAGCGGATACCTCTGGCTTCGTTACCTCCTCTAGCCTGATGGAGCACATTTCCGAGATCCTCGCCCAGTTGTTCGTGATGCTGCTCGCAGCCAAGGTCGGCGACGAGCTCTTCAAGCGCCTGGGCCAGCCACCCATCGTGGGCGAGATCCTGGGCGGGGTGCTCGTCGGTCCGGCGGTCCTCGGCTGGTACGCGATCAACCCCGAGACCACGCTCTTTGCGGAGATCGGCGTGGTGCTGCTCCTCTTCCAGGTCGGCGTCGAGACCCGGCTCGCGGACCTGCTGCGGGTGGGCAGCACCGCGGCGAGCGTTGGGGCTTTCGGGGTGGCGGTGCCCTTCGCAGCCGGTTTCGGGATCGGCGTGCTGATGGACCTCGACCTGGCGGGCAGCATCTTCCTGGGAGCCGCTCTGACGGCCACCTCAGTGGGCATCACCTCACGCGCGCTCGGCGCTCTCGGCGCCCTCGGGAGCCGGGCCGGCCGCGTGATCCTGGGCGCCGCGATCATCGACGACGTGCTGGCCATGCTCATCCTGGCGGTCGCCGTGGGGCTTGCGGCGGGCGGGGTGAGCATCGGACGGATCGCCCTGCTGATCGCCATGGCGGTCGCCTTCATCGGGGTGACCGTCCTGGCCGGGACGGGGATCCTTCGCCGGCATCGGTCCCTGCTCACGGTGCCGCATTTCGCGGAGACGCCGTTCCTGCCCGGCGTGATCCTGATGCTGGGCCTGGCCGCCCTCGCCGCGTGGATTGGGCTGGCGGCGATCATCGGGGCATTCCTGGCCGGCATGGTGGTGGGAGAGTCAGCGGAGCGCGATGCGCTCGAAGAGGAGGTCGCACCGGTGGCGGCGTTCTTCACACCCTTCTTCTTCGGCAGCATCGGTGCCCAGATCGATCTCGCGGGCCTGGCATCGGCTCCCACCCTGGGCCTGCTCGTCGGGGTCTCCGCGGTTGCCGTGGTGGCCAAGTTCGGCGGCGCGTTCCTCGGGGGCTGGTCGCTGCCGCGGGGCGAGGCGGTGCTGGTCGGCTGGGGAATGGTGCCGCGGGGCGAGGTGGGGATCGTGGTCGCCGGCCTCGGGTTCACCGCCGGCGCGATCTCCGGATCCCTCTACTCGGTGGTGGTCGGGATGGCGGTGGCCACCACGCTCCTCGTTCCGCCGTTGCTTCCGCGCCTCGTTCGCCATGCCGCGCCGGTTGCCGAGCCCGCGAACCACTCCTGAGCGCACCGCTACCCGGACCCAGCGCTGTCAGCCACCCTTCGTGCTGCACGGCTGCACGGCTGCACGGCTGCACGAAAGGCCCTGACACGCCGCGGGCGGCTCCGGACTGCTCGCGCGGCCAGACAAGACGAGGCCCCTCCGAGAGGGAGGGGCCTCGTTCGAAGATCAGGGCCGGCGTGCCGCCGGCATCGGCCCTGCTCAGGCGGCGGACTCCGCCGCTGTTTCGGCCTTCGCCTCGCCGATGGGGGCGACCATCACCAGGATCCAGTAGAGGACGAAGGCCACGGCCAGGCCGACGACCCAGCTGTAGTCGTAGAGGGGCTTGAGGAACGGGATCAGCCCGTCGACCGGGAAGGGTCCGGACTTCGACCCATCCGCGTTGACGTTCGAATACGCGCCGCCCACCGCCATCACGATGCCGACCGCGAGGGCGACCACCGCCCGCCAGTTCCAGCCGGACACGTAGCGGTAGATACCGGACCCGCGATACAGGTCGGCCAGCCGCAGCTCGGTGCGCCGGATCAGCCAGTAATCCGCGATCAGGACGCCGGCGATGGCACCCGTTGCGCCGCCGTAGAAGCCGAGCCAGGTGAAGATGTAGATTTCGGCGTTGCTGTACAGGTACCAGGGCTGGATCAGGATGCCGACGATGGCGGTGATGATCCCGCCGGTCCGGAAGCTGATCAGCTTGGGGAAGACGTTGCTGAAGTCGTACGACGGGCTCACCAGGTTGGCGGCCACGTTGGTCGTCAGGGTGGCCAGGGCCACCGCGAAGAGAGCCACGACGATGACGATCACGTTATCGAAGCGGCCCACGAGCTGCACTGGATCCCAGATCGCCTCGCCGTAGACGATTGCGGAGGCCGAAGCGGTCAGGACCGCAAAGATCGCGAAGAGGGTCATGGTGGTGGGCAGGCCCAGCGCCTGGCCAATGGTCTGGTCGCGCTGCGAGCGTCCGAACCGGGTGAAGTCCGGCATGTTGAGCGAGAGGGTCGACCAGAACGCGATCATGCCCATCAGGGACGGGAAGAAGATCTTCCAGAAGTCGCCGGTCCAGCCGCCGAACTTGTTGGGGGCCGCAAGGATGTCGCCCAGACCATGCGCCTGGAAGACCATCCAGACCGTCAGGCCCAGCGAGATGACGATGAGGAAGGGGGCGGACCAGCTCTCGAAGATCCGCAGGGTGTTCATGCCCCGCAGGATGATGTACAGGTTCAGGATCCAGAAGATGCCGAAGCTGAGCCACAGGGTCCACGGCTGCGCACCGCCGAAGCCGAGCTTGAAGGTCGAGGCGGTCACCCACCAGGAGTCCTGGCCCAGGATCGCGCCGACCAGCACGAAGATCGCGCCGCCGCCGATCCAGGTCTGGATCCCGAACCAGCCGCAGGCCACACCTGCGCGCAGCAGCGCAGGCAGGTTCGCGCCGACGGTGCCGAACGATGCCCTGGCGAAGACCGGGAAGGGGATGCCGTACTTCGTCCCGGCGTGGCTGTTGAGCAGCATGGGCACCAGGACGATCAGGTTGCCCAGCATCACGGTGACGACCGCCTGGACCCAGTCCATCCCGATGAGGATCAGGCCGGCGGCGAGCGACCAGCTGGGAATGTTGACGCTCATCCCCACCCAGAGCGCCAGGTAGGCGTACGTGTTCCAGACGCGCCGCTCCAGGCGTACCGGGGCGAGGTCCTCGTTGTAGAGCGCGCTGTGCTCGACGGCCGCCTGGGTCTCAGGCGTCAGCTCGTGCCGACCGTCGGGGTAGATGGTCTCCTCGTAGGTCGCGGCTGTCATGGGCGTCCTCCGGTGCGTCCTTCATTGACCGATGGCGATCAACCCCCACGCAAGGTCGCGTGCATCCCTCTGGCCCTCCGGCACCTCCTCCATCGCGGGACGGTCCTGCCGCCCGCCGTTGTCAGACCACGGCCGCGTCCGTCACCTCAAGCGCCCGGTCGATGATCGCGAACCCCTCGCGCAGCTGCTCCTCCGTGATGCACAGCGGAGGATTGGTGAAGAAGCCATTCCAGTGGGTCATGGTGTAGAGGCCGTCCGCGCGCAGCCGAGCGTCGAACGCGCTCATCTCCGGTGCGGTGGTGTTGAACGCGGAGAGCGGCTCGCGCGTCTCACGGTTGCGGATCAGCTCCACGATCCCGAACAGGCCGATGTTCCGCACGTTGCCCACGCTGGGGTGCTTCGTCTTCAGCTCGTGCTGGAGGGAGCGCATCACCGGGTCAAGACGGGCGGCGTTGCCCACCAGGTCGTCGTCGCGCAGCACCTCGACCGCGGCGATGGCCGCGGCGCAGCTCATCGGGTGGGCGGAGTAGGTGAGCCCGCCGAAGTAGACGCGATCGTCAAATGCGTGGGCGATATCGGGCGAGATGGCAACCGCGCCGAGCGGCAGATATGAGCTGGTCAGCCCCTTGGCCATGGTGATCAGATCCGGCACCACGTCCCAGTGGTCGACCGCGAACCAGCGCCCCGTGCGCCCGAAGCCGGCCATCACCTCGTCGGCGATCATCACGATCCCGTGCTTCGTGCACAGCTCGCGCACGGCCTGCAGGTAGCCGTCCGGCGGGATCAGGATTCCGTTGGTGCCGGTCACCGTCTCCAGGATGAAGGCTGCGATCGTCTGCGGCCCCTCGTACCGGATCACCTCCTCCAGGTAGGCGAGGTGCTCGTCCAGCGGCTCGGGCTCGCCCTTCCCCCAGCGCCACGGGTCGAGGACCCGGATGACGCCCGGGACGCTGCCCGGCTCGTTCGCCCAGCGCCGCGGGTCGCCGGTGACGCTGATGGCTCCCGCGGTTGCCCCGTGGTAGGACCGATGGCGCGCGATCACCTTCTGGCGCCCGGTGTACAGCCGGGCCATGCGCAGCGCGTTCTCATTGGCCTCGGCCCCGCCGAGGGTAAAGAAGAAGGTGTTGAGCTCACCCGGGGTCAGCTCGGAGAGGAGCTTGCCCAGGCGGCCGCGGACCTCGGTCGCGAACTGGGGGGCGGCAAAGGCCAGCTGGTGCGCCTGCGCGGTGATGGCATCGGCCACGCGGGTGTCGCCGTGGCCGATGTTCACGCTCATGAGCTGGCTGTTGAAGTCGATGTACCGCTTGCCGTCGGGGTCCCAGAAGTAGATCCCCTCGGCGTGGTCGATGACGATGGGGTTGACCCTGGCCTGGGCCGACCAGGAAAAGAAGGTGTGCTCGCGGTTCAGCCGCAGGATCTCGTCGGTGCCCAGGCGATCACGCGTGATGGCCATTCCGCCTCCTCGGCGTTGCGTCAACGGTGAGGGTTCCGATTACACCACATGCCGCTGATGCGCATGGCGGTCATCTGGCGACTTCGCTCATTCGCTGACGCAGGCTCCGGAGCCCACCGTGGCCGTGCGGTTCGTCCCCTCGCGGATCTCGGTCGCCACCGACGAGGCGGCGAGGGCGTAGCCGACCCCGGCGTCCACGCGCGACGCACCGAAGATGACGCCTCCCACCACCCCCGGTGCGGTGAGCAACGGCCCGCCGGAATCGCCGCGCCGGACATCGGCTCTCAGCTCGACGATGCTGCGGGTCACGGAACCGGCGCCGTAGATGTCGGGGCCAGCCGCGTCGAACGCGGCGGTGACGACGGCCGGGATGAGGGCGAGAGGACCGCCGCCGGGGTGGCCCAGGGCTCCCGCATCCGTGCCTCGCTGGGGACTCGTGGCTGCCAGTCGCAGCGCCGGCGCAGAGGCGGTGGGCACCCGGAGCAGCGCGATGTCCTGCCGCGGGTCGTAGAGGATGAGCCGCGCCTCGTAGGTGTCGCCCCCGAACGCGACCGACATGGTGTCTCCGCCCGCGACGACATGCGCGTTGGTCACGACGACCTGGCTCGTCACGAAGAACCCGGTCCCGAGCTGCTCGTGACCGCAGCCGATCACGAGCACCTGCACGGTGCTCGCCTCGGCCGATGCGGTGAGCGCACGAGCAGTTGTCTCATCCGGCAGGTCGAGTGCCGGCGCCGGCGAGGGCTCGATGCCGGCGAACAGCTGTGGGAACTCCGTCGGGGCCAGGAGTCCCACGATCTGGGCGGCCACTCCCTCGGGGGCGGGCAGCACCCGGTTGATCGCGCCCAGGATGACCGAGTCCGAGGCGCTGCGCTCCAGTCCGGGCACCGCTCCCGCAAGGATCAGCCCACCAACCAGCCAGAGCGCCAGGATCCCCTGTCCGAAGCCGATGAGCGCGCCGCCGGCCAGGTCGACGGCCGCCAGCAGCCGCTCGCGCATGGCGGCCCGGGCCCGGCTCCCCAGGGCGGAGCCGGCCGCCTCCCCCAGCAGGGTCAGGGCCACCAGTCCGGAGGCCGCCACCACCGCGCGCATCGGCTGGTCGATCCCGGCCAGCGTCGGGTTCAGTGCATTGGCGGCAATCAGCGCCACGCCGAAGCCGGCGGCGGCCCCGACCAGTCCCAGCAGCTGCGGGAAGAAGCCTGCCCACGCGCCCAGCGCGACCGCCGCCGCCAGGATCGCGATGGCGGCCAGGTCGAGGAGGTTCATGCGAAGGCGCAGGTCAGTCGTGCTGGATGCGCAGCGGTGCCAGCGTTCCGAGCGATTCGGCCACGACGACCGCGTCGTCACCCGGCTCGAGCCGGAAATCGGCGGCGGGGTTCACGTGCGCGGACCCGTCGCGGCTGATCGCCAGCAGCGTCGCGCGGTGGTCCGTTCGTAGGCGGACCGAGAGCTCGTCCACGGAGAGCCCGCAGTACGACTCCGGCAGGGCAACCCGGTAGAGCTCCGAACCCTCTCCGCCGGAGACGATGTCGGTCATCAGCTCCGAGAGCCCCGGGTAGAGGGCGGACCGGGCCAGTAAACGGGACGCGAGACGCGAGGTCACGAGCACCTCGTCGGCGTGGGCGCGCCGCAGATGCTCCACGTGGGCCGGGTTGTTCACCTCCACCACGGTCCGCACCCGCGGCTCGATCGACTCGATCGCCATGGTCGTCAGGATCGAACGCATGTCCGCCTCGTTCGACGCGTCGGCGGGGACGACCAGCGCCGCGGACGCCTCCGCGATCCCGGCGCGCCTGAGATCGTGCTCGGCGGTGGTGTCGCCACGCACGAAGTAGACGCCCTCGCCGGCAGGGTTGCGCTCCGCCTCGTGGAGAAGGACCACCTTGGCGTCGTACTCGTCGGTCCTGAGCTCCTTCACCATCTCCCGCGCCGTCGTGTTCCAGCCGCAGATGACGATGTGATCGCGAAAGCCCGCGGCTCCCATCCCCTGGCCCTCCTTGAGCAGAAAGTCGATGACAAACCCGACGATGGCACCGGTGATGGTGCCCACGATCGCCACCCCGAAGAGGACGAGCAGCCAGCTCACGATCCAGCCGCCCGGCGTGGTGACGTAGTTGCTGTCGCCCTGGCCCAGGACGGTCGTCACCGCCCAGTAGAACGACTGGCCGTAGGCGCCAACGGTGAACGGCTTCTCGAGCATGGTGATGATCACCGAGGCGACGAGGACGAAGCCGATCAGGCCGCTGGCGAGTGCGAAGAAGAAATGCCGATCGACCGACCCCCCGATCCGCCGTGCGTGGAAGACGATCCTCCGGACGAGCGGCGGGACCACCAGGAAGGAGCGCAGCCGGGCAGGCATTGCCGGGATTGTGCCACGCCCGCCTACGCGGACAACGTGCGGGCCGTCCCGGCGCCGGTTGCCGTGCTACGGAGCGGCTTCGACCCGGCCCATCCGCCACAGGACAACGGCCCCCAACGTCCCGAAGACCACGATGACCAGGAATACCGCGGCAATGGGCGGGTCACCCGGCACCCCGGAGGTCGGGGGACCCTGCGGGGCATGCGCCGATGCCGGTCGCAACCCGTCGAGCGCCGCCGTGTACTCGACGGTGGGGGAACACGTGCTGTCGATCAGATTGCCGTCCTTGTCCACGCTGGGGAAGACCAGGTAGCGGGTGCCCTGGGACCAGGTCCGCGACTCCACCACGTTCGCCGAGCCGCCGTAGACGGTGGCCGGGTCGGCGAGGTTGGTGCCCTTCCAAATCTCCTCCACGTGGAAGGTCGCGGTATAGCCGCCATGGGCCACGGAGGTGACGGTGCCGACGAAGGCGACCGATGCCTGGTCGAGGGCCTGCGCTGGCGTGAAGGGCGTGCCGCACTTCGCCGTCACCGGCGCGGCGCGCAGCGCCAAGGCGACAGCGACAGCGACGGCCACGGCCGCGGCGGGCAGGAGGCGAGCGAAAGAGGGCATCGGCGGCAGTCTAGCCAGCCGGGCGTCGTTCGGCAGCGCAGGGGTCCGGCGAGGGTCGGGGTTGTAGAGTATCGGCCTCTCATGCGGCTCCTTCCGAGCCCGAACGCACCGAGATGGAGGCCGACCCGAGATGGCACGAATCGTCCGCGCGGCCCTGCTCCAGGCGGAGTGGACCGGCGACAAGGACTCGATGATCGAGAAGCACATCCGCTATGCGCGCGAGGCCGCGAAGCAGGGCGCCAAGGTGATGTGCTTCCAGGAGCTCTTCTACGGGCCGTACTTCTGCCAGGTCCAGGATCCCCAGTACTACAGCTACACCGAGCACATCCCGGACGGGCCTACCACCAAGCGGATGCAGGAGCTCGCGAAGGAGACCGGGATGGTCCTCATTGTGCCGATGTACGAGGAGGACGAGCACACCAGCGGCATCTACTACAACACCGCGGCGGTGATCGACGCCGACGGTTCCTACCTGGGAAAGTACCGCAAGACCCACATCCCGCACGTGAAGGGCTTCTGGGAGAAGTTCTACTTCCGCCCCGGGAACCTGGGCTACCCGGTCTTCGACACGGCGGTCGGCAAGGTCGGGGTCTACATCTGCTACGACCGGCACTTCCCGGAGGGGGCGCGGGCGCTGGGGCTCAACGGCGCGGAGATCGTCTTCATCCCGTCCGCCACCAGCCGCGGCCTGTCCGAGTACCTCTGGCGCGTCGAGCAGGTGAGCCACGCGCTGGCCAACGGCTACTTCGTGGGGACCATCAACCGCGTCGGCATCGAGCCGCTCGGGGATGACGACTTCTACGGGCAGTCCTACTTCTGCGACCCCCGCGGCCAGTTCGTGGGCGAAGTGGGTGACAGCCACGACGAGGAGCTCATGGTCCGCGACCTCGACCTCGACAAGATCGAGGAGGTGCGCCAGACCTGGCAGTTCTTCCGCGACCGGCGCCCCGACGCCTACGAGGACCTCGTCCGGCCCTGAGCGCCGTCCGGCTCGCGCCGGAACGACATGACCCAGGTCGCCCGCCAGGTCGCGGCGTCATCGTCGGAGACGCCCTGGATCCAGCGGGCGCGGTCCGGCGGCAGGAAGCGCCATCGGAAGCGGACGAGCCGCGTCCCGGCCGGACCGGGGCGGGTCCCGTGGAACTCGCCCCGCCCACCCCGCATCGGTCCGCTGACGATCGAGCCGAAGGCGTGCGACAGGTTGTCGATCCAGCCGATCGCCCACGTATCGTGCTCCGGGTCGTAGAGGCGGATCGAGCTGCCGATGAATGGGTACGGCGGCAGGTCCGCGATCTCCGCGTGGTCCAGGTTGGCCGATCCATCCAGGATCGGCGCCATGCGGTACGGTCCCTCCAGCCGCAGCCAGCGTCCGCTGCGCTCGCTCCACAGCCGATGGCGCACCCACCACGAGCCGATCAGGTAGTCGAACGCAGCGGCTCCCTCGGCAGGAGCCTCCGCCCCAGGGGTCACGTGCCGGTCCCTGCCGCTCCGTAGGCGGCCATTCTCGCCTGCTCCGCCCTGGCCAGGTCCTGCGCGAGCGTCGTCGGATCCTGCAGGTAGGCGGTGAACAGATCCAGGCCGATGCTGGCCTGCGGCTCGGTCGCCGTGAACTCCCAGAGCTCGACGACCCGCTCGGCGTTCTCCAGGAGCTGCAGCCCCTTGGTGTGCCGCGGCAGATAGCCGGGGTCGACGCGCGTGTCGAGGATCACGCGCGGGACGCTCTGGTAGGCGGTCCGCAGCGCATCGGCGCTGACCAGGGCCTTGATGAGGGCCTCTGCCTGCTCAGGATGCGGTGAGTCGGCGGGGATGGCGAGCCCATAGGCCAGCACGATGTCGGCCCGCGGCACCGCGGGATGGACGACCGGCGGCCGGAAGAAGTCGATGGGCAGATCGTCGGTGAGGGCGGCGTTCTCGAAGATCCACTCACCCAGGTTGTCCATGGCTGTCGTGCCCGCCTTCAGTTCGAGTAACGGGTCCCCGTAGCCCTGGAGCGCCGGATCCCCATAACAGCCGGCGTCGAAGAGGTCCCTCCACTTCGCGAAGACCGCCTTCACGCGAGGATCAGTCCAGGCGACCTTGCCCGCGGCGAGCGCTTCGTGGAAGTCGGCGCCGTTGATGGCGAGGTCGATGGTGCTGAACCAGCGGGCGGCCGGCGGTGACCAGTTCTGCCCGCCGGCCTGGGCGATGGGCCGCTCAATGCCGGCCGCACGCAGCGTCCGGCAGTCGGCGAGCAGGTCATCCCAGGTGGCCGGTGGATCGATGCTCGCCCGAGCGAACACGTCGGTCCGATAGAAGACGGGGTTCCATTGGGCCAGGGTCGGGATCCAATACCGGTGGCCGTCCACGGTGGCCAGGTCGGCGATGGCGGGCGGCACCGCGTCGTCAAGGCCCAGCGACTGCCACAGGTCGGTGAGGTCGGCGAACCTGCCCGCCGCCGCGTCGGCGGTCATGGACCCGCCAATGAAGCCGGAGACCAGGTCGGGCGCCGGCGAGGCGAAGTACGCGTCCTGCAGCGCCTGGTAGGGAACGGGGCTCGAGTAGAAGTTCCCGGTGGTCGTGGTCAGGTCGATCTCCGGGTGATCGGCGGCCCAGGCCTTGGCGGTTTGGACCATCCAGGTCAGGTGCGCTCCTCCCCCGCCGAAGACGGCGAAGGTGACCGGAATCGAAACGGTCGATGCCGCCTGCGTCAGGACGGCGCTTCCCGCCGGCCCCGTGCTGCAGGCGCTCAGGATGAGCAGGGTGACCACCGTGGCCGCCATCGGGCGGACGCGCCTGGGGTGCTCGGCGGGACGCATCGGCCGTATCCTCCTGTCGGGCTCGGGTACTCAGTATCACCTAACACTACTATCATGCCGGATGAAATGATCAAAACCGACCGGGCGGTGCTCTTCCACGCCTCGGTCGCGAGCGATCTGCTCGGTTCCCTCCTCGACGAGCGCCTGGCGGGAACCGGGCTCTCGCCTCGCGCGTTCGAGGTGGCCACCGTTCTGGCCACCCGTGGACCGCTGCCGCCCGGCGAGCTCGCTGCCGTCACCGGGGTCCCGAGCCCGTCGATGTCGCGGATCGTGGCCGGCATGCAGCGCGACGGCCTCGTGACGGTCCGGGCCCATCCCACCGACCGCCGGTCTCGGGTCGTTGAGCTCAGCGAGGACGGCCGGCGCGCGTTTGCCACCGCGCAAACCGCGTTTCTGGCCCTGCTGGAGGAGCTCCACGGGGCGCTGGGAGAGAGCGCCTCCCTGGTGGCATGGGGCGTTCGCCGGCTGGAGTGGGCCCTCCGCATGGTCGGCGGGGCGGAGCAGGTGGCGCCACTCCCCGATGCGGGTGCGCATGCCGTTTTCTACGCCGGCACCCGCCTCCACCCCGAGCAGGAGGCGGAGCTGCTCACCTATCTCGACTGGCTCCGGCACCGCGGGCCCGCTCGTCGCCCTGGAGGCTGAGCTCCCGGCCTCGACGCGGCCGCTGGCGCGACAGGGTGATGTACCCTGCGACCCTCGAACCGAACAGCTCGCACCGAGCAGGAGGACCGAGCCATGGACTTCGGCTTCACGCTCAAGCCGGAGCACGACCTCCAGCGGACCACTGACCTGGCGCTCCGGGCGGAGCGGGACGGCTTCACCTATGGGTGGCTCTTCGACAGCCACGTTCTGTGGCGCGAGCCCTACATCCTGCTGACACTCATGGCGCAGGCCACCGAACGGATGCGGCTGGGGACCTGCGTCACGAATCCCGCCACGCGTGAACCGTCCGTCACCGCCTCGACGCTGGCGGTGCTCGACGAGGTGTCGGACGGCCGGATGGACCTGGGTATCGGCCGCGGCGACAGCGCACGCCGCGTGCTGGGCAAGCCGCCCACCACGATCCGCACCCTGGAGGAGGCGATCGGGGTCATCCGCGACCTCGTCGAGGGAAAGGCGGTCACCTACGAGGGAACGGAGATCCAGTTGCCATGGGCCGGGAAGTGGACCCTCCCCGTATGGGTGGCCGGCTACGGTCCGATGGCACTGGCCATGACCGGTCGCGTCGCGAACGGGGTCATCCTGCAGCTCGCCGATCCCGACCTCGTGCGCTGGTTCGTCTCCCAGGTCCGTGAGGCGGAGGCGGGTGCCGGCCGCGAGCGCGGCAGCGTCCGGGTCCAGGCCGCCGCGCCGGCGCACATCGGCCCCCGGCAGGCCGGCAGGGAACGGACCCGCTGGTTCCCCGCCCTGGTGGGCAACCACGTCGTGGACCTGGTCAACCGCTACCCGCGCGAGCAGCTTCCCGAGGCGCTCACGGGCTACGTGGGCGAGCGAGCCGGGTACGACTATCACCACCATGCGGAGGTCGGTTCCTCCAACGCGGCCTTCGTGGGTGACGAGGTGACCGACCGCTTCTGCGTGCTGGGCGAGGCCGAAGAGCACATCGCCCGGCTCAGCGAGCTCGCCGACGCGGGCGTCGACCAGTTCAACATCTACCTGATGAGCGGCGACGAGGAGGAGCAGCTCGACCGCTACGGGCGCGAGGTGATCCCGGTCATGCGCGACGTCCTCGCCCGCGCCTGAATCCTGGGGGGCAGACGGTCGCCCGCCTGCTGAGCCCGGAGCGGATCCTGGTGGGCCTGGTCTTCAACCCCCTGGATGCACGAGAAGGGCGACTGAGCAAGCCGTCCGTGCCGAGCGCAACGCCCCTCCCGGGCGGCGACCACCGGTCGTACCATGGGCCCTTCCGAGCCCGGCAGATCGCAGACCGCGCCGCCTCACACACCGGGGAGCGAGAGGAGACCGATGCGCACGCTGATCAAGAACGGCACGATCATCAACGCTGACGCCACGACACGAGCCGACGTCCTGATCGATGGGGAGCGGATCGCGCTCATCGGCGAGGACCTGTCTGTGGACGCGGACCGGACCATCGACGCCGGCGGGAAGTGGGTCGTACCCGGCGGGATCGACGCCCACACCCACATGGAGCTGCCCTTCGGCGGCACCTTCGCCAAGGACACCTTCGAGACGGGTACGCGGGCGGCGGCCTTTGGCGGCACCACCACCATCATCGACTTCGCGGTGCAGCCTCGCGGCGGCTCGCTTCGCCAGGGCCTCGATGCGTGGCACGAGAAGGCGACCGGCAACTGCAGCATCGACTACGCGTTCCACATGATCGTGAGCGATGTCCGCGACGACGTCCTCAGCGAGATGGACCAGCTGGTCGACGAGGGCGTGACGACCTTCAAGCTGTTCACGGCCTATCCGGGCGTCTTCCTCTCCGACGACGGGTCGATCTTCCGCGCCATGCAGCAGACCGCCAAGAACGGCGGCATGATCCTGATGCACGCCGAGAATGGGATGGCCATCGACGTGGTGGCCAACCAGAACGCGCTGGCCGGCAGGACCGATCCGTACTGGCACGGCGTGAGCCGCTCCCCGGTGATGGAGGGCGAGGCCACGAACCGCTGCATCCGCCTGGCCGAGGTCGCCGGCTCGCCGGTCTACATCGTCCATCTCTCCTCCCGCGAGGCGCTCAACGAGGTGCGCCGTGCCCGGGACGAGGGCCTGCGCGCCTTCGCGGAGACCTGCCCGCAGTACCTCTTCCTCTCGCTGGACGACATGGGCAACGGTTTCGAGGGCTCCAAGTTCGTATGCTCGCCGCCCCTGCGCCCGGCGGACCACCAGGAGGAGCTCTGGCAGGGGTTGGTCAAGGACGATCTGCAGATCGTGGCCACCGATCACTGCCCGTTCGACTTCCATGGCCAGAAAGAGCTGGGCCGCGGCGACTTCCGCAAGATCCCCAACGGGCTGCCGGGCGTCGAGAACCGGGTCGACCTCATCCATTCCGGCGGCGTGGCGGGCGGTCGGATCAGCCCCAACCGCTGGGTGGAGGTGTGCTCCACCGCTCCGGCGCGCATGTTCGGCCTGCCGCAGAAGGGCGTCATCGCTCCCGGCGCCGACGCCGACATCCTGGTCTACGACCCGACGCGCACCTGGACCATCTCGGCCAAGACCCACCACATGGACGTCGACTACAGCTGCTACGAGGGGATGCAGGTCACCGGCGGGTCGGACCTGGTCCTGAGCCGGGGCAAGATCATCGTGGACGGGGACGAATGGCTCGGGAAGGCCGGTGACGGGCGCTTCATCAAGCGCCAGCGGAGCCCGTACCTCCAGTAGCCAACCTGGCATCTATCGGACCGACATCGGCTCCGCTATGCTTCGCCGGCTGCCCGCCTCAGCGGGTGTCGCCCTGAAGTCGCTGTGGAGGACGCCCTGAGCAGATGAACCGATTCCGAACCGCCGGCCTTGCCGGCATCCTGGCAATCCTCGTGGCCGCCTGCTCGAGCAACTCGGGCGCGAGCTCGACGCCATCGCCCACGCCCACGCCTGCGCCCACGGCGAATCCGGGGTCGAGCGAGGCGGTCAGCAGCGGCATCCCCTTCCCGTCCATCGGCAACAGTGACACCGCGCTCGAGGCGCTCCTCCCCGACACCGTGGGCGGCATCACGCTGCAGAAGTACAGCATGAAGGGCAGCGAGTTCATGGGCAGCGCCCAATCGGACCCGCAGTCGGAGGCGTTCCTCAATGCGCTCGGTGTCTCGCCCGGGGACATCTCGGTGGCGTTCGGCTTCGGCGTGGACATCGCCAACCAGTCGGCCCTGGGCGTGTTCGCCTTCAAGGCGCCGGGTGCCGGCTCGGACAGGCTGCTCAGCGTGTTCAAGACCGCGGCGAGCCAAGGTGACTCGTCGTACAACTGGCAGTCCACCACCGTGGGCGGGAAGTCCGTCCAACAGTCCGCCGAGCCATCGGATCCATCGACGCAGATCTACCTGTACCCGACCAACGACGTGCTCTTCCTGGTCACCGGCAGCCCGAGTGCGGCCGCTGACGCGCTCAGCGCCCTGCCCTGACCCCGCGCTGCGGATCTCCAGGACCGATGAGGGCCGCCCGGCGGGCGGCCCTTCGTCATGGCCGTAGAATCGATGGCCCGTGAGCCACACCGCCAGCCAACCCGCCGCCGTCTTCCTCAACGAGGGAGCCGGGAGCGCACGAGCAGCGTCCGTGCGGCGTGCCGTCGACCTGGCGCGCCGGTCCCTGGACGCCGACCTCCACGTGATTGCGACCCGCGACGGCGGCGAGCTGCGGGCATTTCTCGCCGAGCGTGTCGATGCATACGGAACCGCGGTGATCGCCGGTGGCGACGGGTCGCTGGGAATCGCCTTCAACGTCGCAGAGGGACGTGACCTGTCGCTCGGCTACATCCCCGCCGGGTTCGGCAACGCCACGGCGCACCTGCTGCAGCTGCCCCGTCGGCCGGAGCAGCTGGCAGCGGTGCTCGCGGCCGGGGAGACGCGCCACCTGGACCTGATCCGGGTCGCCGGCCGCCTGGCGCTCTTCGCCGGCGTGGGCTGGGACGCGATCGTGGCCGGCCGGTATGCCGCGGCGGGTGCGCGCCGGCTGCGCGGCTGGGCGACGGCCATCATCCGCTCCAGCGGAGAGCTCCTCCACCGACGGGAGGTGCGCGTCGAGGTCGACGGCGAGGTTGTCCATTCCGGCCCCATCGAGCTGCTGGTGGTCGGCACCACGCCGTACTACGGGCGGGGTATGACCGTGAACCCCGGCGCCCGGCCGGATGCCGGCCAACTCATGCTGCGGGTCTACCCCGGCCCGGCGCCGCGCCTCGCCGTCGAGGCAGCCCGCTGGTTCCTGCACGTGGCGCCCGGGCCACCGGGGATTGCCGGAACGAGCGTCACCGTCGCCGCCCTCGACGATCGCCCGTTGCCACTGCAGGCGGACGGCGACCTGGTGGGTGGCAGCCTGAGCTGGGCGGTGTCGGTGGTGCCCCGGGCGGTCAGGATCATCGGCGCCTGGCGGTAGCCGCCCTCCCTTTGGGAGGTGCGTCCGCGCACCGCATTGACAAACAGCCATGCCGCGCGGTCGTCCGGATTCGGTAGAGTCTCAGGCAACGACGTGCCGGCAGACGAGGCCGGCCCGGAGCCGCCCAACGTCACTCGCAACCAGCCCTGCGACTCCCGCCCTCCTCGCCTGTCGCACGAAGCCCAACGCCGGGGTCACCCGGCACAACTCGTACTGCACCGGAGGAGGGAGCAGTGCTCCATAACCGACACAGGGGCCTGGGGCTCCTGGTGGCGCTTGGCCTGCTCGTGGGTGCCATTGCACCTGCGGGCGTCTCGGCCAAGGCTCAGCTGCCGAACTATTCACCGATCTCGGCGCCGAGCTCGGTCCGGACGGAGACGCTGCCCCCGTCCGCGCTCCACGAGAGCGTGGCATCCGCAGCCGCCGCCGGCGACCAGGGCCCAGCGGCGGACTACGAGCCGGTGGCCGGAACCCCGGTGACGGGCATTCTCTACGACGACACCGCTGGCTACTACCTCGACTCCTACACCCTGGCGGCGGTTGGTCAGCACATCGAGGTCTGGGTCCAGGACGACATGTCGTTCCCGTCTGGAGACCCGCGCGCGACCCCGGTCGTCACCCCGGCAGAGATCGCGTATCTCGTCGACCAGTTCGACAACAACATCTATCCCAAGGAGTCGGAGTTCTGGCGGACGCCGGAGACACGCGATGGCTCGAACAACGCCGTCCTGCCGCCGGGGACCTGGCAGGCCACCGACGGTCAGGATCGCGTCATCGCGCTGGTCGAGAACATCCGGGACGCCAACTTCTACGACTACAACACCCCGGTGTACATCGCGGGCCTCTTCAGCTCGACGATCAACTCCTTCATGGATCGCAACGTCATCAGCATCGACTCCTACGATTGGGCGAACCGTGTTGGCCCCAACAGCTCGCCCTGGCGCGATAGCGATCCCAGCAACGACCGGCCATACCTCTACGAGGGCACCTTCGCCCACGAGTACCAGCACCTGCTCCACGGCGACGAGAACCCGGGGGAGGTCAACTGGGTGAACGAGGGCCTCTCCGACTGGACGGAGTGGCTTGTCGGCTACGGCATCCCGAACGGGCACTGGGACACGGCGCAGCAGTACGCCGAGAACTCGCTCGTCGTCTGGGGCGACCAGGGACAGGGAACCGAGATCCTCGCCGACTACGGCGAGGCGTTCATGTTCATGCACTACCTCTACCAGAAGTACGGTGAGGCAGGCATGCAGGCCCTCTTCCATGATCAGGACTACGGCATCGCCGGGTTCAACGACGCGCTGGCGACCATCGGCGCGAACGACAGCTTCGCCAACATGTACCACGACTTCGCGGTCGCCCGGCTCGTGCTCGCCAACAAGGGCGACTACCAGCTGCGCGACATCCCCTCGCCGGTGGTCCTCAACGCCGAGGCCTACAACTCGCCGGAAGGTGCTGCGCAGCCGTGGGGCAGCGACTACATCTCGATCAGCAACCCCAAGAAGGTCAGCTCTATCGACTTCAATGGCGTCGATCTGATCGAGAAGGGCACTGCGACCGAGTGGACATCGGTCGATGACCCCTTGGCGAGCGGGCACGGACTGGTCCTGTGGTCCGGCGGCGGTGACGAGGTGGATCGGACAGCGGTGTTCGAGACGACCCCGGGCGCTGGCGACAGCCTGACCTTCGACACCCTCTACGACCTCGAGGGCAACTGGGACTTCGGGTTCGTGCAGGTCTCGACCGATGGTGGCGCAACCTGGACGAGCCTCGCCAACGGCGATACGACCGACGAGATCGTCCGCGAGGGCTACCCGCACATCAAGCAGCAGCTAGGTGAAGGGTTCACATGGATCAGCGGCGGCGACGAAGTCGCTGGCCCGCAGTGGGTCCCGGAGTCCTTCGACCTGTCGGCATACGCCGGCCAGTCGATCCTCGTGAGCTTCCGGTTCATGACCGACTGGGGCAGCAACGGAAACAACTTCCTGGATGATCCCAACTGGTACATCGATAACGTCGCCGTGGGCGGCTCGCCCGTGAGCGACGGATCCGATGCATCGGTCTTCGAGTCCGTCTACTACTACCACCCGATCCCGGGCGACTTCACGGTCGACCTGGTCTCACTGCCGCGCTACGGCAGCATCCACAACTCGAACTTCAAGGTCCTGCACCTGATGACGGATGACGCGACCGAGATGGCTACGGCATCCCAGATCAAGCAGGCGCTGCGAAGCTCGAACACGCTGGTGCTCATCGTCACGTACGACGCACCGCAGTGGGTGCGCGACCCCGGGGCCTACGACCTGACGATCAACTACTAGGTCCAGGCGGTGAGCCGCCCCTTCGAATTCCGAACAGGCCCGCCGGCAGGCGGGCCTGTTTCATATTTTGAGACTGCGCGGCGGACCTCGTTCAGGGCGGCGAATGCGGCGCGGCGCAGGCGCTGAGGCCCGGAGCCGTGGATGCGCACCTCGCGTTCGGCGAGGCTGGCCTCGCCCGCACGCAATGCGACCCGGACGCGGCTGCGGCCCAGGGCTCCTGGCTCGCCCAGCTCGACCGTGAGAATCGCATCGACGTCCGGCAGCGCCGGCCGCGGCTGTCCGCTCACCGCCAGGACCCCGCCGACGAAGCGCGCTTCCCCCTGAGCCGGCGGGTGGCCGGCGAGGATTGACAGAAGGGCGCCATCGGTGCCGGACTCGACGGTCGCGAGGGTGGCGCAGCCCGCTCGGGCCAGAGCTCGGAGGGCAGCGGCCGGGAGGGTGTCGTCATCGGTCCCGTAGACGTCGTCAGCCAGCGTGGCCAGGGCGCGCTCCACCGGCCCGGCCAGCGTCGCGGGATCCCCGCGGGTGCTGAAGCGCAGGTGGACGCCGTCGTCCCGGGCGTAGATCCCGGCCCCGATGCCGCGCCCGGGTCGTTCGAGCAGTGTGCCGACCTTCTCGACCACCGCCGACTCACCGATGCCGAAGGTCTTCACCGTCCGCGTCTGCAGCGGCGCCAGCGCGAAGCGCGCGACCAGCCGGGGCACCACCTGCTCCGGCCACATCCGCCGCATCTCGGACGGAACCCCCGGCATCAGGACCGCGACACGACCGTCGTGATCGGCCCACCAGCCCGGCGCTGAGCCGATGGGGTTCTCGAGCGCCTCGGCCGAGGGGATGCGCAGTGCCTGCCGCAGGTTGCTCACCGGCATGCGCCCGGGACCGCCGAAGCGCTGAAGCAGGCGGTCCGCCAGGGCAGGGTCCTCCGTGAGCGTTCTCGCCGAGCGCGTCCGCCAACCCTTCGCGCGTCAGGTCGTCGTGGGTCGGCCCCAGGCCGCCGGTGGCCACCACCAGGTCCGCGCTCGCCAGCGCGTCGCAAAACGCGTCCGAGATCTCCGCGCGGTCGTCCCCCAGCTGCCGTATGCCGGTCAGCACCAGCCCCAGGCGGGCCATCTCGCCGGCCAGGAACGCGGCGTTGGTGTCGACGATCTCGCCGAAGAGGATCTCCGTGCCGATGCTCAGGATGCGCGCCGTGGGCGCGGCCCGATCGGCCATCAGCCGAAGCGCTCGCGGAGCGGCTCGGCGACCTCGCGCGCCAGGCGCTGTAGCCCGTCGGGGCCGTCCGCAGCCGGCGTCACCAGGATCACGTGCTGAACGCCGCGCCGCGCATAGTCCGATGCCGACTCGAGCATGGCCGGCAGCCCGTCCCGCCCGAAGACCTGTGCGCTGATCTCGATCTCGCCGGGGTCGCGGCCCAGCGCCTCGCAGTGACGCAGCAGCGCGTCGCGCTTCTCGTCGAAGGTCGCAGGGTCGCCGGTCTGGTTCCAGCCGTCCGCCAGCTCCGCCACGATTCGCAGCCCCCGTCGGAGACCTTGCGTGCCCAGCCAGACCGGCGGGCCGCCCCGGGTGAAGGGCGGGGGATCGCAGACCGCGTTCGCGAGGCGGTACGGCGGCGCGTCCAGGGAGACGCCCTGCGGCGACCGCCACAGTGCCTTGATGACCCGCACGGCGGACTCCATCATCGTGATCCTCTCGCCGATGGGGGGCAGGGTCATGCCGTACATCGCGTGCTCGGCCTCGTGCCATCCGGCACCCAGGCCCAGGACGAAGCGTCCGCGGGAGACGTCGTCCATGGTGGCACCCGACTTGGCGACCAGGGCGGGGTGCCGGTACGTGTTCCCGAGCACCAGGTGGCCGAGCTGCAGCCGACGCGTCAGCGCCGCGAGGGCGGCCATGGTGACGAACGCCTCGTGGCTCCCGCCACCGCCCTCGCCCAGCGCCACGAAGTGGTCGAAGATCCACCCCGAGTCGAAGACGGTCAGCTCGTCGCCGAGCTCCCAGGTCGCACCGCAGGGTGGGCCAGTCGACGTTGGTCTGGCTTGTCTTGAACCCGATCCTCATGCGTCGCAGTGTACGGGCGCTCGTCCGCGCGCGGTCGACGGCGGGCCCGGCGGGAGAGTCTCAGGCCGTCCCGTTCGACTGGTCACCGCCGCGCGTCATGGCTGCTGCGTGCGACTGTGCGGCTGTGCGACTGTGCGACTGTGCGGCTGTGCAGCACAACCGGGCCATGACGTTGGCCGTTCTCGCAGCTGCTCAGCCGGCACCCGGGCCGCGCTCCAGCTCCTCCGCCACGCGGCGCAGGAAGCGGCGCACAGCGTCGCGCTCCCCGGCGTCCAGCTCGGCCAGCGCGCGCTCCACGGCCTGGCCGCGCCAGGCGTAGTAGGCCCGGATGAGCCGCTGTGCCTCGGGGGACAGGCTCAGGCGCACCACCCGCCGATCATCGGTCTCGCGCTCGCGCACCAGGTGCCCGCTGTGCTCCATCTCGTTCGCGATGCGGCTGGCCCAGCCCACGCTGACGCCCAGGCCGTGAGCGAGCTCGCCCACCGTTTCGGACTCCGCCATGGCCAGGTGGATGGCGGCGCGGACCGCGTGGGGCGACATGGGCGCCGGCTCCGGGGCCCCCGGCGCGTGGGTGCTGCGGCCGGCCTCCTGGGCACGGACCAGCAGCTCGCTCACCTCGTACGCATCGCGGCTCAGCCGCTCGCCGCGACCCCGTGGTTGCCGTGCCATGCGGCGGAGTGTACCGTAGTTTCCTCAAGAAACTAATTCGCCGGGAAACTGATTCGCGACCCGAGGAACGTCACCACCACCCATGGCCAGCAGCAACCGCAACCGATGGCTTGGGCTCGTCATGCTCAGCCTGGGCCTCTCGATGATCATCGTGGATGCCTCGATCGTGAACGTCGCGATCCCGGTGATCATCGAGGACCTCAAGATCGACTTCACCACGGCCGAGTGGGTGAACACGATCTACAGCCTGGTCTTCGCGGCGCTGCTCGTCACCCTGGGGCGGGTTGGTGACCTCGTCGGCCGGCGACGGATGTACATCGTCGGGCTCGTCACCTTCGCGTCGGCCTCGCTCCTCGCGGGCATCGCCCCCAACGGGAACCTGCTGCTGGTCGCCCGTTTCCTCCAGGGGCTTGGCGGTGCCGCCATCTCGCCTGCGACCCTGTCCATCGTGTCGAGCGAGTTTCGGGGCCGGGAGCGGGGGATCGCCTTCGGCATCTGGGGCTCGGTGATCGGCGGCATGGCGGCCATCGGTCCGCTGATCGGCGGCTGGCTGACGACGAATGCGTCCTGGCGCTGGGCGTTCCTCATCAACCTGCCCATCGCCGCCGTCGCGGTGATCGGCACGCTCGCCTACATCAACGAGTCGCGCGACGAGCACGCGCAGCGGCGATTCGACGTCACCGGCTCCCTGCTGACCATGATCGGCTTCGGCGCGCTCGTCTTCGGCCTGATCGAAGGCTACAAGTACGGGTGGTGGGGCCAGTCGCAGCCGTTCAGCCTCCTGGGCCTGGACTGGCCGACGGGCTGGGCGGTGAGCGTCATCCCGCTCGTCATCGCCGTATCCGCGCTGACGCTCGCCATCTTTACGGTTCGCGAGCTCCGGAAGGAGCGGCGCCATGACTTCAGCGGGATCTTCGCCTTCCGCCTCTTCCGCCACCCCGGCTACCGGTTCGGCAACCTCACGGCGCTGGTCCTGAGCCTGGGCGAGTTCGGGCTCCTCTTCGTCATCCCGCTCTTCCTGCAGGGGATGCTGGGCCTCTCGGCGTTCGACACCGGGCTCGTGCTCCTGCCGCTCGCCATCGGGACCTTCATCGCCGGTCCGTCCGCCGGCACCCTCTCGGCGCGCGTCGGCCCCAAGTGGGTCGTCACCGCCGGCATGGCGCTGGAGGCAACGGCCATCTTCTGGATCGGCCTGCTCTTCAGCCCCGACCTGTCCGTCTGGGCCCTGGTGCCGCCTCTTGGGGTCTACGGGATCGGCGTGGGCCTGGCCACGGCGCAGCTCACGAACGTCGCGCTCGCGGAGATCCCTCGGGACGAATCCGGCGTCGCGTCCGGGGGCACCTCGACCCTGCGCCAGGTGGGGAGCGCGCTGGGGATCGCCATCCTCGGCACGGTCCTGGCCGTGGGCCTGGGCAGCGGGACGCGGGACCGCCTGGCGGTCGCCTTCGCCCAGATGCCGCCGCAGGCCGTGGCCCAGCTGCCGATGCCGCCTGCCCAGCTGGTGGACGTCATTGCCGGGCCGATCGAGTCCACCTTCGGCCAGGCGCTGCCGGCCGTGCTGACCAGCCCCCAGATCCCCGATGCCGCGCGACCCTACCTCACCCCGGTGATCCGCTCGGCGGTCGAGGACTCGTTCGTCGACGGCGCCCGGAACGCGTCGCGCTTCGCGACCGCGTTCGTCCTGCTGGGCCTGCTCCTCAGCCTGTTCATCCCGAACATCAAGGAGGCAACCCGAGCGGAGGCAGAGGCCGATGCGGCGGAGACCGGGGGCGGTTGACGGCGCCCGGCGGCGCATCGGTCTAGGATGGGAATCCGGGTGCCATCGAGCGGCCGGCCCCATGTCGCCCGAGCCCGCACCAGCAACACGACCATCTGACGAGGAGGCGGTTCTTGACCGATCCCGACCTGACCATCGAGCGCGCGCTCTCCGAGGACCTGCGCGGCTGGCTGACGGCCAAGCTCCGCTACCCGGTGCTCGCGGTGCTCACCGACGACGGAGCGCCGAGCCTGTCGGTCATGTGGTTTGACCTGGACCCCGATCGCCCGGACACGATCCTGCTGAACACCAAGGAGGGGCGCGCCAAGGCCCGCTACCTGCGCCGCGACCCGCGCGTCAGCCTCTGCTTCGAGGACGAGCTGACCTGGGTCGCGCTGCGCGGCTCCGTTGAACTCGACGATGACCGCGAGCGCGCCCTGTCCGATATCCGCGCCCTTGCCGTGCGCTACGGCGACGACCCCGACGGCTTCAACGGCCAGCAGCGGCTCACCATCCGCATGAAGGTCGACAAGGTGGTGCGCCATGGCTGAATCACCGGTCGCCCCACCCATCAAGCTCGGGATGCTGGCCTGGAACCAGTACACGGACTGGGCCGGCCTGCGGAACGCTGGCGTCACCGCCGACGCCCTCGGCTACGACGACCTGTGGACCTGGGACCACCTGTATCCCATCGTCGGGTCGGACAACGGCCCGATCTTCGAGGGCTGGCTGACGCTCGCGGCCTGGGCGGAGGCGACCCGCACCGCGAGGATCGGCCTCATGGTGGGCGCCAACACCTTCCGCAACCCGGCGCTCGTGGCGAAGATGGCCACCACCCTGGACCACATCTCCGGGGGACGGGCGATCCTGGGCATCGGCGGCGCCTGGTTCGAGACGGAGCACACCGCCTTCGGATTCGAGTTCGGCGGGTCGCCCGGCGAGCGGCTGCGCTGGCTGGAGGAGGCGGTGGCGATCATGCACGGCATGCTCCGCGGCGAGGAGCCGTCCGGCGACCGGTACTACCGCGCGCAGTCCGTGCGCAACCTTCCGTCGCCCGTCCAGGCGCACCTGCCGATCGTGATCGGGGGCGGTGGGGAGCGCAGGACGCTGCGCATCGTGGCCCGCTACGCCGACGCCTGCAACGTGGGCGGCGGCTTCGACAACGTGAAGCACAAGGACGAGGTCTTGCGGAAGCACTGCGACGAGGTCGACCGCGATGAGGCCGAGATCGAGCGCACCGCTGGCGTGGGTGTCTGCGTGATTCGCGACGACCCGGCCGAGGCACAGCGCGTGATGGAGCGCATCTTCGAGCACAACGGCCGGGCGCGGCCCTGGCAGGACCAGCTGGTCGGGACGCCGGAGCAGGTCGCCGACAAGCTGCGCCCCTACCTGGAGATCGGCTTCCGGCACTTCACCGTGGGCTTCCCGTCGCCGTTCGACGCCGAGAGCATGGAGCGGCTCATCCGCGAGGTGAAGCCGATGCTCGCCACCGGCTGAGCCCATGCCGCGGCTGCACAGCGGCGTGGCGGCCTCAGCCGCGCGGCAGCGCGGGTCACGGGGCGCTACGCTGATCCCATGCGCGTGACGCTGCTCGCGGGGGGTACCGGAGGCGCCCGGCTGGCACACGGCTTCCAGCAGGTGCTGCCCGATGGCGACCTGACGGTGGTCGTCAACGTCGGCGACGACACCGAGCTCTTCGGGCTGCAGGTCTCGCCGGATGTCGACTCGGTCCTCTACACCCTTGCCGGCATCTTGAACCCCGAGGCGGGGTGGGGCGTGGCCGGCGATACCTGGACCGCCCTCCGGCTGCTGGGCCGATACGGGGAGCCGACCTGGTTCCGGGTGGGCGACGGCGATCTGGCCACCCACGTGCGGCGCACCCGGCTCATCCGCGAGGGCGCCACCCTGACCGATGCCACCGGGGCCATGGCCGAGGCGCTGGGGATCCCCAGCCGCGTGCTGCCCGCCACGGATGACCGCCTGCGGACCATGGTCGGCACCGATGCCGGCGAGCTCGAGTTCCAGGACTACTTCGTCGGACGCCGCCAGGAGCCGGAGGTGCGCGACGTGCGCTTCGACGGCGTGGACCGTGCCCGCCCCACGGAGGCCGTCCTGGTGGCCATCGACACCGCGGAGCTGCTGGTCATCGGGCCGTCGAACCCCATCGTCTCGGTGGGTCCCATCCTGGCCCTCCCGGGCATGCGGGAGGCCATCATCGCCGCGGGCGAGCGTGGCGTGCCCTGCATCGGCGTGAGCCCCATCATCGGGGGGCGGGCGCTGAAGGGTCCGGCCGACCGGATGCTCGTGTCGCTGGGCCACGAGTCGAGCGCGGTGGGGGTCGCCCGCCTCTACGCCGGCCTGGTCGACGCCTTCGTCATCGACGAGGCCGATGCCGCGCTGGCACCGGCCATCGAGGCGCTCGGCATGGCGGCGCGGGTCCTGCCCACGATCATGAGCAGCGACGACGACCGCGCGGAGCTGGCCCGCGCCATCCTGCCCGGCTGAGCGAGCCGGTATGCTCACCCGGTGAGCGCTCGCGTCATCGTTCCGCACCGTGGCCTGGCGGCGGCCAAGACCCGCCTCTCGCCGGTCCTCACCGTCGCGGAGCGCGGCGAGCTGGCGGCGCGTCTCCTCGAGCGGGTCCTGCGTGTGGCACGGCTCGCGCTCCCCGACGTGGTCGTGATCTCGCCGTCCGCAGCGCTCGCTCCTCTCGTCGAGGCGGCCGGCGCGCGCCTTGCCGTTCAGCACGGAATGGGGCTCAACGAGGGGCTGGAGGAGGCACGCGACGCCGCCGTGGCGGACGGCATCTCGACCCTCGTCGTGCTCCACGGCGACCTTCCCTCGCTCACCGTCGAGGACGTGACCGCACTGGCCGAGGCGATCCGCGGTGCCCGCGGCGTGGCCATCGCGCCGGACCGGGCCGGGACCGGCACCAACGGCCTGGCGCTGCGACCGCCGGAGGTCATGGGGTTTGCGTTCGGGGCCGGCAGCCGCGCGGCCCACCAGTCCGCAGCGCTCGGGGCCGGCGTGACGCCGGTCATCGTCGAGCGGCCCGGGCTCGCCTTCGACCTCGACACCCCGGACGACCTGGCCAGCTGGCTGGCCGCCGAGGTCCCGGCGTGACCGGAGACGCGGCCCGGATCGAGCTCCTCGCGCTCGACGGCATTCCGGAGATCCATCCCGGCGACGACCTGGGCGCCATCATCGCCGACGCCGTCGAGCACGCCGCCATCGGTCTGGTGGAAGGCGACGTCCTGATCGTCACCCAGAAGATCGTCTCCAAGGCGGAGGGGCGGATCGTCGCGCTCGACAGCGTGCAGCCCTCGCAGACGGCGCTGGCGTGGGCCAGTCGCTGGCACAAGGACGCGCGACAGGTTGAGCTGGTCCTGCGCGAGTCGGCGGAGATCGTGCGCTGGGCCGATGGCGGCCTGATCATCAGCCGCACCCGGCATGGCCTCGTCTGCGCCAACGCCGGCGTCGACCAGTCGAACGTGGGTGGCGGCGACATCGCCACGCTGCTGCCGGAGGATCCCGACGCCTCTGCGCGCGGCCTGCGGGAGGCGCTCGGCGCACGGTTGGGCACGCGGCCGGCGGTGGTCATCTCCGACTCGTTCGGCCGGCCGTGGCGCAACGGGATCGTGAACGTGGCCATCGGGTCGGCCGGGCTGGCGGCCCTGGTGGACCTGCGGGGCACCCCGGACGCGCAGGGCCGCGTGATGCAGTCCACGGTCATCGCGGTCGCCGACGAGCTGGCCTCGGCCGCGGACCTCGCCGGGGGCAAGACCGGGCAGCGACCGGTGGTCCTGGTGCGCGGCTACGCGCCTGCGGTGCCTGCGTCGGAGGGTGAGGAAGACCCCGGTGCGGCGGCGATCGTCATGGACCGCTCGCACGACCTCTTCCCGTAGGCGGTCGCGGAGCTCAGGCGAAGGCGACCTCTGCCTCGATCTCGACCGGCATGCCAAAGGGCAGGGCGGCCATCCCCACCGCGGAGCGTGCATGCGTGCCGACCTCCGGTCCGAAGACGTCCAGGACCAGGTCGCTGAACCCGTTGATCACCGCGGGCTGGCGCGCGAACCCCGGCGCGGAGCTGACCATGCCAAAGACGCGCAGCCAGGCGGTCACCCGATCCAGGTCGCCGATGGCGCGCTGGATCGTCCCGAACATGGAGAGCGCGATGAGGTGCGCCGCCTGGTAGGCCTGCTCCTCGCTCACCTCCGCGCCGACCTGCCCGAACGGGCCGGAAAGCTGCCCGTCCGGCGCCTGGGGCCCGTGGCCGGAGAGGATCAGGCGGCCGCCCGCGATCCGCGACCAGCCGAAGGGGAGGCGGACGCCTGCCGGCGGTTCCATGGGCGGGGGCGGCACCAGGCCCAGCTCGCGCAGCCGCGCGGTCGGTGAGTGGCTCGCCGGGGAGTGGCTCACGCCGGGCGGGCCGCCGTCAGCCGCGGCCGGAGATCGGTTGCAGGAAGAGGGCCACGATCTCGCCGTTCTCGACGCGGAAGTTGGCCTCGACGCGCATCGACGGTGCCCCGGGGCGCATCACGGTGACGTCGGCGATGTAGCTGCTCCCCATGGAGCGCCCGTCGTTCGAGTACATCCGGAATCCGTCGCCGGCGCGGATGAACCAGCCGCCGACCTTGTCGCGCCCGCGCAGGTTCGTTCGCTCGTCCGATCCGGGCGTCGAGACGCCCAGCACGGCGTGCTCGGCGAGGAGGTCCACGGCCTTCTCGCGCCGGTCCTCGTTGATCAGCTCCATGAAGAGGTCGACGGTCTCGGTTGCACCCATCGCACAGGAGGATACCCGAACGACCGGATGACGAGGACCGCCGTCGCTCCCGGATCGCTAGACTCATCGGCCATGGCACGCCTGCGCATCGGTCTCATCGGCTGGGGCACCGTCGGCGCCTCGCTCGGGCGCCTGGTCGCCGCCGGGCCGCTGCCGCTCGAGCTGGCAGGCGTCTCCGTCCGTGACGTGGCGCGCAACCGGGGCACGCCGCTGCCTCCCGGGGTCCCCGTCGCGGAGCCGGAGGAGCTGGTGGCCATGACCCTCGACGCGGTCGTCGAGCTGGCCGGTGGCATCGAGGCACCGCTGAGCTGGGCGCGCCTGGCGCTCGCCCGCGGCATGCCCTATGTCACCGCCAACAAGGCGCTCCTCTCCAACCACGGCGACGAGCTCGCGGCACTGGCGGCGGCGAACGGGGCGGCCCTGCTGGGGTCCGCCAGCGTGGGTGGCGGGGTGCCCATGATCGAGACGGTCGCCCACCTGGCAGCGACGGACGCCATCGGCCACCTTCGCGGCGTCCTCAACGCGACCACGACCTACATCCTGTCCGCCATGGGTGAGGGGCGAACGTACGGCGACGCACTGCGAGAAGCGCAGGAGGCCGGCTACGCGGAGGTGGATCCGTCGTACGACGTCGATGGACGGGATGCCGCGCAGAAGCTCGCGATCCTGGCCAGCGTGGCGTGGGGCGAGTTCCGCGGCGAGTCGACCGTGGAGCGGCACGGGATCCTCGGCCTGGAGGTTGCCGAGGGGCAGGCGATCCGGCTCATGGCCGAGGCGAGCGAGGAGCGACTGGTCGTGTCACCCGAGGAGGTCGAGCCCGACAGCACTCTGGCCCGCGTCTCCGGGATCGAGAACCTGCTCGAGATCGAGGTCCGGGCGGCCGGCACGTTCCGTGTCGCCGGTCCCGGCGCCGGTGGGCGCGTGACCGCGGGTGCGGTGTACGCCGACCTGGCACGGCTCGTCGTCGGCGAGCGCCCCGTCCTGTTCGGTGGTGCGTCATGAGCGGCTGGCCCACGGTCGGCGTGGTGGGTGCCCGGGGGGTGGTGGGGGGCGTCTTCCTCTCCATCCTGGCCGATGCCGGCCTGCCCGCCGGCCAGCTGCGTGTCTTTGGCACCGAGCCGGGTCGAGTCCGCTACGCCGATGGCGACCTTGCGGTGGAAATCCTCGATGACGAGGCCGCAGGCGGGCTCGACGTGCTCTTCCTGGCCACCGATGCCCCGGTGAGCCGCGAGATCGTGGCCGGGCCCGGGCGCCTCGTGCCGCTGGTCGTCGACAACTCGAGCGCCTTCCGGCTGGATCCCGCCGTGCCGCTCGTGGTCCCCGAGGCGAACGGCGCAGTGCTGCGCCATCGGTCCGGAAACGTCGTCGCCAACCCGAACTGCACGACCGCCGCCGTGGTCGTTCCGCTGGCGGTCGTGCGCGACGAGTTCGGCCTGGAATCGGTGGATCTGGCCAGCTACCAGGCGGTGAGCGGCGCCGGTCGTGCCGGGCTGGACGCCTTCCTGGCGGAGCGCGGCAGCGACGACCGCGACCAGGCAGCGGGTTCGCCGTTCCATGGGCGCATCGCGGACAGCGTCGTGCCCCAGATCGACGTCCTGGCCGACGATGGCTGGACCGGGGAGGAGCGCAAGATCCACGCGGAGCTGCGCAAGATCCTGGACCTGCCGGATCTCGACGTGGCTGCCACGACGGTCCGGGTGCCGGTGCACACCGGCCATTCCGTGGCGCTGCACTTCCGGACCGCTCGGCCGGCGAGCGTCGAGGCCCTCGAGGCGGCGCTGCGCGCGGCGCCCGGGCTGGAATACCGGCCCGCGGACGGCAGCCGGCGGCACCCCATGCCGCTCGACGTCGAGGGGCGCGACCCGGTGCTGGTGGGCCGCCTGCGGGCAATCCCCGGCCGGGAGCGCGGCTTCGCCTGCTTCGTCGCCAGCGACAACCTCCGCAAGGGCGCCGCGCTGAACGCCATCCAGGTCGCGGCCGCCGCCGACCCGAAGCGCTTCGGCCGCCTGGTCCCAGCTCCCCGCTGACGCGCCGGGCGCCCCTCACCCTCGGCCCCGGCGGCCCGATGTGACACGCCGAGTAGGCTGTGGGTCGGGGCGGAGGCGCCGCCGCGACGCCGAGCGCCGGCGAGGAGGTCGAACTGTGACGATGGATCAGCAGCGTAGTCCCATGCCACCCGAGGAACGGCCGGCGCCCGCGGAGCCGGCCTCGACATCGGTGCGTCTGCAGATCCTGTCGACCGAGCACTGGAGCCTGCTGGCCACGCGGTCGCTGACCTGGAACGAAAGCTTCGCGCGGGCCCAGATGTTCCTCTCCGTCCTGTCCGCCGCGGTGGTCGCGCTGGCGCTCGTGGCGCAGGCGACGCAGTTCGGGGAGGGCTTCGAGGTGTTCGCCCTCGTCATCCTGCCGGTCGTGTGCTTCCTGGGCGTGGCCTCGTTCGTGCGCCTCGTCGCGGCGAACAACGACGAGGCGCGCTGGGTCGTGGGCATGAACCGCATCCGGGCCAAGTACCTCGAGCTGGCGCCCGAGCTGGAAGAGGTCTTCGTCACAGGCCACACGGACGACGCGCGCGGCCTGATGGTCACCGGGGGGTGGGCGGACTTCCCGACCCTCTTCGGCCTGGTCACCACCCCGGCGGTCGTGGGCATCGTCGATGGGGTGGTGGCGGCTGTCATCGTCTTCATCGCCGCCGATCTCGCGCTGGGGCATGCCATGCCGCTTGCCGCCGCGCTGCTGGGGGGTGCCGCCTTCGTGGTCTGGGTCGTGGGTGTGCGCGGGTATATCGCACGCGATCGCCGGCGGAGTACCCGCCTGCCACACCCGATTTACCCATCGTCCCCGCAAGGCTGATGGGGGACGATCCCTTGGGGGGCGGCTAGCGGCGGCACGGCTGCCCGTCGCAGAGCCGGCGGTGAGCCTATGCTTCGCTGCGACTGCCAATTAGTCGAGGGGATCATCCGTGCCCGAATTCTCCGAACTTGCGCGTGCCTTCCTCGAGGAGGAGTACGCGGAATCGCCCGTGGGGGCGAGCCACCTGGGGCTCACCCAGTACGACGACCAGCTCGATGACCTGTCGGAGGCTGCCCACGCCCGGCGCGCCGCCGCGGTCGAACGCTGGACGCAGACCTTCAGCGCGATCGACCCCGGGACCCTGAGCTTTGATGACGCCATCGACCGGGACCTGGTCCTGGCCAGCCTGCATCGGCGGCGGATCTTCGAGGAGTGGGAGGTCTGGCGCCGCCATCCCGATACCTACCTGGGCCCGGGCCTGAACGGCGTGTTCGGGCTCTTCCTGCATCGGCTTCGGCCTGAGAACGAACTGGCCGCGGCTGCAGCGACGCGGCTGCGCGGGGTCCCCGCCAATCTCGGGGACGGCAAGCGGAACCTGCGTCCGGAACTGGTCCCCGCCATCCTCCTCGACCGCGCCGTGAACCAGGCGCGGGCCGGCGCCCGCTACGCGCGCGAGCTGCTGCCCGCCGAGGTGGCCGATGCCGGCGCCAGGACGGCGCTCGCAGAGGCTGGTGCGGTGGCCGCCGCCGCGTACGAGGACTTCGCCACCTTCCTGGACGACATGCGTCCGCACGCCACCGGCGAGTGGGCCTTCGGCGAGGAGCGCTACAGCGCGGTCCTTCGCGATGTGGAGCTCCTCGACCTCGACGCGCGCTCGCTGCGGGAGCGCGGCCGCCAGCAGCTCGAGGAGCTGTCCGGCGAGCTGCGCCGCTGCGCGAACGCCCTGCGTGGGACGGACGACTGGCACACCGTCCTGGCGGAGCTGAACAAGGACCGCCCGGCCACCCCGGAGGATATGCGCATCGGCTACGAGGACTGGACCGCGAAGGCCCGCGCCTTCCTGGCCGAGCACGGGCTCGTGAGCTTCGCCCCGGGGGAGAGCTGCTCGGTCGAGCCCTCGCCGCCGTTCCAGCGACCGGTCATCGCCGTTGCCAGCTACCAGAATCCGCCCGCCTTCGCACCGTCCATGAAGGGCCACTTCTTCGTCCCGTTCCCGCCGGATGGCGCCAGCCCGGACGACGTCGCCAAGCGGCTCGAGTACAACTCCTATCCGGGGATCCCGACCACGGCGGTCCACGAGGCGTACCCCGGCCACCACTGGCACCTGTCGATGGCCAAGCTCAATCCGTCGCACCTGCGCCAGTCGCTGGGCACCAGCTACTTCAGCGAGGGCTGGGCGCTGTACGCCGAGCGCATGATGCGCGAACAGGGCTTCTTCACGGACCCGCGCGCGGAGATGTACCAGTACGAGGCGACCATCTTCCGCGCCGCGCGGATCGTGGTCGACACCAGCCTTCACATGGGCGAGATGACCTGGGACGAGGCGCTCAAGTTCATGCTCGCCAACACGAGCCTGACCGAGGCGACGGCGAAGGCGGAGGTGACCCGCTACTGCAGCTGGCCCACCCAGGCCTCGTCGTACCTCACCGGGTGCCTCGAGATCGTGCGCATCCGCGAGCGGTTCCTTTCCGCGCGCGGGGCAACCATCCACGACATCGACCACCTGCGCGCCTTCCACGATGGGCTCGTCAGCAGTGGCGACCTGCCGATCGCGCTGGCTGAGCGGGCGGTGATGGCGAAGGTGTAGGACCGGGAGCGAGCCAGATCCATGCAGGTGCCGATCCCCGAGACGCGCTACGCGAAGACGGTGGACGGCGTCCACATCGCCTACCAGACCCTCGGCGAAGGCCCGGTCGACATCCTGAAGATGGCGACCTACTTCTCGAACCTGGAGCACGCCTGGGCCCTGGATCTGAACGCCCACATGCAGGAGTCCCTGTCGGAGCTCGGGCGGCTGATCCTCCTCGATGGGCGCGGGACCGGCCTCTCCGACCGGCTCCATGGCGGCCGCCTCCCGACCCTGGAGGAGCGGATCGACGACATGCGCGCCGTGCTCGACGCGGTCGACAGCCGACGCGCGGTGCTGATCTCCTTCGCCGATGCCGGCCCGCTCTGCTGCCTCTTCGCGGCTACGTACCCTGATCGCACCCAGGCCCTGATCCTGGTCAACACTCAGCCACGCACCGCGTGGGCGGCGGACTGGCCGTGGGGGATGACCACGGCCCAGCTGGAGCGCGAGCTGGCGGCGACCGAGGAGCGCTGGGGCACTCGCGAGTACGCAGCCGAGGTCGTCGCCTACGGCACGCCCAGCCGCGCGGGGGACGAAGGCCTCATCGATTGGTGGGCGAGTGACATGCGGCTCTCGGCCAGCCCCGCAGCCGCCGCAGACCTGATGCGGATGTACTACGACATGGACGTTCGTGATGTGCTGCCTTCCATCCACGTGCCCACCCTCGTGCTCGCGAGCGATTCGCAGCTGGAGCCGTCGCGCGCGATGGCCGATGCGATACCCGGTGCCGAGCTCGGCCACATCGCCAGCGGCGACCCGGTCGCGATGGGGAACCCGGCTCCGTACCTCGATCGGATTGGCCGCTTCATCCGGCGCGTCGAAGGAGAGGAGGCGGACCTCGATCGCGTGCTGGCCACCGTCCTGTTCACCGACATCGTCTCGTCCACGGAGCGATCCGCCCAGCTCGGCGATCGCGCCTGGCGCGATCTGGTGACACGCCACCACGTCCTCGTTCGCGGCCTCATCGCCCGCTGGCGTGGCCGCGAGATGGACACCGCCGGGGACGGCTTCTTCGCCGCCTTCGATGGACCGGCGCGCGCGATCCGGTGCGCCAACGCCATCGTCGCGGGAGTCCGTACCCTGGGCATCGAGGTCCGCTGCGGGCTGCATACCGGGGAATGCGAGATCCTCGACGGCAAGGTCGCCGGCATCACGGTGGCCATCGGCGCGCGCGTGGCGGCGAAGGCCGGCGCATCCGAGGTGCTCGTCTCCCAGACGGTGCGTGACCTCGTCGCCGGCTCCGATATCGCATTTGACGAGGCGGGGGAGCATGTCCTCAAAGGGGTACCCGACCGATGGCGGCTGTACCGCGTCCGCACCCAGGCAGGAGCGACCTCGTGAAGCCCTCCCGGCGCATCGCCCTCATCACCGCGTTCACCTGCAGCGCGCTCCTGCTGCTCGGCGGATGCCTGAACGGATCACCGTCGCCCAGCGCGTCGGCGCCCATCGACGTTGCCAGCTCGCTGCCCACCGGATCGCTCCCGGAGGCGTCGGTGAGCGTCGCTCCCAGTGGAAGCGCCGAGCCCGCCGGCACGCTGGGGCCGGGGATCTACGCCAAGGTGATCGTCGACGGGCTGCGGGTCCGCATCGCCGCCAAGGCGGATGCGACCCCGGTCGGAGCGCTCTTCTTCGGTGATGTGGTCCGCATCAGAGCGGAGGCCGGCACCTCGGGTGGCTTCACGTGGTACCAGGTCGAGACGGTCCAGACCGCGAACGACCAGCCGCTGCTCGGCTACGTCGCCGGTGCCAAGGGCAACACCGCCTACCTGGAGGCGATGGCCGGACCACCCGCTCCAACGCCGTCGCACACGCCCAGGCCTTCCCCGACGCCCAGTGCATCGGCCGCGGCCAGCGGCACCTGACCCGCCGCGACCACCGGGGGTGGTGAGGAGTCGCGCCTGGCCTGTTTGTTAGCATGACTAACTAATGGGAATCCGACGAGGGCCGGCGGGCAGCCGTGCCGAGCTCGCGCGGGGATTCGCGGCCCTGCGGAGCCGCAACTTCCGGCTGTTCTGGCTCGGGCAGGGGATCAGCCGCATCGGCACCTGGATGCAGCAGATCAGCCTGCCCTGGCTGGTGCTGCAGCTCGGCGGCTCACCCATCCAGCTGGGGATCGTCGCAGCCCTCGAGTTCGTGCCGGCGCTCGTCCTGGCCCCGTTCGGCGGCGTCTTCGTGGACCGCATCGACAAGCGCCGAACGCTGCTCCTCACCCAATCGCTGGCCACCGTCCAGGTGGTCATCCTCTTTGCGCTGACGGTGAGCGGGGTCATCTCGATCCCGCTGGTGATGGTCCTCTCGTTTGCACTGGGCGTGGTGAACGCGCTGGACATGCCGGTCCGCCAGGCCCTGGTCGCCGATGTCGTGCCCCGCGAGCTGCTGCCGAACGCCATCGCCCTCAACTCCATGGCCTTCAACGGGGCGCGGGTCATCGGGCCGGCGCTGGGCGGGGTGATCATCGCCATCGGCACCGACCTGTTCGGCTCGAACCTGGCGGGCATCGCCTTCAACTTCGCGGTCAACGCCATCAGCTACGCGGCGGTCCTCTACAGCGTGTGGCGCATGGATCCCGGCGAGATCCGGGTGATGCCACGCCCCCAACATCGGCCGCCCATGCTCGACAGCCTCCGGGAAGGGGTGGCCTACGCCTCCCGCGCGCCGATCATCCTATGGGCCCTGGTGCTGCTGGGGCTGGTGGGCACTTTTGGCCTGAACTTTCGGATCCTCGTGCCGCTCTACGCCCAGAACACCCTGGGCCTGAGCGCCGACGGGTACGGCGCCCTCTACGCGATGACCGCCGTTGGCTCGCTGACCGGCGCACTGGGCCTGGCCTACACGCGAGAGCGACGCGCGGTGACGCTCATGCTCGGCGGCGGAGTCCTGTTCGGGGTGATGGAGATCCTCATCGCCTTCGCGCACACGACGCTTCCCGCAATCCCGCTCATGTTCGGCGCGGGCCTCTTCTCGATGCTCATGATCAACACGGTGAACGCCACGGTGCAGGCCAACGTCTCCGATGCGCTGCGGGGGCGGGTGATGAGCCTGTACGTCATGGTCTTCGCCGGGACCTCGCCCATCGGCGGGATCTTCGCCGGGGTGGTGGCAGAGCGCTGGGATGCCCCGGCCGCGTTCCTGGCAGGGGGCGTGATCAGCATTGCCGGGGTCGTCCTGGTTGCCTGGCGCTGGTGGATCGCGTCGCACCAGGGACGGATGGGCGTCACCCGCATCGGCCAGTCCATCGAGGTGGACACGGATCCGCTTGGACCGTTCGGAGACCCGGAGGCAGCCGATCCAGCCGCCAACCGCGATCCCCGGGAGCCTGCCGGCCGGCCGGCAGGTCCCCCAGCCGCTTGAAGGCGCCGGGCGAGGTCAGTGTGGCAGGCCGGCGGCCTCCAGCAGGTCGTCCAGGATCGCGTCGCGATGCTCGAGAGCGAGCGACAGGTGGCCGTGCCCTTCGGCGAGGTGGAACATGGCACCGGGGATCCGGTCGGCCAGCCAGCGCCCGTGGGCAACCGTGACCAGCTGATCGAGCTCGCCCTGCCAGATGCGGACCGGCCGGGTGATCGCCGTCACGTCGAAGCCCCAGGGCCGGGTGAAGGCCAGGTCGTCGTCCACCCAGCCGTCGAACCCGTGCTCGAGTGCTCGCCGCATCCCCGCGGCGTCCTCCTCGGCGAATGCACCGGTGAGGACCGCAAGGTCGACCGGGGGTAGCAGCGCGCCCATGGTGCTGGCCATCGACTCCCCGGTGACGTGCCGGTAGGGCTCACCGTTGGTCGCCATCCACTCGCGCAGGGCGGCCTCCCCTTCGAGCGCTGCGCGGAACTCCTCGACGTTGCCGAGGGCCATGCCGTCGAAGAAGTCGAGGCCCTCGACGCCCCACGGCGCCACCGTGACGAGCGCCGCGGCAGCGAGGCATCGGTCCGGAAGCAGCGCTGCGCACGCGATCGTGTGCGGACCGCCTCCCGAGCGGCCGATGGAGACGAAGCGCTCGACCTCGAGCGCGTCGGCGAGGGCGGCGACATCCGCAGCGGCGTCACCCACGCTGCGTCCGGGGTGCCGGGTGGAGGCGGCGTAGCCTGGCCGGCTGTAGCCGAGCAGGCGCAGCCCGCGCGTGGCGGCCGCGGGCTCCCAATCGGCGAACTTCGTCCCTTCGCCCGGCGTGCCGTGGTGGGCGATCAGCGCCATCGCTCCGGCATCGGCTCCGCCAATCGTGACGTCAAGCGACCGGCCGTCGGGGAGGGTGACCTGCTGTGTCTTCATCGGCGCAGTATGCCCTGCGACCGAGTCCTCAGCCTTCGCCGGTGGTGACGTCCACGACCTGTGCGCCAAGGGCAGCCACCAGATCGGCCGGTGCCATGTGGATGTTGAGGCCGCGCACCCCGCCGCCGACGGAGACGACCTCGTGCGCCATGGCGGAGGCGTCAAGGATGACCGGCCAGGCACGCGTGGATCCGAACGGGGTGATCGTGAATCGTACGTAGCCGGTCACGGCGTGCGCCTCGTCCGGATCCGGGAGCGAAAGCCGCTTTACACCAAGATGGGCGCGCAGACGCGGCCAGTCGAATCGCCGGCCGGCCGGCACGAGCACGAAGAGGTAGTCGTCCTCGCCGCGTCGGACCACGATCGTGCGCAGGAGCGCGCCCATCGGGATCTGCTGGAGCGCCGCGCTCTCCTCCGGGCTGTTGGGCAGCTCCGTCAGCACCACGCGGTGGGGGATGCCCGTTGCCAGGACGGCCTCGAGAGCGCGAGTTGGTTGGTCCGGGCTGTCCATACGTCTACGCATTGTGCTGCAACCCTGGGTGGCCACGGCGGTCGTCGCGGCGGCGCGAACACCGGGAATGAACGATTGGGGTGGGCGACTGCCCCATATCGCGGAGAGAGGGGAGTTCGCGCCCGGGCCGAGCCCGAAGCCGCATCGCTGGCCACGTGACCGCGACCCGACGCCGTCTCCCATGGCTTCAGTCCAAAGGAGAAGCGATGTCACGCCGAATCCTGGCTCTTCTGACGGCGGCGACGCTGACCGCCGTCACCGCGACCTCAGCGCTGGCCATCGACGGGGGTACGCCGGACGGCGACGCCCATCCGAACGTTGGCGTCCTTGCCTTCGATCTCGACGGTCCGGTGGGTTTCCACCGTTCCAGTTCTGCAACGGCTCCGTGATCAGCGACGACGCGTTCCTGACGGCGGCCCACTGCATCCTCCCGCCAGAGCCGATCCTGCCACCGAACGTGACGTGGGCCGTCACCCTCGCTGCCGGCTCACCTGCCGACCCGATCGAGCACGGCGGTTTCGACTACCCGGCCTGCTGCATGCTCACGGTTCCTGCATCCGAGATCGTCTACGCGACCGGCGTCATGGTGGATCCCGACTACGATCCGGCCTCGTACACCCACAAGACCGAGACGAGCATGATCTTGTTGTCGTCGAGTTCGCGCCCGGCACGTTTGCGGGCGTCACGCCGGTCGACATCGTGCGTCCCGCCCATTTCGCCCCTCGCGGGAACCGCCGGGGACCCCGCATGACGATCGTCGGCTACGGCGCCGAGCTGCAGGACGGGATGCTCCACATCGCCGGCTACCGCAAGACGGGGCGCGCCTCGACTCGTCGACGTGATGGAGAACTGGCTGGTCTATTCGCAGACGACGGGCGGCCTGCCGGGCAACGCCGCGCTCTGCGACGGCGATTCGGGAGCCCCGCAGTTCCTGGGAGGCTCCAACGTGCAGGTCTCCGTCTACCACACGGGCGATGGGCTCTGTGGGGGGAACGGATACGCCCAGCGGCTGGACACCCCTGCCGAGCAGGCGTTTCTGGCGCAGTTCATCGGCGATTGATCAGGCGCCAGGGCACATGGGGGAACACGGTCGCTTCGCCCCGGTTCATAAGGGACCGGACGCGGAGCGGCCGTCGGGCATCTACAGCACCACGGACCCCGAACTGGCAGCAGTTCTTCGGTTCCATCCGCCTGAAGTAGGCGCGTCTGGGGCACCGCAGCACGCGGCGCCACGTCGCACCGAGTAACCCCCGGCGGAGCGGCCCGAGGGTGCCTTGCTGCTTGATGGCGGGCGTACGCTGGGTTGCCTGCAGGCCATGGCTGCCGTCCAGCATCTATCCAGGGGAGGGATAGGTCCCGATGTGGCCACCCGCGGCGCTCCTGCATCCGCGCGAGCTCACGCCTCGCTGGTTGACTGCTGCCTTGATCGCGGCGGGTCTTACCCCCAGCCGCGCCGTCCAGCGGTTCGATGCGCTCGACGCAATCCCCGCTGAAGCGCTGCGGGCGGCAGCGGGATCGAACGGTTCTCCGCAGCGGGCGCCCCTTTAGGGGCAAACCTGGAGAACAGGGGCATCAATGAGGCACCAGGTCATCGAGGAAGCGCGCCGCGGCGACCGTCGAGCAATCGAAACACTTGTTGCTGACGTTGTCGACCGACTCTACGGCGCCGCCGTGCTCATCCTCCACGACCGCACCATGGCGGAGGACGCCGTCCAGGAGGCGCTGATCAGAATGTGGCACGACCTGCCGAAGCTTCGCGATCCCGACCGGTTCGACGGATGGCTTCACCGTCTGCTGGTGCGGGCCTGCCTGCACACCGCTCGCCGCGAACGACGGCCGTCTGTCGCGATGGGCGATCGCGTCGTGCCGGATGAAGGGTTCCACCTGGAGGCCGGTGTCGCCGATCGCGACGTCGTGCTTCGCGGCCTGCGGCGCCTCACCGCGCGGGAACGCTCCGTGCTGGTGCTGCGCTACTACCTGGATCTGTCCATGCCGCAGGTGGCCGATGCGCTGAAGGTTCCGGTCGGGACGGCGAAGTCGCGTCTGCACCACGCCGAGCAGGCGATGCGAGCCGCTCTGGACGCCGACCAACGAACGGTTGCCGTCCGTGGAGAGATGGCATGACCTCGCACGACGAGAACCTGGACCGGGTCCTGCGGCCGTGGATGCAGCGCCACGCTCCCGATGCTCCCAACACGCTCGTTCTCCGGATCATCGAGGAGATCCAAACCATGTCTGAGCAAGCACCAAGTCGTGGCTGGCTGTCGCGCTTCACCTCGTGGCCGGCGGCCGCGTGGGCCGCGACGGTGACGGCCATTGCCATCCTCGCCGTGGCCGGCGGGATCCTCGTCAGCAACCTGTCCACCGCGCCCGCGGTGGGCACCGCCGCAACGCCGACGCCGCTCGCGAGCCCGGCGCCATCGGATCCGACAGCCATCGTGGACGGGCTGCTCGCCGCGTGGAACGCCGGCGACGGCCAGGACGCGGTGAGCCGATACGTCTCGGTCACGCCGATCGTGCGCTTCATGATCGACAGCGGCGACATCACCGAGCGCCTGTCCACCGACGCCCAGGTGCAGGCCGCAGTGGTCGCGTGGGCCGCGGACGGCTCCGTCATGAACCGCACCGGCGCGATCGCTCGCCAGGGAGCGATCGCGGCATTTCCCATGACCTGGACCTCGTCGACCGGCTCGGTGAACGCGGTGTGCATTGTTCGGATCGATCCGGGCACCGGACTCGTCCTGGAGCAGTACGTGATCGGGGCGACCTCCCGAGCCGTTGCTCTCTTATGGCGGTCCGCTGCTCCCGCATCCGCGGACCTGGTCAACCTGGTGGACAAGGACATCGCCGCGATAAACGCAACGGACGCAGCAGCCGCATCGGCCTTGTTCGCCACGGACGCCGAGTGGCGAACGATGAGGAACGGTGAGGCAGGGACAGCCGACCTCGGACGGTCGGCAATTGCCAAAGACTATGGGGTGTGGTCGCCGGGGTGGACCTGGTCGCGCACGGGTGCCCCCATCGTCCAGGGACCGTTCGTCTTCTATCCGGAGACGGTGATCGGACCTGGAGAGGGCAACGATGGGTTCGGGGTTCTCGAGCTCGACGCCGATGGGCTGATCCGCTACGCGTGGGACATCGGCGCGGTCAACAACCAGCTTCTGGGTTCCGCGGCTCCTTCCCCGGGGGGTGGCTGAGACCGCCCGGGTGCGTGCACGTTTCTGGAGGGGGCGGGCCGTGCGGCCCGCCCCCTACCGCGACCGGGCACATCGCTCAGGCGGGAACCACGTCGTAGGGCAGCATCATCTCGTTGTCCTCGTGGTCGAGGATGTGGCAATGCCACACATACCGGCCGGTGAACGGTTCGGGCACGCGGTGGCCGAACGGCACCCCCGAGGCGGCGTCCGGACCGAACGGAACCAGGATCCGGGTCACCATTCCGGGATGGGCCTGGATCGTGCTCCTTCGAGCCCACCTCATATGCCTGCGGCTTCGTCCGAGGGCCGGTCGTATAGCCGTCCGCGGATGGGAACGGCCGCGTGCCGCCACCGACGTCGGACGGATGGAGCTCATCGGTCCCGAACACATCGAGCAGGTACCGCTCCACCTCGATCGGTTGTCGCTCGATGGCCTGGAACTGGACCAGGTGGAGGTGGATCGGGTGGGTGTCCGCGGTGAGGTTGACGATCTCCCATTCTTCCAGCGTGTTCACGACGGGCCTCTCCAGGTCCTCCGTGTCCCAGGGCCGGGCGTTGAGCACGGCCATCACCGGGTCGTCCGTCCCCGGGTCGATGATTTCGGTGAGCAGCACCGTACGGCGGGCGACGCCGGCACGTGGTAGCGGCGTGTAGCCGCCGAGGGACCGGTGCGGCGTCCCGCGCCAGCCCTTGGCCGAGCCGACATGGAACTCGACGAGCTCGTCGATAAGCGTCTCCGCGGGGCTCACCACGAATTCGGGCAGGGGCAGGTTCACGAGCTGCACCCGCGATCCGGGCGTGTACCGGCCGAAGTCGACCAGGAGGTCAGCTCTCTCTCCCGGCGCAAGGACGATGCTCCGCAGGTTCCTCGGCCTGTTGACGAAGCCGCCATCGGTCCCAACCTGGAGGAAATGGCCATGCGGCGCCAGGGCCAGGTGGTAGAAGCGCGAGCTCGATCCGTTGACGATGCGCAGTCGATACCATCCGCGATCGACGTCGCGATAGGGCCAGACGGCGCCGTTGACCACGCCGAGCGTGCCGAAGAACTCCGGTTCCCAGGGGTTCGGGTAGTAGAGGCGGTTCATGCCGCTCGCATCGGCGGTCAGCAGGCTCTTGTCCTGGAGGACCAAAGGCACCTCGTACTCGCCGCCGGGGAGGAGGGCGTCCTTGGCGTAGCGAACCCAGTAGAAGCCGGCAAGTCCCGCGTACACGTTGAGGCGGGTATTGCCCAGCGCGTGGTCGTGGTACCAGATCGTCGCCGACGCCTGGTCATTCTCGTACCTGTAGGGGTGCGTCTCGCCGGGAACATAGGTGTCCTCCGGGTAGCCGTCGGACTCCGGCGCGGTGTAGCCGCCGTGAAGATGCAGCGAGACGCGCGGTGCGACCGCATCGTTGGCCATGTTCGGCCCGTGGAGTGCGGTGTCCACGCCCAGGACGTGCGGACCGAGCGCATTGTGTGAGGCGAACTCGACCGGGCTGCCCGCGGTCGCCTCGATGGTCGCTCCCAGATAGGCGGCACCGCCGTACCCCCAGGTCGGGGTGTAGCCGAGCTGGCTGTGGAACCGATGAAGGCCGGGTGCCGTGGTCAAGCCGTTCGTGGCAAGGGCCTGCGTGGTCCACAGCGGTGGAAGCGGCAGCGGGTCGACGAACCGGGTCAGCGACCCGGGGTCGACCAGGGCCGGCTCCTCCTCGGCGAATGTCCGCAAGCGAGGCTATGGCAGGGCCAGGGCTCCAGCCGCGATGACGCTGGAGCGAAGCAGCTGCCGTCGGGTGATGGGCGAATCAAGGCGCATGTCTCCCTTTCCTCCCCGGCGAGCCTATCCTGGTCGGAGGGGCAGCCCCTCTCGCCGTTTCGCGGCGGCTGCGGTATCGGAAGACGCGCCGATCAGTGTGCGGACCCCGTATCAGTGCCGTGCTCCTGGGCAACGGGCGAAACGGCCCCATTCGCGGTGCCGATCCTGCCCACGCAGCCGGCCGTTCGGCACGGTGCCCCGCGGCACCAGCGGCCGCGGTGTCAGCCGGTCGTCATCTCGCGGGCATGACCCAGTCGCCGCGCAGGTAGTGCTCCACGACCGGCGTCAGCGCCCGCAGCAGCTCCTCCCGGGAGGCCGCGGCGAGCGGCGGCAGGCCCACCACGTGTCGGCTCACGGTGAGGCCCACGACCTGCGAGGCAACCATGCTCGCACGCAGCTCCGGCCGGTCGCCGCCCACGCGGCTGGCGATGGGGTTCAGCAGTCTGTCCGCCAGCAGGTCGCGGATCAGCTCGGCCGCCTCGGGCTCGCTGACGGCGGCGCGGAGGAGACCGGTGAGCGCCCTCCGGCTGCGCGGCTCCTCGAGCACCCCTACGATGACCTCCGCCGCGCTTCGCGCCACGTGCTCCGGGCCGCGCGCGAAGACGAGGTCCACGACCCGCTCGGGATCCATGGGTAGCTCGACCGACTCGCGAAAGAGCGCTTGCTTGGATCCGAAGTAGTGCAGCACCAGGCGCGGGTCGACGCCCGCGCTCCGGGCGATGCTGCGCAGCGACGTGCGTCGGTAGCCGACGTCGCCGAACTGGCGGCGCGCCGCCTCGATGATCCCTTCCCGGGCTCCGATCTCACCCAACGGTCGCCCGCGTCCTCGTCTTGGCACCGGTCCTGACGCTGCCTCTTGCATTTTCTCCACCGGGAGAATAGCATTTCCTCCGCTGAGGAATAACAAGCACGAGGATCCGAGCCGTGACCATGACACCGCGACGCACCCGCCTGGTCCTGGCGGTCGTGGGCCTGGCGCTGATGGCTGTCGTCTCCGCCGTGAGCGGACTGAACATCGCGCTGCCCAGCCTGGCGCGCCAGACGGGAGCCACCCAGACTGACCTGACCTGGATCGTCGACGCCTACACCGTCGTCTTCGCAGGCCTGCTCCTCTTCGCCGGAGCGCTCGGCGATCGGTATGGGCGGAAGCTCCTGCTCGTCGCCGGGCTGGTCGTCTTCGGGGCCGCTGCCGGTCTGGCCCTGATCACGAACGATCCCGGTCAGCTCATCGCGCTGCGGGCCATGATGGGCCTGGGCGCTGCCGGCATCATGCCCACGACCCTTTCGGTCATCACCACGTCGTTCCCGGAGTCGGAGCGGCCGCGGGCCATCGGCGTCTGGGTGGGCGTCGCCGGGGGCGGCGCCGTCCTGGGCCTTTTCGCCTCGGGTCTCCTGCTCGAGTACTTCGAGTGGCAGTCGTTCTTCGCCCTGAACGTGGTGCTGTCGATCGTCGCGCTCGCGGGCGTCCTGGCGTTCGTGCCGGGCTCGGCGGACGAGCACCCGCCGGCCCTGGACCTCGCCGGCGCCGCGCTCTCGCTCGTCACCGTGGCGTCGCTGGTGTTCGGCATCATCGAGGGGCCGGAACGCGGCTGGGGTGACCCGCTGACCATTGGCGGGCTGGTGGTCGGGATCGTGGCCGGAGCGCTGTTCGTCGCCTGGGAGCTGCGAACGCCTGAGCCGATGCTCGACCCGCGCCTCTTCCGGCTTCGCGGCCTGAGCGCCGGATCGCTGACCATCGCCGTCCAGTTCTTCGCGGCCTTCGGCTTCTTCTTCGCCATCATCCAGTACCTGCAGTACGTCACCGGGCGCTCGCCGCTGGAGGCTGCCGTCGCCCTGCTGCCCATGCCCTTCGTGCTCATCCCCGTGGCGCGCAGCGCGCCGCACGTGGCGGAGCGCATCGGCTTCCGTCGGACCGGCCCGGTCGGCCTGATCGCCATGGCCGTGGGATTCGCCCTGATGAGCCGCCTCGACGCGGGCAGCCCGTACTGGTTCTTCGCCATTGCCCTGGTGGTCTTCGCGTTCGGGATGGGCTTGGCCGGCACCCCGGCCACCACGGCCATCACCGCCGCACTGCCCCTCAGCAAGCAGGGCGTTGCGTCGGCGCTCAACGACACCTCGCGCGAGCTCGGGAGCGCCCTGGGTATTGCCATCCTGGGCAGCGCGCTGAACCAGCATTACCGTGACGCCATGGCCGGCGCGGTCGTGAACCTTCCGGCCCAGGTCGCGGATCGGGTGCTGGGCTCCATCGCCTTCACGGCGTCGCCCCAGGTCAGCCAGATGGGTCCGGCTGGTCAGCAGCTGGTCGAGCAGGCCCGCTCCGCGTTCGTGGGCGGCGTTTCCGACGCGCTGGTGATCGCCGCCGCCTGCCTGCTGGTGACCGCGGCCGTCGTGGCCGTGCTCGCGCCCGGCGTGCGAAACGAGGAGGCCACCCAGGAGCGACCGCGCCGCCCAGGATCCCTGGAACCGGTCGGGGTCGAGGTGATCGCCGAACGCTGAGCAGCACCGCGAAGTCGGGGGAGCCGTGGCCGGGTCGGATCGACCCGGCCACAATGGCGCCATGGAGCTCGACGCCACCATCGGTTTCGACACCGGCCTCGCCGAGATTGGCGGGCTTGCCGAGCGCGCCGAGCGCATGGGCTTCGGCGCGCTGTGGACCGCGGAGACCCAGCACGACCCCTTCCTGCCGCTGGTGACGGTTGCGGAGCGCACGGCGCGGATCCGCTTCGGGACGGCGATCGCCGTGGCCTTCGCCCGCAGCCCCACCGTGATCGCCCAGACCGCGTGGGATCTGGCGCAGCGCTCCGGGGGACGCTTCATCCTGGGGCTCGGCACGCAGGTTCGGGCGCACGTCGAGCGTCGATTCGGCATGCCGTGGTCCGGGCATCCGGCCGCGCAGCTCCGCGATTACGTGCAGGCGGTGCGTGCGGTCTGGGGGTCCTGGCAGACGGGTGAGCCGGTCCGCCACCAGGGGCCCTACTACCGGATCACGCTCATGAGCCCGTTCTTCAGTCCCGGACCCATCGAGCATCCGGAAATCCCGGTGTACCTGGCCGGGGTCGGGGACGGAATGTGCGCAGTGGCCGGCGAGGTCGCCGACGGACTGATCGTCCATCCGCTCCATTCCACGCGCTACCTCGCCGAGGTGGTGCGGCCGGCCATCGCCCGCGGAGCGGAACGGGCCGGCCGGGATCCGGCTCGCGTGGTCGTGAGCGGCAGCGTCCTTGCCGGGTTCGGCGACGCGGGCCGCGCAGCCGTGCGCGAGCAGATCGCCTTCTACGCCTCCACGCCCACCTACCGCCCGGTCCTGGACCTCCATGGCTGGACCGATGTCGGCGCCGCCCTCAGTGAGAAGGCACGCCGTGGTCGCTGGGCCGAGATGCCCGCCCTGGTACCCGACGGGATGGTCGACGCGTTCGCGGTGATCGCCGACTCGTGGGGCCAGCTCCCCGCGGCCCTGCGGGCGCGATGTGACGGCCTCCTCGACCGGGTGAGCCTCTACCGGCCCTTCGGGGATCCCGACGATGATGCGGGCTGGCGCACGCTCCTCGCGGGAATGCCCGGAGCCTGATGCACTCCGCACCCGTCAACGGATGAGCGACAATGGCCGCTCATGAACCCCGCATCCGCCCCATCCTCGCGGCAGCGCGGCGCCCTGCTGCTCGCCGATATCTCGGGCTACACCGGGTTCCTGCAGGGCATCGCCGATGCGCATGCGGAGCTCGTGGCGGATCCTGACCAGCCGCCGCAGGTCTACGCCCTGCTCTCGGGCCTGTTCGACACGATGGTCACCGCCCTCGCGCCGTCGTTCCAGGTGATGAAGTTCGAGGGCGATGCGATCTTCGCGGTTGCCCCGGACGGACCGGACTCGGTGCACGGGGAATCGGTCATCGCTTGTCTTCGGAGCTGCTATCTCGCCTTCGCCGACCGCCTGGCACAGGGACGCTCAGAGCTGACCTGCAACTGCAACGCCTGTGCCCTGGTAAACGGGCTGGACCTCAAGTTCGTCGTGCACCACGGCGACTACGTCCTCCAGCGCATCGTCGGGCGCGACGAGCTTGCCGGACCGGCGGTCATCGTCGCCCACAGGCTGATGAAGAACCACGTCCGTGACGTGGTCGGGATGCATCCCTACGCACTGCTGACCGATGCCGCCCTCGCGGCGCTGGAGGTTCCGGCGGGTGAGATGGCCGCCCTGACCGAGACGTACGAGGGCCTGCCGTCGATCCCCGCCCGCGTGCTCGTGCTGGACTGAACTCCGGCGCCGGGCCCTGGAGCGCGCGCATCACGGAACGCACGGAGCATGATCTCCTCCGCTTCGGGCAGGTATGCTTCGCGCCTCGAGCCGCCTGCCACGGCCCGGACCAACGGGGGAGAACCGAGGGCGCGTGGGAGAGACCGAGGAGGAGCTGGCACGCGAGGTAGAGGTCCTCAGCCAGTTCCCTGACCAGAACCCGAACCCGGTGCTGCGCGTCGCGCGAGATGGGACGCTCCTGTACGCCAATGCGGCGAGCGGTCCCATCACCGATTCGCTCGGCATCACGGTTGGTGGCTCGCTGCCGCCCGGGTTCGTCGCCGACCTCCAGCAGGCAGGCGCCGAGGAGCGCGGGCTGGAGCTGGTCTGCGGTCTTCGCACCTACTCGCTCCTGCCGGTGGACGTCCCAACCCTGGGGTTCGTGAACGTCTACGGGACCGACGTCACCGCCAGCAGGGTCATCGACCTCTTCCCCGAACGGAATCCGTTCCCCGTCATGCGCATCACGGTCGCCGGCGTGCTGACCTACGCCAACCCCGCCGCGATGCAGGTGATCGAGGAGCTCGGGATGGCGGTTGGCGAGGCCCTGCCCGATGGTCTCCTGGCCGATCTGCAGCAGGCATTCGAGGAGGGCGAGGGACGCCCAGTCGAGCTCTCCGGTGGCGGGCGGACGTACGCGCTGCATTGCGTGCCGGTGCCGGAGCTCGGCTTCACGAATATCTATGGCGCCGATGTCACCGCCGCCCGGGCCATCACCAAGTTCCCCGACCAGAACCCGCACCCCGTCCTGCGCATCGGCCCGCAGGGGGACCTGCTCTACGCGAATCCGGCCGCCGCCCTCGTGTGCCGCGGGATGGGCGCCGAGGTTGGTCAGCCGCTGCCGGCTGCATGGCTCGCGGAGATCCGTCGCGTTGCGGCCGCGGGGACGGGCGAGACGCTCGAGCTGGAGTCGGAGGCGCGGATCTTCTCCCTCCTCGTCGTCCCGGTCTTCGAGTTCGGCTTCACGAACCTGTATGGGACCGATGTCACCGCCGCGCGCGAGGTCGAGCGTGCGCATGCCGAGAACGAGCGCCTGCTGCTCAACATCCTGCCCGCGTCGATCGCCGAGCGGTTGCGCCAGGGCGAGGGTGTCATCGCCGACCGGGTCGAGGAGATGACCGTGCTCTTCGCGGACATCGTGGGGTTCTCACAGCTCTCGATGCAGCTGCGCCCATCGGAGCTGGTGGCGCTGCTGAACCGCGTCTTCTCGATCTTCGACGACCTCACCGACCGATACCGCCTGGAGAAGATCAAGACCATCGGCGACGCCTACATGGTCGTGGGCGGTTTGGCCCCGAGTGCCGAAAACCATTGCGGTCGCGTCGCGGACGTGGGGCTGGACATGCTCGACGCGGTGGCGCGCTATCGGCGCGAGACGGGTACCGACCTCCACGTGCGGATCGGGATGCACCTGGGCCCCGCGGTTGCCGGCGTGGTCGGACTCAAGAAGTTCATCTACGACGTGTGGGGCGAGACCGTCAACACGGCGAGCCGCATGGAGTCGCACGGGGTCGAGGATCGGATCCAGGTCACGCAGGCCACCTTCGAACGGCTGCGCGATCGCTACCGCTTCGAGGCGCGCGGCGAGATCGACGTGCGTGGACGCGGGCCCATGCCCACCTACTTCATGCTCGGCCGGGTCTAGGCGTCCTCGACGGCGATCCGGATCCATGCGTCGCCACCGCGAACGTGGCAAGCCACGCTCCCATGGCGAGGTCGGCGGCGCGATTGACGATCCCGCCGCCGGGCGGCTCACCGACCGCGAGCGGCAAGAACAGGAGCCAGACGAGCGCAGCCAAGACGATCAGGGCTCGGTGTCGCGTGCGCCATGAGCTCCAGGCGATCGCCACGAGGAACGCAAGCGGCGCGAACTGCAGATACGGGAACACCTCGTCGGCGAGATCCATCTCGCCCGTCGGCGGCAGGAGTCCGATGAGGAGCGCGGCGATCGCAAACGCCGCGAGCAGGACAGCGGAGACACGGGACGGGCGCGCAAGGTAGGCGGCTGCGCCGCCGGCCATAGCGACCCCGACGTAACCCAAGCGCATCAGGAGGCCCCACGGTCCCAGCGCGTAGGTTTCAGGATGGGTCGTGAGTGGATCGAGGTCGGGGCGGAGGGCCGGGCCGAGGAGGAGCGCCAAACACCAGACGAACGCCCCACCGAGAACGAGGCGAGACGCGCCGGTACTGGCGTTCGAGCGTGGCATCACCGTGACTCCTACCAACGGACCCCGTCTGTCGGCGGTGAACGATCATTGTCACCGGCCAAAAACAGTGTCACCCGTTGGCGCTCGGGCGGAGGCTCACGTCAACCGGGAAGGTCGAGGATCATGCATCGACCACCGCGATCCGGATCCGCTTGTTGATCCGCCCCTTGGACTCGTAGCCGGTCACCCGGACCCGGCCGATCTCGCCGGTGTGGGCGACGTGCGTGCCGCCGTCGGCCTGCAGGTCGAGGCCCACGATCTCGATGGTCCGCACCTCGGTGATGCCCTCGGGGAGCAGGTTGATCTTGGTCCGGATCAGGTCGGGGATGGCGAACGCCTCCTCCCGCGGAAGGAGGTTGACCCGGATCTCGCGGTCCGCGGCGATCTCCTCGTTCACCCGCCGCTCGATCTCCGCGACCAGCTCGGCGTGCATGGTCTCGAACTCGAAGTCCATGCGGCCGGCGAGCGGCTCCATGTTGCCGCCGGTGACCTGCGCGCCGTGATCCTTCCATACGACGCCGCACAGGACATGCAGCGCGGAGTGCGTCCGCATGAGCCGATGGCGCCGCTCCCAGTCGATCTCTACGGTGACCGTGGTCCCCACCTCCGGCAGCGACCCGTCAGACGCCGGCTCCACGGCGTGGACGAATGTCGCCGCCCGCCTTGCGGGCGGAGGTGACGGTCCAGGTGGCGCCGCCATCGGTCTTCAGCCAGCCGGCATCCGAGGGCTGGCCGCCTCCGCCGGGGTAGAAGACGGTCCGGTCGGTGACCACGCCCTCCGGTGAGCTGGCGGTGACGGTGGCCGTGCAGGTGCGCGCATAGGCGTCGGTGGCCGCGATGCTCTCGGTCATGTCCGCAGCGTACACGACGGGTCCCGCTGGCCGGGAGGGGTCCGGTGCCTGGCAGAGAGCCGGCGTCGCGGTACCATGCGCCGCGCCGGCGCGCCCTCCCTGCTGATCCGGAGCCGCTAGCGTTGCCTCGCTCGTCACCTGCGCACCACCTGCGCGCTATGACCGACGGCGCCGCCTGACCCGTCACTTGCGTACCACCGTAGCGTTAGGCGACTCGCGGGCTGCATCTCGTCGCTTCGCGGTGCTCGCCTGAGCGTGGATCACGCGCGGGAGACCCCGCTGCCCACGACGGCAGTCGCCTAACGCGACTCACAGCAGCGCCTGACGAGTCGGTGGGCCTGGGAGCGGCAGGACCCCGCCTACCGCGACTCACAGCAGCGCCTGACGAGTCGGTGGGCCTGGGAGCGGCCGCCGTGCGCGCTGCCCCTTCGTGCACTCCCGCTACGATGTCCCTCACTGACCAGGACGAGGATCTGACCATGACCTTCGCCGCGCTCGTGGACGAGCTGCTCGCCGAGTACCTGCGCCTCTCCCCGGTCCATGCCACCGAGCTGGGCAACCACGACCACGACGGTCGATGGCCGGACCTGACCGATGCCGGCCGTGTCGAGCGCCTGGCCTTCACCCGCTCGGCGCTGGAGCGGCTCGACTCCCTGGATGCCGCCAGCCTGGACCGGGACGAGGCGATCGACCTGCGGATCCTGCGCATGCAGCTCGAGGCGGACGAATGGGCCGATACCGAGCTGCGCGAGGGAGCCTGGAACCCCCTCGCCTACGTGTACCTGGTTGGTGGCGGGCTCTTCTCGCTCCTCTCGAGGGAGTTCGCCCCGCTGCCCCAGCGGCTCGCCAGCGCCGCGGCCCGGATGCGCGGCATCCCGGCCCTCCTCGCGGTGGCCCGGTCGAACCTTGGCGGTCCGCGAGCAGCGGCAGGGGCAGCGGCAGGGGCAGCGGCCCGCGCCGTGAGCCGCTTCCACACCGAGAAGGCGCTGCAGACCATGCCCGGCGTGGCAGACCTGGCACGGACGGCCGCGGGGATGGCGGAGTCGCTCGACGACGCTGGCCTGCGCGAGGCCGTGGTGGAGGCGTCCCGCCTGGCGACCTCGGCGATCGACGACTACGTGGCGTGGCTGCGCGACGACCTGCTGCCGCAGGCGACCGGCGACTTCCGCCTGGGCGAGGAGCTGTATGCGGCGAAGTTCCACCACGCACTGCGTTCCGGGCAGACGCCGGAGCAGCTGGAGCAACGGGCGGCCGCGGCATTCGCCGAGGTCCGGGGCGAGATGGTGCGCCAGGCAAGGGACCTGTGGCCGCAGTGGGTTGGCGATGAGCCGATGCCTGCCGAGGACGGCGTCATGGTGCGCCGGGTCCTGGACGCCGTCGCGGTGCAGCACCCCGACGCGGCTGACCTGCTCGACTACTGCCGCGAGGAGAACGGCCGCATCGAGGCATTCATCCGCGAGACCGACCTCATCGGCCTGGCCGACGAGCCGCTGCAGATCATCTGGACGCCGCCCTTCCTGCGCGCCTTCGGCGGGGCGATGCTCATGCCGCCGGGACCCCTCGACCGGGGCCTCGACTCGTTCTTCGCGATCAGCCCCATGCCCGACGACTGGACCGATGAGCAGCGAGAGTCGTATCTCCGCGAGGACAACGACCGCATGCTGCGCCTGCTCACCATCCACGAGGCCGTCCCGGGCCACTACCTGCAGCTGGCGTACTCGAACCGCACTCCGTCGCTGGTGCGCGCCGCGTTCCAGTCCGGCGTCTTCGCCGAGGGCTGGGCGGTGTACGTGACCCAGGTGATGATGGACGTGGGCTACGGGGCGGACGATCCCGCCCTCATGCTCGTCCACTGGAAGTTCTACCTGCGGGCCATCACCAACACGCTCATGGACATCGGCATCCACGCCGGCGCCATGGACCGCGACGACGCCATGCGGCTCATGGTGGAGGGCGGCTTCCAGGAGGAGTCGGAGGCGGCGAAAAAGTGGGATCGCGCCCGCCTCTCGAGCACCCAGCTGTGCGAGTACTTCCTGGGCGCGGTCGAGATGACCGAGCTCGAGCGGGAGGCGCGACGCCGCGCCGATGCCGCCGGAACGCCGTTCGCCTGGCGGCCGTTCCTGGAGTCGGTGCTGGCCCACGGCACGCCGCCCACCCCGGTGATCCGCGAGATCCTCTTCGCGAACTGAGCCGCCGTCCTCGAGGTCCGTTCGGGCCGGGTGCGCCTGTGGCGGGATGCGGGCACATTTGTTAGCATTGCTAACGAACACCCATGACCCTCGCCGACCTCACCCGGCGGCTCGCCACCGCCATCCCTCCTCCGCTGCGATCCACGCGCCGGGCCTCCGTCCCGGCGCCGATCGTCCCCACGCCTCCCGGCCCGGGAGGCGTGTTTGCCGCACTGCGCCATCGGAACTACCGGCTCTACTGGTCCGGGCAGGTCCTGAGCCTGGTCGGCACCTGGATGCAATCGGTCTCCGAGCCGTGGCTGGTCCTGCAGCTGGGCGGCTCGCCGCTGCAGCTCGGCATCGTCCTGGCCCTCGAGTTCGCGCCGTCAACCATCCTCTCGCTGTACGGCGGGGTGCTGGCCGATCGGTTCGACAAGCGCAAGGCCCTGATCTGGACCCAGGTCGCCGCCGCGCTGCAGGCCCTGGTGCTGTTCGCCATCACGGTAACCGGGGTGGTCCAGATCTGGCACATCTACATCCTTGCCGTCGCCCTGGGCTGCATCAACGCGGTGAACATGCCGGTCCGCCAGGCGTTCGCCGCGGAGATGGTCCCGCGGGACGAGCTGGTCAACGCCATCGCCCTCAACTCCGCCTCGTTCAACGCGGCGCGGATCGTGGGCCCGGCCATCGCTGGGATCACCCTGGCCCTGTGGGGCACGGCGGTGAACTTCGGGATCAACGCGGTGAGCTACCTGGCGGTGCTGGCCGGCCTGATGCTGATGGACCCCAAGGCCATGTACACGATCACCCAGCCGGTCCGCGGTCACGCCCTGCGCCGCATTCGAGAAGGCATCGACTACGCCCTCCGCACGCCGGGGATCCTGTGGCCGCTCATCCTCCTGGGCGGAGTCAGCATCTTCGGGCTCAACTTCCAGACCCTGCTGCCGCTCTTCGCCCGGAACACGCTCCAGCTCGACGCCCACGGCTACGGCGCTCTCTACGCGGTGATGGGCATCGGCTCGCTGACGGGCTCCATGAGCCTCGCCTTTGCCGGCAGCCGCCGGCCGCTCATCCCGCTCATCATCGGTGGGGGAGCGGGCTTCGTGACCGCGGAGCTGCTGCTGGGCCTGAGCCGCTCGCCAACGCCCGCCTTCGCGCTGGTGATCCTGGTCGGCCTCTCGTCGATGCTGATGATCAACACCATCAACGTGATGATCCAGTACGGCGTGCCCGACGAGCTGCGCGGCCGGGTGATGTCCCTGTACGTGTTCGTGTTCGCCGGATCGGCACCCATCGGCGGCCTCTTTGCCGGCGGGATCGCCCAGCTGTTTGGCGCTCCGGCGGGCTTCGTGCTGGGCGGGGCACTCTCGGCAGCCTTCCTGGCCGTGGCTGCCTGGCAGCTGGTCAGCCGGGTGACGCCGCCGTCCCTGGCCCACCAGGAGGAGTTGTCGAGCGAAGCCGATGCCGCGGCCGCCGCGCCCGCGGACCAGCCGGCGGCCGCAATCCGCACCGACTGAGCCGTTCCGTCGCCGCGCCCGCGTGCGTTGCGACGCCGAACGCTACGATTTCGCGACCGATGCGCCAACCGCCCCCTCCCCCGCGTGCCACGCCGCCCGGCTTCGTCACGTTCTGGGACGGCCTCACCCGCGGGTTCGCGGCGCTGCGCTTCCGGAACTATCGCCTGTACTGGTTCGGCCAGATCGTCAGCCTGGTGGGGACCTGGATGCAGTCCGTCAGCCAGCCCTGGCTGGTGCTCCAGCTGGGTGGCAGCCCGATCCAGCTGGGCGAGGTGCTGGCGCTCCAGTACCTGCCCTCCACGTTCCTGGCGCCGTTCGGGGGCGTCCTCGCCGACCGGGTCGACAAGCGCAAGGCGCTGATCGTCACCCAGTTCGTGGCCATGATCGAGGCGGGCATCCTGGCGGTGCTGGCCGCGACGAACGTGGTGGAGATCTGGCACGTCTTCGTGCTGGCCGGCCTCCTGGGCCTGGTGAACGCCGTGGACATGCCCCTGCGGCAGGCGATCGCCGCCGAGCTCGTCCCGCGCGAGGCCCTGGTCAACGCCATCGCGCTCAACTCCGCGAGCTTCAACCTGGCCCGCGTCATTGGTCCTGCCGTGGCCGGCATCACCCTGGCGGTCGCCGGCCCGGCGTTCAACTTCGGGCTCAACTCGGTGAGCTACCTGGCGGTGCTGCTGGCGCTGGTCCTCATGAGCTCCGGGCAGCTCCACCGGATCCAGCGGCCGCCGCGGATCGGCGTCTTCCGCAGCCTGTCGGAGGGTTTCCGCTACGCGGTACGCACGCCGTCGGTCTTCTGGCCGCTCGTCCTGCTGGGTGGTGTCAGCACCTTCGGCATGAACTTCCAGACCCTCGTCCCGCTCTACGCGCAGAACACGCTGGGCCTCGACGCGAGCGGGTACGGCGCGCTCTTCGCCGCCATGGGCGTGGGCTCGCTGATCGGCTCGCTGGCGCTGGCCTTCGCGGGAAGCCGGCGGCCCCTGCTGCCCCTGATCCTGGGCGGGACCGCGGCCTTCGTCGTCTTCGAGCTGGGCCTGGGCCTGGCGCGCGGGCCCGTGGCGGCGTACGGGCTCATCCTGCTCGTGGGCCTGAGCTCCATGCTGTTCGTGAACTCCGTGAACGTCTCGGTCCAGTACGGCGTCCCCGACGAGCTGCGCGGGCGAGTCATGGCCCTCTACGTGACGGTCTTCGCGGGCTCCACGCCCATCGGCGGCTTCTTCGCGGGCACCGTTGCGGAGCTGTGGGGCGCCCCGGCCGGGTTCATCGCCGGCGGCGCGATCTCCGGCGTGGTGCTGGGCCTGGTGGGACTGGGACTCCTCGTCCGCCGCCGCACGGCGCGCCGGGCGGACTCGGCGACGGCTGGATCCGCCTAGGGCTGCCGGGGCTCGTCGGCGCGTCCCCTCCAGGACACGGCCACGCCCGGGGAGCAGGACGCGCAGCTGCTCGAGCGCCGCGGCCAGGTTCTCGCGCTGGTCGTCCGGCAGCGGGGCCAGCAGCTCGCCCGCCGCCGCCAGCAGCTCCCGGCGCATGGCGCGCACCCGGCGGCGGCCACGGGTCGTGAGGGCCAGCTTCACCGAACGCCGGTCCGCGGGATCCGCGCGGCGCTCGGTGAGCCCGGCGTCCACCAGCGCGGCGGCCTGGCGAGTGATCACCGGCGCGGAAACCATCAGCCGCCGTGCGATCTCGCCCTGCGCGGTGGGCCCCTCGCCGTCGATGATGCGCAGCACGTTGTACTGCTGGTAGGTGAGCTCCGCCCAGGCCGGTCGCCTTCGGGCATGGGCCAGCAGGTGGCGCATCACCGGGGGGATGGTCGCGACCAAGCATGCCTCCAGGCCGTCGAGCGCGCCGGAGGCAGGCTCGGAACCGGCAGAGGGACGCGTGGAGATCGACATCGGCTCCGATCCTAGCACCCGCCAGGGGGGCGTGACCCTCGCCCTGCTCGCCACGGCGCACGCCGTTCTGCATGCGACCTCCGCCCTGCTGCCCCTCGTCTACGCCGTCGTCGTGGTCGAGTTCGGCCTGCGGCCGAGCGACATCGGCCTCTTCATTGCCATCACCACCGCGATCGGCGGGTTCATGCAGCTCTCGTACGGGGTGCTGACCCGGTACGTGGCCCGCCCCGTCCTGCTGGGCGGGGGCCAGATCCTCTTCGGGGTCAGCCTCATGGCCGGCGGGCTGTCGCGCAGCATGGGGCAGCTGCTGGCGGCCATCAGCGCCTCGCGGATCGGGAGCAGCCCGCAGCACCCGGTGGGCAACGCGCTCCTCTCCGATGTCTATCCGCCCGGGCGACGTGGCTTCGCCATCAGCGCCCATATCAGCGGCGGCAACCTCGGCACCATCCTGGTCCCGTTCGTGGGGGTGGCCCTCATCCACGCCGTCGGCTGGCAGGCAACCCTGGCCCTCTTCGGTGCGCCGGCGGTCGTGGTGGGGATCGCGATCCTGGTGTTCGTGCGCGAGGATCACCACGCGTACCGGCGCGCGGCCCGGGCGCAGGGGTCGGTGCGGGGGCAGGTCCGCGAGGTGCTGTCGCGCCCGGACCTGCGCTCCATCCTGGCCGCCGCCCTGGTCGCGGCCGGCGGGCGAGGGCTCGACATCCTGGCGCCCTTCATGCTCCTGTACCTGTCGGGCCCGCTGGGACTCGACGAGGGGACGGTCGCGGGCCTGTACGCGCTGCTGCTGGTGGGGGCGGTCATTGGCCCCCTCCTGGCTGGCTGGATCAGTGACCGATACGGTCGCCGCCGGACCCTGATCGTCTACTACAGCCTCATGGCCGCCGGGATCGTCGCGTTCCTGGCCGCCGGATCCAACCTCGCCATCCTGGTGCCGCTCCTGCTTCCCTTCGGCACCGCGGTGTTCTCCGAGTCACCGGTGCTGCAGGCTTTCCTGGCCGATCGGGCCGCCGGTCCGCTGCGGGACGTTGCGTTCTCCGTCTATTTCACCGCCGCGTTCGGGATCGGCGCAGCGTGGGCCGTGGTGATCGGCCAGACCGTGCAGGCCTTCAACTACCCCGTGGCCTTCGGGGTGATGGCCGGCTCGTATGTCGGGGCCGCGCTCCTGGTGGCCTCCGTCCGGGAGTCGTAGGCTCGTCCCTCGCAGCGTGCCGGGCACAACTGGCGGTGGTACATCCGCGGCTGGGGTGGCGTCCGCCCATCGCCTCACCACGGGCGCTGGTGGCCCGATGGCAGGGGACGCGCTCGGCCGATAAGGTACCAGCGCCGGGAGTAAGCGCCGCGGGAGTGGCAGATAACGGGGGCAGTCCAGGATGGGCGAATGGACTCACCACGCGCACGCCCCGCGGACCTGGGCCGGGCTCGCGCTCGGAGGTTGGCCCGGCGGTTCGGTCGCGAGCTTCGGATCGCCAGGGTCAATGCCGGGCTGACGCAGCGAGCCCTCGCGGGCCTGGCCCGCGTCAGCCAGCAGGAGGTGAGCCGGGCCGAGACGGGCGCCGTCAGCGTCGGTCTCGAGGTCCGGTGCAGGCTGTCTGCATCCGCCGGGCATGAGCTTGGATGGTCGCTCTTCCCCACGACGGGCGTGCGCCTTCGCGATTCTGGTCAGCTTCAGCTTGCTCAGGCGATCGCCTCGTCCGTCGCGGCGCCGTGGAGCGCCACGCTCGAGGTCGGGGTTTCACCCGGCGATCGCCGCGCCGCCGATATCCTTCTGACGCACCCGCGTGAAATCGTTGAGGTCGAGGTCGAGCGCGCCCTTGTCGACTTCCAGGCTCAGCTGCGGGCCGCGCAGCTCAAGCGGGATATGCTGGCCGGACAGCACGGGGGCCCGGTGCGGCTGGTCATCGCTGTGCCGGATTCGGCAGTGAGCCGCAGGCGCATCGCCCCGTTCCGCTCTCTTCTTGAAGGCACCCTGCCACTTGACTCGCGACGGATCTGGGCAGCGTTGCGAACCGGGCGGCCCCTGGGCGGCGATGGGTTGCTGTTCGTCCGCAAGGACCGGCTGCCAGGCTGGCGGCAGTAGGCCTGCTGCGGATCCCTGGCTGCCGGCGGTAGGCGTGCTGCGGATCCCTGGCTGCCGGCGGTAGGCGTGCTGCGGATCCCCGTACTCCGCCCGTTGGTACATCTACGGCAGAACCGATGCCCGACCAACGGGTGACCATGGCCGCGCGTGAACCCATGGCGCACCGGCGCCTCGGCCCCGGATGTACTCCGAGCGGTGGTATCGCGGCGACCGAAGGGCTGTAGTCCGGCACCGGCGAGGAGTAGCGGTTGCCCGGCGGGTGGCCCCGCCGGGCAACGTCGGTCAGGGGTGGGCTCGACGACCCCTAGGACCCTGCCAGGGTGATCGCGACGGTCGAACCCGTGCTGTCCGACTCGGGTGCCACGGTCACCGATCCCCCGAACGAGGAGTCGCTGCCACGGGCGAAGATCCACGCGATGCCATCGGCCGCGGTGGTGGTGCTGATGATCGTCATTCCGGCGTTCTTGATCGCGTTCTCGTAGAAGCCCTGGAGGCTGTCCATCGAGTCGGTCGACGAGTAGGCGATGAAGATGCCGTCGGCGGCATCGGTCCGGACGGTCTGCGTGGCGTTCGGTGGAACGAGCGCGTCCGCAAGCGACGCGAGATCTCCCGCTGACCCGCCTCCGCCGCCCGAGGATGGCTCGGCGGCGGCGGACGCGGCCGTGCTCGCCTGTGAGCCGGATGACGCATCCGAGCCGCTGGACGCTCCGGTCGAGGAACCCGCATTGTTGCCGCCGCAGGCCGAGATCGTGAGCATGAGGCCCGCGATCGCAAGGACGCTGAGCAGTCGCATTGGGCGCATGGTGGCTGCTGATCCTCCGCAGCGACGCGCACCTGACAGACCGCGCCGTTCGCGGATGCGACGTCATCGCCCGGTCGAGGTCGCGTGCTCGCTGCACGGTATGGCCAACGCACCGGTCCGTCAATGATCTCGGGTGCGCATCGCTAGAATCGGCCGATGGCGCAGGAATCCGCCGAACGTCGTGAGACGACCGAGGCGGCGGCCGACTACCTCATGACCATCCGCTACATGGGCGGGGAGGGTCAGCCGGTCATCGCGGCGCGCGTGGCGGAGCGGATGAAGGTCAGCGCGGCCACGGTGAGTGCCATGGTCACGCGTCTCGTCCGCGAGGGGCTGCTGACCGTCGACGAGCAGACCCGCAGCCTGGAGCTGACAGAGCCCGGGCGCGGAGCCGCGGAACGCACGTTCCGGCGCCACGCACTGGCGGAATGGCTGCTCACCGAGGTGGTGGGGCTGGGCTGGGCGCAGGCCGATGAGGAGGCTCACCATCTCCAGCACGCCCTCTCTGACGTCGTGACCGATCGAATCGACGCGCTGCTCGGCCACCCGCCAACCTGCCCGCACGGGAACCCCATCCCGCGGGACGGCCGGACGCCGGTGCGACCGGCCGGGATCCCGCTCTCGACCGCCGAAGCGGGCACCGAGGTCACGATCCTGCGGGTCACCGAGGAGGCGGAGGAGGACGCGCGCCTGCTCACCTTCCTCGAGGAGCATGCGATGCGGCCGGGTCGGGTCTTCGCCGTGACCGAGGTCGCGGAGCACCTGGGGACCATGACGCTGCGGCAGTCGAATGGGGTCGAAGCCGATGGGTCGGTCACCCTGGGGCTGGTCGCCGCGGCCAAGCTGCGGGTCCTGCCCGGACGAGCCGATCGGACGCTCTTCCACAGCGTCCCGGAGCGTGTTCGGCTGGCATCGTCGGGCGTCTGAGCGTCTGCTACGATGCGCGCGATGTCCAAGGACCGTACGCGGCGGAGCATCATCGCCGCGGTTGCGACCGTGCTCTGGCTTGCCTACATGGCCGTTGGGCTGGCGGCGATCAACAACATCGCTCCGACGGTAAACGGCAACGGGCCTGAGGGTCTGGCCGCGTTCATCGGCCTGATCACGGGCGTCGTCACGGTGGGTCTCATCATGTGGGCCGCGTCCGAGTAGCGGCCCCCCGCTCGCAGCTACTCGGCGTCCCCGGAGTACAGGTTCGCGCTCGGTGGCCACTGGCGATCGGCGCCCGGGGTCAGGAGCCGCTCGTAGAGCCCGGGGCGCCGGTCGGCAATCGTGTCCCATTCGTGCTCGCCGGGGCGCAGCCGAACGTGCGTCGCCCGCGCTGCGCCGGGGTCCACCTCGCCGACCAGGGTGGCCTCCTCCACGTCGCTGGCCGTCGCGAGCCGCTTCCCGTCGTAGTCCACCAGGATCGAGCGGCCCAGGAACGTCGTCCCGCGTTCGGTCCCGACGCGGTCGCAGGCCAGCAGGTAGCAATGGTTCTCCGCGGCCCGGGCCGGCGCGAAGAGCTCCGGGTGGAATTCGACGCCCACGGGCCAGTTCGTGGGCAGCGCGATGAGGTCGGCGCCCTCGAGCGCCACCACCCGCGCTGCCTCCGGGAAGCGCAGGTCGTAGCAGACCAGCACCCCGACCTGCAGGTCACCGAGCTCGTAGACCCGGGGCGCATCAGGCCCGGGGGTGGCGAAGCGGTCGACGCCCAGGAAGGGGAGATGGGTCTTGCGGTAGCGGAAGCGCCGCCCGTCTGCCGTGATGATGTGGGCCAGGTTGTAGATCTGGTCGTGCTCCGGCTCCAGCGAGCCGCAGATGATGGCCAGGTCATGGCGCCTGGCAAGGTCGACGAGGCGATCCTCGGCAACCGCCTTCGCCCGGCGAGCCACCGGCATGGCCTCGTCGAGGGAATCGAACGCGTAGCCCGTGACGGCTGCCTCCGGCAGGACGACGATCCCGACGCCGCTGCGCGCGGCTTCCTCCACCGCGCGCTCGATGCGCTCCAGGTTGCGGTCGACCTCACCCAGCTGTGGATCGATCTGGCAGGCGGCGACCTTGACCGTCATGCGTGCCATCTTACTCGGGCGCGTTTCGGCCACCCCCGGCCACGCCGACGCGTCCGAGCCGATGCATGGCACGCGGGCACCGGGTCCGGCTGCCCCGGCCTTCGCTATGATCGGGCGCGATGAGCCGAACAGCCGTGGGGGTGTCTGCGTGACGGGTCCTGGCGATCCGCGCGACCCCGGCGACCTGCGCGACCCCTGGGATCCACGCGACCCCGGCGACCCCGGCGACGAGGCTCCGTTCGACTCGTTCGACAGACCCACCTGGCCATCCGAGGACACCGACGAGCCGGTTGACGCTCGCGGCGTCGACCGGCAGGAGGCGGAGGCCGGACCCCGCGACGCTGCCCCGGACGCCGCCGTGGCCGAGGAGAGCGGCGAGGTGGTCGAGGCGCAGGCCGGAGCGGGGCCTGCGATGTGGGACACGCGGCAGTACGGCGACCGCCGGCGTCCCACCACGGCCGAGCAGGCAGTCCCGTGGCTCATCGGCCTGGTCCTCGCCCTGGCGGGGATCGTCATTGTCCTGATGGCGCTCATCTACACCGAGGCGAACGGCGGCTTTGCTGCCAGCCAGTCGCCCAGCAGCGTGCTCCTTCCCTCGCCGTCCCTCGTCGTAAGCACGTCATTGGTTCCCACGCCGGCCGAGACGGCGGTGCCATCCGCCACCGCCACACCAGTGCCGACACCCGCTCCCACCTACGGCGCCCTGGAGATGCTGTACCTGGGGCGGCCGACGGCCCTGGGAGCCAGCCAGCTGTATCGGGACGACTTCTCGACCTCCGCGGCCGCGACCGTCGTGGCCAAGTCCAGCCTGGACATCGCGCATTACGCCGCTGCACCCGACGGGACCGTGATGGTCGCCATCGTCAACGGCAAGCTGCTGGCCATCACGCCCGGCAAGCCGGACCGAACGCTGGCCAGCAGCGTGGACGCGGTGACCTTCGGGAGCGACGCGAACACGGTCTACGCGGTGAAGATCACGCGCGGCGGCGCGAACGACGACGCGACGGTGTACGCCATCGGCTTCGCGTCGGGCACCACGACGACACTATCGACCATCAACTTCCCGCACCCGGCCACCGAGCAGCGATCGCAGCTCAACGAGGCGCGCTTCTTCGACGAGGGGGGCACGGACCGCCTGTACGCCACCAGCGACGGCAATGTCGTCCTGTGGATCGCCAACGGTGGGCAGTGGCGCATCGATCCGGTCAGCGGCGACACCATCCAGGTCGCGCGCCAGCCGGTCCTTTGGTCGCCTGACGGGACCCGGCGCATCTCGATCACGGAGAACGGGGCCATCTCGACGCTGGCCGTGGTGGATGCGACCGGCGCCGTCATCGCGCGCGTCCAGGTCACCGGGCTCCTCAGCCACCTACGCTGGTCGCCCAAGGGAGACCACGTGGTCTTCACCCTGGGGATCAACTCGGCGAACGGCGGCGTCCGCCAGGACCTCAACGTCTGGGACCTGACCAACGGCAAGAAGCCCACGCAGCTGACCGCCACCGGAGCGAGCTTCGGCGCGGAATGGCTGGGTGTCGCACAATTCTGGCAGCCATGACCCCGCGCACCGCCTTCCGAGACCGATGAGCCCGCGACCCGAGATCGTCAATCCCATCGGCGTCGAGCTCGACGAGACCGCCCGCATCCTCCGTATCCGGTGGGACGACGGCCACCTCGGCGAATGGCAATGGACCGATCTCCGCCGTGCCTGCCCCTGCGCCCTGTGCTCCGGAGAGGGCAGCCTGCCCGGCGTGGTCACCCTGGAGACCTACTTCACCCCGGAGCAGACGACGATCGAGCAGGTGAAGTGGATCGGCCGCTACGCGCTGGCCCCCATCTGGGGCGACGGGCACGACACCGGGCTCTACACCTACGCCCGGCTTCGCGAGCTGTGCCAGTGCCCGGAGCATCGCGCGGCCTCGTGACCCGCGCATGGCGCTACCCACCCCGCAGCCGGAGATCCCCTCGCCCATGAGCAATGCCGTGCCCTCCGGAGGGCTCCTCCTGGTCCATGCCCATCCCGATGACGAGTGCATGTCGACCGGGGGCCTCATCGCCCGTTCGCTTGCCGAGAGTCGCCCCGTGGACCTCGTCACCTGTACCGGCGGCGAGGAGGGAGAGATCCACGACCCTGCCCTTGATCCGGACGAGGCCAGGCCGCGCCTGCGCCAGATCCGGCGCGCGGAGCTCGAGTGCTCCGTTGGGGCGCTGGGCGAGGCGGCCGCCGACGGCGGCGAGCTGCGCCTCCATCTCCTCGGGTACCGCGACTCCGGGATGATGGGTACCCCGTCCAACGAGCGAGCGGATGCCTTCTGGCGGCAGGACCTCGACGAGGCGATCGGGCGGGTGGTGCGCATCGTCCGCGAAACACGCCCGGCGGTCATGGTCAGCTACGACAGCAACGGGGGCTACGGCCACCCCGACCACATCAATGCGCACCGGGTCGCGGTGGGCGCCTTCGAGGCCGCGGCGGACCCCAGGCGTTACCGGGACGCCGGCGAGCCGCACATCGTGGCGAAGCGCTACGAGACGGCGTTCAACCGCGAGGCCCTGCTGGGCCTGATGCTGGAGCTGCATCGGCGCGGCCTGGAGCTCCCCTGGGACTTTGGTGACACGCTCGAGAAGGTCGAGGCCGCGGCTGCCCAGTACGGGCCCGACGCGCTGAACCCCACCAATGTCGACGCCATGCGCCAGATCGCCGAGATGCTCGCTTCCGGGGACGAGCCCGGCGCGTTCGGCACCCCCGACGCCGATGTGACGGCCCGGATCGACGTGTCGGCCTGGATCGGTCTCAAGCACCGCAGCATGGACTGCCACCGCACCCAGCGGCAGGACTTCGGCTGGCTGCTGGATATGCCCGAGGACCTGGTCGATCGGGCCCTCTCCACGGAGGACTTCGTGCTGGCCACGTGGCGCGGCCACGACGGCCCGTCGACCGAGCGCGAGGACTCGCTCTTTTCCGGCCTCTGAGCTGCCGGGCAGGTACCATGCGCGGCATGTCCAACGCCAGCATCGGCCTCGACGAGACCCTCCACGGCTACCTCCTTGGCGTGGGCGTCCGCGAGCCCGACGTCCTGTGCGAGCTGCGCGAGCGGACCGCGGCGCTCCCCCAGCACGGGATGCAGATCGCGCCCGAGCAGGGTGCGCTGCTTGCCCTCCTGGTCCGGCTCATGAGCGCGCGACGCTGCCTGGAGGTTGGCACCTTCACGGGGTACAGCTCCACTGCGGTGGCCCTGGCCCTGCCGCCCGACGGCCACCTGGTCTGCTGCGACGTGAGCCGTGAATGGACCGATGTCGCCCGTCAGACCTGGGAGGCGGCCGGCGTCGCCGATAAGGTGGAGCTGCGCCTGGGCCCGGCCCTCGAGACGCTCGACGCCCTCCTGACTGATGGGGCCGCCGGCACCTTCGATTTCGCCTTCATCGACGCCGACAAGCCCAGCTACGACGGGTACGTCGAACGGGCCCTGCGCCTGGTCCGGCCCGGCGGCCTGATTGCCATCGACAACGTCCTGTGGTCCGGCCGGGTGGCGGACCCCGCCGTCGACGACGGGAGCACCCTCGCCATCCGGGCGCTCAACGCGAAGCTCGCCACCGACGAGCGGGTCGAGGTGGCCATGGTGCCCATCGGCGACGGGCTCACCCTGCTCCGGGTGCGTCCGACCTAGGCGCCGCGCCCGGCCGCGGGTATCCTGAAACGCCGATGCCCGTCATACTCCGCGGTCAGACCCCGAGCGCGTGGAGCCCATGCTGACCTGCACCGCCTGCGGCACGGCCAACGAACCCGGCGCGAAGTTCTGCAACGAGTGCGGAGCGCGGCTGTCGGTCGCCTGCCCATCGTGCGGGACCGACAACCCCGGCGGCGCCAAGTTCTGCCGGGAGTGCGGCACGGGCCTGGCCGACGGCCCGAGCGCGCCACAGGCGGGTGCACCGCCCCCGTCTGCTGTGCCGGCCGAGCAGGCTGCACCGGTCGCCGAACGTCGCCTCGTGTCCGTCGTGTTCACCGACCTGGTCGGCTTCACGACGGTCTCGGAGCACCACGACGCGGAGGAGACCCGCGACCTGCTGAGCCGCTACTTCGAGACGGCGCAGGAGATTGTGGAACGCCACGGCGGCATCATCGAGAAGTTCATCGGGGACGCGGTGATGGCGGTCTGGGGTACGCCCACCGCCCACGAGGACGACGCCGAGCGCGCGGTGCGCACCGCCCTGGAGCTGGTGGCCGCGGTCGGAGCCATGGAGATCGGCGGCGAGCACCTGGCGGCCCGGGCAGGGGTTCTGACCGGGGAGGCGGCGGTCACCATCGGCGCCACGAACCAGGGCATGGTCGCCGGCGACCTGGTCAACACCGCGTCGCGCATCCAGTCGGCCGCCCAGCCGGGGAACGTGCTGGTGGGCGAGGCCACCATGCGCGCCGCGTCGAACGCCATCGCCTTCGAGGAGGCGGGTGAGCGCGAGCTCAAGGGCAAGGCCGCGCCGGTCCCCGTCTGGCGGGCCACCGCGGTCGTCGCCCGGCGCGGCGGCTCGGGGCGTGCGGCCCAGCTGGAGCCGCCGTTCGTGGGCCGCGACGAGGAGCTGCGTGCGCTCAAGGAGCAGTTCCACGCCACCGCCCGCGAGGGCAAGCCGCGGCTGGTGACGATCATCGGCCAGGCCGGCATCGGCAAGAGCCGGCTGGGCTGGGAGCTGGAGAAGTACCTCGACGGGGTCGTGGAGAACATCTGGTTCCACGAGGGGCGCTCGCCGTCCTACGGCGAGGGGATCAGCTACTGGGCCCTGGCCGAGATGGTGCGCGGCCGTGCGGGAATCGCGGAGTCGGACGACCCGGCGGTCGCACGCGAGCAGCTGCGCGCGACCGTGGAGCAGTTCGTCGCGGACCCGGCCGAACGGCGCTGGATCGAGCCCCGGCTGGCCGGTCTGCTGGGCCTCGACGACCTGCCCGAGGAGAGCCGCGAAGAGCTGTTCGCGGCCTGGCGCACCTTCTTCGAGCGGATGGCCGCGCAGGGGACCGTGCTCCTCGTTTTCTGGGACCTGCAGTGGGCGGACCAGGGTCTGCTGGACTTCGTGGAGCATCTGCTCACCTGGGCCCGCAGCTCACCGATCTTCGTCCTGGCCGAGGCGCGCCCCGAGCTCCTCGAGCGGCGGGCCGGCTGGGGGCAGGGCGTCCGCGCGGCGACCTCCATCCACCTGGAGCCCCTCTCCGACGACGACATGCGCCTCCTGCTCACCGGCCTGGTGCCCGGGATGCCGGAACCGGCCCTGCGTGCCATCGTGAGTCGGGCGGAGGGCGTGCCGCTCTACGCGGTCGAGACGCTGCGGATGCTCCTGGACCGCGGCACCCTGCACGCGGAGGACGGCCGGTACACGCTGCTCGGGGACCTGCCGGAGCTGGTGGTACCCGAGTCGCTGCATGCGCTGATCGCCGCCCGCCTCGACGCGCTCGACCAGGAGGAGCGATCGCTCGTCACGGATGCGTCCGTGCTGGGCCTCTCCTTCAGCCTGGATGCGCTGGCGGCCGTCAGCGGCCTGGCCGGCCCGAGCCTGGAGGAGCGCCTAACGGGGCTGGTGCGGCGGGAGATCCTGGCCCTGGACGCAGACCCCCGGTCGCCGGAGCGCGGCCAGCACCGGTTTGTGCAGGGGGTCGTGCGCGAGGTCGCCTACCAGTCGCTCGCCAAGCGGGACCGGCGCGTGAAGCACCTTGCGGCGGCCCGCTATTTCGAGACGCTGGGCGAGGACGAGATTGCGGGCGTGCTGGCCAGCCACTACCTCGCCGCCTACCGCGCCACCGCCGCCGGAGCAGAGGCCGATGCGCTGGCAGCGCAGGCGCGCGTGGCCCTTCGCGCGGCCGCGGATCGAGCCATGGCACTGCACTCCTTCGTGGGGGCGGCGCAGTACCTGGAGCAGGCGCTCGAGGTGACCGCGGTTCCGGCCGAGCAGGCAGCCCTTCATGAGCGTGCCGGCACTGCGGCGATCCACGCCGCCCGCATCGAGGCGGGCCTTGCCCACGCCCACGAGGCGGAGCAGATCTCCCGCCGGCTCGGCGACCGCGTCGGGATCCTGCGCGCGCGGACGCTGCAGGCCATCGCCAAGCTCACGGAGCACCGCGACCGTCCCGCGATCGAGATCCTCGAGGCGGCGCTCGCCGACGCAGAGGGCCTCCCGTCGTCGCGAGAGGTAGCGCGGGCCCAGGCGGAGCTGGCGCGGGCGTTGATGATCTCCGGCGATCGCCGCTCGATCGAATGGTGCGACCGGGTTCTCGCCCAGCATGCAGTCCTCACCCAGACAGACCTCGTCGAGATCCTGATCACCAAGGGGACCGCGCTCGTCACCATAGGCATCATCACGGAGGCGGAGGTGATCCTTCGCGGCTGCATCAGCGTGGCGGACCTGGCCGGCAACCCGCTGAACGCGATCCGGGCCCGCAACAACCTGCAGGTCCTCACCGCTGGGATCAGCCTGCGCTCGGCGCTGACCCTGGTCGGAGAGCAGTACGAGATCGCCGAGCGGTTCGGGCTGCGCGCCCACATGCAGCAGGCGATCGGTGTCGCGCTCGGCACGGCCTTCGACTTCGGTGACTGGGACGCGTGGCTGCCGCAGATGGAGTCGGAGCGGGCCGATGCCTCCGACTTCTACGGGACCTGGTTCGAGACGGAGCTCATTCGCCGGCAGGCCTACCGTGGCGACCCGGACGAGGCGGAGACCCGGCTGCGTGTGTGCATGGCTCGACCTGTCGTCCTCGACAGCGCACAGGCCACCGCAGGCCTCTCGTCCCTGCTGGGCGAGCTGCATATCGCCGAGGGCCGCTGGGAGGAGGCTCACGAGGCTGGACGGAAGGGCCAGAGCGTGGGCGATGCGGCCTTCGCGGGCACCACGTCCATCCTCCTCGCCGCAGCGGCGTCCGGACAGGGTGAGTGGATCGCGCCCGCGCTGCAGGCGCTGGATGCACACGCCGGTGGCGCGCCCCGCACGCTGGCCATTCACCAGATGGGCGCTGCCCTTGCGAAGCTGGTCGATGGCAAATGGGACGAGGGCCGGGTCGCATTCGGCGCCGCGCAGCGAGCCCTCGACGACGTTGGTGAGATCACGCTCCTCGCCCGGCTCCGGTTGGCGGTCGGGCACCTGGCGGCGGGCCGTTTCGGGGAGGCAGACGAGGCCGCAGCAGCAGCCGACGCCTTCTTCACCGAGCGCGCCGCCAAGGACTACGTGACGGCCTACCGGTCCAGGGCCTGGAAGTCGGATGCCGAAGCGGGCCGTCGTCCCGGGCGACAGGTCGTGGCGCGCTCGAGAGAGACACCCTCCGGGCGGTGACTGGCGCCCCAGCCCACCTGGCGGAGGCGGCCGGCCGGTGGGGGACGCCGGTCTGGGTGACGGACCTTGACCGCGCCGCGGCGAACCTCGAGCGGTTTCACATCGCGTTCCCGGAGGCGCTCGTGGCCTACGCGGTCAAGGCCAACGCCGATCCACAGCTCCTCCGCCGGCTGGTGGTGGCGGGGGCAGGCTGCGAGGTGGTGACGGGCGTGGAGCTGGCGCTCGCGCGCCGTGCCGGCTGCCCGCCCGAGCGGATCGTGATGAACGGAGTGGGGCGCACGGACGCAGAGCTGCGCGAAGGGCTGGCCGCCGGCGCGCTGGTGAACGCCGAGTCGCTCGACGACCTGGCCACGTTGATTGCGCTGGCCCCCTCCGTCGAGCGGCCCCGGATCGGCCTGCGGGTGAACCCGGCCCTCGACGCCGCCACCCATCCGCACCTCGCCACCGGGGCCGCCGCCGCGAAGTTCGGGATCCCGCTCGCGGCGCTTCCCGCCGCCGTGGCCCGGCTGCGTGATGCCGGGCTGCCGCTCGCCGGCCTGGGTGCCCACATCGGCTCGGAGATCGAGGGGTTCGCGGCGCACGAAGCGCTGCTCGACGTGCTGGCCGATGCCGAGCGGACGGCGTCCGTCGCGGGCCTCGTGCCGGAGCGGATCGACCTCGGTGGCGGGTTCACCGCTCCAGGCCCGGAGGACCTGGCGCGCATCGGCGAGGAGGCCGGGACGCGGTTTGGGCGACATCGGCTCATCTGCGAACCCGGTCGCAGCCTGGTGGCCGATGCCGGCTGGCTCGTCACCCGGGTGGTGCGCGTCCAGCCGAGGCCGGATGCCGGCCTGGCCTACCTGGTGGCCGATGCGGGCATGACCGACCTCATCCGCCCGGTCCTGTACGGCGCCGATCATCCGGTTGCGCTGGTGGAGCCCGGAGAAACGCTGGCCCCGCCGACGCGCGTGGACCTGGCGGGCCCGGTCTGCGAGGCAGGCGACGTGCTGGCCCGGGACCTCGGCCGCTGGCTCGACCCCGGGGAACTCGCGCAGTGCGGGCGGGGAGCGCTGCTGGCGATCGGGCGCGCCGGCGCCTACGGCGCGGCGATGTCCATGACGTACAACGGCCGCCCCCGCGCGGCCGAGGTTGTGGTGGAGGGCGGCGTCCCGCGCCTCTCGCGACGCCGGGAAACCCTCGACGACCTCACCTCCCGCGACGCCTGACGTCGTTCCCCCTCGACGGACCCTGGCCGGCAGCCGCTCGAACGGCCGGGTACGCCCCGTGGTGGTACATGGAACCCGGAGGCGCCCGTCGGGCACGTGAGCACCACCGGGGGTTGTGCCATGCCTCCCGGGCCGGTCTCGGGGTGCCGATGTGCTCTCCTGGGGTGGTGAGGCGCGGAGGCGCCCGGCAGGTCAGTTGGTGGTGGCGAGTGGGACGAAGCCGTGGCCGCCCATCACCCGCCACCCGATCCCGTCGTGCTCGAGGTGGTAGAGCGCCGGCATGGGCATGGCCAGGTGGAAGGCGAAGTCGACACCGGGCTCCAGCGCCTGGAGGATGAGCGAGATCAGGTTCCCGTGGCTGGCGACCAGGAGTCGGCCGCCATCGGGGTAGTGCACCCGCAGCAGGTCCAGGACGGCCAGGGCCCGGCGCTGGGCGTCGCGGCCGGACTCGCCGCCGGGGAGGGCGAAGTCGGGGTCCGCCCAGCTGCGTTCGAGCACCTCGCGCCAGTCGTCGCGCGGGGCCGCGGGGTCCAGGAGCCGCTCGCGCAGGTCGGCGAGCTCCTGGATCGGGAGCTCGCGGCGCGCCGCCAGCGGCTCCACCGTCTGGCGAGCGCGCGGGTACGGGCTCGAGTAGATGGCCGTGAGCCCGTAGGGGTCCAGCTCGTCGGCCAGCTCGGCGGCCGCTTGCTCACCCTCGGCGTTGAGCGGCCGATCGTCGTCGCGCTCCTCCCAGCCCGGCGTGCCGGGTGGCACCGGCTCCGCGTGGCGGACCAGGATCACGTCGAGCGTGCCCAGTCGGGTGAGTCCGGGTGGCGGCTGCTGCATCGGCCGCCCAGTCTAGGCCGCTGGCGTCGGCGCCGATCCGGCGTTCAGGCGTGGGCCGCCTCGCCCGCAGATTCGGATTGGACGGTGACGGTGACGTCGAGCGTGATAGACGCGCCGGCGTTGATCCAGCCGGTCAACGTTCCGGTCACCGTCCCGCCGCTCGCGTCGCAGCCGCCGGTTGCCGGCGACGCAAACGCGCACCCGACGAAGCTGACACCCGCCGGAAGCTGATCGGAGAGGACCACTGCGAGGGCCGCCCCGGCAGTCGGCCCGGTCGCGGTGTTGGTGGCCGTGAGCTCATAGGTGAGCGTCGCCCCGGGCGATGTCGTCGCGACGCCATCATCCTTGCGCAACGTGAGCGCGGGGCTCGGCGGCTGCGCGAGGAACCCAATGTCGTTGGGCGTTCGGTCCTCGATGAACTGGTTGTTGGAGGATATGCAGCTGACAATCGCCCACCAGCCAGCCTCCGGGTCGGCGATCGTGTCACCCGCCCGTGACAGACCGTCGCCATTCCACGCCCCGTTGCCGGAAAGCGTTCCGGGTGTCCCGCCGACAACGCCGCTGGGGTCCACGACCTCCGAGGGTGCGTAGTACGTGACGCGGGTGTTGCCGTCCATGTCGAAGTTGTTAAAGGTAACCGATGGCATGCCCGGATCGACGTACCTGTACAGGGTGAGGCAGGAGGTACCGCCCGTGTCCTGCTGGAAGGTCACCTGGTCGCTGCCGATGAGTGGCTCGTCGTTCGAGCCGGGGATCCCGTCCGGGTCCGATGCGTTTGCCGGCGGCGCGTTGGTGGGGTCGCCGTCGTTGTCTGTCCCGACCCGAAGCCGCCATCCGTTGTCGTCGTCCCCCTCGCCGGACGAGTTGGCCGGATCGTTGGCCAGCACGGCGGACCGAAGCAGGTATCGCCCGCATGCGGCTGGCAGGAGGGTCGCATATCGGACCCAGGTCGGTGCCACGCCGGGCGCGCCCGGCTCGTACGTGACCTGGGTGCCGGGGATCCCCGTGCCGGGCGCTGGAAGGGCGGCGCCCGGTCCAACGGCGGTCCCTGGCGGGTAGAGCTCGAACTGCGTGGAGTCCTCGGCCACGGAGCGTCCGCTGCCCCGACCCTCGAGCCGCATGCGGAGGTCCCGCTTGAGAATCTTGCCGACCGGGTTGCGCGGCAGGGCATCGACCACCAGGAGCTCCTTCGGCAGCTTGTAGGACGCGATCTGCCGGGCGGCGAGATGCGCCCGGAGCTCGCCCAGGGTGAGGGAGGTGCCCGGTCGGATGACGGCGACCACGGAGATGCGCTGCTCGCCCTCCAGCCGCCGGTCCTCGATCCCCACCACCGCCACCTCCGCCACGGCGGGATGGGTGGCGATCAGGGACTCCAGCTCTTCGGGCGCCACCTTCATCCCACCGCGGACGATCAGGTCGCGCGCGCGACCCACGAACCGGAGCCGGTCCGGGCGCTCCGCGGGGACCTCGAACAGGTCGCCGGTGCGGTAGAAGCCGTCGGCATCGAAGGCACGCGCGGTCATCTCGGGACGGCGGTAGTAGCCGGGGAAGAGGGTTGGGCCGCGGAAGGCCAGCTCGCCGGGCTGGTCCGGCTCGGTCACCAGCTCGCCGCTGATCGGGTCGACCAGCCGGGATTCCATGCCGGCCGCGACGCGGTTGGCCCGCTCCCCGCTGTCATGGCCCGGGGTGCCGAAACGCGGGAAGTAGCGCGCACGCTCGCCGGGATCGGGCACGGTGACCGGATCGCCGACCAGGGCGATCCCCTCGTTCGACCCGAAGAAGTTCAGGACGTCGATCCCGAACCGGCGCTTCCAGCCCTCAACCATGAACGCGGAGAGCGGTGCGCTCCCCGAGCCGATGACCCGCATCGAGGAAAGATCGGCCGAGGCGAGGAGCGCCTCGTTGGCCAGGAGCATGTTCAGCAGGATGGGCGGCGCCACCGTGTACTCGGCGCGCTCCGTCCCGACCTGGGCCAGGAACACGGGGAGGCTCATGGGATGGTGCATGACGAGCGTGCCCGCCACCTGGAGCCAGGGCACCAGCATCCCGCCGATCCCCGACATGTTGACCATCGGGAACGGGTTGAGCATCACCGCGCCATCGGCCAGGCGGGCGCCGTCGGTCGTCCCGTACGCGATGCTGATCCACATGTTGTGGCTGCGCGGGACGCCCTTGGGCTCCGCCTCCGTCCCGGAGGTCCAGCAGATGGTGGTGATCTCGTTGGCGTCCCATCCCGGGGTTGGGCCGTCGAACGCCGGAAGGGCGTCATCGGCCTCGAGGATGCCGCGCAGCGCGAGGACCCCGTGCGGCAGCGCCTCGTCCTCCTCCGCCAGGCCCATGACCAGGTCCAGGGACCCGACCTCGGCGCGCAGCGCGCAGAGCATGGCCAGATGGTCGAAGCCGGTGCAGCGGGTGGTGGTGATGAAGGCACGCGGCTCCACCACGCTCATGGTGTGGCGCAGCTCGTGCTGCCGGTACTGGACCGGCAGCGGCGAGACCACGGCCCCCAGCTTCAGCGCGGCGAGGTAGACGAGCGGCAGCTCCACGATGTTGGGCAGCTGGACCATGACCACGTCGTCGCGGCCGACGCCCGCCTCGTGGAGTGCCGCCGCCAGGCGGGTGGCCCGGGCATCGGTCTCCGCGTAGGTCCAGCGCTGCGGCTGGCCCACGCTCAGCTCCGCGCGGTTGGGCGGGTCGACCAGGGCGACGCGCTCGGGGTGAGCCGCGACGTTCGCATCCCACAGGTCCAGGAGCGTGGTGGTGCCCCACCATCCGGCATTCGTGTAGGTGCGGATCGTTTCGGGCGAGCTGAGGATCATTGGGCTGATCTCCCGGTGCGGTGGCGTGGGAACCACGGGATGAAGGCGGAGGTCGTCTCCATGTAGTCGGCGTAGTCGGGGCGGCGGGCGACGATGCTCTGCTCCAGCAGGCCCACGCCGGAGACCCTGACGAGCAGGAAGGTCATGAGGGCCGGCGCGAAGACGCTCCACCAGCCCCCGGCCGAGAGCGCGAGGAGCCAGAAGCCCCACCATTGGGTGGCGTCGCCGAAGTAGTTCGGGTGGCGGGTCAGGGCCCACAGGCCGGAGCGCATGGTCGTTCCCCGGTTGGCCGGGTTCGCGATGAAGCGTCGCAGCTGCCAGTCGCCGACCGCCTCGAAGAAGAAGCCGATGGCCCACACCACTGCGCCGATGGCGTCGATCGGCGTCCAGTGCTGTGGTCCGCCGACCATTGCGGCGAGGAGGGGCATGCCGATCACCCAGGCCAGGACCCCCTGGAGAGCGAAGACGCGGAGGAACGAGCGCCACCACCACGATGCGCCGGCGTCGCGGCGCCACGCCGCGTAGCGGAAGTCCTCCCCGTGGCCCAGGTTGCGCGATGCGACGTGCCAGGCCAGGCGCATGGCCCAGACCGCCACGAGGGCGGTGAGGAGCAGCTTGCGGCCGGCGAAGCCGTCCGGGGTGACGGCCAGGTAGACGAGTGCCTGGACGGCGAAGAGCGGGCCCCAGGCGATGTCCACGATGCTCGCGTTGCGCAGGGGCAGGCTCAGCAGCCACAGGGCGACCATGAGCGCCCCGACCGCCGCGAGCGAGAGACCCAGGGCGGGCAGCGCTGTACCGATGGCGTCCAGGAACGCGTTCACGCTCGAGGTACGGGCGCGGCCATGGCGTGGATCATCCCACCCGCACGCAACGCGGCCGTACGATGCGCGCGATGACCTCAGCCGCCTTGATCCTCTTCGGTGTGGCCGCCGTCGCGGCGGCGGCGGACTGGATCGCCGTGGGCACCGGCCGCCGGCGGGTGGAGCTGGTGACCAAGCCGGCGGTCCTCGCCGCGCTCCTGGGTGCGGCGCTGGTCCTGGACCCGCGCAGCCCGGGCGAGCGTTCGTGGTTTGCGCTCGCCCTCGCCTTTTCGCTTGCCGGCGACGCCGCGCTCCTGGTGCGCGGTCCGGGCGAGCGACGCTGGTTCGCGATGGGGTTGGGCCTCTTCCTCGTCGCTCACGTCGCGTACCTGGGCGCCTTCGTCGGGGAGCAGCAGGCGCCGGGCGAGCTGGCGGTCGGCGCGGTCTTCGTCTGGCTGGCCGGTACGGTGGTCGGCAGCCGGATCGTGCGTGGCGCGGTCGCGAGGAGCGGCTGGCGGCTGGGAACCGCGGTGGCCGTCTATCTCGCCGTCATCTCGCTCATGACCGCTGCGGCGGCGGGAATCGGTGATGCGACGGCCGCGGCGGGCGCCATCCTCTTCTTCGTCTCGGACGGGCTGCTGGGCTGGGACCGGTTCCGGCAACCACTGCCCGGCGGCCGGCTGCCGCGCCGGATCGCGTACCACGCCGGCCAGGCGCTCCTGGTCCTCTCCCTCCTCACCTAGCCGATGGCGGCCAGCGCCGCCTGCCGCCCGGCTGCTCCGCTCCCGCGTCGCCCTGTCGTCACGCTTCGTGCAACCGTGCACTCGTGCAACCGTGCAACCGTGCACTCGTGCAGCCGTGCAGCCGCGCGGCCGTGCAGCCGTGCAACCGTGCAACCGTGCAACCGTGCAGCACGAAATGTCTCGACAGCGGGGCGCCCACCATTGACCCGCTGCCTGCCCGGCGACCCCGCGACCCCGCGGCGCCGTGTCAGCCGATGGCGGCCAGCGACGCCTGCCGCCCGGCCCGCCGCAGGCGCGTCGCGACGCCCTCCGCCTCGCGCATCACGCGCAGGACGTTGCCGCCCGCCAGGCGGGCGAGGTCGGCATCGGTCCATCCGCGCGACAGGAGCTCCGCGAACAGGTTCGGGTAGCCGGAGACATCCTCCAACCCCCGTGTGAGGAAGACGGTGCCGTCGAAGTCGCCACCCAGGCCCACGTGCTCCACGCCGGCCATGCGCACCACGTGCTCCACGTGGTCCGCGACCAGCGACAGGGGCGGGATGGGCACGTCCAGGCCCTCGAGAACCTCGCGCTGGATGGCACGCCGTTCCGCGGGATCGGTCGCGGCGGCCAACCGTTCCCCGGCCTCGGCGATGGCGGGCACCAGGACCGCGGCGGCATCGGGCGAGACGAAGCCCGCCACGAAGGTGACCATCACCACCCCGCCGTTGGCCGGAACCCGACGCAGGATCTCGTCGGGCACGTTGCGCGGGACGTCGCACAGCGCCCGCGCCGAAGAGTGGGAGAAGATCACCGGCGCCTCGGACGTGTCGAGCGCGTCGCGCATGGTGGACGGCGCCACGTGCGAGAGGTCGACGAGCATCCCGATCCGGTTCATCTCGCGCACCACCTCGCGCCCGAAGTCGGAGAGGCCGTCGTGGCGGGGCTCGTCCGTGGCGGAGTCCGCCCAGTCGTTCGTCTTGTTGTGGGTCAGGGTCATGTAGCGGGCGCCGAGCTCCGCGAACGCGCGCAGCGCGCCGAGTGAGTTCTCGATGACGTGCCCGCCCTCCATGCCCAGCAGGGAGGCGATCCGCCCGGCGGCGAACGCCTCGCGGACCTCGCGCGCGGACCAGGCGAAGCGCAGGTGGCGTGGGTAGCGCTCGATGAGCCGCCGGGCCAGGTCCAGCTGCTCCAGCTGGGTGCGCGCCGGCCGGGCGTCCATGCCGCCCTCGCCGGGGACGTACACACTCCAGAACTGGCCACCCAGGCCCCCGCGGCGGGCCCGCGCGAAGTCCGTGTGGCCGCGGCCGACCCCCGGCTGCCGGCGTTCGCGGACGAGCTGGTAGGCGGCGACGTCCCCGGGCGCGTCCTCCGCGTTGCGGATGGCCCAGGGCAGGTCGTTGTGCCCGTCGATCAGGATGTGCCGGCGGAGAAGGTCGCGGGCGTGCCTGCGTGCCGCGCTGCTGCTCATGGGCCCGCGTAGTCTAGGCCGATGGCGCCCCCGCCAGACGGCTGGAATATCGCGGCAAACCCCACCTGGACCGGCCCGGTGTTACACCCACCCGAACGTAACGTCGGCGAAAGGCCGTTCAGCGGGCCTGTGCCGACGGCATGTCACATCGGGCGGAACATCCCGTCGCCAATGTGCGGAACGCAGGGCATTCGGCGACGATAGGTTTCACCCGCTCGAACATCGTGGTGGCGAACGTTCGCGCCAGCGCCGGCACCGGGGTCGCCGCCGGCACGGCGCGCGCGCGAACGCGATCGTCCCGGATAATGCGCGCCAACCGAAACCCCGGACCACGCCCAGGCTCGGAGGGGCTGTGCAGCTCATCGTCGTCGGGGCGGGTGGCATCACCCGCGATCTGTTGCGAGGCCTCTCAGAGGCCTGGCAGGTCACGGTCGTCGACACCGACCCCGAGCGACTGAATCTCCTTCGCGACGCTCGCCCGGGTGGGACGGGCAACGGATCGGGCCGTCCCGCCGGAGCGGCCGGCGAGACGCGCCTGGAGCTCGGCGACGGCACCAGCCGGGTGGTGCTCGAGCGCGCGGGCCTGGACCGGACCGATGCGGTGGTGGCCGCCATCGGCAACGACCGCGCCAACCTGGAGGTGTGCCGGATCGCGAAGGCGGCCGGCGTCCCGCGCATCGCCGCCGTCGCGGCGGACCCGGAGAGCATCAACGCCTACCGCAGCGAGGACTTCGTCGCCTTCTCCCCGGCCCGCCTGACGGCGCGCCGTCTCGAGATCCAGCTGGAGCCACGACGGGTCTCATCGGCCGCCTTCGCGGAGGGCCTGGCCCAGGCGGTGGAGTTCCGGATCGCAGCGGACTCGCCGCTCCTCGGCCGACCCCTGCGAGAGCTCGAGCTGGAGCGCACCCTGATCGCCGCCATCAGCCGGCGCGGATCGCTGATCGTGCCGCACGGCGCCACGGTCCTCGAGGAGGGCGACCTGGTGACCGTGGTGTGCGCCACGGCGGACTACCCCATGGTGGTTCGGACCTTCACCACCGCCACCGCCCGCTTCCCGGCCGACTTCGGGAGCCTGGTGGCCGTGCGACTCCACTCGCCCGAGGACCTGGAGCAGCTGCTGCCGGCTGCGATCCACGTGGTCCGCAACAGTGCCGCCGAGGGCCTGCTGCTGCTCCACAGGCCGATGGCGTCCGGCGGCGGGGCGCCGCCGAAGGTGTCCAGCGGGAACGGCGACGTCGACGACGACGGAGGCGACGGGCCGCAGCACGCCGCCGCGGAGCCCACCGCGGAGACGCGCGAGATCCGGGCCCTGATCCACGCGGCGACCGAGCGGGCGGAAGGGATCACCGTCACGGAGGCCGCGCTCGAGTCGGGCTCCGCGGAGGCGGTGATCGCCGCGGCCAGAGCCGGGCATGCCGGCGTGGCGGTCCTGCCCCCGCCCCGCGGCCGCTTCGCGGCCGTGGGGCTCCTGCGCGCCGCGCTGGCGCAGCACGTGGCGGTGCTCCTGGCCCGCGACGAGGCCGGCGGCTACCGCGCCATCCTGGCTCCCGCGCGCGAGACCCATGCCGGGCGGGCCGCCTCGCAGGCGGCCATCGACCTCGCGGTGCAGAGCAAGGCCCAGCTGACCGGGATCGCGGTCCGTCCGCCGACCTTCATGGCCGGCAGCGAGGCCCGCGCGGAGGCGGTCGGGGCCCTGGGACGCATGCGCGAGGCGGCCTCCGTGCAGGGGATTCACCTGCGACGGATGGTCCGCGAGGGAAACCCGGTTCGCATCCTGCGGGCGGAGGCGGTCAACGCGGACCTGCTGGTCATGGGCCTGCCGTCCACGACGCCGCGGGTCTGGTCCCCGGGCATCGCCGGTCACCTCGTCCTGCGCGCGCCCTGCTCGGTGCTCCTCGTCCCCGGGGCGCCCACGGGCACCGCCGCGCCTCCCGGACGGAGCGGCTAGGCGGGTGGACTCCAGCGCCGCTGCGACCCTCATCGTCATCGCGGTGGCGGCCTTTGCCCTGCCGCTCGTCGCGCGCTGGGTGAGCGTCCCGGCCCCGGTCCTGGAGATCCTCTTCGGGGTCGCCGTGGGCCCGGTCCTGCACCTCGTCAGCCTGACGGACTTCATCAGCCAGCTCGGGGAGCTGGGCTTCTTCCTGCTCATGTTCCTCTCGGGATTCGAGATCAACCTGGCCGGGTTCGGACGGCGGGCGCGCACCCAGCTGGTGGTGGGGCTGATCGTGTTCGGGATCACCCTGGCGGCCTCGGCCGGATCGGTCTGGCTCCTCGGGTATGGGCTCTTCACGATGTTCGTGCTGGCCACCACCAGCGTGGGGATGGTGGTGCCCACCCTGCGCAGCACGCGCCACATGGGCACCGCCCTGGGGCAGGCGATCCTGGTCTCGGCGCTGGTGGCGGACTTCCTGACCCTCATCGCGGTCACCTGCCTGGCCCTGGTCACCGACTCCGGGACGCCGGTCTCGCTGCTGGCGGTCCCCGCCTTCTTCGCGGTCATCGGCTTCGGGCTGATGGCGGTCCGCCGCCTGGCCTGGTGGTGGCCGGAGTCGTTCCGCCGCCTCTTCGACGTGGACGACCCCGAAGAGGTCGGGATCCGGGCCACGCTGGCCCTCATGCTGGTGCTGGTGGGCCTGGCCCTGGTGCTGGGCATCGAGCCGATCCTGGGCGCCTTCATGGCCGGATCGGTCTTCGCCCTCGTCTTCCCGTATCGCGGCACGCTGGACCAGAAGCTGGCCGGCTTCGCCTACGGGTTCCTGATCCCGGTCTTCTTCATCGGCGTGGGGATCCGCTTCGACCTCTCCGCGCTGGGCGATCCTGCGTCGCTGCGTGCCACGCTGGCGCTCATCGCCCTCGCGCTGCTGGTCAAGGTCGTGGCGGCGCTCCCGCTCCGGCTGCTGGGCCTGCCCCTGCGCTCCGTCCTGGCCGGCGGGCTGCTGCTCTCCGCGCGGCTGAGCCTGATCATCGCCGTGGCCGAGCTGGGCGTGCGCCTGGGCGTCATCGACCGGCCGCTCCAGTCGAGCATCGTCCTGCTCGCCGCGGTGTCGTCCACCCTGGGACCCATGCTCTTCCGCCTCGTGGCGCCGCCGGCGCCGGCCCCGGCCGGTGGGGCGGGACCGTCAACCGCCATCCCTGCGCCATCGGCCCGCTGACACCCACCGCCGACACGCCCGATCGCGGTCAGTGGGCGACCACCCAGACCGCGGCCGTGGTGGCGACGTATGCGATCAGCAGGAGGAGCGCGTCGGGCTCCAGGCGGCCGATGGTGGTGGCGTCGTTCTCCACGATCGCCGCCAGCGCCAGGGCCATGAGCAGCACCGCCCCCACCCCGGCCACCAGGGTCGCGGTCGAGACGGCGGCCAGGATGGGCCCGGGCAGGTAGGCGGCGTCGATGAAGACCAGGATCGCAATGTTCAGGGCGTTCGAGCCGAAGAGGTTGCCCACCGCCAGGTCGTGCGCGCCGATGCGGACCGCAGCCACCGATGCCACCAGCTCCGGCAGCGAGGTGGCGATGGCCACCAGCACGACCCCGGCGATCGTCTCGCCCAGGATCGTCTCGTCGGCGATCCCCTTCGACGAGACGGCCAGCAGGGGAGCGGTGACCAGGATCCCGGCGCCGGCCAGCGCGGTCCGGACCAGCTCGCGGCGGATGGGCTGGCGCGGGGTCTCCCGCCCCCAGCCGGTGGGCACCAGCAGCTCGCCGCCCTCCACCGACTTCGCCCTGCGCGTCCGGGCGCGCCCGGATCGCTCGACCCAGGCGGCGGCCGCGACGTAGGCGACCAGGATCGCGATCGTCTCGGCGCCGATCCAGCCCAGGGCGATGCCCGATGGCGCGACCACGCCCAGCAGCGCTACCGCGGTCAGGCCAATGGCGACCGATGCCAGCCGGGCGTGGCCGATCCCAACCGACAGCCAGATCCGCCGCCGCCAGCTGAGATCGATGATCGCCAGGATGGCCATGTTCGCCATGGAGCTGCCGAAGATGTCGCCCACGGCGATGTCCGGCGCATGGTCGAGCGCCGCCGTCATCCCGGCCAGCACCTCCGGCAGCGAGGTGGCGAAGGCGAGGAGCAGCATCCCGACCAGCAGGCCGCCCAGGCCGGTGCGCCGCGCGATCTCGTCGCAGCTGCGGGCCAGCACGATGCCGCAGCCGATCACCCCCGCGCAGGCGACGGCGAAGACGATCAGCCACTGCCAGAGCACCAGGTCCACCGCGGGCATGGTCGCCTCCTCTCCCGGATCCGCCGCCGCCCATGCTGCCTCCGGGCGGGGCCATCACGGCAGAGCCGGTCAGCCCAACCGGTCGGGTCAGCGCGACCGATCGGTCCGGAGCGACCCCCGGCGGCGGTCCGGGTGGCACTGTCGAGGCGGCGCGCCCGCGCGCAGCCTTGGAGCCCGGAGAGCGGCGGGTGGTGAAGGTCGCCCAACGTCCCGGACCGAGCCGTAGCTATAGGAGCATTGCCATGCTGTCGCTTCCCGAGACCGAGCACCAGCGCCACGAGCTGATCCTGCCCCACGTCGACGCGCTGGGCGGCCTGGCCGAGAAGGTCGCCGAGGGCGCCACCGACGCCTACGCGCCGGCGTTCGAGGCCGAGTACACGTTCATCGTCGAAGAGCTGGTCCCGCACGTGGAGCGGATCGAGGAGGCGATCTATCCGGAGCTCGAGCGGCTCATGCAGAACCGCCACTCGATGCTGCCCATGCGCCACGAGCATCGGCAGATCCACCGCCTCATCGGCTCGCTGGGCAAGTATCGCGAGCAGGTGGTTGGTGGCCGTCTGAGCGCGGCGGAGGCCACCGGGCTGCGCCGCGTCCTGTACCGGCTCTACGCGATCCTCAAGGTGCACCTCGCGGAGGAGGAGCACTACATCGGCGTGCTGGAGCACAACCTCTCGCCGGAGGAGCGCTCGACCCTGGCCCGCGCCATCGATCACGCGACCGCGCAGCCCCTCTGACCACCCGTTCGCGGTGGCGCAACGGCCCGGCCCGGGCGGCCCCTGATCAGGGCCGGATGGCCCTACGGAAGCGCGCGGACCCGGGCGATGCTGCGGGCCAAGCCCGGACCGGCCGGCGGAGCGGGCAAGCGATAGAGAGCTGAGCGCGACCATGCGGTCCCTGCCCGAGACCACCCAGCATCACCACGAGCTGATGATGCCCCACATCGACGCCCTGCCCGCCCTGGCGGAGACCATCGACACCGTCCGCCCGGAGGCGTTCGCCGCGCGCTTCGAGGCCGAGTACCGCTTCATCCACGACCAGATGCTGCCGCACATCGACGCGGTCGAGAGCGGCATCTACCCTGAGCTGGAGCGGCTCCTGCAGAACCGCCACTCCATGATTCCCATGCGCCACGAGCACCGCGAGCTGCGGCGCCTGATCGGGACGCTGGGCGACTATCGGCCCAAGATCGCCGCCTGCAACCTGGACCCCGGCGAGGCCATGGGCCTGCGCCGCGCGCTCTACCGGCTGCACGCCATGTACAAGGTGCACCTGGCCGAGGAGGAGCACTACCTCGCGGTGCTGGAGGGGAGCCTCTCGCCCGAGGAGCGCGACGCGCTGGCGCAGTCCCTGGACCACGCCATGGCGCAGCCGATCTAGCGCCGCGAGCGCTTTGGGGGCCGGGCGACCGCCGACAGGTAGCGCCCGTCGAACTCGGCCATCAGGCGCGCCCGCTCGCGCATGACCGCGGCCCATTCGTCCAGGGTGGCGTAGCCGGCATCGGTCAGCTCGTACTCGCGACGCTGTGGCCCGGCCGGCTCGGTCGACCAGGTGGAGCTCACCAGGCCTCCCTCCTCGAGGTCGCGCAGGGTGCGGTAGACCTGGCCGAAGTCCAGCTGCGAGCCGGTGGACACGCCCATCTCCTCGAGCTGGCCCACCAGCGCGTACCCGTGCGCCGATCCCTCCGCCAGGAGGACCAGCATGAAGGGCTCCATCCAGCGGCGGCGGCCACCGAGCGGCGCCCAGCCGTGGTGGATGGGGGTGCCGCTCCGGTCGCGGCCGGAAGCGATCGGGTCGTGCTCGGGCGAACGGTCAGTCATATGCCCGGAGAGTGTATAGGGCTCGGACATGCATGGGGTCCCACCAGCGGGCGCGATGTTCGAGCCATCCGAACGTATCGTCGGCGGATGGCGTGAGGCCGCCCGACGGATGGCCCGCCGGGCGGCACGCTGTTGTCACTCCGCGGCTGCGCCGGCCGGGTCCTTTCGCAGGGCGTAGAAGAAGAGGGCGACCGGTCGATAGACCGCGTGCGCCAGCTTCATGAACGGGGCCAGCAGCACCAGCTCCATGGCGATCGCCACGTGGAAGAGGAAGAACCAGTAGCCCCAGGCCGGCGCGTGCGGCAGGTAGAGGGCCAGCTCGATCCCGAAGCCGGTGACCCCGGTGATCCAGAGCAGGACCAGCAGCGTCCAGTCCGCGGGGGATGAGGTCCGCACCGAGCGGTGCGACTTCCGCACGCGGTCGGCGATCAGCATGGTGGTCCCGTAGATCAGGGCGATCCCCGCCACGGTGCCCAGCAGCCGGACCGGGTACCAGATCGGCACCGGGGCGCCGGTCGCCTTCCAGCCGATGATCTCCAGGCCGTAGTCGGCGATCGTTGCGCCCAGCAGGCCCAGGAAGCCCCAGATGGTGAGGCCGTGGATGAACCAGCGGCGCCGATACCACGGCACGGCGGACTCGTTCTCCGCGTCGCAGTCGGCGCGGTAGCGCACCTGCCCCAGCGATTCCATGCCGATGGCGCTCCACAGCGCCCGCGCACTGCGGGCCAGGGCGGCGCGTCCGCCCACCACCGATCTGAGGGTCACGCCCTCCACCCGGGAGATGCGTCGGGCCATGGTCACGATCCCGGCCAGTCCGGCGAGGAAGACGACGGCCATGACGATGAGGCCCATCGTGTGGATCAGCTCGTTGGGGATGAACCCGAAGAGCGCCAGGGTGGCGGCGTCCTGCGGGCCGTGGGATGCGTACATGAACGCCGCGAAGAAGGCGGCCAGGATCAGCGCGATCCCGGTGCCCACCACGGGCATGGTGTACATGGCGCGGGCCAGGCCGGTGTGGTCGTAGCTGGCAATGGCGTAGCGGCGCGCGGCGGCCATGAACTCCGACGGCTCCGCCGTCATCGGGCAGCTCTCGCTGCACTCGCCGCAGGCGTAGCAGGTCCACAGCTCCTTGGAGGAGAGCAGGGCATCGCGCATCCCCAGCTGCGCGAAGCGGATCACGCGGCGCGGGAAGGCGGTATCGGTCTCAGACAGCGGGCAGCTGGCAGTGCAGGTGCCGCAGCTGAAGCAGGCGGAGACATCGGCCGCGCCGAAGCGCTGGATGTCGGGGTACAGCCCCAGGTCGACCTTGGTGGCCGGGACCGGGATGGAGGTGGCAGTCATTACGAGGTCCTCCCGGTCGGCTCGTAGGAGAAGTAGCCGTCGCTCTCGCTGCCCTTGACCTCGGCGAGCCAGCCGAAGCGGCGCATGCCCATGACCCAGTAGACAACCTCGTGGGTCGGGGCGTCGATGGCGGCGGCGATCTGTGGAACGGTGAGCGGGCCGTCGTCGAGGGCGGCCAGGATCCGGGCGCGCATCACGGGCTCCTCGCGGATCACCTCGCGAACGTCCCGGTTCAGGGTCGGGGCAAGCCCGGGCCCTATGGCGGACGTAGTCATCAGGCGGGTACCTCCACGAGGCTCTCGATCATGGCGCTGATCTGGGCATCGGTGTAGCCCAGAAGGTCAATGGCGTTCTCGGGGCACATCGGCACGCAGCCTCCGCATCCCTTGCAGCCGGTGGGGCTGATCACGGCGAAGTGCCGGTCACCCTCCTCGGACATGGAGATCGCGTCGTACGGGCAGACGGTGAGGCAGTCGCCGCAGGCGGTGCAGGCCACCGGGTCCACCGTCGCGACCAGCGGGTCGAGCTCCGTGTAGCCCTTCTTGAGCACCGCGGCGCTCTGCGTCACGGCGGCGAGTCCCGAGGCCACGCTCTCTGCGGACGTCTTGGGGCCCTGGCAGGCGCCGGCGATCAGCACCCCGTCCACCACGGTCTCGACCGGGCGGAGCTTGGGATGGATCTCGTTGAAGAAGCCGTCGGTGCCGGCCGGCAGCTTGAGCACGTCCACCAGCTCGGAGTTCTCGCGCGGGACCATGCCGGTCACCAGGACCACGAGGTCGACCGGGATGGCCAGCTCCGTGTTCTCGGTGAGCAGGTCGCGCACGGTCACGGTCATCTCGCCGGCATCGCTGCGCTCCACGGCGGGCGGCGCGTCGTTGTCGAACTTGATGAAGACCGAGCCCGTCTTGCGAGCCTCCTCGTAGATCGGCTCGAACTTGCCGTAGGTGCGCATGTCACGGTACAGGTGGAACTGCCGGACCGTCGGATCCAGCCCGGCCACGTCGACCGCGGTCTGGACCGTGGCTGCGCAGCAGAACCGCGCGCAGTACGCGTTCGAGCAGCCGTTCGTGTTCCGGCTTCCCACGCAGTAGACGTAGGCCACGCTGCGAACCGGGCGTCCGTTGTGTGTGAGCGGACCGCTGGCGCCGTCGACCATGGCCTTGAACTGCGGCAGGGTGACCACGCCGTCGATCCCGTAGCCGAACTCGCCGGCTTCCGGCTCGTAGCTGTCGAACCCGGTCGCCGTGATGATGGTGCCCACCGCGACCTCGATCGAGGCGGAGCCCGGATCGCCCACCCGGACGCTGACCTGGTAGTTGCCGAAGCTGCCGGCCTTGCCGACCACCTCGGCCCCGGTGAGGACCGTGATGGACGGTCGCTTGCGGACCTCGGCCACCAGCTCGGCGATCAGCTCGCGGCCTTCCTTGCCGTGGGGGAACATGGGGCCGAAGTCGCGGACCCAGCCGCCCAGCTCCAGCTCGCGTTCCACCACGGTGACCTTGAGGCCGATGTCGGCCAGGCCAATGGCGGCCCGCAGGCCGGCGATCCCGGCGCCGATCACCAGGGTGTGCGGCAGGGTGTCGACCACCATGGGCTCCAGCGGGGTCGTCAGGCGCGTCCGCGCGATGCCGGCCCGGACCAGGTCCGTCGCCTTCTCGGTGGCCGCCGCTTCGTCGTCGGTGTGGACCCACGAGCACTGCTCGCGGATGTTGACCTGGGTGTACTCGTACGGGTTGAGCCCCGCGCGCGAGGCGACCCCACGGAACGTGTAGGTGTGGAGCTTGGGCGAGCAGCTGGCGACCACCAGCCCGTCAAGCTTGTCCTTCTCGATGTCGGCCACCATCTCGCCCTGGGTGGCGTCGGAGCAGGCGAACATGGCGGTCTTGGCCACGACGACGTCGCCGTCGTCCTCGATCCCCTTGATGACCTTGTCGACGTCGACGTAGTCACTGATGTTGCCGCCGCAGTGGCAGACGTAGACGCCGATCCGGCGCCCGCCGGCCTTCTTCTTCTTCGTGGTCATGCCGTCACCATCGCAATCGTCTCGAGGGCTTCCGTCTCGGGGGCTTCGACCTTCGTCCGCTCGAGATGAGCGGCCACCTGGGCCGCGGCGGCCCCGGCGTGGACGATCGAGTCCGCGATGTCCTTGGCTCCCGAGGCCGCCCCGGCCACGAACACCCCGGGGATGTTCGTCTGGCCCGGGTTGAGGTCCTCCTCCGGCTCGCCGACGTAGTTCCATTCGTCGAGCCCGAGCTCGCCCACCTCGAACAGCTGCTCCGCATCGTGGTTGGGCTGGACGCCCACGGCCAGCACGACCAGGTCGTACTCGGCCTCCACGATCTTGCCGCCGTTCTCGATGTCCTCGTACTTGAGGATCAGGTCGCCGTTCGGCTTCTCCTTGACATCGGCGACGCGGCCCTTGACGTACGTGGCGCCCATGGCCTTCGCCTGCTCGTAGAACTCGTCGTAGCGCTTGCCGGGGGCCCGGATGTCCATGTAGTGGACCGTCACGTCGGCCAGCGGCAGGGCGCCCATGAGGAGCTGGTTCTGCTTGATGGAGTACATGCAGCAGAACCGCGAGCACAGGGGGTTGCCCACCGTCTCGTCACGCGAGCCGGTGCACAGGATGTAGGCGATCCGCTCCGGGACCTTGCCGTCGCCCGGCCGCAGGATCGTGTTGAAGGGACGGGTGGGCGCCAGCAGGCGGTCCATCTGCATCCCGGTGATGACGTTGGTGAAGCGACCGAAGCCGTACTCCGGCTTGAGGTCGGCGGGGAAGAGCTTGAAGCCGGTCGACACCACCACGGAGCCGACGTTGGCCTCGAAGGACTCGTCGCGCGCGTGGAGGTCGATGCAGCCGTCCACCGGGCAGGCCGCCACGCACTCACCGCATTCACTGCAGACCGCGCAGTCGATGCACCGTCCGGCCGCGGCACGCGCCTCGGCCTCGGTGAGCCCCGCCTCGACTTCGCTGAAGTCGGTGGGCGCTGCGACCAGGGTCGTGGCCTCGGGGGTCGGCGGTCGCAGGGTGTATTCCTTCTGGCGCGCCAGGACCGCCTGCTTGTCCACGACCGGCAGCCGGTCGTCGAAGCCGTCCATGGTCCCGCCGGTGAGCCAGCGGTCGATCATGTGCGCCGCGCGGCGTCCCTCGCCCACGGCGCGGGTGATGTCGGTGGGCCCGTGGACCGCGTCGCCCGCGGCGAACACGTACTCGAGGCCCGTCTGTCGGGTTTCGTCGTTGGCCTGCAACCGGCCGCGATCATCGGTGGCCAGCTGGCCGCCGAACGCGGACAGGTCCGGCTTCATGCCGATGGCGGCGATCACCAGGTCGCAGGCGATGACATGCTCGCTGCCATCGATGGGCTCGGGGCGACGACGCCCGGAGGCATCCGGCTCGCCCAGCTGCATCCGCGTGCAGCGCAGTCCGTTGACCGCGCCGTTCGCGTCCCCGGTCACCTCGGCCGGGGCGACCTGGAAGGCGAACTGCACGCCCTCGGCCTCGGTGTCGGTGGCCTCCACGTGGTTGGCGGGCATCTCGTGTCGTCCGCGGCGGTAGGCCACGGTGACGGAGGCGGCGCCCAGGCGGCGCGCGGTCCGCGCGGTGTCCATGGCCACGTTGCCGCCGCCCACGACCACGACCTGGCGTCCGGTCAGGTCCATGGGCGTCCCCAGCTTGACCTTGCGCAGGAAGTCGGTGCCGCCCAGGACGCCCAGGCGGTCCTCGCCCGGCACGCCCAGGCCCAGGGACTTGTGGGTTCCGGTGGCGACGAGGACGGCGTCGAAGCCCTCGGCCTTGAGTGCGGTCACGTCACGAACGACCGTGTCGGTCACGATCTCGACGCCGACATCGGTCAGGTTCTGAATGTCGCGTTCCACCACGGACTCGGGCAGTCGGTAGGACGGGATGCCCAGCCGCAGGAAGCCGCCCGCAACGGGCGCGGACTCCAGGATCCGGACCGCGTAGCCCAGGCGGGCCAGCTGCCAGGCGGCGGTGAGACCGGTGGGTCCGGAGCCCACGACGGCCACACGCTTGCCGTTCGGCGGCGCGATCTCGATTCCCGGCCCTGCGCCGGCCTCGTCGTGCTGGTCGGAGATGAAGCGCTTGAGGCGCCGGATGGGGAGCGTCCCTTCCAGCGATCCGCGGGTGCATTCGCCCTCGCAGGGGGCGTAGCAGGCGCGTCCCAGGGTGCCCACCAGCGGCGTGGCGTCGAGCACCAGCTCGTAGGCCTTCTCGTACTCACCCGATCGGATCAGGGAGACGTAGCCATGGGCCTGGATGCCGGCCGGGCACGCGAACGAGCACGGCGAGCTTCCCTGGCGGTCGATGACTGCCTTCTTGGGCACGGCCTGCGGGAACGCGATGTACGCCGCGCGGCGCGCCACCAGGTCGGCGTTGAACTGGTCGGGAATGGCGACGGTGCAGGCGGTCTCGCACTTCTGGCAGCCGGTGCAGGTGTCGATGTTCACGAACCGGGCCCGCTTGGTGACCGATGCGTGGAAGCGCCCGTCGGCGGACTTGCGGATGCCGTCCACCTGGGCGTAGGTCAGGGTGGTGATGTTCGGGTGGTGGATGGTCGCCGCCATCTTGGGTGTCGAGATGCAGCTGGCGCAGTCGAGGGTGGGGAAGACCTTCGACAGCAGGATCATCTTGCCGCCGACGCTGGCTTCCTTCTCGACCAGCAGGACCTTGTAGCCCATGTCGCCCAGCTTCAGGGCGGACTCCATGCCGCCGATGCCGCTGCCCACGACCATGACGTCGTAGTCGACCTTGTTCGCGGCGGGAACCGCGCACGCTTCGGTCATGTGGTCACCTCGTGGTCGCCGGGCGCAAGCTCGGCCAGGGCGGTGGAGAACTGGGTGACGTGCTTGGTGAAGGGCTCCGAGCAGACGGAGCAGATCGCCGCCATGCGCACCCGGTTCGGATCGATGCCGCGCTCCTTCATGGTCGCCTGGGCCTCGCCAACGATCCGCGAAGAGCGCTTGCCGCAGTCGGGCAGGTAGGCGCACTCGTCGCCGTCGGAGGCCACGAAGACGCCGTCAAAGCCGGTTTCCAGGGCGTGGAGGATCCACGACGGGCGTATGCCGCTGGTGCACGGCAGGTTGATCACCTTGACGCCCGGGGAGTAGTGCATGTGGGCGCTGCCCGCCAGGTCGATCCCCGGGTCACTGATGTTGTTCGTGGAGAAGACCAGGATCCTCGGTGGGCCCGTGTGGGCCACCGGCGTCTCGGCGAGTATCTGCGCGCTCATGTGTCATCGACTCCCGTGGTGGTGGATCGGGGCGCGGCAGCCGCGCCCCGCGATCCCTGCGGTTCGTCTACTTCATCCGCCGCACGAAGACGCGGTCGTAGCCGGCGTCCTGCAGGGCGCCCAGGAACTCGTGCCCGACCTTGCCGGACCATGCGCCGATGTCGGTCTTGGTCACCGGATCGGTGGACCAGATCTCGATCACCTCGCCGATGGCGACGGTGCCCATGCCCTTCTTGGCCTCCAGCAGGGGGCCCGGGCAGGCGGCGCCGCGGGCGTCGATGACCTTGGCGGCGGTGATCTCTTCGAGTGGCTGGGTGATGGTGGTGTCCATGTCGGCTCCTTTGGGTCGACCCGCGCGGCGGATCGGGGTGGTTGATCGGTTAGTAGACGAGGGCGTTGGTGGCCGAGGTGATCTCGGCAATGAACCGTCCGGCGGCCACGACTTCGGCGCCGTCGACAAGCTCGGTCTCTGCGATCTCGCGACCCTTGAGACACGGCCCGCAGACGAGCATCGTTCCGCCCAGCTCGCGGAAGTCGTTGATGAGCTTGGCCAGGGGCGGGAAGGCCTTCGCTTCGACGTGCTCCGCCTCGCCCTCGCGGACGACGCAGACGCCATCGGCCTGGAAGCCCATGACCACTTCGACATCGGACGCCAGGGCCGCGCAGGCCATGACGAACGGGATCGTCGAATGCTCCGGATGCTCCGGTCCGTGGGTGACCATGAAGACGAGCTTCTCGTGGTCTGCCATTTCGGTGTGACTCCTTAAATGAAGACGATGGGGCCGTCTTCGGCCTTCAGGAAGAACGTTGCGATGCCGCTGGCCCCGTCCACGATCGGGTCGAGATCGATGGCATCGATGCCAAGCAGTTGAAGGGAGTTCGTGCAGGCGGTGATCTCCACCTCGCCAAGCTCCTTCGCCTGGCGCAGGGTCTCCTGCCACTCGAGCTTCCCGTGTGGGGTGTGCTCGCGGACGGCGGCCGCGCCGGCCTCGCCCGCCTCCGGCATCAGGCCGTGGTCTGCGCCGATGCGATCGGCGCGGAACGCGTCGAGCGCCCAGAACTGGAGCAGGATGTTGACCTTCTGCCCCAGCGCAGCGGCGCCCGCGGCCATGATTGCCGCGGATTCGAGCTTGTCGTCCGTCCCCGAGATGAGGACGAGGGAGAGGGATTCGCTCATCGGTGTGAAACCTCAAGTGCGCGAGGGCGCTGTGGCTGTGGGCGCTGCGGGCGCTGCGCTCGCTTGCGAGGGCGCTCCGGTGCGCCGAACGTGGCCGCCAGGCTGGAGAGACGGCCGAGGCGCCGGAAGAGGACGTCGCGCATCAGGTCACAGGCCTGGAGGATCCCCGGGTCGGTGAGCTCGTAGCGGACATCCCTGCCGTCCCGGATGGCGTCGACCAGGCCGGCGCCCCGGAGGGCGGCCAGGTGCTGGCTGACGGTGGGCTGGCTGACGCCCAGCTGCTCCGCGATGCAATGAACTTCGGTCGGCCCCTCGCCCAGCAGGTGGATGATCTCCAGCCGGCGCGGGCTTCCGAGCGTGCGGAGGGTGGACGCCTGGATGGCGTAGATGTCTTCCGATGCGCGCAGCACGGTCAGCTCCTCCGGCTTCGGTGTTCCAACGGTCCGGTCACTCAGTGCCGCGACGTCAGTCGCAGCGCCAGCGATCCAAGCCGCCAGCACAGACATTCCGGCGATGAGAAGAGGCGGCGGAACCAGGGCCGTCGCCGCGTGATGCTCTCCATGTCAACCCGCCTCCTGTGCCGTTCCGACCAGACTCCTGGCCGGCGCGATTTCGATGCCTGGCCCATCTATAGGCCTTGGTATGTTATATGTCTAAGGCACCTATGCGGATACGGCAAGGGGCCGAATGGATCGTCCTTTGGGACCAGTGGCTCCCCGGCGCCCGTCGCCACCTGGCGCGACCGGCTGCGTGTTACAGCCGCCGTAACGCAACGTCGGTGAGCAGCCCGCGAACCCCTCATCCCCGACGCAGCGTTCGAACCGCCCGAACCTGGCGTCGGCAACGGCCCTCGCCGGGCACCCTCCGCGACGTTACGTTCGACCCACCTGAACATCGGCCGCTAAGCCGGCGATAACCCGCGCGCCGCACGATGCGTGGCATGACGGGACGGGTGCGGCGCGTGACGGAGGCGCAACGGACGGCGGCCCGCCATCTCCGCGACGTCGGCGGGGAGATCCGCCGCGCCAGGCTCGCCGCCGGGATGGCGCAGGCGCAGGTGGGCGCGCGGGTGGGCTGGGCCCGCCAACGCGTTGCGCGCGTCGAGACCGGCAGCGTGGCGGGCGTGCCCCTGGCGGACCTGGCGGAGCTGGCCACGGTGGTCGGGCTGCGGCTGCAGGTCCGCGCCTTCCCAGCAGGCCCGCCGCTCCGGGATGTGGCCCAGCTGGCGGCAACCGTCCGCCTGCGCGAGCGGATCTCGCCGGCGTGGCACCTGGCCCTGGAGGTGCCGGTGCGCATTGCCGGGGACCTGCGGGCCTTCGACCTCGTGCTGCGCGAGCAACGCACCGGGGTGACCGTCTGCGTGGAGGTCATCACCCGGCTGGTCGACGCCCAGGCCCAGGTCCGCGCGGTGCACCTCAAGTGGCGCGACGGGGCGCCGCCGGGCGCCCGTCTGGCGGTGATCCTGGCCGACACGCCCGCGAACCGCCGCGCGCTGGCCGCCGTTCGCGAGCTCCTCCGCGACGAGCTGCCCCTGGATGGTCGGGCGGTGCTGGCTGCGCTCCGCGACGGACGCGATCCGGGTGGAAACGGGGTCGCCCTGGTCTAGGCCGATGGCGGCGCAACCGCGCCACCCACCAGGACTAGGTCGCGCGCGCGTAGAGGCCGGTGATGGTGCCCGTGGCGACCACCGTGCCGTCCATGGCCGCTCGCAGGTCCGACAGGGAGAAGCCCGCCTCCACGGAAAGTGGCGCGCTCAGCCCGTAGACCGTCACCTCGTAGCGGTGCTTCCCGTCCCCCGACGGCGGGCACGGCGGCGTCCAGCCGTTCTTCCCCGCGGAGTTGCGCCCCTCCACGCCGGCAGCCTCGGTCCCCGACGCGCCCTGCGCCAGGAACCCGGACCCGCCGCTCCCCGCCGGAACGTTGGCCGCCAGCCAGTGGACGAAGTTGCTCGCGTCGGGATCGATCACCACGACGGCCATCGCCTGCGCGTTCGCCGGTGCGCCGATCCAGGCCAGCGCGGGGGAGAGCACCGCCGCTCCGGCCCCCTTGGCGTCGCAGGTGAACTCCGCCGGGATGGTGGCGCCGTCGCGGAAGGCGGTGCTCGTGACGTGCAGGGTCGCGACCGCCGACGCGTCGACCGATGGCGCCGTGCCGCGCTCCGTCCCCAGGCCGCATCCGGCCAGCATCACGGCCACCAACACCGCCACCGCCACGCCCGCCACGCCCGCCACGCCCAGCCTGGGCCGATGCCCCCTCCACCCTCCATGCATGCCCCGATTCTGCCGGGTCGCCGCAACCGCTGCCGTCCCATGTTCGACCGGCTGGAACGTAACGTCGGGGAACGTGCCTCCGACCTCCCGCTGGCGACGCAGGGTTACGGCCGCTCACACACCACGTCGGCGGGCGCCCCGCGGAGCGATTCCTGCCGACATTGGGTTACATCGGCTGTAACACTGGTGCAAGGGAGCGAGCCCGTCGCGGGCTGCCGCAGGAGCCACGGAACCGGTGCCGTCCACCATCGGTCCACAGGTGGTCCACACTCTGTCCACAGTCGTCCTACGCGTATCCATCATCTTGTGGCCACCCCCTCGAAGGTACCACCAGATGTTGTGGTTTTCGGCTTGACGCGGGTGGGCGTGCGTCCTACACTACCGCTCCTGACTTTGGCGTCGAGCGGCTGGCGATGAGGGCCGCAGTGACGCCCAGCGCAACCGTCGGCGCCGGCAGCGCCCCTGGTCTCCCCAACCTACCCGCGGGTAGGGCGAACTGTGTCCCGCAGCGGGCGGCGAACGAGGGGGAGAGACGCAGAAACGGCCGGTGAACGGCGCATCGAGGAGGCCGGGGCCGGATGGCGCCTGGCGGCAGAGGGACACAGAGAAGATATGGCACGCTCAGCGACCCCCACCACGGCCGCAGCCGCCAAGACCAACGGCCACAACGGCCACGGAACCGGCAACGGCCACGGAACCGGCAACGGCCACGGAACCGGCAATGGCCACGGAACCGGA
>CAWFBQ010000008.1:0-218140 GCA_963814105.1 uncultured Chloroflexia bacterium
TCGGTGGCCCCGTTCGTGTCGCCGGAGACCAAGTTGTCGGCGGCACTGCTGAAGACGCCCAGCGCCCGTCGGCGCTGATGGCGGCCGCCTGCGAGGCGGCCGGACCGCTGGCATCGGTGATGGCCGACGCCGATGTCGACTGGTCGCTGGCGTTGCCTGACCCGTCGATGGCCGCCAGGGTGTAGCTGTGGCTGGCGCCGGCGGCGAGCCCGGTGTCCGCGTAGCTGGTGCCCGCGGTGGTGGCCAGCAGGCTGCTGTCGCGGTAGATGCGGTAACCCTGGACGGCCGTATCGTCGGTCGATGCGCTCCAGGTCAGATCGATCTCGGAGGCACCATTGGCGCTGGCCGCCAGGGCGGTTGGAATGCTGGGCGCGCTGGTGTCCGTGCCGCCGGTGGTGTACTCGAGGTGGAGGCTGGCAGCCTCGGTGGGACTGCCGTCGTAGCTGGCGGCCGACAGGCGGCTGTCGGTCCCGCCCCAGCCGGTTGTCGGATCGGACCAGAACAGGACGACGGCATTGCCGCTCGACCAGCCGGCGCGGTCGACGATCTCCTGGAGCACGCTCGCCAGGTCCGGGCTGGTGTAGGTCGTGCCGCTGGACCAGGCCGCGGGGGTCCAGCTCACCGAAGCGGTGGTCCGAGTGCGGGCGTTGAAGCTGGTGTCGTCGTCGCTGGCGAAGTCAGCGGCATCATCGGCCGCCTGGCCACTGAGGGTGGTTGGCGGGGGACTGGCCTGGCTGGCGTCGGCGGTCAGGCTGACGCTGGCGGCGGTGATGGTGGCCCCGGCCGGAACGGTGATGCTCGTGAAGCGCAGGCCGCTGGCGTAGTCGTAGGCGGTCGCGGTGTGGTCCGCGGCGAAGACGTGGCCCGAGGTCCGCGCGTAGCTGCCCGAGCCCGAGCCGGTGGCGTAGGCGTACATGTCGTCATAACTGGCGCCGACCTGCGCGTCGAGGCTGCCGGCGCTGCTGGGAGTGGTGGCCGATGCCGGGCTCGAGGCGGCCCCGGCGTTGCCGGCCGCGTCGACGGCAACCACGGTATAGGCGTATTCCGTCGAAGGGGCCACGGAGTGGTCGACGAAGGCAGTGGCCGTGCCGGCAACCTCGATGAGTTGGGCACCGTCTCGGGATACGCGGTAGCGGACCACCCCGACGTCATCAGTCGACGCGGTCCAGGTCAGGTCGATCTCGGATGCGCCACTGGCCGCGGCGGTCAGGTCGCTCGGAGCCGTCGGCGCGCTCGTATCCGCCCCGCCTGCCTGGCTGCCGTCGGAGGCGACGCTGGCTCGTTCGCTGGTCGCCGAGCCGCCCGTCATCAGCTGGGTCAGGTTGCCGGCCGGATCGTAGGTGTAGGCGAGGCTGGTGAGGGTGTGGGCGGGGCCGGCGGCGGCGATCGTGGTCACCCGCCCGGTGGAGTCGTAGGTGCGGGTCTCGGTCACCCCGTTGGGCAAATCGGTGCCGGTCAGCTGGCTGGCGGGGTCATAGGTGTAGGTCGTGGTGGCGCTGTCGGCGGTGACGCTGGCCAGGCGCCCGGCGTCGTCGTAGGTGTAGCCGACCACCGTCCCGTCGGGATAGGTCCGGCTAGTGAGGTTGCTGGCATCGTCGTAGGCGTAGGCGAACTCGTCCGAGCCGCGGGTCACCCCGGTCAGGCGGTCGAGGTCATCGAAGGTCGCGGTCTGGGTGCCCGCGCCGTCGCTCATCGCCGTCTGGTTGCCGTTCGCGTCGTAGGCAAAGGTGACGTCCGGCGTCGCGGCATCGGCGTAGTCGATGGCCGTCACTCGGTTGAGGACGTCGTAGGTGTATGTCGTGGTCTGCCCGGTGGCATCGGTGCGGGTCGCAGGGTTGCCGGCCGCGTCGTAGGTGATGGTCGTCTCGCGTTCGAGGGGATCGGTGACGCCGGTCAGCCGGCCGGCATGGTCGTAGGCGTAGGTGGTGACGTGGTCGTTGGCGTCGGTGCGGGTCACGAGGTGGCTCACCGCGTCGTAGGCGTAGCTGGTGGTCGCATCGGTCGGGTCGGTCACGCTGGCCAGCCGGTTGTCAGGGTCGTAGGTGTAGGTCGTGCTGTGGTCATTGGCATCGGTGACGCTGGTCCGGTTGCCGACGGCGTCGTAGGTCGTGGTGGTGGTGTGGCCGAGAGGATCGGTGACGCTCGTCAGCCGGTCGGCGTCGTCGTAGGTGGAGGTGGTCTTGTAGTCGCCGGGGTCGGCACCGGTGGCGTTGCCGCGCGGGTCAACCATGCTCGTCCGCCGTCCGGCGGCGTCGTACTCGAACGTCGTCTGGTCGCCGGTCGGGGCGATGACGCTGGCCAGGTTGGCGTCGCCATCGTAGGTATAGGTGGTGGTCTGGCCCCGCGGATCGGTGAGGCTGGCCAGCAGGCCTGTGCCGCCGCTGTCGCGGCCGTAGTCGGTCTCCACGTCGCCGGGCTGGGTCACCGCGGTCAGGTTCCCGGCGGCGTCGTAGGCGTAGGTCGTGGTGTGGCCGCGTCCGTCGGTGTAGCTCGCCACGTCGTTCAGCGCGGTGTAGGTCCAGGACTGCTGATAGGACAGCGGCGCCGGCGCGGTGCGGGTCAGCAGGTTCGAGTCCGCGTCGTAGGTGAAGCTCGTGGTGTTGCCGTCCGGATCGGTGACGCTGGCCCGGTTGAAGTTGGCGTCGTAGGTGTAGCTGGTGGTGTCGCCCAGCGGGTCGCTATGGCTGACCAGCACGTTGCCGAGGTAGACGTCGGTCCACTCCTGGCCGGCGGCGTCGGTGTACACCGCGGTGCCGGTGTCGGGGTCCCAGCTGAAGGTGGAGCGGTTGCCGTTGGCGTCGGTCTGGGCGCTGACCCGTCCGTCGGTCCCGTACTCGTTGGTGACCACGGTGTGGTCGTTGGCGTCGGTGATGGTCGTCAGCCGATCGGAGGCGTCATACCCGTAGCTGGTCGTCTCGCCGGCAAGGTCGGTGACCGTCCCCAGGCGCCCCGAGCCGTCGTAGCTGTAGGTCACGCTGCGGCTCAGCGGGGCGGACAGGCTGGTGATCTGGCCTGAGCCGCTGTAGCCCAGGCTGACCGTGCGACCCACGGTGTCGGTGATGGTCGTCAGCTGCCCGGAGGTGTAGGCGAACGTCAGGGCGTTGCCGTTGCGGTCGGTTTGGCTGGTGAGCAGCCCGTCAGGGTCGAAGGCATCCACCACCCCGTCGCGGCGGGCGAGCTGGTAGCTGTCGTCGCCGAGCTGCACAAGGTCGGTGTAGGTGCCCGGTGGCCGGATGAAGCCACCCGATCCGTCTGGTGCGTACACGAACTGCGCCCCGTCCTCGGCGGTGAAAGTCAGCGAGCCGTCGAGGTTGGCATCGAGGTGCATGCCGTACCCGAAGGACCAGCCCACGCCGAGCGGCCCGCTCGCGGTGTCGAGCGAGTTGTAGGTGCGACTGACGGCCAGTGGCAGGCCGATGCCGGGCAGGGCCAGGTCGGTGTCCTGGTGCACGTAGTTGCCGGTGGCGGTGTTGACCGGCTCGCCCTCTTTGCGGCTGGGATCGTTGCCGTAGGTGCCCGAGCCGGTGCCGCGCAGCTGGCCGGGGAGCATGGGGATCACGGGGTCCGGGGCATCGGCCCCCAGCGAGGCATACATCCGCAGGTAGTGGACGTACACGCCGCAGTTGGCGCCTTCGGTGGTGCAGCGCGGCTCGCCGCCGCGGATGGTGAGCGCCAGGTCTAGGGTTCCGGCCGGAATGGCGACGGTGACGTCAAAGGACTGGGTCTCGGCGGTCTGCTGGGCCGGAATGGAGACGATGGTGTAGGAGGCCAGAGTCCCCTCGACGACGCATTGGCCGTTCATCGCGCTGAGGGTGATGGTGGCGTTGAAGCCCAGCCCGGTGGTGGGCTTCTCCAGCTCGCCCACCACCCGCACCTTTCCGGCGCCCATCGAGGTGGGCTGTGGCGCGTAGCACTTGTCGGCGTGCCGCGGATCACCGGTCCCGGACCTGCCGCCGTTGAAGTCGGCGGCCCCGTTGGAGGTGTCGGGGTACATCCAGCCGTACCAGGTCGTCCCGGAAGCCGAGTCGTTGATGAGCTGGCAGCCGCGACCAGGGACGCCGTAATGGGGGCGGCCGTCCTCGCTGAGATCGCGCGTGTAGGTTCCGACTTCGCCGAGATCGCGACGGGCCATGTCCGACTGGCACGGCCACAGGGCGCTGCGCAGCGAGTCGAAGAGCGGCACATCCTGGGAGGGATAGGCGTCGGAGGGTCCGTAGAAGCCATCGGTGATGGCCGCGACAGGTGGGACCCCAAACGTCGCGGACAACAGGACGGCGTTGAAAGCGACGATGATGGCCAGCAGCAGTGCGGTGCCATGGCGTACCCGGCTGGCCACTGATCGGTGCTGATAGGGTGCATGGTCGATCGCGCGCCAGGTATGTGCCCACTGCATGAGATGCCCCTCCCCTTGCCCCCGCGCCAGGCATCTCGCACCACCCGGCCAGCCGAGCCCGCTCGACCAAGATGTAGCCAGCCAATGGTAGTGGCGGCGGCCGTGCGACTGCTATCACCCGGCGGGCGTACTTTGGTCGCGGGGAGATGCATTGACGGAGCTTCGGTCCGGCAGATTGGCCACTCTGTGGGCGGGCTCCGCAAGCCCGGTTACACATCCTGAATCGGTGAATCTCGCATGGCCGGGCCGTGCTCGGATCGGTGCCGGCAACAGCGCTGACGGCCCGGGGAAACCCCATTCAGGTGCGCTACCAGACTGCGCTACGCCCCGACCGAAGTCGCGATGGGCAGTGTACGACAGGCCTGACCGGCACGCCCTCGCGACGCGATCAGGTGACGCGTTCGAGCGTGCGGCGCGCCTGCTCGGCGACCTCGGCGCGTGCGTCGTCAGCGGCGCGCTCGAGCAGTGACCTCGTCGCCGTTCCACCGTCGCCGGCGTTCGCGAGCACGGCAATGGCATTACGCAGGAGCCGATGCCGCCCGGCCCGGGTCAGGGCGGTGCCGCCCAGCGCCCGACGGAAGGCACGGCCCCCCATGGGAAGCAACCATTCGATGAGCGGCAGCAGGGGCACGAGCAGCGGCCCGGGGTCGTCCGCCTCCGCGTTCACCGGACAGACCTCCTGACAGACGTCGCAGCCGAAGATCCAGTCGCCGATGGCGGCTGCCTCCCACGCACTGAAGGTGCCGGGGTGCTCGATTGTCAGGTAGCTGATGCAGCGCCGCGCGTCGACGGTCTGCGGCGCCACGATCGCCCCGGTGGGGCATCCGGCCAGGCACCGGGTGCACGACCCGCAGCTGGAGCGGACGGGCGGTGTCGAGGACAATTCCGCCGAGGTGAGCAGCGCACCCAGGAAGACCCAGGAGCCTGCGCGGTGGTGGGTCAGCAGGTTCGCATTCTTGCCGATCCACCCCAGCCCGGCACGCTCGGCCAGGGCGCGTTCCGCGAGCGGCCGGTCGTCGACGTAGGCGACCTCCCCGGTAGCCACGCCGTCCGCGCGCAGGTCCGCCGCCAGGGCCTCGAGACGGGAGCGAAGCGAGCGGTGGTAATCGGTCCCAATGGCGTATCGCGCGATGCGCCCGGTCGTGCCCTCCGCGGCCCTGTCCAGCACGGGGGCCAGCGCCCGCTCCAGGGCCCCCGGATCGGGATCCCATGCCTGGCGCTCGGTCCCCACGTATGGAGCGGCCACCACCACGACGGAGCGAGCGCTCGGATCGTGCGCGCGCGGATCGGTTGCCACGGCCGGACGCTCACCGCCCATCCAGCCCATGGTCGCCATCCGGCCCGCAGACACGCTCTCTTCCATGTGGGCGCGGGCACCCGGGAGCGGTGAGGTATCGGTCACCCCAACCAGGTCCAGGCCGTGGCGTGCAGCGAGCTCCGCCAGGCGGCTGCCTTCCATCCGTCCATTCTCCCCTACCCCATGGTGCGATGACCGCACGCCGGCGCCATACTGGCAACGCCCAGTACACCGACAGCAACGAGCACGGGGACTGACGAGGTGGATCGATGAGCGGCATCAACCTGTACGGCGACCCGGACGAGGATATCCGCGAGGCTGAGCAACGCGACGAGGAGGGGGACCGTCGCGAAGCGCTGCTGGGAGAGCCCGATCGCGACGAACCTGGCGAGGGCGACGGGGAGCCGGAGGCGACCACCGGCGAGGACCCACGGGGCAACGAGAAGCGTCCGGCAGGCTGAGCCGCGGCTGGCTAGGAGAGCAGGCCGGCCAGCTCGTCCTTGATCTGGCGCCCCATCAGCTCCGCGACCGCGTCGAGGGGCGTCGTGACCCCGTGGATCACCGCGTCCACCTGCTCCGCAATGGGCATCTCCACGCCCAGCTGATCCGCCAGCTCCAACGCACCGCGCACCGTGAAGACACCCTCCGCCACCCCGGGCAGCTGTGGCTGCACCTCCGGCCAGGCCAGCCCCGAGGCAAGCAGTTCCCCCGCGCGACGGTTGCGCGAGAGATGGCTCATGCAGGTCCCGATCAGGTCGCCCACGCCGGCGAGGCCCGCAAACGTCAGCGGATTTGCCCCCGCGGCGACCCCCAGGCGCGTGATCTCGGCCAGGCCGCGGGTGATGATCCCTGCCTTGGCGCTGTCCCCCAGCTGCAGGCCGTCGACCATGCCCGCCGCCAGGGCGACCACGTTCTTCAGGGCCCCGGCCAGCTCGACGCCCACCACGTCTGCGTTGGTGTAGAGCCGGAAGCGCTCCGATCCGAGGAGCGCAGCGAGATCGGCGGCCAGCCGTCCGTCGCCCGAGGCGATCACGGCACCCGCAGGCTTGCCGGCGGCCACCTCCCGAGCCAGGTTCGGACCGGAGAGCACGGCAACGGGCCAGCCGGGAAGCTCCTCCGCGATCACCTCGCTCATGCGGCGGTGGGTGCCCTCCTCGATCCCCTTCACCGCGGAGAGGAGCGCGGCGGAACCGTAGAGCCGGTCCGCCAGTCGGCGCAGGGTCGAGCGCAGGTGCGCCGATGGGACGGCCAGGATGAAGAGCCGATACGGCTCGGAAAGGAATACGTCGTCGGTCGCGACCCGGACGTTCGGCGGGAAGACGATCCCGGGCAGGTAGTGCCGATTCTCGCGCTCCGCGGCCAGCCTCTCGTTGGCCTCCGCCGAGTGCGCCCACAGCGTCACCGGCCGTTCGGCGGCCGCGAGGCGCACGGCGAGCGTCGTTCCCCAGGCCCCCGCTCCGATGACTCCGATCGGGCCGGTCATCGGCGGCGTGCCGGGCGGGCCGGTCGCTTGGTGCGCGCAGCGCCGGACCTGCGGGGGCGGGCAGAACGGCGCGCCGCCTCCTCGTTCACGCGCTCCCGGAAGATGAGCCGGATGGGCGTGCCAAGGAATCCGAACTCCGCCCGGATCCGGTTCTCGAGGTAGCGCTTGTAGCTGAAGTGGATCAGCTCTGGGTCGTTGACGAAGATCACGAAGGTCGGCGGCGCCACCCCGACCTGGGTGGCGTACAGCACCTTGGGCAGCCGGTTGCGCACATGGCTTGGCGGGTGGGCACGCACGGCATCGCCGATGACCCGGTTCAGCTCGCCCGTCGAGACCCGCCGATAGCGCTCCTCGGCGACCCGGCGTGCCTCCCCGAGCACACGGTCGATGCGCGCGCCGGTCTGCGCCGAGGCGAAGACGATGTCGGCCCAGGCCAGGTACGGTGCCTCGCGACGCAGCGCGCGCAGCCGGTGGTCCGCGGTCTTCTCGTCCTTGTCGACCGCGTCCCACTTGTTGAGCACCAGCACCAGGCCCTTGCCCGCCTCGAGGACGTGGCCCACCACGTGGGCATCCTGGGCGGTGTAGCCCTCTACGGCATCGGTCATCACCACCGCCACGTCCGCGCGGTCGATGGCCTTCATGGCGCGCAGGACGGAGTAGCGCTCGATCCCCCGGCCGATGGCGCCCCGACGACGGATCCCGGCGGTGTCGATCAGGACCATGGGCTCGCCCTCCGCCATCACCAGCGTGTCGACCGGGTCGCGGGTCGTGCCCGGGACGTCCGACACGATCATCCGCTCCTCGCCCAGCACCCGGTTCACGAACGTCGACTTCCCCGTGTTCGGCCGGCCGACGATGGCCACCTTGGGCGGCCCCAGGTCCGCCTCCGCCAGCTCGGCGAGCTCCTCGTCGGTCAGCTCCTCGCCCGTGACCCCGTCCGGGTCGCGGGTGGAGCCGGCATCGGCCTCGTCTGGGGGTGGCAGCGCCTCGACGATCATGTCGGCGAGGTCACCGGTGTTGCGTCCGTGCTGGGCGCTGATGGTGATGGTCTCCTCGAAGCCCAGGGCATGAAACTCGACGCTGTCCAGCTCCCGGCGCGGGTTGTCCGCCTTGTTGATCACCAGGATCACGGGCTTCGACGCGCGCCGCAGGCGATCCGCGACCTCGTGATCCAGCGGAGCGATCCCCACGTGCGCGTCAACCACGAAGAGGATCACATCGGCCTCCTCGATCGCCACCCTGGCCTGGTCCTGGACCCGCGCCTCGATCACCGTGCCTGGCTCCAGCTCCAGGCCACCGGTGTCGACCACGGTGTAATCGCGTCCGTTCCAGTCACCCGTGGCGTACACCCGGTCGCGGGTGGTGCCGGGCAGGTCCTCGACGATGGCTATCCGCTCGCCGGCCAGGCGGTTGAAGAGGGTCGACTTGCCGACGTTGGGGCGTCCGACAATGGCGACCACGGGGAGGGTCATGGCGCGAGTGTACCGGGGTATCCTCTGGACCGATGTCCGAGCCCCGTCTCCGCCAGGCGGTTCGTGCCGTGATCCTCGACCCGGCCGGGCGCGCGCTGCTCGTGCGGTTCGCCTTCCCCGACCGCGTCGTATGGGCCTGTCCAGGTGGCGGCATCGAGGAGGGCGAGGAGCCGAGCGAGGCCATCATCCGCGAGCTGGCGGAGGAGACGGGACTGGTGATCGTCGAGCCAGGACCGCCCATCTGGCGGCGCGAACACGTGTTTCCGTCGGCGATCGAGGTCCTCGACGGGCGGTGGGACGGCCAGGCCGAGCAGTTCTTCCTGGTGCGCAGCGAGGCGTTCGAGCCCGAGCCCCGATTTTCGGCGGAGGCGCTGGCGGCCGAGTACGTCACTGGGCTGCGCTGGTGGACGGCGAGCGAGCTTGACGGGGCCGATGGCGTCGTCTTCGCGCCGGGAGCGCTGCCGGAGCTGCTGGCCCCGCTCCGGCGGGGCGAGGTGCCCGATCCGGCGATCGAGGTTGGCGTCTAGCCGGCCAGGGCCAGGATCCGGTCGCGGACCGCCGCGAGGTCGATCTCCGGCGTCGAGGTACCCCCGGTGATGCCGATCGTCGCCTTGCCCGCCAGCCAGCCGCGGTGGTCGCGCTCGAGCTCGTCGGCGTCCTCGATGTGGATCACCTCGTCGCAGATCTCGCGGCACTTCACCGCGAGCTCCTTGGTGTTGCTGCTGTTCTTGCCACCCACCACGATCATGCCCTCGACCTCGCCGGCCAGCACCACGGAGTCCGCCTGGCGGGTCAGGGTCACGGGGCAGACCGTGTTCACGACTCGCAGGTCGTGACATCGGCGCAGGCAGAAGGCCGCGAACTCCTCGAGCTTGGTGGGCAGGATGGTCGACTGCGAGAGGACCCCGATCTTCTTGGTGTACGGCACCCGCTCCCAGGTCGAGCGATCCAGGTCGTCGACGACCACGTGATGCTCCCCGGCGTAGCTGCGGACGCCCTTGATCTCCGGATGGTCCTCGTGGCCGATGATCGCCACCGTGTACCCCTGCTCCGCCAGCTCGGCAGCCGCCTTCTGGCTCTGGAGGACCCAGGTGCAGGTGGCGTCGATCACCTCCAGCTCGTCCTTGGTGCGCAGGGCGCTCATCTCGCTTGAGGGTACGCCGTGGGCCCGGATCACCAGCGTCCCGCCTTCAACCTGGTCCGCGAGATCGGCGGTACGGATGCCGCGGTCCGACAGGTCCGCCTTGATGCCGGGGTTGTGGACCAGCTGGCCCAGGGTCGTGACGTCCTTGCCCTGCTCGCGGGCATGCCTGGCCTTGTCGATCGCCAGGCGCACGCCATAGCAGAAGCCGGCGCGCTCGGCGATGCGCACCTCGGGACGGACGGGGGTCGCGGTGGTCATCTCGCCTGCCATTCTATCGGTGGCGGCCGAATCGGTCAGTCGACCGCCTCGGACGGCGGTGGCGGATCGCCGTAGCGTCCGCGCTGCCACGCGGGGAGCATGGCCGCGATCTCGCGCATGATCCGGTCCGATCCGGCAGCCAGCTCGGCCCGGTCGAGGCGACCGGACGGCTGGTGTGGCAGCGAGAAGAGATCGCCCACCCGGACCAGCACCGGGTGGCGGTGCGGGATGCGCGCCCCGCGCGGGAAGACGCGCTCCGTCCCCGTGATGGAGGCCGGGAGGAGCGGCACCCCGGAGCGCATGGCGAGCAGCGCTGCCCCGCCGTGGCCCTCGCCGATGATGCCCGTCCGCGAGCGGGTCCCCTCCGGGAACATCCCCACCGGGCGTCCGGCGGCCAGGTGGGCCAGGGCATTGCGTTGCGCGGCGCGATCACCCTCCCCGCGGCGGACGAAGAAGACGCCGGCCTGCTTGGCCAGCCAGCCGATCACCGGCCAGTGCAGCATCTCGTCCTTGGCCATGAACCGGACCACGATCCCGTTCAGGTCCCCCACCGTGGCGCCGATGATCAGCGGGTCGAAGTTCGAGAAGTGGTTGGCCACCAGCAGGAACGGGCGGTCACGCGGCACCCGCTCGAGGCCCTCGACGCGCAGGGGGCCCAGGATCAGCATCCCGACGCGGGTCAGGAACGAGCCCGGGCCGTAGAACCAGGTCGGATCCGACATCGGTCAGGAGCTCCCCGGCAGGTGCGCGACGATGGCGTCGACACAGGCATCCACGTCGAGCTGGCCGGTGTCGAGGACCAGCGCGCCGTCCGCCTTGCGCAGCGGGGCGACGGCGCGGCCGGAATCGGCAGCATCGCGCTGCTCGATCTCCGCAAGATATTCGCTCGCGCGCTCCGGCCTGCCCATCTCCGCCGCACGACGCGCGGCACGGACCAGTGTCGACGCGGTCAGGTAGACCTTCAGGGTGGCATCCGGGAGCACCACCGTGCCGATGTCGCGCCCGACCATGACGACGTCGCCGGCGCGAGCCGTGGCGCGCTGGACGGCGACCATGGCCCGGCGCACCTCGGCGTGCCGGCTGACCTGCGAGACGAGGCGGTCGATGCGCGGCGTGCGCACCTCGCTCGTGACGTCGCGCCGCCCCAGCAGCACCGTCTCCAGCCGGGCGCTCTCCCCGACCCGCGGCCGGCGCACGTGGATCCGGGCCTCTCGTGCCAGGCGGCCCAGCGCGACCGGATCGTCAGGATCCACCTTGCGCTCCAACGCGGCGAGGGTCAGCGCCCGGTACATGAGCCCGGTGTCGACGAAGGTGGCCCCGATGCGCTCCGCGAGGCCGTGGCCCACGGTGCTCTTTCCCGATCCCGACGGTCCATCGATGGCGACGGTGATCGGCCCGCGCGCAGCGCGGCTGCGCGTCGCCCCGCCGGCCAGGGCGTCGACTTCCGCCGCCTCCAGAACCCGCCACTCCCCCGCCGCCAGCCCGCCGAGGCTCAGCGGTCCCAGGCCCACGCGGGCCAGGCGATGCACGCGGTGACCGGCAGCCGCGAACAGACGGCGCACCTCGCGCTTCCGTCCCTCCCCCACGCGCACGCGCAGCCAGCGCCCCTGCTCCCGCGGGTCGCGGGGGATCTCCGGCGGGGGCGGCGCGCGGTGCGCTGTGAGCAGCCGAGCGGGTCCATCCTCGAGGGTCAGCCCGCGTCGCAGCTGCTGGAGCGTCCGCGTATCCGGCTCCGGATCGACCAGGACCGCGTACTCGCGCTCAAGGCCGTACCGCGGATGGAGGACCCGGTTCGCCCAGTCCCCGTCGTTGGTGAGCAGCATCAACCCCTCGGAATCGACGTCGAGCCGGCCCGCCGGCCACAGGCGGCCGTGGGCCCCCGGCGGGACCAGGTCGACGACGGCCCGCCGGCCGCGCTCGTCGCGGGCCGACGAGAGGAATCCGCGGGGTTTGTGGATCGCCAGGTGCACAGCGGTTGGTGCATCGCCAAGCGGCCGGCCGTCGACCGCGATCCGGTCCGTCTCCGGGTCGGCGCTCGACCCGGTGGCCGCCGCCACCCCGTTGACCGTGACGCGTCCCGCCGCGATGAGGGTCTCCGCCGAGCGACGCGACGCGACGCCGGCACGCGCGATGATCTTCTGCAGCCGCTCAGCCGGCATCGGCGGACGCCGCGCTGCCATCGACGAGGGTGGTTGCCGCCGCGGCCTGGGCGGCATCGGCCGGGAGGGGCGGCAGGTCGTCGAGCGTGGTGAGCCCGAAGCGCTCCATGAAGGTGAAGGTGGTGCCGTACAGGATCGGCCGGCCGGGCGTGTCACGCCGCCCGACCTCGGCGATGAGCCGCCGATGCAGCAGCGAGCGCAGCACGTAGTCCGAGTCGACGCCGCGCACCCGTTCCACCTCGCCGCGGGTCACCGGCTGGCGGTAGGCGACAACGGCGAGCGCCTCCAGCGCGGCCGGGCTGAGGCGCGCCTCCTCGCGGGAGGCATAGGCCGCCAGCCGAGCACCGACCTCCGGTGCGGTGACGAGCTGCCAGGCATCGTCCATGCGCTGGACCCGCAGGCCGCGGCCGGCCGCCTCCAGGTCCTCCGCGAGCGATCCCAGGCCGGCTTCCGCATGCAGCGCCGGCACGCCGGCCAGCTCCCCGAGCTCCGCGGTGGTCAACGGTCGCTCCGCGACGAAGAGCAGGGCCTCGAAGAACGCGGCCAGGTCCTCGGTCGGCAGCTCGGGATCCATCAGCGCTCCTCCGCTCCGGCACCTGCCGCGGGCAGGGCCGCCGGCTCGATCACGATGGGGCCGAAGATAGCGTCCTGGTGCACGGTGACCTGCCGACGCCGCACCAGCTCGAGCGCGGCCAGCACCGTGACCGCGGCCTCCGTGCGGGAGCGGCAGGTGGCGAGCACGGCCTGCAGCACGATCCGGCCGGATGCCGAGAGCGCGTCGCGCAGGGCGCGAATCTGCATCCCGATGGTGATTTCGCGAGCGACCACCTCGGGTGGCGCCGGCTCAGGCTCCGCCACGGCGGCAAGCCGTTCCAGGGCCTCCACGAGCAGGCCAACCGGCATCGGCGGCATGGGTGCTTCCGGAAGATCCGCCTCGCGCGGTTCCCGTCGCCAGAGCGGGGCAACCAGGTCCCGTGCCCCGAGGGCGCGGGCGACGTCCCGCAGCGCCCGGTACTCCAGGAGCCGGCGGCGCAGCTCCTCCTCGTCGGGCTCATCGGCCTCTTCCCCCGTCGCGGGCATCGGCTCTCCGGGGAGCAGGCGGCGCGACTTGAGCAGGATCAGCTGGGCGGCGATCGCCACGAAGTCCGAGAGATTGCCGACGTCCACCGGGTTGCCCGCCAGGTGGGCGACGTACGCGTCGGCCAGCTCGGCGAGCGGCACGGTCAGGATGTCGAGCTGCCGGGACTCGATGAGATGCAGGAGCAGCTGCAGTGGACCCTCGAAGACCTCCAGCCGCACCTCGAAGATCGGCCCCGCCTCAGGGCCGGGCCCGACCGGCACGCTCGCAGGCTGTGGGCTCGCCTCGACGGGAATCGGCTCCATGGGCATCGCGGTCAGCTCACGTCGTCCGCGCGGCGGAGGGCCGCCGCCAGCCCTGCGTCGGCCGGGGCCGCTGTGCCGGCGATGAACGACGCCGTTCGCTCCGAGAGACCGGACGCGCGAGCCAGCTCGGCCGATAGCCGGTCGTGATGGAGATACAGGTACCACGGATAGCCCCGCGAGCCCGGATCCGGCGACGCCAGCCTGGCCAGCAGGCGCGGGCTGACGGCCTCCGCCAGCACGCCGCCGACCCGGTGCCAGAGCCGCAGCCGACGGCCCTTGGCGCCGTCGTGGACCAGGGCCGCCGCGAGCACCTCGCGGTCATCGATCCCGGCCGCGATCAGGTGCTGCGCCACGTCGAGCCCGTGGCGACGGTCCGCGACCGGCATGGCATCGAAGACCGCCCAGGCCGATGCCGGCAGGATGCGGCGGACAAGCTCCTCCTCGCCCGGCGCGACCCGGGCGGTCAGGTGGCCGACGAACTGCGCGACCCTATGCACCGACGAAGAGCCTGGCGACTGACGCCGCCACGTCGAAGAGTGCCCCCAGCGGCCCGCCGCCGGGGGTGTTGGTCAGGACGACGAGCAGGAGCAGGACCAGGAAGCCGTACTGCGCGTAGCGCTGCACCGCGAAGACCTGCTCCACGGGCAGGAAGGCGAGCACGAAGTTGAAGCCGTCCAGCGGAGGAATGGGCAGCAGGTTGAAGAAGGCGAGGATCACGTTGAAGAGGACGATGATCCACACCAGGTCGGTCAGCCACACGACCGGATCCCCAGCCAGGATCAGGACCCGGTAGAGGACCGCGAACGCCAGCGCCACCACCAGGTTGGTGATGGGCCCGGCGGCCGAGACCCAGGCCATGGAGCGGCGACCTCCGCGCAGGCCATACACGTTGACCGACACCGGCCGGCCCCAGCCGAAACCGGCCAGGACGAAGAAGATGGCGCCCAGCGGGTCGATGTGCCGGGCCGGGTTGAGCGAGACGCGGCCCATGGCACGCGGCTGGTGATCCCCGAACAGGCCGGCGACAAGTGCGTGGCTGAACTCGTGGCAGGTGATGCCCAGCACGAGAGCCACGATCACGCCGATGAAGGTCAGGGGATCCGCGTTGGCGAAGATCAAGGCGCCAGCTCCGGGAGCATCTCGCGCAGGACGCTCGCCAGCCGAGCGGCGCCGAGCGGTCCCATCGCCAGGACCTCCTCGTGGGTGATCTCGTGGTCCACGTCATCCGTGGCCTTGTTGGTCACCAGGCTGAACCCAAGCACGCGCACGCCGGCGTGGCGCGCCACGAGGACTTCGGGCACCGTGCTCATGCCAACCGCATCGCCGCCCAGGATTCGCAGCATGCGCATCTCTGCCCGGGTCTCGTAGTTCGGGCCGGAAAGCATGATGTACACGCCCTCGCGCATCTCGACGCCGGCCCGGCCCGCGGCCGCCCGCGCTCGCTCCCGAAGGTCGCGGTCGAAGGCGTCGGTCATGGGCACGAAGCGCGGGCCCAGGTTCTCCAGGTTGGGCCCGAACAGCGGGTTGTCGCCGGAGAGGTTGATGGTGTCGGCCATGAGCATCACGTCGCCCGGGTCGTAGGCTGGGTTCAGGCCACCCGATGCGTTCGTCACCACCACGGTGCCGGCTCCCAGCGACAGGCACGCGCGCAGCAGGATCGTGACCTCGCGGTGCGAGTACCCCTCGTACGGGTGGGCGCGCCCGGAGAGGAACAGGGCGGGGGTCCGCGCCGCAAGGCCGGCAACCAGCTCCCCGGCATGTCCTTCGACGTGGCCCACCGGCACGTGCGGGATGTCGCCGTAGTCCATACGGACCCGCGGCGCCTCGTCGAGCAGCTCGACCACGCTCCCCAGCCCGCTGCCCAGCACGAATACGAGGCGGGGCTTCGTCAGCTCGGGGACCGCCGCGAGCCGGCCGCGAATGGCACCCGCCGCCTCGGCGATCCGACGCTCGAGCTCCGGGCCGTAGATCCCGTCCGGCAGGGCGCCGAGGCGAGCCTCCGGCATCTACATCCGCTCCAGGATGTCGCGCTTCTTGGTCTCGTACTCCTCGGGCGTGATGAGCCCGCGGTCGCGCAGGCCGGCGAGCCGCTCCAGGGTGGCCGCCAGCTCCTCGCTGCCGCCGGTGGCGCGCGGGGCGCCGGATGTCGATGCGGCGTCCATGACCGGGGCGGCACCATGGCCCGCGGGGGTTGCCTCCTGCTGCGGGCTCACGGCCTGCACGCGGTCCGATCCCGCGCGGGGCGGCATGGCCTCGGCGCGCTGCATGGCCGGCATCGGGGCCGGGTGCTGTGCGGCCGGGCGCGCCAGCTCCGGGCGCCCCAGGACCTCCTTCGCATTGAGCATGGCGATCTTGAACTCGACCGCATCGGCCATCATCGGGAAGTCATCGACGGCTCCCGGATCGTCGGACGCGGTCATGATGTCGAGATGGCCGAAGGCGAAGATCCGGCCCAGCCAACTCTGGGTCAGGTGGGCGTCGTTGATCTTCTCCAGGCTCGAATCACCCATCTGCTTGTTGAAGATCCCCTCAGCTTTGATCACCCGCCGCGTCGTCACCAGGTACTCCTGGTTCTGCCAGGCCCAGAGGTAGACGCCGATGCGGACCAGCGAGCCCAGCAGGACGACCAGTCCGATGACCTGGAGGAGCCCGCGCAGCTGCCATTCCCCCATCGAGGTCTGCCAGATGACCACCGCCAGGGCGATGACCGCCAGCAGCGCGTAGAGCCACACCTGGGCGAACACCGCGAACCAGTGCTGCCGCGTTTCGAAGACGACTTCCTCGCCTCGGCTCAGCAGGTTTCGTGCGTAACTCATGGGATGCGCTCCGCTCCGGGATCTGCCTCGCCCTGTCAGGCGCGCGGGTGCGATCGCGCGTACACCTCGCGCACTCGCTCGCCCGTCAGGTGCGTGTAGAGCTGGGTGGTGGTGATGCTAGCATGGCCGAGCAGGGCCTGGACCACGCGCAGGTCGGCTCCGCCCTCCAGCAGGTGGGTCGCGAAGCTGTGACGGAAGGTGTGCGGCGTCACCCGCACGCCCGCCCCCGATGCCGCGCTCCAGCGACGCACGATGCGCCACACGGACTCCCGACCCAGCCGATGCCCCCGCTGGCTCACGAACACGGCCGCTGTCGGCCGTCCGGCGGTCCACGTGGGACGTGGCCCGGCAAGGTACGCCGCCAGCCGGTCCCGCGCTGGCTCTCCCATGGGCACCCGGCGCTCCTTGTCGCCCTTCCCGATGACACGGACCTGGAGCGCCGGCAGATCGAGCCGGTCGAGGTCGAGCCCCGTGAGCTCGCTGACCCGCAGGCCGCAGGCGTAGAGCAGCTCGAGGATGGCCGCATCACGGATCCCGGCCGGTTCGTTCGAGGGTGCGTCCAGGATGGCGGCCACCTGGTCCGGGGCCAGGACGTCGGGCAGATAGGTCCCGGGTCGGGGTGACTCCAGCAGCGTCGCCACGTCGCGCGACGCCAGCCCTTCGCGCAGCGCAAACCCGTAGAAGGCCCGGATGGCAGCTGCCTTGCGCGCCAGCGTCGTCCCGCGCCGGCCGGCGGCACGCTGCTGCGCGAGGAAGCGGCGGGCGGGCTCGGGGTCATCACGCCAGTCGCCGCCAGCTACCGTCGCAGCGAACTGGGCCAGGTCCCGCCGATAGGCAGCGATGGTCAGCGGAGAGAGACCACGCTCGACACGGAGCTCGAGGAGGAAGGCATCGATCGCCGACGTCAGGGCACTCGGGGTCGTGGCCGATGCCGTCACGGGCCTCGCGTCAGCCGTCCGCGGCACGGAGGAGCGCCTCGGCGGTGGCCCGGGCCTCGTCGCCGGCACCCTCTCCGGCGAGCATCGCCGCCAGCTCGGCCGCGCGCGCCTCACCATGGAGCGGGCGCGCCTCGGTGTAGGTCCTGCCGTCGTCGACCCGCTTCCCCACGTGGACGTGGAGGTTGGCGTAGGCGGCCACCTGTGGGAGGTGCGTGACGCAGATCACCTGGTGATAGGCCGACAGGGCGCGCAGTCGCTCCCCGAGCGCGGCGGCATTCCGGCCGCCGACGCCGGCGTCGACCTCGTCGAAGATGAGCAGCGGCGTCTCGTCGGCGGTCGCCAGGACCACCTTGAGGGCCAGCGAGAGGCGACTCGCCTCGCCGCCGGATGCGATGCGGGCCATGGGTCGCGGCGGCTCGCCCGGATTCGGCGCGAAGCGGAACTCGACGTAGTCGCCGCCGTTGGGACCAACCTCGGTGGCCGTGACCTCGATCCCGAAGGCGTCGCCCGGCAGCCCCAGCGGTGGGAGCTCCGCGTTCACCCGTTCCGTGAGGGTGTCGGCGGCAGCGCGCCGAGCCTCGTGGAGGGCCGCGGCCGTCTCGTCGAGCGCGACGCGGGTGGTCTCCTCATCGCGGCGCAGCTGCTCGCGCAGGGCATCCTGGTTCTCGAGCCGCTCGAGCTCGTCGGAGGCAGCCTCGCCAAAGGCCCTGATCGCGTCGATCGATTCGCCGTACTTCCGCTTCAGGTCGTAGATGAGCCCCAGGCGCTCCTCCATGGCGGTCCGCGTGGCCGGGTCGACCTGCAGCTGCTCACCCAGGGCCACGATGTCGCGCCCCAGCTCGGTGGCATCCGCCACGGTGCCACTCCCCCGCTCCGCGAGCTCGGTGAAGCGCTGGTCGTGCGCTGCGGCCGCCTCCAGCTGTCCCAGGGCAGCGCGCAGGCCATCCAGGGCGCCGCCATCCCGCTGGAGGATCCGCACGGCGTCCGCTGCGGCGCGGACCACCGTTTCGAGGTTCTGGACCGCCTTCAGGCGCGCCGCCAGGGCCACGTCCTCGTCCGGCTGGAGCTTGGCACCGGCGATCTCGGCGACCTGGAAGCGAAGCAGATCCGTGCGCCGCTGCAGCTCGCGCGGATCGGTCACCAGCTCCTCTGCCTGGGCGGTCACCGTTCGCCATGCGCGCCACGCCTCCGCCACGCCCAGCAGGAGCGTCCCGTGGTCTCCGAAGCGATCGAGCAGGGAGCGCTGGCGGTCCGCGGCGAACAGCCGCTGATGCTCGTGCTGACCGTGGATCTCGGCCAGGCGCGATCCGAAGGCCGCGAGGGCGCCCACCGTGACGGTCCGGTCGTTGACGCGAGCCAGGGAGCGTCCGTCGGCGGTCACCTCGCGGCTGACGATGAGCGAGCCGTCGTTGAGGTCCACGAGCTCGTCGAGCGGATCATCCGCGTCCCGTGGTACGTCGTCGAAGATGGCCTCAACGCGCAGCGACGGCGCGCCGGTGCGCACCAGGTCGCTCGTGCCGCGCGCACCAAGCGCCAGGGCCAGGGCGTCGACCACCAGGGACTTGCCGGCCCCGGTCTCCCCGGTCACCACCACGAAGCCGCGATCGAGCGAGAGCCGCACCGACTCGATCACCGCGAGGTTGGTGACCGCCAGCTCGATCAACGGCATGGGCTTTCGCTCCTCGTCAATACGGGAGCAGAGCGGCCTTGGTACGCAGCAGGTCGTAGAACGACGCGCTGCCCGCGGGCTCGATCAGGCGCAGCGGCTCGGGCAGCGCTCGCACCTCGACCCGGTCCCCGGGGTGGACCGGCAGGTCGGTCTGGCCGTCCACGGAGACGATCGCGCCGTCATGGGTGTCGCGCAGGGTGAGGGTGACGACCTGATCCTCGCCGGCCACCACCGAGTGCAGGGGCGACAGGTACGACGCGACCGGGGTGATGATCATGTTCCGCAGCCGCGGATCGAGGATGGAGCCGCCCGCGCTGAACGAGTAGGCCGTTGAGCCGGTGGGGGTGGCGACGACCACGCCATCGGCCACGTAGGTGGCCAGGTGGCTCCCGGAGACGTCGACCTCGATCTGGATCATGCGCACCCGCGAGCCCCGCGCCATGACGACCTCGTTGAGACAGGCGTACTCCACCTGGGTGCCGTCCACCCTGATCAGCGTGGCGGCGATTCGGAACCGCTCCTCGATCGCGTATTCGCCCGCCGCGACCTGCTCGAGCGCGTACTCGAGGTCGACCGTCTCGACCTTGGCCAGGAAGCCGACACGCCCCAGGTTGACGCCAAGCGCCGGGACCCGCGTCCCGCCGATGGCGTGGGCCGTGCGCAGAAACGTGCCATCCCCTCCCAGGACGCACACCAGGTCAGTGCCGGCGCACGCAGCACTGATCTCGTCGGAGGCGTCCGCCGGCTGGTCCCAGGCGGCGATCCCATGCGCCTCGCACCAGCCACGTCCGCGCGCCAGCGCCTCGTGCGCGGCGTCGTTGTACGGGTTCAGGACGAACCCGATGCGCCCGATATCGGCCATCAGGCCTCCGCGTCGCCCGACGGCGAGGCTGGATCACGCGTCAGGCTGGCCACCGAATCCGCGATACCGGCCGCCAGCCGCTCTGCGATCTCGTCAACCCTCCGGCGGAGGGCTGCGAGCTCAGTCGCGACGTCCGGCTCCGTGACGGCCGCATAGGATCGATCGAGCCCGGCCGCGATCAGCGCGCGCATGAGGCTCGACGGCGAGACGCCGCGCGACCGTGCCGCCGCCTCGACGCGCTCAAGCAGCGAATCGGGCATGCGGAGCGAGACGATCTGCCGCATCGTGTCGGCCGCGGGCTCATGATGCAGCGGCGACTCGGGCTCGAGGCCCTCGAAGACGCTCAGCTGCTCGATGCGCGGCGGCCGTACCCTCCGCTTCACGTGCTGCATCGTAGTACGCGGTGGGTCAGGCCGATGGCCTCGTCAGCGCATCCACCGTCCGCGTCCAGGCATCCGCCTCCCAGCCGCCCTCGGTGTCGAGGAGCGCCAGGAACTCGACGTTGCCGTCACCACCGGTGATCGGCGAGCGGACAAGGGCGCGCGGCGTGAACCGCGCGGCGCGCGCATCGGCCGCGAACGTCTCCAGGACGGAACGATGAACCTGCGGGTCGCGAACGACGCCCCCGCGCGGCACCCGTTCGCGTCCCGCCTCGAACTGGGGCTTCACCAGGGCCACCACCCTGCCCTCGTCGGCGAGCAGGGCCCGCACCCGGGGCAGGACCAGCCGGAGCGAGATGAAGGAGAGGTCGAGTGTGGCCACGTCGATCGGCTCCGGAAGGCTCGCCAGCGTCCGCAGGTTGGTGCGGTCCATGACCACGACGCGCGGGTCACGGCGCAACCGCTCGACCAGCTGCCCACGCCCGACGTCGACGGCATACACCTCGCGCGCGCCTCGCTCCAGGAGCACATCGGTGAAGCCACCGGTGGACGCCCCAGCGTCCAGGCAGGTCATCCCCGTCGGATCCAGTCCAAAGGCATCCAGGGCGGCAGCCAGCTTCTCGCCGCCGCGCGACGCCCATCTCGTCCCGGGCGCCAGCGCCAGGGGAATGTTGTCGGGGACCAGCTGGCCAGGCTTGAGGTGGCGCCCCGGAGCCTGCGCGAGGCTCACCTCGCCGGCCAGGATGCGCGCCTGTGCCTCCGTGCGTGAGGCGGCGATCCCGCGCACAACGAGCAACTGGTCGAGCCGGACCCGGCTCACGGGACCTCCTATGCGGCGGTGACCTTGGCGCGCCGCGGGGAGCGGGCGGCGTTGGGCAGCTCCAGCGCGCCGCGGACCCGTGCCAGGATGCCCGCCTCGTCGATCCCCTGCTGGCGCCGCAGGTCTTCGACGGCCCCATGGTGGACGAATCCCTCGGCGAGGGCGATCTTGAGCAGCGGCACATGGACGCCGGCCCGGTTGAGGGCATCCAGGACGCCGTCACCGAAGCCGCCCATCGCGGCAGACTCCTCCGCGGTCACCACAAGGCGCTTTCCCGCCGCGTGCTGGGTGATGAGCAGCTCGTCCAGCGGCTTGGCCCATCGCGCGTTGAGGACCGCCACGGAGATCCCGTCGTCGGCAAGCACGTCGCGGACGCGAAGCAGTCGCTGGACGATGGGGCCGAACCCGATCATCAGCACGTCGCCGCCGTCGCGCAGCAGCTCGCCCCGACCGATCTCGATCGCGATCCCTTCGCGATCCGCCAGATCCTCTCCGGCGTCACGCGGGTAGTGCAGGCTGATCGGCCCGTCGTGCCCAAACGCGGTCACCACCATGTCCCGCAGCTCCTGCTCATCCTTGGGTGATCCGATCACCAGGTTCGGCAGGGACCGCTGTGCCGGGAGGGTGAACATCCCCTGGTGGCTCGTCCCGTCCTCGCCGACCAGTCCGGCGCGGTCGATGGCGAGCAGGACCGGCACGTCGTTCTGGCACACGTCGTGGACGAGCTGGTCGTAGGCGCGCTGGCTGAAGGTCGAGTACAGCGCCACGACCGGCCGCTTGCCGGCGAGCGCCATGCCGGCGGCCATGGTCACGCTGTGCTGCTCGGCGATGCCCACGTCGAAGAATCGGTCCGGGAAACGCTCCTCGAAGCGGGTCAGTCCGGTCCCGCTGGGCATGCCGGCGGTGATGGCGCAGATCCGTGGATCGGCCTCCGCCAGGCGGACGAGCTCCTCGACGAACGTCTGGGTATAGGTCTTCGGCTTGTGTCCGTTGCCCACCTCCGGGGGAAGCGGCTCCTCCGTGGGGTCGATGAGGCACAGGTCAATGGGTGGCAGGCTGGCGCCGTGGAAGCTGACGCTGTCCTGCTCGGCCGGCGCGTAGCCGCGGCCCTTCACCGTCTTCACGTGCACGAGCACCGGGCCGTGGAGATGGAACGCCTGCTCGAAGGCGCGCTCCAGCTCGCGGAGGTCGTGGCCGTCCAGGACGCCGATGTAGGTGATCCCCATGTCCTCGAAGAAGCCGACCTTGGCCCAGGTGCGCTTGAAGCCCTCCTTCGCCCACGACAGCAGCGCGAAGGCCGGCTTGCCCAGCACCGGGACGCGCGGCAGCGTGCGCTGCGTCGCCGTCTTCGTCTCCTGGTAGACCCGGGTCAGCCGCAGCTTGTTCAGGCGCGTGGAGAGCCCGCCCACCGAGCGGCTGATGCTCATCTCGTTGTCGTTGAGGACGATCAGCAGCCGATGGCGCATGTGGCCCAGGTGGTTGAGCGCCTCCAGCGTCAGGCCGCTCTGCATGGCGGCGTCACCCACGCACACCGCTATCCGCTGGCCACGGCCCGGGTCATCGGCAGGCAGGAGGTCGCGAGCGGCCGCCAGGCCGATGCCGATGGAGACCCCGGTGCCCGCGTGGCCCCCGTCGAAGACATCATGTTCGCTCTCGGTGCGACGCGGGAACCCGCCGATTCCATCAACCTGCCTCAGGGTGTCGAACTGGTCGCGACGACCGGTGAGCAGCTTATGGGCGTAGGCCTGGTGCCCGGTGTCCCACACGATCCGGTCCCGCGGCGAATCCATGACCCGATGCAGCGCAATGGCGATCTCCACCGCCCCGAGCGAGCTGGCCAGGTGGCCGCCGGTGTGCCGGACCGTCCGGATCATCTTCTCGCGGAGCTCCGCGGCGAGAGCCTCCAGGGAGTCATAGTCGAGACCGCGGAGCTGGGCGGGGCCGTCGATGGAGTCGAGAATCGCCACGAATCCTCCTTGGGAAGGGTTGTCGCCGAGTATAGAACCGATCCGCGGCGGCGACCCTTGGTGGGTCAATCCGTGAGCTGCTTCTCGAAGAAATACGACCGCTTGAGGACCGCGTACCCCTCGCGCTGGTAGAAGCGGTGCGCCCGCTCGCGCGTGGTGCGCGAAGCGACGAGCATTCTCCGAACCCCACGCTCAGCGGCCCAGGCCTCCGCCCGCAGCAGCAGCGCCCGGCCGATGCCCCCGCTGCGTTCCCTCTCGGCCACCACGAGGCCCATCACCTGCGCCGAGGGGACGTCGACCAGGGAGGACTTGAGAGCGACATGCACCCAGCCCACGACCCGGCCCTCCCGCTCTGCGACGTACAGCGCGTCCGATGCGGACCGGGCCAGTACCGCGAGGCGGGTGTCGACCTCCGCGACCGTGGACGGGTAGCCGAGCTCACCGTTGAGCGCCGCGATGGATTCCGCTTCCCGCGCGTTCGCGGCACGGATCGCGAGGCCAGCCGTCATCCCCCGCCCGCCGGCTCGTTCACATCACCCGGCGCCTGGTCGTCATCACCCCGGCCCGGGCCGGCGCCCGCGCGGCGGCCGAGGTCGGCGATGGCCAGCTCCGCGCGTCGCAGGCGCTCCTCGCACGCCGCGTGGAGACGGAGCCCTTCCCGATACAGGGCGATCGACTCTTCGAGACCCGCGTTGCCGCCCTCGAGGGCGGCAACGATCCGTTGCAGCTCGATGACGAGCTCGTCGAAGGGCCGAGCGGCCAGCTCCTCGTCTGTGGGCAGGGTTGGGGCCGTCATGCGAGGAGCTCCTCTGCGCCTTCTTCGGAGGTGGATTGAATCTCGGTGCCGAGCCGGCCCGCACCCAGGATGATCTCGAGCGACTCCCCCACCGCGACCTCGCGGCTGCTGCGCACGATGGTTCCGTCCGGGCGCCGCGCCACCGCATACCCGCGGGCCAGCGTCGCGGCCGGCCCAAGGGCCCGAAGGCCGGCGCGCACGCCATCCAGGACGGCTCGCTCCCGCGACATGCGCTGCTGCAGGCTGCGCTGGCCGCGATCGAGGAGGTCGCCGGCCTGCTGCCGCGCGGCACCGAGGTCGGGGGCCGCCCCCAGCAGCGCCCGACCCTCGTTCTGCACGACGGCGCGTCGATCAGCGAGCCGGGCCAAAAGCGCGCTCGATGCGCGATCCCGCAGCCGTCCCAGGATCGCGGGCAGCTGCGTGCCGTCGGGGACCACCAGCTCTGCTGCCGCGCTGGGGGTCGGCGCGCGCAGGTCCGCCGCGAAATCCGCAAGGGTCACGTCGCTTTCATGACCCACGCCGACCACCAGCGGGACCGGGGACGCAACGATTGCGCGCACGACCCGCTCGTCATTGAAGGCCCACAGGTCCTCGAGCGACCCTCCGCCGCGCGCCAGGATGACCACGTCGATCGCGGGGCGGGCATAGACCCGCTGCAGGGCGCGCACCACGGCGGGCGCCGCCACGTCGCCCTGGACCACGGTCGGCGACAGCACCAGCTCGACCAGCGGGTACCTGCGGCGGATGACGTTGCGGATGTCCTGCCAGACGGCGCCGACCGGGGAGGTCACCACACCGATGCGCCGCGGCCAGCGCGGCAGCGGTCGCTTGCGGCGCTCGTCGAAGAGGCCCTCCGCGGCAAGCCGCGCGCGCAGCTGCTCGTACCGCGCATGCAGATCACCGGCGCCCGCGGGTGTCAGCGACTCCACGTACAGCTGGTACACCCCCTGTGCCTCGTAGGCCCGCACCCGGCCATGGCAGATCACCGCCATCCCATGCTGTGGGCGGACCGCGGAACGCGCCAGGTCGTCGCGGAAGAGGACCGCCCGCAGCTGCGAGGCAGCGTCCTTCAGGGTGAAGAAGCAGTGGCCTGAGGCCGGAAACGAGGGACTGCTGATCTCGCCCTCCACCCAGACGTCGGCAAGGGCGGTGTCCGCGTCCAGCAGCGAGCGCACCCGGCGGTTGAGCTCGCTGACCCGGACGATGCGCGGCGGCAGCGAAGCCGCGCCCCACAAGGTGGGCTGGTCCGCGCTCATCGGTCGCCAGTCTCGGCTAGACGCGTGTCACGTACTCCCCGTTGCGGGTGTCGACCCGGATCGTGTCGCCCTCGCTCACGAAGAGCGGGACCTGGACCACCAGGCCGGTCTCCATGATGGCTGGCTTCTTGGCGCCTGTCGCAGTATCCCCGGCGAAGCCGGGATCGGTCTGGCTCACGACCAGGTCGACCGTCACCGGGAGATCAAGACCCAGCACCTCGCCCTCGTAGGAGCTGACGGACACGTCGGTGTTCTCCTTGAGGTACAGGCGGTCGTCACCGATCATCTCGCCGCTCACGGCGATTTGCTCGTAGGTCTCGTTGTCCATGAAGTAGTAGATCGTGCCGTCGCTGTACAGGTACTGGACCTTGCGCTGCTCCACGCGAGCACGTGGCCAGCGGGTCCCGGCCTGGAAGGTGCGCTCAACGATGTCGCCCTTGCGCACGTTCTGGAGCTTCATCCGCACCTGCGCCGATCCGCGCGCCATCTTGATGTGGGTCCAATCCAGGACCTTCATCAGCTGGCCGTCCAGCTCGATGATGACGCCCTTCTTGATGTCACCGGTGCTGATCATGCCGGCGGGTGCCTCCGTGCTGCGATCTTCATGACGCGGGGCATTCCGCGTTGGCCTTGGCGATGTTGGCGTTGTGCTCGGCCAGGGTCTTGGCGAAGTAGTGCGAGCCGTCGCGCGTCCCGTTGGGGCAGCCCGCCACGAAGAAGAAGTAGCCCGTCTTGGTGTCGGCGTTGGCCACCGCCTCGATCGATGCGATCCGCGGCGCGGCGATGGGGGTGGGCGGCAGCCCGCCGTTGATGTACGTCTGGTAACCCGCCAGCTCCGCGGGCAGCTCGACGTCCTTCCCGGCAGTCTGCAGCGGTGGCCACCAGGTGATCGAGTCCCATGCGCTGACCGGCGCATCGGCGTTCGTCGCCGTGGCCAGCCCGTACTGGAGGGTTGGATCCGCGTTCAGCACCCAGCCCTTCGTGTTCAGCCGGTTCATGTACACCCCGGCAATGGTCGGCCGCTCCGAGTCGAGCACGGCCTCGCGCTCCACGATGCTGGCCAGGGTGACCGCCTGGTCGATGGTCATGGGCTTCCCGCCGATCGTCTGCGCCGCGATGGCGTCCCGGATCTCGCCGGTGAGCCGGGTGTCGAAGGTGCCGAGCAGCTTCTCGACCACCTCCCGCGCCGTGGCGTTGGCGTTGACGCGGTAGGTATCGGGGTAGAGGTACCCCTCCAGGCTGCGCCCGGCGGGGAGATTCTGGAAGAAGGCGTACTCGTTGAGGAGGTCCGCCGGGGGTGTCTTGACGAGGGCCACGAAGTCGTTGAGGTTCATGGTCAGCTTGGTCGTGGACAGGTACGCCACGATCTGCTCGAGGCGCCACCCCTCCTGGATGCGAATCTCGACCTCCACTCCGGCCTGCTGCTGCAGCGCCGCGGCGATCTCCGAGGGGGTCAGCGACGGCGAGAGGTCGTACGACCCCGCCTGCAGGCTCCCGGCGCGGCCCACCTGCACGACCCAGTACTGGAAGGCCAGCTCGCTGCGAATCAGACCCTTCTCGAAGAGGAGGTGGCCGATCTCCGCGTCCGTCGCGCCGGTTGGCACCTCGACGTTGATGCGTCCGCCATCGGAGCCCACCGGCACGTCGTCGAGGACGTGCGGCTGGTACCAGCGAACGAAGTCGAGCACGATCCCCTGCTTGATCATCCCGGGGTTGGCCTCGACCCAGGACATCAGGCGTGGCGCAAAGGCGAGGAAGCCAACGAAGATGAGCACGGCGGCCAGGGCGGCAACTCCCGCGAACCAGGCCAGCAGGATCAGCGGCTGGAAGGGACGCCGCTGGCGGCGATCGATCACTCCCCGATTGGCGCGAAGCTCTCGAATCCGCTCATTGCGGCGATCCTCGTCTTCCCAGCGGGATCGCGGGTCCTCGTTCATCCGATCTCCTGGTGGTGACGCTCTCCCGCGGATGGCGGCGGCCGGTCCTGGCCGGCGGGCCCGTCCAGGTAATCTTGCAGGATCAGACGCGCCGCCGCCGAGTCTAGCTCGCCACTGGTCCGCGACGGCCGCCGGACAGCGCGTTCGAGCTGGCGCTCCGCCTCCCAGCTGGTGAGCCGCTCATCGACGTACGCCACCGGGAACCCCGCGGCGACCAGCCGGTCACCGAATGCGCGCGCCGCCACGGCCTGCGAGCCCTCGCTGCCATCCATGTTGCGCGGCAATCCAACGATGACCAGGTCCGCTTCCTCGTCGCGCGCCAGCGCCACGACCGCTGCCACTCCCGCGGCCCCACCGCGCAGCACGGCCGGACGGGCGAAGGCCACGCCCGTCTCGGTGTCCGCGACGGCGATACCGATCCGGCGATGGCCGTGATCGATTCCCAGCAGGCGGCTCACGGCGACGTGGACGGCACCGCGGTGGGGGCCGGGCTCTGCGACGCCGCCGTCGACGGTGCCGGCGACGTTGGGGGCGCCTCGATGCTGATCGTGATCCGGAAGGGCAGCCGCGGCACCGAGTCCACCCAGCCCGGCCACAGGTCGACGGTGGTCGGACCGATGTCGCTGAGCACCTGCGCCGCATCCTGGCGCGATCGTCCGGCGACCCGCGCCTTGAGCTCGCTCTCGTCGAGGACGGGAGCCACCGAGGCGCGCACGTTGAGGGTCGCGGTGATCTGCCCGCCGCTGACCGCAAGCGCCGATGGGGACACGCTGATCGTCGAATCCACGAGCAGGCTGCCGACCGGCTGCGCGCCGGTATCCGCGTGGATCTTCGTCACGGCTGCCTGCGTGACCTGGTCTGCGGTGATGAAGGCGCGGCTGTAGTCGAGCGTTCCGCTCAGCTGGAAGGTTGCCTGGTCGCGGGTCCCGACCGTACCGTCCGGGACGGTGACCATTGGTTCCTCGGGGGCCGTGGCCGGTGCATAGAAGCGCCCACGGTTCCCGGCGAGGTGAGCGCTCAGCTGGCTGCGAAGATCGGCCTCGATGCGGGCCACCAGCCCGTTGACGTCCGCCTGGGAGACCTCCGGCGTGCTGGTCGACGTGCCGCCGCTCGTCGCGTCGGGGTTCGTGACCAGGCGGCCGGGCTGGTTCTGGAATCCGCGCAGGCGCCGCGCGGTGGTCTGGTCGTCCACGGTGTCGATCGCCTCGCTCGCCACGTTGCCGTCGGTGCCCGGGGTCGTTGCAGTCACCGCCACACTCCCCTTGCCGGGGATGATCTGCACCCCCTGTTGGAGGTTCGAGAAGACCAGTGTCCCGGCCGGGACGATGATCCGGCTGTCGGTGGTGAAGGCGACAGCCCCGGCGGAGACCGATGTCCCGGCGGGGACCTCGACGGTGACCGTGTTGTAGTTCGAGAACTGCACGCTGCCGGTGGCGGCGGTGGTTTCGACGTGCTCGCCGGTCGACGGCGCCGAGAGGGTGCTGGTGAGCTGCCCGCTGTCCGCGGTGGCGGGGAGCTGCACCGGGTAGGCGAAGGGTCCGACCGCGCGCAGGTCCGGCACGACGTGGACCGTCGCTCCGGGAAGCATCGCGGCCAGCAGCGCAACGACCAGGACGACGATCCCGCCGCCCCAGAGCCATCCCCGCCTGCCCTTCGGCCAGCGCACACGCAGGCCCCTCGCCGCAGTGAGTGGTGGTGGCGGCGTCACGACCGGCACCGCCTGGGTGTCGTCCGAGCGGCTCGTGTCGATGACCGGCCCGACCGGCGGCCCGGCGCCACCGGCCGGCGGGTGCGGGCCCGTGAGCGACGGGAGCGTCGTGCGCTCGCCGCGCACGACATGGATCGATGCGCGCGGGCGGGCCGGCGGCTCAGGTTCGGCGGGCTGGAGACCGGCCTGCGCCTCCCCAACCGTGGCGTAGGCCGCGACGCCGACCTCCGCGGCCACCAGGCGGGTGGCCGCATCAGCCACGAGCCGCAACGCGATCTCGGCGTCGGCGGCCCGCCGGGCCAGCAGGCGCAGCCCGATGGCACTCGAGGTCGCCTTGCTGCGTCCCGGGGCGACCAGGATCAGCGGGCCAGCGCCGCGAACCGCTTCCAGCCGCCGGACGACCGAGGGAATCTCGTCATCAGGTTCCAGATAGAGGACCTGGGGCGCGCCGGCCTGCGGCTGATCGTCCACGGCTACAGATCCATGGCGCGCACCGCGCCGCGCATCGCCCGCTCCACCGCGCTGGTCTGCGCATCCAGGATGAGCCCCTGGTGCGCAAGGGCCATGGGCGTCACGTCCTGGCGGGTGACCAGCATCCCGGAGCCGTCCCGGATACCCGCCACGTCGTCGGGCCCCAGCGCGCGGACCTCCGGGCGACGGGCGAAGGGCAGGTGCCGCCACCACGCGTCCCCGCCCAGCACTTCGCTGATCTGCGGCAGCCGGGCGCCTCCCCCGCAAACGTAGATGCGCGACGGAAGAAGCTCGCCGTCCGCGAGATCCCCGATCATCAGCTCCATGCCGTCGAGCCAGATGCCCGCATCGGCGAGGAGGGCCCCATCCACCTCCTGGCGCGGCACCGCAGGCTCCGGAAGCTCCTCGCCGTCGGCGGCGGCGAGCTTGAGGGCCTCGGCTCGCTCGAAGGTCAGATCAAAGCGCTCCGCCAGGCCCTTCGTGAAGGCGCGCCCCCCGAGGGCCAGCATCTTCGTGCCGGCGATGCCGCCGTGCCGGACCAGGGCCACGTCGGAGGTCCCCCCGCCGACATCGATGAAGACCGCGCCGGTGTCGCCCAGCTCGCGTGGAGCGAGGCAGGTCGCCACCGCGTAGGGCTCGGCGATGACACCCAGGAGAGCCAGGTCCAGGGCGGCCGCGACCGACTGCAGGGCCCCCAGGTGCACCATGGGTGCGAAGGCGTTGAAAATTGCCAGCTCGATGTGGGCCCCGGTGAAGCCGATGGGGTTGCTCACCGGGTAGCCGTCGATCTTCATCTCGACGATCGCGGCATGGACCAGCCGCACGTCCAGCCGCTGGATGCCGCTCTCCCAGCCGATGCGGCGCTCCGCCTCGCGCAGGGCGTCGTCCTGGACCCGCTCGACGACGAACTGGAGCTCCGCTTCGTCGAGCGGCCGGCGCGGGTCCTCGCGGCGAGCCGCAAGGGAGCTGGTGGTGCCCTTCACGAGCTCGCCGGCGATCCCGATCACCACGCTCCGGGGCCGGATACCGGCCACCGATCGGGCCTCGGCCAGCGCGGCGGCGCAATTCGCCACCACCGCGTCGATGTCGCTGACCGTCCCTGACTGCATGTGGGTCAGGCCCTGGCGCCGGCGGCCGACCCCGCGCACCACGCCGTCGAGGGCACCGTCGGTGCCCGGCTCGGTGGTGACCACCAGCGCCTTGGCGAACTCGGTGCCGATGTCGAGCGCCGCGATCGCTCCCGCGCTGTCGGCGCCCCGCCGGCTGCTCTGCAGCCGGTCGACAACGCGCCCGACCAATCCCTGCATCGTGACCCCGCGCCGCGCGCTGCTCAGGTGCCCTCGAGGCGCCGGAGGGCCTCGAGGGCAATGCGACCGGCCTCGCGCAGCGCCTCGTCCAGGCGTGCTGCGTCCCGGCCGCCGGCCTGGGCCAGGTCTGGTCGTCCCCCGCCACCGCCGCCGAGGAGCCCCGCCGCGGCGTGCACCACGGGCACCGCATCGAACCCCTCCGAGACGAGGTCACGGCTCGCGGCCACCAGGAGCGCCACCTGCCCGTTCGCGGCGCCACCGGCGACCAGCACGAAGCGCCCCGCGGCTTCCCTGAGTCCGTCGGCGAGCGCTCGCAGGGTGCCGGCATCGGCGTCGTCGAAGCGTTCGATGACGACCTTGGTGTCGCCCGCGGCCTCCGCACGCGCGAGGACCGCCGCCGGGTCGATGGCAACGCCTGGCGTGGCCGCACTCCCTGCTCGGGCCGCCTTCTCCGCTGCCCGGACCCGGTCCAGCAGCGTGGCCACGCGAGCGGGCACCTTCTCCGGCTGCTCGCCGAGCAGCTGCGCGGCTTCGTGCAGGGCGGCCAGGCGGCGGGCAACCAGCTCGTCGGCGCCGACCCCGGTGACCGCCTCGATCCGTCGCAGTCCGGCGCCGACGCTCGACTCCCCGGTGATCCGGAAGTCACCGATCTGCCCGGTCGCCGCGACATGCGTGCCGCCACACAGCTCCTTGCTGTACCCGTCGACCGCGACCACGCGAACCGACTCGGGCACGTACTTCTCGCCGAAGAACATGTCCGCGCCGAGCTCCTGGGCCTCGGTCAGGCTCATCTGGGTAGGGGTCACCGGTGCATTGCGGCGCACCTGCGCGTTGACCCGCCGTTCGACCTCGCGAAGCGCATCGCCCCGCGTGGCGCCGGATGCCGGGAAGTCGAAGCGCAGGCCCTCCGGGCCCACCCAGCTGCCGGCCTGCTTGGCCTGCTCGCCAAGCACGTCGCGCAGGGCGCGATGCAGGAGATGCGTCGCAGTGTGATTGCGCGCCGCTCCCCACCGCGCCTCGACGTCGACCTCGGCGCGGATCGTCTCCCCCGCGGCCATGGTGCCGTCCAGGCGCCCGATGTGAACGATCGCGTCCCCGACCCGCTGGGTGTCCTCCACCTCGAGCCGTCCTGCCGGCCCGATGAGCACCCCGCGGTCGCCGATCTGGCCACCGCCCTCGGCGTAGAAGGGGGTCCGATCCAGGACCACCAGGGTCGGCTCGTCGTCGCCGTCCCCGACGCCGATTCCCAGGAGGGCAACGCCATCGGCCTCGGTCTGGTTCGGATAGCCGATGAACTCGCTGGCCAGCGAGGCGAGCGTCTCGTCCACGCGGAAGGCAGCCTTGCGGGTGGCCCGGGACCGCTGGCGCTGCGCGGTCATGGCTTCGTCGAAGCCTCCGCGGTCGACGCCAACGCCGGATTCGGCGGCGACCTCGATGGTCAGGTCGATCGGGAAGCCGAAGGTGTCGTGCAGCCTGAACGCATCGTCGCCCCGAATGACGCCGCCCATCCCGGCCATCTCGACGAGCTGCGCCAAACGCTCGCTACCAGCCTCGAGCGTGCGCGCGAACTTCTCCTCCTCGAGCGCGACCGCCTCCAGGATCCGCTCCCGGCCATCCGCCAGGGCTGGGTAGGCAGCACCCATCAGGTCGACGACAACGGCGCACGTTTCGCGGAGGAACGGCCGGCTGATGCCCATCAGCCGCGCATGCCGGACGGCGCGGCGGATGATGCGCCGCAGGACGTAGCCGGCGCCCTCGTTCGACGGCTTGATGTCCTCCGCGACCATGAACGTCATGGCGCGAGAGTGATCGGCGACGACCTGGTAGCTGAACCGCTCGCTCTCCACCGTCTCCGGGTTGTGCCCGATGAAGGCCGCCAGGCGGGCGATGATCGGCTCGAACAGGTCTGTCCGGTAGTTGCTGTCGACACCCTGCACGACCGACGTGATCCGCTCCAGGCCCATCCCGGTGTCGACGCTTCGGAACGGGAGCGGGGTCAGGGTCCCGTCCGCCGCGCGGTCGGACTCCATGAAGACCAGGTTCCAGACCTCCAGGTAGCGCGGGCAGTGCTCGGAATGGTCCGGCACGCAGCCCTCTCCCTCGCTGAACTCCGGACCGCGGTCGTAGTGCACCTCGCTGCAGGGGCCGCAGGGTCCCGTGTCGCCCATTCTCCAGAAGTTCTTCTCATCCCCGGCGGCGATGTTGCCCCAGCGCGCGATCCGCTCCGGCGGCAGCCCGATCTCCTCGGTCCAGATCCGATATGCCTCGTCGTCATCGGTATAGGTGGTGGCCGCCAGGCGCTCGGCCGGGATGCCGAGCTCCTCGGTGAGGAACGTCCAGGCCCAGTGGATGGCCTCGGCCTTGAAGTAGTCGCCGAAGCTCCAGTTGCCGAGCATCTCGAAGAGGGTGTGGTGCCGCGGTGTGCGACCCACCTCCTCGAAGTCGTTGTGCTTGCCGGCAACCCGCAGGCACGGCTGGGCGTCGACCGCCCGCGTGTAGTCACGCTTCTCCTCGCCGGTGAGGACGCGCTTGAACGGGACCATCCCGGAGTTGACGAACAGCAGCGTCGGGTCGTTGCGGGCCAGGAGCGGAGCGGCGGGCACGCGCGTGTGACCGCGCGCCTCGAAGAAGCGCTGGAATCGCTCGCGTATGTCGGCTGCGGAACGGTGCTGCATCGATCGATCGGTCCTGTCTGGGAGGGGTTCGGCCCGGCACGACGAGAGCCGGCGGACACCGGCTCCCTCTGCGTCAAATCCTGCGGGAGCCGGGTCAGGACGCGGCGGCCTCCGGCTCGCCGCCGGTCTGCTCGCTGCCCGTGTCGGCAGCGCTCAGCATCTCCGCCCGGGCAATCTCGGCGGCCGCACGACCCTCGTTGATCGCCTCATCGAACGCCTCTCGGCGGCCGTCGACGAACTCGCCCACCTGCTCGCGCAGTCGGGTGCCCGATTCGGGAGCCAGGAGCATGCCCACGGCGGCGCCCACGAACCCGCCGACTACCAGTCCGGCCAGGAAGCTGCCGAATCCGGAATCCTTCATCAGACCGCGCCACTCCTCCGTGCGTTGGCCCTGATTCTACGCATCACGGCTCATCTGCGGGTGGGGTGGACGCCGGCATCAGCGCGGCAAGGAGCAGGGTTGCCAGCATCGCGACCTCGGCGCCCGCCGACGCAGCGGCGAAATCGAAGTCTCCGATGCGGAGCAGGTCGAGGCCCAGCCGTCCCCCGACGGCGTTGCCCGCCACGGTGCCGATCAAGGCCGCGATGGCCAGGAACGGGACCAGGGGTCCCCAGCGCCCGCGAACCGCGAGGAACGCGAACAGGTTGGTGCCCGCCGTCAGGACGACGAGGATCAGCCAGGCGATCATCCCTGGGCCGAGAGATGGGACCGGGCGATCCTCCCGCCCCCCAGGCACTCCTCGCCGTTGTACAGGACCGCCGCCTGGCCCGGCGCAGGTGCCCACACCGGTTCCGCCGTCTCGACCACGAAGCGGTCATTGCCCACCAGGGTCACCTCGCACGCCACGTCGGGTGCCCGATGACGGATGCGGACCGATGCGGTGAACCGCTCCGCCGGCGGCTCGCCGGCCACGAAGCGGCCACCGTCGACCTCGAACCGGGGGCTGGCGACCTCGCCGCGCCGCCCGACGACGATGGTGTTCGACCCCGGACGCACCTCGCGCACGTACACCGCCTCGCCGAGGGCGACACCCAGGCCGTGCCGCTGTCCCACCGTGTAGTGCGCGTACCCGCTGTGCGCGCCGACCACCGTCCCGTCCGCGTCGACGATAGGCCCCGGCTCGCCCGCATAGCCTCGGCGCTCCGCGAGGAGCGCACGGTAGTCACCGGCCGGCACGAAGCAGATCTCCTGCGACTCGGGCTTGTCCGCGGTGGGGAGCTCCAGCTCCGCGGCCAGCGTCCGCACCTCCGGCTTGGTCATGCCGCCCAGCGGGAACCGGGTGGCGGCCAGCTGCTCCTGGGTCAGGACCCACAGGAAGTAGGTCTGATCCTTGTTGGCGTCCTCCGCGCGCAGCAGGCGCCATCGGCCGTCGCACCGCTCGATGCGAGCGTAATGACCGGTCGCAACCGCAGCGGCGCCGTAGGCGCCCAGCCCGCGACGGAGAAGCTCGTCGAACTTGATGTACTGGTTGCACGCCTGGCAGGGATTGGGTGTTGCGCCGGCGAGGTACGCATCCGCGAACGCGTCGATCACCCTCGCTTCGAACGCACGCTCCACGTTGAGGATGAAGAACGGGATCCCCAGGATCTGTGCCACCCGGCGGGCGTCGTCCGCGGCATCCGGCGAGCAGCACGAACGGCGGTTCTCCCATCCCTCGCCGGTATCGGGATGCGTGCGCATCCAGACGCCGATCACCTCGTCACCGTGCGACGCGGCCTCGCGCGCGAGCAGCGCCGCCGCGACGCTGGAGTCCACTCCGCCGCTCATGGCGGCCACGATCCGGCTCATCTCCGCCCGATGATAGCGAGCCGGGCGCGTCGGGCTCAGCAGCCCGAGTCGGGTGGCTCGGTGGGCACCGGGGTCGCGGTCTGACCCGGCAAGGGTGTCGCGATGGTGGTGAATGCGTTCGCCACCATGGCATGGACCTTGCCCACCGCGCGCGCGTTGAGGTACTCGGGGATGGTGGGCGGGTTGAAGGCATACCCCGCCACCTTCGAGGTGTTCACGCGCTGGGCAAGCGCCAGGAGATCCGGCATGTCCCTGGGGGACAGGTCCGTCCACAGCGAATCTCCCGCGATGTCGATGAGCTCCGGGAGCTTGGGGATCAGCGCGCAGGGCTTCACCGCACGTCGCAGGGCGAGGAGCACGAGCTGCTGGCGCTGCATGCGGTGATAGTCGTCGTCCTGGTGACGTGAGCGCGCGTACTCCAGCGCGACATGACCGTTCATGTGCTGCTGCCCGGCCTTGATGTAGATCGCCACGTCGCCACGGCCGTTTTCGAGTGGGTAGCGCGAGTCGTAGATGGAGTACGGGACGTTGATGTCGATACCGCCCAGGGCGTCCACGAGCCGCACGAAGCCATTGAGGTCCACGACCAGCATCCCGTCGATCTGGGCGCCGGTGAGGGCACCCACCGCGGATTCCAGGGCCAGGTACCCGCGCGCCTCACCGCCGGGGAAGGACTCGGGATGCTTCCCGGCGTACACGTACAGCGCGTTGAGCAGGTCGGGGAAGCAGCCGCACTTGAACGCCTTGGCGCTCTGGGCACCCAGCGGGACGTTGATCAGGTTACGGGGAATCCCGAACATCGCGGCCCGGGCCGTCGCGACGTCCACCGAGACCAGCACCATGGTGTCGGTGCGCAGCGAGAAGCGACCGGGACCGGCGTCACCCCCGACCAGGAGCAGGTTCAGGCGACCGTCCGACTTCCAGGGCGGGATGGGTGTCGGTGTCCAGACCGGTGTCGGCGACGGGCCGGCGGTCTGGCTGGGGCCTAACGTGGGCTCGGCGGTGGGTACCTCGTCCTGGCCACCTCCCGGCCCGACGGGATCGAAGAACTTGGAGTCGGCGACGTAGGTCTTGTAGCCCATGACCCCGACCGCGGCATGCATCGATACGGTGGCCAGCAGGAGCGCGACCAGGATTCCCACCGACACGACGCGGCGCGATCGGGAGGTGCCATCGGCCGGGTGAAGGCGGCGGCTGACGAGGTAGGCGTCCATGATCGCGGCCAGCCGGTAGAGGAGCAGGACTGCGTCCAGGACCAGGAGCGCTCCCACCACGGCCGGATCCAGGAAGAGCCCCAGGACACGGACCTTGCTCTGGCCGAGGAGCCACAGACCCCCCGCGACGAGCACAATGGCCGGGCCCGCGAGGAGTGCGCCTCGCAGCACGGCGCCGGTGACGCCCTGTCCGAGCCCGGGGAAGACGAAGGAGAGCGCCGCCGAGAGCGCCGCCGAGCGTCGCAGCCCTGACCACCACCGCGCTAGCACGTCACCGGGACTCTAGCGCGGTTCGTTGGTCGCGGGGGGCGCGGCGCGCAGGCGGGCCACGCAGCGGCCGACCGCAGCCACGGTGGTCCTCACATCCTCGCGCGTCGTGGACCGTCCCAGGGTCAGCCGCAGCGATCCGTGCGCCGCCTCCTCGTCGATCCCGAGCGCAAGCAGGACGTGGCTCGGTTCGACGCTGCCCGTCGTGCAGGCCGAGCCGGTGGAGGCCTCGATGCCCTCGAGGTCGAGCGCGGCGACGAGGTCACCGCCCTCGACCCCGGCGATGACGACGCTGGCCGAGTTCGGCAGGCGGTGATCGGGGTGTCCGGTCAGTCGCACGCCACCGATGGCGGTCAGCCCGGCGATGAGCTCGTCGCGCAGGCCGGCCAGGCGCGTCACCTCGCGCGTGCGCTCGGGCTCATGCGCAGCGAGTGCGAATGCCGTGGCGAACCCCACTGCGGCAGCAACGTTCTCCGTGCCCGCGCGCCGCTGGCGCTCCTGCGAGCCACCCTGGATCTCAGGGACGAGCGCGGTCCCCTGCCGCACGAAAAGCGCCCCGATGCCCTTGGGGCCGTAGAGCTTGTGTGCCGACAGGGAGAGCAGGTCCACCTGCCAGGCGTTGACGTCGATCGGCAGGAACGGGGCGGCCTGGACAGCATCCACGTGGAACAGGACGCCCCGGGCGCGGCAAACGTTGCCGATCTCCCGGATGGGCTGGATGGTGCCCACCTCGTTGTTGGCGGCCATCACGCTGACGAGCGTGGTCTTGTCGGTGATCGCCGCGGCCACCGCCTCGGGATCGACGAGGCCGTCGGCGTCCACGGCCAGCACGGTCGTCTCGAACCCGTGGCGCTCCAGGAGCGCGCAGGTCTGGAGGACAGCCTTGTGCTCGATCGCGGTGGTGACGATGTCCCGGCCCCGCGTGGACGCCGCCCAGGCGACCCCCTTGATTGCGAGGTTGTCCGCCTCCGAGCCCCCGGAGGTGAAGACGATCTCTCGTGGCCTGGCGCCGATGAGCCGGGCGATCTGCTCCCGCGCATCGTCCAGCCCCTGCCGCGCATCACGCCCCGAGGCATGGATGCTCGACGGATTGCCCCAGTGGTCGCTGAAGTACGGCAGCATCGCGTCGACGACCTCGCGGCGGACAGGCGTCGTTGCCGCGTGATCGAGGTAGATGGCCATTGCCGCCGGATGATACCGCCGGTTCCTGCCACGGGGCTCAGGATGCGACGAGGCCGGCTCCGTGGCGGAGCCGGCCTCGATCCGTTGTGCGCCTCGCGGTGCTGACCGCGCGCATGTGCACCCGCGCCCGACAGACGTCGCCGCGGGTCAGGGGACAGCAGGATCAGCCGGTGGTGCGGGGTCGCTCGCGCGCTCGGAGCGAGGCCGCGGTGGTCTCCGGCACATCGCGCTCCGGCGCCGCCGCCATGTTGCGGTCGTCCAGGTCCCAGTGGAGGTCATCGGTCTCGACGCGGAGGACGCCGTCCACCTGCGCGGCGAGCTTGGACAGGATCCGGGCGGTGGAGCGGCGGTCGACCGTCCCGCTGAGATGGACCACGCCCTCCGAGACCGAGACACTCACCTGGCCCGGCTCGATCCACATCGTGTCGCGCACGACCTCGTCGGCGATCATCGATGCGAGCTCCTCGTCCGGACGCACGAAGGCGCCCACCAGGTCCGAACGGGTCACGATGCCCACCAGCCGGTCATCGTCCAGCACCGGCAGCCGGTTCACCCGCTTCTCGACCATGAGCCCGGCGGCTTCGCGCAGGCTGCAATCGGCCGCGATGCTGATGGCGGGACGGGTCATGGCCTCGCCTGCAGTGGTCGCGCTGATCCTGGCCTGCTCTGCGGCACCACCTTCCTCCCCGAAGAGCCAATTCAGCGGCCGTCGCGCCCCGCGACGATCAGGCCTCGCTCCCCGCTCCCTGAGGAGGAAGTCGGCCTCGCTGACGATGCCGACCACCTTTCCGGCCTCATCCGCGACCGGGACCCCACTGATCCGGCGCTCGACGAGAAGGCGTGCGACCTCCTTGAGCGGCGTCGTCGGCGTTACCGACAGGACCGGTGCCGTCATCACGTCTCGAACAAGCATGTCGCACCTCCGCGCAGCGTCTCGCGCCGGCGGCACGCCGGTCGTGGCACGCTCAGGATGGCACATCGGCCCGTGCCCCCGCCACGGGCGTTTGCTCCCGTCCCGCCCTCCGTCCGGCCCGGGCCGGACGGATCAGTCCTCCGGGGCGATCTCCAGGTGCAGCTCATCGAGCTGGGCTCGGCTGATGGGCGAGGGTGCTCCCATCATGAGATCGCTCCCCGACTGGGTCTTGGGGAAGGCCATCACCTCGCGGATGTTCGTCTGCCGCGCCAGGAGCGCGCTCCAGCGGTCGAGGCCGATGGCGATGCCGCCGTGCGGCGGCGCCCCGTACTCCAGGGCGTCGAGCAGCGCCCCGAACTGGTCGCGCATGCCTTCGATCGTGTGACCCATGAGGGTGAAGGCCTTCTCAAGGAGGTCGCGGCGATGGATCCGGACGCTGCCACCGCCCAGCTCCCAGCCGTTGAGCGCCAGGTCGTACTGCTGGGCGTGCACGGAGCCCGGATCGGACTCCATGCGCGCTTCCTCCTCCCAGAGAGGCGCGCTGAACGGGTTGTGCGTGGCGTCCCAGCGCTGGTTGTCCTCGTCCCAGGTGAACATCGGGAACGGGTAGACCCACACGTAGGCCAGCACGTTTTCGTCGCGGAGGCCCAGCCGCTCGCCCAGCTCCAGCCGCATGCGACCCAGGACGTCCGCGGATCGGATGGGATCGGGGTCCGCCACCACCAGCAGCAGGTCGCCAGCCGCCGCACCGGTCGCGCTCCGCAGCGCCGCCTGGTGGGTGGCGTCGAGGAACTTGGCCACCGGTCCGTGCAAGGATCCGTCCTCCTCGACCGCCAGGTGGACGAGGCCACCGGCGCCGTGACGGCGGGCGAGCTCGGTCAGCTCGTCGATCTGCCTGCGCGAGTAGCCTGCGCAGCCGGGAGCCACGAGCCCCCGCACGCGACCACCGCCGGCGATCGGCTCGGCGAAGACCCGGAAGTCGACGTCGCGTACGACATCGGTCAGGTCGCACAGCTCCATGCCGAAGCGGATGTCGGGCTTGTCCGAGCCGTATCGGTCCAGCGCCTCCTCGTAGGTGAGACGCGGGAACGGCGTGGCCAGGATCGGCCGCTCGGGGATCACCTCGCGGGACACCGTGGTGACCATCTCCTCGATGGTGGCCATCACGTCCTCCGCGCGCACGAAGCTCATCTCCACGTCGACCTGGGTGTGCTCCGGCTGGCGGTCGCCGCGCAGATCCTCGTCGCGGAATGCGCGCGCCATCTGGAAGTACCGGTCGTAGCCCGCCACCATGAGCAGCTGCTTGAGCACCTGGGGGCTCTGCGGCAGCGCGTAGAAGCTGCCCGGCTGGAGGCGCGACGGCACGACGTAGTCACGCGCGCCCTCCGGCGTGCTGCGGATCAGGTTCGGCGTCTCGATCTCGACGAACGACATCCCCTCGAAGGTGCGCCGCACCGCGCTCGCCAGCCGGGCGCGCAGCATGATCCGCTCCTGCATGGGAGGCCGCCGCAGGTCGACATAGCGGTACGTGAGCCGGATCGTCTCGTCCAGGCCCGGCTGCTCTTCGTTGACGTAGAAGGGCGGGACCTTCGATGCGTTCAGGACGGTGAGCTCGTCCACCGCCAGCTCCACCTCGCCGGTGGCGAGGTCCGGGTTGGTGGTTCCCTCCGGCCGATGGCGCATGACGCCGGCAACCTGGATCACCCACTCGTTGCGCGCCTCGGCGCCCGCGGCGTGGGCGGTTGCGGCGTCGTCGGCATTCGTGACCACCTGGGTGATGCCGTACCGATCGCGCAGGTCGAAGAAGGTGAGGTGCCCGTGATCGCGGCGACGGTGCACCCAGCCCGCGAGCGTCACGCGGTCGCCGACGTGCTCCGCGCGGAGCTCGCCGCAGGTGTGGGTACGGTACGACTGACGGGCCGGCATGGAGGCCGATGGTAGCCGAACGCCGACCCGCCTGTGGCGCGCAGCATCGCGGGACCGGCTCAGCCGCGAACGGCCGCGGCCACCTCGGAGAGGATCATCTCCCGCTGGTCACCGGAGACGAGGTCGCGGACCACCAGCGGATCGGCGGCCGATCCCTGGACGATCACCGCCCAGCCAGCGCCCGCCTTGGCCGCGCTCTCGATCTGGCGCCCCAGCTTGCGCGACGATCCGTCGGTGCGGACCGCGATGCCCGCGTCGCGCAGCACCGCGGCAACCGCGAGTCGAACAGCCTGGTCGTCGGCGTGCGGGCTGATGACCGCGACGAGCCGCGCGCCGACCGGCTGCGGCACACCCTGCTCCTCCGCGGCCAGGACGGTGCGATCGATCCCGATGCCGAAGCCGATGCCGGGCGTGGCGCGGCCCCCCAGGTGCTCGACCAGGCCGTCGTAACGGCCGCCCCCGCCCAGGGCCTGCTGCTGACCCTCCCGTCCCGCGATGAAGAACTCGAAGGTCGTGCGCGTGTAGTAGTCGAGGCCGCGGACGAGACGATGGTCCATGACGTACCGCAGGCCCATGTCGTCGAGCAGCCCGGTCACCCGCTCGAAGTGCTCGCGGCAGTCGTCGCACAGGTGATCGATCGAGCGCGGTGCACCGGCCGCCAGCTCGGGGTCCAGCTGCTTGTCATCCAGCACGCGGAGCGGGTTCATCCGCAGGCGGCGGCGCGAGTCGTCGCCCAGGCGGGCCTCGTGGCGTCCGAAGTACGCGATGAGCGCCTCGCGGAAGCGCGGCCTGCACGTCGCGTCGCCGATCGAGTTCACGTGTGCCACGACCTCGCGCAGGCCCATGCCGGCGAAGTACCGATGCGCCAGCTCCACAAGCTCCGCGTCGACCATGGGTCCCGGATCGCCGATCACCTCCACGTCCCACTGGGTGAACTGGCGATAACGGCCGGCCTGGGGCCGGTCGTAGCGGAACATGGGTCCCAGCATCCAGAGGCGCAATGGGCCGGGCCGCACCTGCATGCCGTGCTCGATGTACGCGCGCACGATCCCGGCCGTCGGCTCCGGGCGGAGCGCCCACTCCGCGCGCTCCTCGTCGCTGCCCTTCGCGCCCGCGACCCGGAACATCTCCTTCTCCACGGCGTCGGAGGACTCCCCTAGGCCCCGGGCGAAGAGCTCGACCCGCTCGAAGAGCGGGGTGTCGATACGCTCGAACCCGTACCGCTCCGCCAGGCCGATGGCCTGCGCCTCCGCCGCGCTCCAGCGTCGCGCCTCCTCGGGCAGCAGGTCGCGCGTGCCGCGCGGGGCGGCGATCGGTCGAGCCATGTGCGCAGTGTACCGACGCCCGAATGGGTGCCGCGCGTGCCGTCGGCCGGCTCAGCTCACCTCGCGGGTGACGCTCGTCACGTCCTTCACCCGCTCGATCCGCGACAGGACCCGCGAGAGCTGCTGGAGGCTGGTCACCTTGAGCGTGGCGGTGAGGGTGGCCATCCCGTCGGGATGGACGCCGATGCTGGCCGCCACGATGTTGACCTTGTGCTCTGCGACGACGTTGGTGATCTCGTTGAGAAGGCCCTGCCGATCGATCGCCTCGATCCGAACCGTGATCGGGTAGGTCTGCTGGCCCAGGGCCTCCCATTCCACGTCGATGAGCCGCTCGATGTCGCGCTCCGACAGGACCGATGGGCAGGTGGCGCGGTGGATGGTGACGCCCTTGCCACGGGTCACGTAGCCCAGGATCGGGTCCCCCGGAATGGGCGAGCAGCACTTCGCGAAGCGCACCAGGAGGTCGCCGACGCCCTTGACCCGTACCCCGCTGGTCGAAGGGGCGGCCGGGGGTGCGACCTCGGGCAGGGCGATGGCCACGTCATCGTGGACCTCGATCTTGCTGACGACGGACGCAGGCGAGACCGCGCCGTAGCCGATGGCGGCGTAGAAGTCGTCCAGCTCGCGGTAATGGAGCTGGCTGGCGATCTCCATCAGCTTCTCGGAGTCGACGGAGCCGAGCGTCTCGTGCGCCAGGCGGCGCAGCTCCCGATCGAGGATCTCCTTGCCCTGCGCGATGTTCTCATCGCGCTGCTGGCGCTTGAACCATTGCCGGATCTTCTCGCGCGCCTGGTTGGTGCGGACGATGTTCAACCAGTCCCGGGACGGCCCGTGCGCGGCCTTGGTGGTGATGATCTCCACGATGTCGCCATTGCGCAGCTTGTAGTCGAGCGGCACGAGGCGGTTGTTGACCTTGGCGCCGATCGTGCGGTGGCCGACATCGGTATGGATCCGGTAGGCGAAGTCGAGCGGGCCCGCCCCGGCGGGCAGGTCCTTGACGTCGCCCTTCGGGGTGAAGACGAAGACCTGGTCCTGGAAGAGGTCGAGCTTGAGCCCCTCGACGAACTCGGTGGCGTCGGCGACCTCGCGCTGCCACTCGATGAGCTGGCGAACCCAGGCCAGCTTCTCGTCATAGCGGCGGTCGCCGCGGGAACCCTCCTTGTAGCGCCAGTGGGCGGCAATGCCCGCCTCCGCGACCTCGTGCATCTGGTAGGTCCGGATCTGGACCTCGAGCGGCTTCGCATCCGGACCGATGACCGCGGTGTGCAGGCTCTGGTACATGTTCGCCTTGGGGACCGCGATGTAGTCGTCGAACTGGCCGGGGATCGGCCGCCACAACGAGTGGACCACGCCCAGCGCGGCGTAGCAGTCCTTCACGTCGTGGACCAGCAGCCGGATGGCGTGCAGGTCGTAGATCTCGCTGAACTCCGCTCCCTTGCGCTCCATCTTCTTGTAGATGCTGTACAGGTGCTTGGGCCGCCCGGAGATCTCCGCCTCGATCCCCACCTTGCCCAGCTCCTTGCGCAGGATGCCGATGCTCTTGTTGATGAACGACTCCCGCGCCCGGCGACGATCGGTCAGCAGCTCGGCGAGCTTGCGGTAGACCTCCGGCTCGAGGTACTTGAAGCTCAGGTCCTCGAGCTCCCACTTGATCTGCCACATCCCCAGCCGATGGGCGAGGGGGGCGTAGATCTCCATGGTCTGGCGCGCGATGCGGAGCTGCTTGTCCTCGCTGAGGAACTGGAGCGTGCGCATGTTGTGGAGGCGGTCTGCCAGCTTGATGACCACGACCCGGACGTCCTCGGCCATGGCCATGAACATCTTCCGGATGTTCTCCGCCTGCTGCTCCTCCATGGAGCGCGCGGATCCGAACTTCGACAGCTTCGTGACCCCGTCCACCAACCGGGTGACCTCCCGCCCGAACCGCTTCTCGATGTCGAGGAGGGTCATGTCGGTGTCCTCGGGAACGTCGTGCAGCAGCGACGCCGCCAGGGTCTCGGCGTCCATCTGGAGACCGGCCAGGTAGTAGGCGACCTCGATGGGATGGCTGACGTATGGCTCGCCCGAGGCGCGGAACTGGCCCTCGTGGGCGGTGACCGCCACGTCGTGGGCGCGCTCGACCAGGCCGACGTTGATGCTCGGCCGGTGCAGTCGCGCCTCCGCGACCACATCCTCGATGGTGTGCGTTGTGGGCCCGCTCTCCGGGGCACGCGCCAGGCGGTGGACCACGGCCGCGGGCGCCGCACGCAGGCGTGCGAGGTCCATGGACGGCCGATGGTAGCACGCGCGGCCCCGGGCTCAGTCGCGTACGCCCGGCGGTCCCTGCCGGCGCGACTCCACGCTCAGCGCCGGATGAACCCGCGCAGCCCCGAAGCAGCCCCCCTGAGCTGATACACGACGGGGTCGACCACCAGGTCCCAGGAGCCCGCCCACGAGATGAACCGTCCGCCAAAGCCCTTCTTGAACAGGCTGTACCCGTACCACGGATGATCCGGGCCGGCCTCGAGCGGGGCCACGCCCCACAGATCATGGACGCGCGCGCCCATCTCCCGCGCCGTCCGCATCATCCGCCACTGGGCCGCGTACGAGGCGAATCGCTTCGGCTCCCCCTTCGCCTCGCGAATCGAGCCGGAATACAGGTAGATCGAGCGATCCCCTTCAACCACCAGCAGCGATGCCGACTCCAGCCTGCCACGGTATCGAGCGCGGATGATCCGTGCTCGACCGGCAGCCGCGAGCCCGCGCCAGGCGAGCCGATAGCGCTCGACGCTCGGCAGCCGGTATTCCGCTCGCTCCAGGGTCTCGGTGACGATGGCATGCAGCTCGCGGAGCGCCTCGTCGTCGTCCGGGTCGTGGCTGACGCTGGTCTCCACGCCCTCGCGCTCGGAACGCCGTATCGCATAGCGGGTGTCCTTGTCGAAGGTCGCCAGGAGTGCGTCGTCGTCGGGCAGCAGGTCCACGAGCCGGGTATCGGGCGTCTGGAGCGTGGCCGTGACCCTGCGAAGCCCGGCCCCGTCGAAGAGCGCCGCCGCCGCGCTGCCGTGCTCCACCCGAGGCTCGATGCGGACGGCGATCGCTCCGTCCCTGGCCGCCGCCGCGTGCAGGCCGCGGATGAGGCGCTCCAGCCGCTCGGCTGCGCGCGGGTGGTCGTAGTCGAGCACCGGTCCGCGGGGCACGTACCAGAAGGAGCGGCCCAGGCTGGTGCGTCGCACCTGGGCCGCGCAGACGACCACGATGACGCCGTCTTCCTCGAGGACGAAGCGGCGCTGTGGCTCGCCGTCGAATGCGGCGACATCGGCCCAGCTCCAGTCGTGCAGGACGTCGCCGGAGGGCACCGCCTCGACGAGCGCCTGCCACGCTGCGGCATCGGCGCCGGACGCCTCGCGAAACGTCTCGGGGAAGGGGTGCCGGCGGGCGCGGGTCCGGCGGCGGGCGTCGCGGAATGCCGTGACACCGTCACGTGTCGCCAGGGCGGCGCGGACCGCCAGGTCGCCGGCCCGCGAAACGGGCAAATCCCTCGCGCCGACCAGGGTCACCGGCTCACCGCCGAACCCCTCCTTGAACTGGGCGATACCGCCGGTCGGCTGGCCCCACAGGTCGTATCGGCTGAACCCCTCGCTCTTGAGCGCCAGCATCGCCGTCCACTTGACCAGGTAGTTGGCGCGGTCACGGGTGCCGTCTGGCGTGGAGCCGCCGTACAGCTCCGCGACCCGGTCTCCGCAGGCGATGTGGAAGAGCGTCGCGAGGCGCGAGCCGTCGCGCGTGGCGAAGAAGAGCCTGGCGCGATTGGCGCCCGCCAGGGCGTCCCAGACACGCGCGTAGTAGTCGAGCGGGCGCGTGTTGAATCCCGCCCGGTCCCCGGTGCCGGCCAGGATCGCGTGAAAGTCGGCCAGGGCGCGGGCCACCTCGTCCGGGGCGGCGGATGCGTCCAATCGCTCGACCACCATCCCGGCGCGCTCCGCCTTGGCCACGTACTGGCGGTGCTTTCCGCGCAGGTCCCCGCGCAGCTCATCCTCCGACCGTGACAGGTCGATGACGCGCGTCACCGCCGGCTGGACCGCGGAGCGCCGGACGCCAGATGTCCGGGGTCGAGACGCACCCCCACCCGTGAGTCAAGCGGCGCCTCCGGCTCGATTCGCAGGGTCGCCACCCGCTGCTGCTCCGCGAGCCGGCGCATGGCGGCCACCAGCTCGTACCAGGTCGTGTCGTCGTCGAGCTCCCCCACCGGCCCACGTGGCGCGTAGGCCAGCCCGAATCCGATCCCGGGCACCCTCCGCACGAGGAGCTGGGCGCCGGCATGGATCGCGCCGGCGTCCCGTCGGCCGAGGGCCAGGCGGAACGGCTCCCAGCCCGCGTCGCGACGCAGCTCGCCCCAGGCCCACAGCTGTGAGAAGGATCGGTAGGGGGCGCCGGCGACGAATGCATCCCAGCGATCGGCATCGGCCTCGAGCCACGCGTCGAGGGTCATCGCGCCTGCCCGCCGAACCCGGCGGCGCCCAGCTCCTGGCGCGCCACGTCGGCCTCGTCCCACCAGACCGATCCATCGGCCATGAACATGTTGTGCTCGTGCCCCTTGCCGGCGAGGAGGATGGTGTCCCCCGCCGTCGCCAGGCCGATCGCGTGGGCGATGGCCGTCCTCCGGTCGTTGATCACCCACAGGTCGGTGCCATCCAGCGCGCCGGCACCGCGCGCTCCGTCGGCGATCTGCCGGTTCACCTCGTCGGGGTCCTCCCCGCGCGGGTCCTCGTCGGTGACCACCACCGCATCGGCGAGCTCCGCGGCGATACGACCCATGGCCGGTCGCTTGAGGAGGTCGCGCTCTCCGGCCGATCCGAAGACCGCGATGAGACGACCCGCGGTGATGGGCCGCAGGATGCGGAGGATCTTCTCGAGCGCATCGGGCGAATGCGCGTAATCGACGATCACCGAGAACGGCTGACCGGCATCCACCCGCTGCATGCGTCCCGAGACGCCGCGCGCCCGGCCGATGGCCGCCGCCGCGATCTCGGGAGCCACGCCCCAGCCGACGGCAAAGGCAAGAGCCGCCAGCCCGTTCTCGACGTTGAAGGCGCCCGGGAACGGGATCCGCAGCTCTCCACGCCAGCCCGGCGATTCGACCGAAACGCGGCTGCCGTCGGCCCGGAGGTCGACGCCGATGGCGCGCACATCGGCCTCCGCGTGCCGGCCATGGCTCACCACCCGGTCGCGCGCGGCATCGCGGAACACCGCCCAGCTGGGGTCGTCGCGGTTCAGGACCGCCAGGGGCGCCTCGCGAACCAGGAGCGCCTTTGCGTCGCGATAGGCCTCGAACGAGCCATGGAACTCGAGGTGCTCGTGGGTCAGGTTGGTGACCACGCCTGCCCGGTAGCGGCAGTTGCGGACCCGGCCGAGGGCGAGCCCGTGCGAGGAGGTCTCGATCACGACACTGTCGTTGCCCGCCGCCACCATCCGGGCGAGGAGCTCCTGGAGCTCGAGCGCCTCGGGCGTGGTGGCTCGCGACAGGTTGTCGCTGAGCTCGTCGCCGATCTGGACGTTGACGGTGCCCAGCAGGCCGGGTCTGGCACCCGACGCGTGGAGGACCTGCGCGCACAGGGAGGTTACCGTCGTCTTCCCGTTCGTGCCGGTCACCCCGATGGTGGCCAGGCTGCGAGTCGGCTCGCCGAACCACAGGTCGGCCGCATCGGCCAGGGCATGGCGCGTATTGCCCACCACGAGCTGCGGGATCCCCGCGGCGTCGACGGTTCGCTCCACGACGGCCGCACGCGCACCGCGGCGGGCGGCGTCGCCCACGTACGCATGCCCGTCGGTGTGCTCGCCCGGGACCGCGAAGAAGAGAGAGTCCGGCTCGACGCGACGCGAGTCGTAGGCCAGGCCCCGAATCTCGCCCACGGGCAGCCCATCGACCCGCTCCGGCCCAATCCGATCCGCGAGGGCCCCCAGGCCCAGGCTGCCGCCGGCGGGGCCGATCGAGGCGGGCGCTCGCTCCGGCTGGCTCATGGGGCCACCTCGCCCCCGGAGCGACGTCCGAACCGCCCGCCGACCAGGCGTCGCAGCTCTCCGATCTCGGGTGATCGCAGCGAACCGGCCACGACGAGGAAGATGACACCGCCCAAGGCGGCGAGGACGAGCAGCGCCATGAGCCGCCCGAGCGCGTTGGCGAGGAGTCCGCCCACCCACACCTCGGTGAGCTGCAGCGCGCCGAGCATCAGGAGCGCCGCGGCGGTCCCGGCGGCAGCGGAGCGCACGACGGAGCGCACGATGGCCGCCCCGTCGATCCCGCCCAGGCGGCCCCGAAGGGCCCAGATCAGTCCGATCACCTCCAGGGTGGCCGTCACCGACAGCGCGAGCGCCAACCCGTCGACACCCATGGGCCCCACCAGCCAGGCCATCAACGGCACGTTGAGCGCCACGGCCACGATCGCCCACAGGACCGGGGTCCGCGTGTCCTGCAGCGCGTAGAACGAGCGTGCCAGCACCGGGACCAGCACCTGGGCGCCGAGGCCGATGGTGAAGAACAGCAGGGCCTGCGCAGTGCGCTGCGTGGACTGCGCGCTGAAGAGGCCGTACTGGAAGAAGACCGCCGTCAGCGGGTCGCGAAGGACGATCATGATCGCGGTGAGGGGTGCGGCCACGAACACGAGCACCCGCAGCGCCTGTGCCAGCTGGGCCCGCACCTCGCGGACCCTGCCCAGCGCGGCATCACGGCTCATGCGCGGGAAGAGCGCGATGGCGATCGAGACGCCCACGACACCCACGGGCACCTGCATGAGCTGAAACGCATAGTTGTACGCGGTCACGCTGCCCTCCGGCAGGGTACTGGCAAGGATGGTGCTGGCGATGAAGTTCACCTGTACCGCGGCAAGCCCCAGGGTGCGCGGACCCATCAGCCAGGCCACGCGCCGCACGCCGGGGTGGCGCAGGGAGATCGTCAGGTCGTAGCGCTGGCCCACCCGCGCCAGATTGGGGAGCTGGATGACCAGGTGGGCCAGCGACCCGACCGCCACGCCCACCGCGAGTCCTTCGACCCCCATGATCGGCGCCAGCAGGATCGCGGCCGCGATGATCGCCAGGTTGTAGAGCAGGGGGGCAATGGCCGGCACCGCGAACCGCTCGTAGCTGTTCAGGATCCCGGACACGACCGCGCCCATCCCGATGAAGACCGGGCTGAGGAGCATCACCCGTGTCATGCGGATGGTGAGCTCGGTGGTCGGCGCATCGAAGCCGGGCGTGACCGCCGGGACGATCAACGGCGCGAGGATGATCATGATGAGGCTCACGCCGGCCAGCGCGATGACGACCAGGTTGATCACGCTGCTCGCCAGGCGCCAGGCCTCCTGCTCCTGCTCCCGCGCCCGGTACCCCTGGAAGACGGGGATCAGCGCCGCCGAGAGCGCACCGGCGACGACGAGCTGGAAGATGGCGTCCGGGATGCGGAACGCGGCGAAGTAGGCGTCCAGCTCGCGGCTCGCTCCGAACTGCGAGCCGATGACCAGCAACCGAAGCCAGCCCAGGGCCCGGCTGGCGAGGGCCGCCACGGTGAGCACCAGGCTTGCCTGGGCAAGGACGCGGCCCGTCGAAGGCTCTCGCCCCGCGGCGGCGGCGCCGGGGGCCTCGGTGCTCACCGGGACGCGGGGCGACCCGGCGCGGGTCGCGTGGAACGCGGGTGCGCGGCCCGGTAGGCGGTGCGCAGCGCCGCGTCGGAGAGATGGGTGTAGATCTGGGTGGTGGCCAGGTTGGCGTGGCCCAGCAGCTCCTGGACCGTCCGCAGATCGGCTCCACCCTCGAGCAGGTGCGTGGCGAAGGAGTGGCGAAGGGTGTGCGGCGAGGTCCCCAGCGGAACGCCGGAGGCTTCGACCCAGCGATCCACCACCAGGCGGGCGCCGCGAGCGCTGAGCGGACCGCCGCTCACGTTGAGGAAGACAGCGTCGCTGGCCACGGCAGCGTGGGCTGCCAGGGTCGCCCGTGCATGCGCCAGGTACGACCGCAGCGCCCCCTCGGCCGGTCGGCCGAAGACCGCTTCGCGCTCCTTGTTGCCCTTGCCCAGGACGCGCATCCGTCGCCGGTCCAGGTCCACTCGCCCGATCGTCAGGCTCGCCGCCTCGGAGATCCGGATCCCGGTCGCGTACAGCAGCTCGAGCAGCGCCGCGTCGCGCACGACCATCGCCCGATCCACCTCGGCGGCCGGGTGGCGGCGTCGCGAACGTTCCATGCGGCGCGGTGCCTCCACCAGCCGGGTCGCCTCGTCCACCGCCAGCACCCGGGGGAGTCGCCGTGGACGGCGCGGGGTGCGCACCCCCGCGAGCGGGTCTGTCGCGAGCCACCCTTCGCGCGTCGCATGCCGGTAGAACGAGCGAGTCGCGGACAGCCTGGAGCCCACCGAGCTCGCCGCGAGCCCACGATCGGCCAGCTCGGCGAGATAGGCCCGCACCGTTGCCCGATCCGGCCGTTGCCAGACGACGGCGCGATGCTCCAGGAAGGCGAGGAACTCGCCGGCGTTGCGCCGGTACTCGACGATGGTTCGCTGCGACGCATTGCGCCCCGCGAGGTGGGCGAGGAAACGCTCCAGCGCCGCTGCCGCCTCGCCGCGCGGCTGCTCAGCCACCGCGCCCGTCGGCGACCGCGGTGCCGCGCGGTCGGGTGCGGCGGCGACCGGTCCCGTTCGTCGCGGTCTGATCCTCCGTGGACGCCGAATCTGGCGCCGTCCCAGCGGCGGCGCCATCGGCTCCATCGGCGCCGGTCGTGGCTGCCTGCGGGCGGGTCCAGGTCGCGTAGTCGCAGTCGGGGTATCGGTTGCAGCCCCAGAAGGGCCGCTTTCCGCGGCGACGCTTGGTCACGACGGTCCCCTCGCCGCACTTGGGGCAGGTGCCGAACTGCTCGGCGGCCGGCGCCGCATCCTTCTTGATGTAGCGGCACTCGGGGTATCGGTCGCATCCGACGAACGGACCGAAGCGTCCTCGTCGGGCCGCGAGGTGACCCTCGCCGCACTGCGGGCACAGCTCACCAACGCCCGGCAGCGCAACGGTCTCCTCCGGCTCCTCGCCGGGGAGCGGCATGGTGTGCTTGCACTCGGGGTACCCGCTGCAGCCGAGGAACCAGCCGTTGCGTCCGAAACGCTTGACCATGAGATGCCCCGAGACCGGGCACACGATGTCGGTCAGCTCGACCTGCTTCGCAATCTTGGTACGACCCTCCACGAGCTGCTCGCTGAACGGAACCCAGAATTCGCGCACCATGGGCACCCAGGTCTGCTCGCCGCGGGCGACGTCGTCGAGCCGCTCCTCCATCCGGGCCGTGAAGTCGAGATCGACGATCTCCGGGAAATGCTCGACGAGCATGTCGGTCACGCGCTCGGCAGACTCGGTCGGTCGCAGGCGGCGATCCTCGATCGTCACGTATCCCCGCTGGCGGATCGTCTCCATGGTCGGGGCATACGTCGAAGGCCGCCCGATCCCGTGCTCCTCGAGTGCCTTGATCAGGGTTGCCTCGGTGTAGCGCGGGGGCGGCTGGGTGAAATGCTGCTCCGAAGCCAGCTTCTCGAGGCTGACGGTCTCGCCCTCGGCCAGGTCGGGAAGAACGGACAGGCGCTCGTCCTCCTCGTCGTCGCGTCCCTCGACGTACACGGCCTGGTAGCCATCAAAGACGCGCTTCGCCGCTCCCGCATGCAGCGTGTATCGGCCGCCCCGCACGTCGACGCTGACCTGGTCGAAGCGCGCCGGGGCCATCTGGCTGGCGAGGGCGCGCTTCCAGATGAGGTCGTAGAGACGGAACTCGTCGGGCTTCAGGTGGTTGCGCAGCGAGTCGGGAGTCCGCGCGAAGCTCGACGGTCGCACGGCCTCGTGCGCCTCCTGGGCCCCACGCGACCGGTTGCGGTAGGTGTTCGGCCGCTTGGGCACGAACGGCTCCCCGTACCGCTCGCCGATCACGGTGCGCGCTTCCGCGACGGCAGAGCCGGCCATCGCGACCGAGTCGGTGCGCATGTAGGTGATGAGGCCCACCTGCCCTCCGGGGAGGGCCACGCCCTCGTAGAGCGACTGGGCGGCTCGCATGGTGCGGCTGGCGCCAAAGCCGAGCTTCCGCGAGGCCTCCTGCTGCAGGGTGCTCGTGGTGAAGGGTGGCTGGGCGCTCCTGCGTCGCAGCGTCTTCGTGACCGATTCGACGCGGAACTGCTCGCCATGCAGCCCCGCCTCGTGCGCGCGGGCCTCCGCCTCGGAGCCGATGCGGACCTTCTCGCCGTCGATCCTGGTGAGCTCCGCCCGGAACGTGGCGCCGCCGGCTGCGCGGCGCAGCAAGGCCTCGATCGACCAGTACTCCTCCGCGACGAAGCGGCCGATCTCCCGCTCGCGCTCGACCACCAGCCGCACCGCCACCGACTGGACGCGGCCGGCCGAGAGCCCACGGCGAATCTTGCTCGCCACCAGGGGACTCAGCTTGTAGCCGACGAGCCGATCGATGACGCGACGCGCCTGCTGCGCGTTGACGAGGTCGAGGTTTATGGTCCGCGGGTGCGCGAATGCCTCGTCGATGGCGCTCTTGGTGATCTCGCTGAAAGTCACCCGCTGGATGCGGTCGGCCGGCAGTCCGGCGTATTCGGCGATGTGCCAGGCGATCGACTCACCCTCTCGGTCGAGGTCGGTGGCCAGCCACACCCGTGTTGCCCGACGCGCCTCGGTGGCCAGCTTCTCGAGCTCGCGCCGGCGGTCCTTCAGGGGCTCGTAGCGCGGCGCGAAGTCGTGCTCCACGTCGACCCCGAGTGCCTTTGTCGGCAGGTCCCGGACATGGCCATAGCTGGCAAGGACCCGGTATCCGGGCCCCAGGTAGCGTTCGATGGTCTTCGCCTTGGCGGGCGACTCGACGATCACGAGGTTGCCGAGGTCGCCGCCGGCGGTGGTTCTGCGCGGCATCGGTCAGGGAGTGTAGCACCGGCCCCCGGCCACCTCGTGAGGCGGCAGCGGCACGGCGCCACGCCCCGCGGACCACGGCCGAAGGCCGTGCGCGAGACCTATCCGGCGAAGTCCCAGGTCATGATCAGCTTCCCGTTGCTGGCCTCGGCGTATCCGAACCCCACGCGGTTGAAGTTCGGATCGAGGATGTTGGCGATGTGGTTCCAGACTCCCGGATACGGCTCCGCCATCATGATCGAGTGGCACCATGCGAGGGCGTGGGTGATGCCCCCGTAGTCGAGGCACTGGTTCTCGCCGGCGTGCGACCAGCTGATGCCGGCCCGCGTGATGCGGTCGCGGTAGGTCGAGCCGTCGCGGCCCACATGGCTGAAGTAGTTGTAGCGGACCTGGTCCACCGCATGCGCCTGGGCCACCGCGGAGAGGGCCGCGTCCATGCGCAGCGGGGCAAACCCGTAGGCCTTGCGCGACGCGTTGATGAGGGCCAGGGCGTATGCCTGCGCGGAAGCGCCGCTCGATGGCGGCAGGTAGCTCACCGTCGCGCGCGGCGGAGCCGGCGCCGCCTTGGTCGTGAACGTGAAGGTGGCGGTCACCGGGTTCCCGTCGTAGTCGACCGCTCCAGCGCCGATGCGCACCTCGAACCGGTGCCCGGCAGCCAGCGCCCCGCTGGGCTTGAATGTGAGCCGGGTCCCGTCGTCGCTCCAGCTCGCTGAGCCGGATACCGTCGTGCCGCGGGCGATGTCGACCAGCCGGAAGGCGGCCTGCGCGCTGTCGGTGTCCACCGGCGCGGAGAACGTGAGCTGGACCGAGCCCGCGCTGACGCCCGTCGCACCATCGGCGGGAACGATCTTGACGACGCGAGCCGGCGGTGCCGTCGTGAACGAGAACGACGTGTCGCCGCCCAGCGGATTGCCCTGCAGATCGTGCGCCCCCAGGATGCTGACCGCGTAGCGGGCATCGGCGTCGAGGCGCTCCCGGGGCGTGAAGGTCAGGGTGGTTCCCTCCCAGCTGAACGAGCCCAGCACGGTCGGGCTGACCAGGAACGAGCGCTCGACATCGACGTGGTTCATCGCGGCGCTGAACCCGATGTGGATGGCAGTTCTCGCGCTGGCGTTCTCGGCGGTGTCCGCGGGAAGCGGCGGCGGGTCGCTGCGCAGCGCCTCGGTGAACGAGAGCCGCTCCGGTGCGACGTCGGGACCAACGCGGTCGAGGGCGAAGGCGTTGATGATGGGTGCCGTCTGGGTGGTGAACGTGTACGACAGCGGGGCCGCAAGCACCGAGCCGTTCGCCAGGCGGGTGGTTGCCGGTAGGCTCAGGACGTAGCGCTCGTCGGTCAGCCAGCGCATCGCCGGCGTCACCGTTGCGTGGCGACCGTCCATGCTCCACGACAGCCTGACGCGTGTCGCGGGCTTCACCTGCAGGCTGTCGGCGACACTCCGGACGTCCATCGGCTGCACGAAGTCGAGGGACAGCGCCTGGTGGGTGGCAATCCCCACGCCGACCCTGGCGGGGAGGATCGAGATCGGGGCGGTCGATGCGGGCGTGGGAGCGGCGACGCTGGGTCGCTGCTGCACCGCCACCACCACGAGGGCGATGATCGACGCGGCGGCGATGATCCGCGCGCTGGTATGGGCGAGGGGGGAAGCGGTCCGGGTGGACCGGGTGGCGGTGGGGGCCACCAGGGCACGGTGTCGGCGCAATAGACGTTGAATCTCCAGCGGGGCTTGGCGTGGTCCGTTCGGGCTCACGGACGCCTCGGGTGGCGGGGGCAGTATAGGCATGCATCGCCATCCGCGTCGGACGCGCCGAGAGCCACGCCTCAACGCCCCCTGCCGGCGCGCCTCGCGACCACGGTGGGATGGAACGTGGCGCCGCCATAGCTGGTCACCAGGCCTCGGGCCTCCAGCAGGGTCAGGACGCTCGCCAGGGCCGGTGTCCCGAGCCGCGTCCGATCCATCAGCTCCTCGATCGACGCGCTGCGCTTGAAGAGCGAGCCGAGCACCAGGCCTTCCGGTTCCGACAGGCCGACGGCGAGCGGGGTCCTGCCGGCGGGCCGGAGGCCGAGACGCTGCACCAGCGACACTGCGGAGGTGACGATCTCCGCCTGGTGATCCGCGATGAGCCGATTGCATCCGCGCGACGCCACCGAGTCGATCGGTCCCGGCACGGCCATCAGCTCACGCCCCTGGTCTGCCGCGGCCGCCGCGGTCAACAGGGCCCCCGAGCGGTCGGGTGCCTCGACGATGACCACCGCGTCCGCCAGGCCGCTCACGATCCGGTTGCGACGGGCGAAGTCCGGCTTGCCGGTTGTCCGTCCCGGTGGCGACTCCGACAGGAGCACACCATCGGCCGCGACAATCGCCGCGGCGAGCGGCCGGTGGCGCGGCGGATAGACACGGTCGATGGGCGACGGCAGCACCGCGGCGGTGACGCCGCCTGCCGCCAGCGCCGAGCGGTGCGCGACCGCGTCGATACCCAGCGCGAGGCCGGAGATGACGCAAACGTTCGCTCGCGCCAGCTCGTCCGCGATCTCCGCGGCGGCAGCCCGCCCGTACCCGGTCGGGCGACGCGTGCCAACGACCGCGACGCAGTCCGCCCCCAGGCGATCGAGCTGTCCGGCAACGTACAGGACCGGTGGCCGCACCCGCAGCCGCGTGAGCCGGACGGGATAGTCGTCGTCCCGTGCCGTCACCACTCGCCCGCCCGCCGCTGCAGCCGCAGCCTCGAGGCGTGCCGTGATCTCCCCGGCACCCGTCTCCCTGAGGCGCGCCAGGGCTCGACGCGTCGCCTCGTCCGCCCGCGGCAGATGCAGCATCACCTGCTCAATGGGGTGCTCCAGCACCCCCTGCGCGGTGCCGAAGGCGTCCAGCAGCGATGCGAAACCGGCCTGCCCCACGCCCGGCACCGCGGCCAGGGCGATCCACGACGAGCGTTCCCGACCGGCGATCCCGCGCGATTCCTGCGTGTCGAGCTCGTGTGCGGCACCGGCGTCCCGGGAAGCATGGTGCCCCGTCCCCACCCCGATCACGAGGTCCGATCCTGGAGACGCGCGTCCGGCCGATAGGCAAGGGCCTCATCGACGTGCTCAGGCAGGACGGTGCGACACCCCTCCAGATCCGCGATCGTGCGTGCGATACGACCCGCCCGCCGCACGCGCCGGGGGGACAGGGCGAAGCGACGAGCGCGCTGCGCAATCAGCGACACCAGCCGGGGAGTCGCGTCCGAGACGGCGTCCCAGGCCGGGTCCATCTCGCCGTTCGCACGACCCTGGCGATCCCGCTGCGCGGCCCACGCATCCGCAATCCGCCGCGCCACCGCGCGGCTCTCCTCGCCCCTGGGTGCATCGACGATCTGCGCCGGTTCGTCCATCACGATCCACAGGTCAAGCCGGTCACGGATGGGACCGGAGATGCGTGCCGCATAGCGACGAGCGCTCGCATCGTCGCAGACGCACGTGCGAGTCCGCGAGTGACGCCACCCGCAGGCGCACGGATTGAAGCCGGCGAGCAGCGTGAAACGGGCGGGCAACGTCAGGGCGCCGTCGACCCGGGCGATGGTCACGGTCCCTGACTCGAGCGGCTGGCGCAGGGCCTCGAGCGCGTCGGCGCGGAACTGGAGAAGCTCATCGAGGACGAGTGCGCCGCGATGCGCAAGGCTCGCTTCGCCGGGGCGCACCCGGCTGCCGCCTCCGACCAGCGCCTGCGTCGAGATGGTGTGGTGTGGCACTCGGAACGGCCGGCGACGGACGACCGGCGCACGGCGGTCCAGGAGTCCGGCGACCGAGTGAATCCGGCTGACCTCGACCGCCTCGTCTTCCTCGAGGGGCGGGAGCAGACCCTCCGCGGTGCGAAGAAGCAGCGTTTTGCCGACCCCGGGCGGACCGGTGAGCGCCAGGCTGTGGCGCCCGGCCACGGCCACCTCCAGCGCACGCCTGGCGAATGACTGACCGATGACGTCGGCGAGGTCCGGCACGCCCGGGGCGGGGGTCCAGGGCGGTATCGGACTCGCCGTGACCGCCGGAAGCTCGCGCAGCCGCACGAGATGAGCCACCGCGTCCCCGAGCGTCGCCGCCCCGCGGACCACGATTCCATCAACGGCGGCCGCCTCCGCGGCCGCCGAGCTGGGCACGATCACCTCGTCGATACCGGCGGATCGCGCGGCGGCGGCGAGTGCCAGGACACCCGCCACCGACCGGAGGCTCCCGTCCAGGGCCAGCTCGCCGACCAGTGCGCATCGGCGCCGGGCGCCCGACGCTCCGAGCTGGCCGGATGCCCCGAGGATCGCGGCGGCGATGGCCAGGTCATAGCTCGTCCCGTCCTTCGGGAGGTCCGCCGGTGCCAGGTTCACGGTGATCCGCCGCGCCGGGATCTCGAACCCGCAGTTCCGGATGGCGGAGCGAACCCGTTCGCGCGCTTCCTGCACTGCGCTCCCGGCGAGCCCCACGATCGTCAGGGACGGGAGACCGAACGCGACATCGGCCTCGACCCGTACGGGAACCCCGTCCACCCCGATCACCGTGGCGGACAGCATCTCGCTGAGCATGGGAGTCCTCGTCCGGAGGCCGTGCGGAGTGGGCGTCGGAGTGCCGGTCGTCCGCCTGCTCGCCTCCATGCTCAAGCGACGACCGGCGCCGCCAGCCTACGAAGCGTCCGTTACGAGGTGCTTAGGACTCCCTTATCGCAACCTGTGGGCTGTGTCGGGCGAGTCAGCGCGTGGCCGGCACCGCCGCCGCGACTGCCTGCTTGTCGACCTCGCGCGCGAAGTCGGAGACGCTTCGGCTCAGCGGCGCATCGGGACGGGACGACATGAACGGCTCCCCCGAGTTCAGCGCCGAGATCGCAGCGCGGTACTCGTTGATGATCTGGAAGTCGATCTTCCGTCCGAGCACCGATTCGGCGTTGTTGACGTTGATCCCGGTGTACGCATTCGACCGGTTCAGGACCAGCTGCACCTTGCTCCGCTCGTACCCGAGGTTGTCCATGGTCTTGAGCACGAGCTGCACATTCTTGAGGCATGACAGGTCGGCGGTCATCACCACGAAGATGACATCGGCCTCGTCGAAGAGCTGGAGGTTGAAGTCGTCGATCGTCTTGGCCATGTCGACCAGGGTGTAGTCGAACTGCCGCCTCGCAATGCCCAGCAGGTGTGACAGGGTGGTCGGATCCGTGCGCTGGCGTTCGACGACGATGTCGGCCGATTCGGGCGAGGTGGGCGCGAGGAGCAGGTCCAACCCGGAGTGATGGTGGACCATCAGCTTGCGGAGGAGGTCGCCGTCAAGGTCCGGCTCGCTCATGGCGTTCACGATCGAGGCTGTGTCCAACCCCAGGTCCAGGAAGACGCGCAGGTCCCCGAACTGCAGGTTCGCGTCGAGCAGGGCCGTCTTGCGCTTCATCTCCTGTGCCAGCGCGATGCCGGTGTTGATGGCGATGGTGGTGGTGCCCACGCCGCCCTTGGCGCCGTAGAAGAGCGCGAGCTGGCCGAGGGTCGGGGCGTCCGGGCCACTCGGGACCGTCGTGGCGCCGCTGCGCGCCAGCAGCGCCCGGATGCGCGCGATCAGCTCGAGGGGGTGGAAGGGCTTGACGATGTCGTCGTCGGCTCCCGCACGGAGCCCCTTGACGCGCTCGCCGACGTCCGCCTCCGAGGTGAGCATGATGATCGGCACGCGCGTACCAGCCTTCTCGCCCGCGCGGATCTGCTGCGTGGCGGCATACCCGTCGAGCTTGGGCATCGCCACGTCCATGAGGATCAGGTCCGGTTCGGAGGTCCGGGCCATCTCGACACCGGTCTCACCGTCGGACGCGACGAGCACCTCGAAGCCTTCCTGCTTCAGGGTGAAGACCAGGACGCGCTGAATGTTGAGGTCGTCATCGACGACCAGGACCTTGGTGGCAGCCATCAAGAACCCTTTGGTGGTTGAGACCGCCAGAGTATAGAGTCCGGCAGGCCGGGGCCGATGGCGGCCACCTACGCGGCCTGATCCCCCGCGCCGTCAAGATGCCTGGCCAGGAAACCCAGCACGCGTCGCTCGTACTCGGCGCCACCGATCGCCCGGGCGTCGGCGTGGCCGGCGCCCTCCACCACGTAGAGCTCCTTCGGCGAGTGCGCGGTTGCATACAGCCGGCGCGCCTGCGCGTTGTCGATGAGCTGATCCTCCCGGGGGGCGATGATCAGCAGGCCGCGCGGCGAGAGCCGGGCAACGCGGTCGATTGGCGCCAGAAGCCGGGTGCGAGCCCGCAGGCTGGCACCCAGCACGACCAGCCGTGATCCCAGCCATGGCAGCGGGTAGTGCAACTCGCGCATGCGGTTGCCGATCGGGTTGTACAGGTCGGCATACGGCGCATCGGCAACGACGGCTGCGACCGGGAGGTCCGGCGCGGCCATGATGGCCACCGAGGCGCCCATGCTGATTCCCATCAGGGCAATGGGGCCCAGGCCGCGCCCCTCCAGGATGCGGACCGCGGCGGCCACGTCGTGCCGTTCGGCGGTGCCCAGGGTGATGTCGGCGTCGTCGCTCACGCCGTGCCCGCGAAAGTCGAACTGCAGAACGTGATAGCGCTCCGAGAGCCACGGGACGAAGCCCGAGAGCCACGGGAGCCGATTCCAGCTGAAGCCGTGCATCACCACCACGGCGGCCCGTGTGTCACGCCGCGCGGGCACCAGCCAGCCGGCGAGGGTCACGCCATCGTCGGTCGTGAATCGCACGTCCTCGTAGGCGAGACCGAGATCCGCCGGCGTGGTCGGATCGCCGGCCAGTGCCTCGAATGGGCGTCGCGGCGGGTGAACGACCCGTCGCGAGCCCTCGACCGCCAGGAACCCGGCGTATCCCGCCAGCAGCGCACCCAGCAGCCGGCCGACCCGGGCGGTCATCCCACCTCGGGCACGACCCCGCCCAGCGGTGCCCGGTCGTTCAGCCCGCGTCCCCGCCACCGTCTCCGGCTCGCGCGCTGCGCATGGCTCCGGCAATCGGTCGAGTCAGCTCGGAGAGCTCCATGGGGATCACCCACTTCGTCGACTCGCCGGCACCGAGAACCTTCAGCGCGTCGAGGTACTGGAGGGCCATGGTCTTCTCGTCGATGCCCTTGGCGGCGTTGAAGATCGTCTGCAGCGCGTTGGCATAGCCCTCGGCCTGCAGGATCTGGCTCTGCCGGTTGCCCTCGGCGCGGAGGATGGCGCTCTGCTTGTCGCCCTCGGCGACGTTGATCGTCGCCTGGCGCTGGCCCTCGGACTCGGTGATGACCGCGCGCCGGATGCGCTCGGCGCTCATCTGGCGGTTCATGGCGTCCTGGATGTCGCGCGGCGGCACGATCTCGCGAATCTCGACGTTCGTGATCTTCACGCCCCAGCGATGGGTCACCTCGTCGAGCTTGGTGCGCAGGATGGTGTTGATCTCCTCGCGCTTGGCCAGCACGTCGTCAAGCGGGATGTCGCCGATCACCGCGCGGAGCGTGGTGGCGGCCAGCGCCTGGGATGCGCCGGAGAAGTTGGTCACCGCGGTGACGGACTCCGATGGGTCGAAGACCTTCGAGTAGACCAGGAAGTCGATGCTGATCGGCGCGTTGTCCTTGGTGATGCAGGCCTGCTGCGGCACCTCGAGGTAGAACTCCCGCAGGTCGACCTTCACGGTCTGCTGGACGAACGGGATGAGGATCACCAGTCCAGGCCCTCTGGCCCCCTGGAGACGTCCGAAGAAGAACACCACCAGGCGTTCGTACTCGCGAACGATATGCACGGTCAGCGTGATCAGCCAGAGCACGATCAGCAGTCCGACGACCAGCAGGATCAGGCCGGTGGCGTTGTCAGGCATGGCTCGGGTCCTCTCTCCCCTCTTCAGATGGCTGGACGGCAGCAGGTGCCGGTTCCACGACAAGCTCGAGTCCCTCGACGCGGACCACCCGGATGGGGGTTCCGGCATCGATCGCCGTCTCCGCGCTGCTGCGCGCCGACCACGTCTCACCACCAGCATAGGCGATGCCCCGCGGGGCGAGGAGCGTTTGCGCCGTTCCGGTGGCTCCCACCAGCGCCGCTATGGGCAGCGCAGCGGTGGGCATCAGACGGCGGGTCTGCACGAGACCGCGGATCAGGACCAGGAAGTAGTACAGCGTCAGGGCGACGATCGCCGCGACCAGGATCGGGTCGACCGACACACTGAAGTCAGCCTCGCCCGGCGTCACTCCCGTGTAGAGCGCGAACGCGCCCAGCACGAAGCAGACCACGCCTCCCACGGCGAGCAGGCCGAAGCTCGTCACGTGGATCTCCAGCACGAAGAGCCCAATGCCCACCAGGATCAGCGCCAGGCCGCCGATGTTGAGCGGGAGGCTGTTCGACCCGATCCAGGCCAGGATGATGGCGATGGCGCCCAGGGTTCCCGACACGAAGTTCGGGTGGAAGAGCTCCGCAAGGATCCCGTAGAAGCCGATGGTGAACAGGATGAAGGCAATGTTCGGGTCCGAGAGCAGGTGCAGGAACTGCTGGCCGATGTTCATGTTCACGTCGGTCAGCGGCAGCGCCGAGAGCGCCGGAATCGGCTTGCCGTCGTGCTGGTAGGGATGTCCGTCTGAGCGGGTGCCGCCGTCGATGGCGGCCAGCAGATCGGCCTCGTTCGCGGCGAGGATGTCGACCACCGGTGGGCTCATGGCCACCGCCCGCGATGAGCCGACACTGGCGGCATCACGGACCGCGCTCTCCGCCCAATCGGCGTTTCGGTCCTCGCGCAGCGCCAGCTCCCGGATGGATGCGGCCTGGTCGTTGGTGATCTTCTTCGCCTCGGTTGAGGGCAGGTCATTTCCGCTGGAGTCGACGACCGAGGCGGCGCCGATCTGCGTGGAGGGCGCCATGGCGGCCACGTCACCGGCCAGGGTGACGAAGGTGGCGGCCGACCCGGCCCGGGCGCCGTCGGGGGCGACGTAGGTGATGACCGGGATGGGGCTGGCCAGGATCGCCTTGACCATGCGGTCCTTGCTCGTGAGCTCACCGCCGGGCGAGTCGATCACGATCAGCACCGCGGCCGCGCCGTCGGCGCTGGCGGCCTTGATCCCCTCCTCGATGTAGGTCGCGGTCACCTGGTCGATCACGCCGGTCAGGCGCAGACGGGCGACGTGGTCTCCCGCTCCGGCTGCGGAGCCGGCCAGCGACACAAGTCCGAAAAGGAGGGCGACGACCGCAAGGGTGCGCCGCAGGGCGACCATGTCACGAGTATACGCGTGGGGATACGGTGCCTCAGAAGGGCCACCCGGGCCCCTGGGAGCACGTCGAACGGCCCCGTCGGCGGTGTTGGCCCGCGGCTAACCGGCCGGGCGGCGGTCGGCGGCTTCCAGCCACTCGAGCGTGAGCTGGGACCACGTCTCAAGCCGTTCCCAGGCGCCGCGAACCTCCGGGAGCCCGACGAAGCGGCCGCTGAGCTTGTCGCGCTCGCGGACGGCGACGGGGGCGCCATCGGCCTCGACGCTGAACACGACGCCGAGGTGCACCGCCCCCACCGCGTTCTCGTCGTCGTTGAGCATGCCCGCCAGCTGGAAGGTTGGTTCGAACGCCGTCTCGAGCTCCTCGACCCACTCACGCCGCAGGCCGTCCATCAGGGGGTCCTCGCCGTCATCGACCGGGTTGAGGTGGCCGCCGACCCCGATGCTGGCCTTGAGGTGCAGTCGCGGGTCGCCGCCCGCCCGCGTCCGCTCCATGAGGAAGATCCGCTCGTGGTCGCGGAGCACGACGTATGGGATGAGCTGCTTGAAGTCAGGATCCTGCTCTGCCTGCGGGCGAGGAAGGTAGCGTCCGTGGCGCGCCACCGCCCGGCGCAGGCTGGCCAGGTCCTCCCGGTCGGCAGTGCGGAGGCCCCGGAATCCGCAGCCGCCAGGCACCTGGTCACGCGGCAGGACAAGGACGCGCTCGACGGCGTCCGCGGCATCGGTCATCGGTGGAGTCTAGGGGTCGACCTCACCCGCGAGCGGGATCCCCGGACACGAACTGCGTTCGCGCCTGGCGACCGCAAGGTGGGTCGCAAGGTGGTCTCGCTATGGTGTGCTGACCGCACCGATCCGCACCGTTCCACCACGTTTGCCCGGATTGGTGACGGCAGGCAACGACATCAATCTCCAATCGTGGCCGGCAGGACCTCCGGGGTACTACGGTACCGGTCCTGACAGTTCACCGGTTGCCCCGCTGCCCGCGCGGCCGACTCAGGCATCCAGGGGGAATGACTGGATCCAATGCGACATCGGCCGGCAAGGGGCGATCGACCGATCGCCTATCGGTATCGCCCACGTCACCGTCGAGGCACGCGCAGCGCCCGGCGTGGGCAGGCCATGGTCGAGTTCGCCCTCGTCCTGCCGTTGCTCCTCATCCTCCTGCTCGGCATCGCGGACTTCGGCCGAGTGTTCGCCGCAGGGATCACGCTCGAAGCCGCTGCGCGCAATGGCGCCGAGGCGGCGGCTCAGGAGTACACCCAGATGATCCGGGGCAGCGGATCTATCGACTATGGGCGCCTCCACCAGGTTGCCGTGAACGAGGTCTGCCACGAGGCCCGGGCGCTGCCCAACACGACCTATGACGCGGGTACGGGTAGCTGCGAGTCGATGCCGGTCATCGCAGTGTGTGTTCACGACACGGCGTTGGGCGACACCGGGTGCGGAACCACGACGCAGGCTGTGCCGGAGGCGTGCTCGTCGATCGCCGGCTGGAGCTCACCGGACCCGGCCGACACCGCGCCCGTCCTGGACGGGGCCTCCGCGCCCTTGCCGTACGTCGAGGTGCGGACGTGTTACCGCTTCACGACCCTCTTCAACCTCCACCTCAGCCTCCCTTTCTCCGCGGGCCTCGACCTGGGTGACGTGTGGCTCCAGCGCGACCGGATGTTCACCGTGGGTGACTACTGATGCGATTCGTACACCACAGAGACCGTCGACACGGCCAGGCGATGGTGGAGCTGGCGCTGGTCCTGCCCGTCTTCCTGGCAGTCCTTGTTGGGATCATCTCCCTCGGGATCGGCGTCTTCTACCAGCAGCAGGTCACCAACGCCGCCCGTGAGGCGGCGCGCTACGCGTCCATCCACAGCGCCACCGCACGCTGTCCGACGGCGTCCCGGCTGGAACCCCAGCCCAAGCCCAGCGACCACTACTACGCGTGCGACGCGCCAGATGCGGGATGGCCGATGATGACCGATGCCGGCCGACGCCAGGTCTATGGCCTTCCCCGCGACAACGTGGTGATCGCGGCGTGCTGGTCCGGGTACATCGCTGACGGAGATCCGGGGAAGTACGACGCCCCGCCGAAGGGCGCGGTGGACGGCATGAACACCGCCTGGAGCGCCTGCACCATCGACGGCCATGATCCGACGACGCAGTCGGGCGCCATCGGCTGCTCGGTGACGACGCCGACCACGACGGTCGACACGGCCAGCGACCTCTCCGAGGCGCCGGGCCGGATCGTTGGCAACCAGGTGACGGTCTACGCCTGCTACGTATGGCACCCGCCGCTGGCCGGATTCCTCCTCGTCCCATCCGAGATCACGCTGCGGGGCGTGATCACCGAACCCATCGAGCGACAGCAGTGAGTACGCCATGAAATCCGCCTCCAAAGGTCAGGTCCTCATCGCCACCGCCGCCGCGCTGCTGGTCCTCGTGGCCATCGCAGCCCTGGTCGTCGACATCGGCTTCTCCTGGATGCTCCGCCGCGAAGAGCAGAACGCCGCTGATCCGGGCGCGATCGCCGCAGCGCGATGGCTGCGTGATCCCAACACCGGGGACGCGGTGAATCCAGCGATGGTCCTGCCACAGATGGAGGCGGATGCCTGCTTCTACGCGCAGAAGAACGGCTTCTTCACAGGTGATGCCGGATGTGCCGCAGCCCTGACCTCCGGGTCACTCGAGGTCCAATCGCCGCCGGTCAGCGGGCCCTTCGTCGGCTTCGCGGGGCACGTCCAGGTGATCATCCACGCTACCCATCCGTCCTTCTTCGGGCGCATCTTCGGGTCCACGGTGACCGAAGTCTCGACCGGCGCGGTCGCCGCCAACACGACCGAGAACTCCTACACCAGCTCGCTGCACGCGCTGGATCCGACGGGCTGTCACGCCGGCCAGATCCAGGGCAACGGAGGGCCGAGCACCGGAGCGAAGGTCACGATCCAGCCGGTGACCAACCCCGATACCGGTCAGGCCTACTCGGGCGGATACGTCCAGGTCAACTCGAGCTGCGGGGGGCCGGTCGCCCCCGCCGCCGTCGCCCCCTGCGGCGGCGGCGACGGGGCTTTGAAGGTCGGTGGCTCGTCAAGCCTCGACGCTCCGGAGGTCTACACATACGGTGACTGCGGCCAGGACGGCGGAGCGGAGATCACCACCGACGACGGCTCCGGTCTCGTCCACCAAGGAGCGCTGCCAGTCGGCGATCCTCTCGCGGACCTTGCGGGTCCCTCGGTCAGCGATAGCACGCCCGGTGCCACCTGCGGCGTCGGAGGCAGCACCACCGACGTCACAACCAGCGCCGGCTGCGGAGCCGGCGGGGCGAAGTGGGGCTGGGTGCCCTGTACAGACGACACCTCCGTCCGCTGTGTCACCCTCGCACCCGGCGTGTACTACGGCGGCTGGCACCTCACCACGAACAAGTACCGCATCCAGATGCAGCCCGGCATCTACGTCATCGCGGGTGGTGGGATCACCCAGAACGGCAGCGTCATCGAAGCCATCTCGGGAGATGGCAACCCCGCGACTGCCCAGGTGCTGATCTACAACACCGATAACCCGAAGTACGCGGACGCGTGCGCAGCCGACTGGTCCGGCCAGCCGGCTGGGCACTGTCAGCAGGGCGTCAACTTCACGTCGGGCGTGAAGTTCCAGGCCTACGGCATCGGTGACTACGCCTGCGGAATCGACCCCACCTCATGCCCGTACAAGGGGATGCTGCTCTGGCACGATCGCAGCGGAAGCTGCCCTCTCCTGCAGTGCACCATCACGCTCGGGAGCGGCACAGAGGCCCTCGCCATCGGTGGGACTGTCTATGCCGCCAACCAGCTGGTGACCCTCAACGGCAGCGGTTCGGTCGCGGGGGACATTGCCAGCATCCAGATCATCAGCTACCGGTGGAAGATCGTCGGCAATTCCGAGATCCTCATCCCTTACGACCCCAGTGATCTGTTCCACGAGCCGACGAGAGGGCTCGTCCATTGAGCAGCTAGCCTGGCCGGACGGGCCCGGCCTTCGCCATTCGGAGGGCGAGTTGCGCCGCCTCGCGCGGATCCCGGGCGCGATGGACCCGTGGACCGCCGACAGCCCGATCCGATTCGACGCGCCAGGATCCAAGCGCTACGACCTGCCGGCCCATCCGCAGCGCCAGCCCGATCTCCGAGAGCGTTCCGTGTCGTCCCCCGATGGCCACCACCGCATCGGCGGCCGTGACGACCACCAGGTTGCGCACCACGCCCAGTCCGGTCGCGATGGGAAGCCGGACGAACTCGTTCGCATCGGCCGGGTCGTCGCCGGGCAGGATGCCGATCGTCAACCCACCCTCGGCGGCGGCACCCCGCGCCGCGGCACGCATGACGCCCCCGAGGCCGCCGGTCACGACCGCGGCACCACCTCGCGCCAGCAGAGCACCCACCTCCTCTGCCCACTCGAGCACGCGGTGTGCGTCGGGTCCGCGCGGGTCTCCGTCGCCGATCACCGCCACCACCATCTGGCGCGCCCGTTCAGCCGTGTCAGCCATCTGTCGATGCCTCCGCTTCAGCATCCATGATGGCACCACGCGGCGCGGGAAGCGCGACGGCCCCCAGGGACTCGTAGCGCGCGGGGCGGCCAGCACCCAGCAGTGACCGATAGAGCACCACCTGGTCGACGCGGAGAGAGCTCCGCGGACCCGCGTGGACGGCAAGCCAGGCACCGAGGTCAATGCCCGACTGCCGCGCCCGCGCAAGCGTCACGTGGGCCCGAAACGGCGAGCCGCTGCGCAGCGAGGGGACCAGGGGCGCCAGAGACGTGCGCGCGGCATGCGCGAGGCGGGCCAGGCGCCCGTCGGCATCACCGACCCCGTACCACAGCACGCGGGCCCGCAGCGGACCGGGGAAGGTGCCGAGTTCACCGGTGTCCGCGCGCCAGGCGGGATATCCATCGAGAGCGCTCCTCAGCGCCTCAAGCAGGCTCGGGACCGCCTCCGGATCAATGTCGCCCAGGAAGGCGAGTGTCAGGTGCCAGCCGGCGGGTTCCGTCCATCGCAGATCCGGCGCGGCGGGGTCGGCGCGCCAGTCGGTCACGGTCCGAGCCAGCGCGCCGACGAGGGCTTCTGACAACGGCACTGCCACGAAGCAGCGCCAGGACTCGGTCACACGGCGGGGGCCCGTCGCGCGTCTCGGACGTCGCTCCGCGCGTCCAGGATGGGCAGCAGCTCGTCGAGCGCGGTGATGATCGGCACCCCGTCCGGGAGCTCCTCGGGCCGATGCCGGTGGTGACGATCGATGAGAACCGCGTCTATGCCAATGGCCCTGGCACCATCGACATCCGCATCCACGTGATCACCGACGTGGATGACCTCGCCGGGCGCGGCCCCGGCACGGTGCAGCGCGTAGCGGAAGATCTCCGGGTGGGGCTTCTCGAAGCCGACCCGGGCGGATGCGGCCACGAAGTCGAAGCGCTCGACCAGGTTGAGCGAGTGAAGCAGATCGGGCAGGCTCCAGACCCAGTTGCTGACCGCGCCGACGACCAGTCCCCGCTCGCGCAGCGCATCCAGTGTGGCGGGAACCTCGGGAAAGACGTGCCAGTTCTCGGCAACCATGAACAGCTGCGAAAGGCGGCGAAAGAAGGCCTCCGGCATGGGACCCAGCCCCAATCCGCTGATGGCCTGCTGGTCGATCTCAACGGTCCGGTGAAAGCTCGTCTCTTCGGTGGGTTCGAACCCGCCGTCCATGCCCCATCCGCCGTGGTGGTACGCGGCGCGCAGCGCATCATGCAGGGCATCGATGTCAACGTCCACGCCGAATTCGGCGAACGCCTTGGCATAGATGTGCTCCCAGTCCGGCGAGGGACGCATGACCGTGTCCCCGATGTCGAGGAAGACCGCGCGCAGTCGCGCTGGATGAAGGACCGGAGCCATGCGCTAAGGGTACCGGAGTTCGCGCGACATCCCGCGGGGGTCAGCCCGCGGGGGTTAGCCCGCGGGGTCAACCCTCAGGCGGCGTGGGCTCGGCGGCCGAGGATCTGGTAGATCTCCGTGCGGTACGCAATGCCCGACGAGTGGCGGCTGAGCCAGCGCAGGTACTCGGGATCGTGGCGGGCAAGGTCACGGAGGGTCCACCCCGCGTAGCGACCGAACGTTACCCGGGTCCCGGCTGCAGCTGAACGTGGCGGGGGTGGAACCGAGCCGGTTCGCGGCGGCCGTGCCGCGCTCCCTGTCTGCTGCCCCCGGTCCCAGGCGGCACGAGCCATCTCGTCGCGCACCAGCGAGTACGCCGCATTGAGGGCGAGCATCCTGCGCTGGGCCGCCGGAGACGCATCGCGATCCGGGTGGTACTTCAACGCCAGCGCACGGAAGGCGGCGTTGATCACCTCCTGCTCAGCGCTGGGCAGGACCTGCAGGATGCGATACGGGTCGACCTGATCCACGGGGAGGGTGACCGTGCTACTCGTTGAACAGCCGCTCTTCGATCAGCTTCTCGGCCGTGATCCGGCCCGTGGGATCGAAGCAGCTGTATTCGAAGAGCTTCTCGTATTCGAGATCGACGTTGTCCTGGCCACCGCGGTTCTTCTCGACCGTGACGACGACCCAGTCCCGGTAGCGCTGCGCCTGGTACGGGTTGAACTCGATGTTCACCTTGGCGACGATGTGGTACTTGTCGTTCAGGATCAGGATGATGTCGCTCTCGTAGTTGATGGCGCTCGACCCGCGCAGATGGTGATTGCGGAGCCGCTTCGCCTTCAGGCCCTCGCGATCGGCCGCGACAATGGCGATCACCGGCAGCTCGAGCGAAAGCGCGATGTCCTTGAGACCCGACACGATGCGGGTCACCTTCTCCGTCTCATCGGCCGGCTCGGGAATGACCGGGACCTTCTGCAGGTAGTCCACGACCAGCACCAGGCGCTGCCTCTCATCGGTCCGGTGCTCAGCCACCAGGCGACGGAGGTTGTCGACGGTGCTCGCGGTCGCCGTGCCGCGCATCAGGTACAGGTTGCTGCCGTAGCGCGCGATCCGCTCCAGCGAGGGACGCAGGCGTGGATTCGCCCCGAGCTTGGCCCGCTGGCCGGTCTCGGCGGACGCGGTGTAGCTGCCCAGGACCTCCTTCTTGACGTCCTGGATCTTCACGGCACCGCTCTTCTGTGGCAGGTGCGTGAGCGCGGACTCCATGGCGATCAGGCGCTGGATGAGGTACTCCTCCTCGTGCTCGAAACACACGTAGAGCACCTTGGCCTGCCCGGCAGCCGCGATGTTGCGCGCCATCTGGAGCGCCATCGTCGTCTTGCCTGCGCCCTGGGCCCCGCCAATGAGAATCAGCTCACCCGGTCGCATGCCGCCGCCGATCGTCTTGTCCAGCGGGACGAAGCCGGTGGCGATCGGCTGGAACTCGTCGATGTTGCCGGAGGCGATGCGCTCGTTGAGGCTGGTCAGAACGTCCAGCGCTGACCGCGGCGCGAGGGTCCCTTCCCCAACGTCCAGGCTCCAGTCCTCGGACTCGGTATTCGTGGTGGCGAGCGGCTCGTCGATCATCGGGATGGCAGGCTCCCATGTGGTTGGTCGTCACGCGGGTGCAGGGGTGCCTGCACGCAACGGGGCGAGTATACGATCCACCTCCTAGCGACCCAATGGCCCGATAGGACTACCGTTCGAGCGGTGCGGGAAGGCCGGCGAGCTGGTGCTCGCCGGCCTCTCTCGAGATCGGTTGGAAGCGGTCGCGTGTCAGGCGGGCTGGGGAGCCGGCCCCCGGCGGCGGCGTCGGCCGGTGCCGCCCTCGCCGTCTTCTGCCTCACCCTCGGCACCGTCGGTTCCGACAGGTGCCTTCGCACCCAGCTTGCGTGGAGCCGAGCTGGGACCGCGCGGCGGCAGGATCCCGGTGAATAGCGCCTCGAACTCCTCGCCCTCGATGGTCTCCTTCTCGATCAGCAGGGCCGCCAGCCGGTCGAGCACCTCGCGATGCGTGGTGAGCGCTTCCTTGGCACGCGCGTAGGCGTGATCGATGATCTCGCGCACTTCCGCGTCGATCTTGGCGGCAACCTCGTCGGAGTAGTTCCGCTGCTCGCTGATCTCCCGTCCCAGGAAGATCATCTCTTCCTTCTTGCCGAAGGTGAGCGGCCCGAGCTTCTCGCTCATGCCGTACTGGGTCACCATGGCGCGGGCCAGGTTCGTGGCCTTCTCGAGATCGTTGCTGGCGCCGGTGGTCGTGTCGCCGAAGACGAGCGACTCGGAGACCATGCCGCCGAGCATGCCGGCGATCTTGTCCTCGAACTCGCTCTTCGAATGAAGGTAGCGATCCTCCTGGGGGAGGCTCATGGTGTAGCCCAGGGCCATGCCCCGCGACACGATGGTCACCTTGGAGACCGGATCGCACTTGGGGAGCACGCGCTGGACCACCGCGTGGCCACCCTCGTGGTAGGCGATGATCTCCTTCTCCTCCTCGGTGATGAGCCGGCTCCGTCGCTCGGGACCGGCCACGACGCGGTCGATCGCCTCGTTGAATTCGGCCATGCCGACGCTCTTCTTGTTGCGGCGCGCAGCCAGGATCGCCGACTCGTTGACGAGGTTGGCGAGGTCCGCGCCCGAGAAACCGGGCGAACGGCGAGCGAGCGCATCGAGATCCACCGTCTTGTCGAGGGGCTTGCCCTTGATGTGAACGTTGAGGATCTCGCGGCGGCCCCTGATGTCGGGCCGATCCAGCACGACCTGCCGGTCGAAGCGACCCGGGCGGAGGAGCGCCGGATCCAGGACGTCGGGCCGGTTCGTGGCGGCCACCACGATCACGTTGGTGTTCGTGTCGAAGCCGTCCATCTCGACCAGGATCTGGTTCAGCGTCTGCTCGCGCTCGTCGTGCGAGCCTCCCAGGCCGGCGCCGCGCTGACGACCGACCGCGTCGATCTCGTCGACGAAGACGATGCACGGGGAGTTGCGCTTCGCCTGCTCGAAGAGGTCGCGGACGCGCGACGCGCCGACCCCCACGAACATCTCGACGAACTCGGATCCGGAGATGCTGAAGAACGGGACCCCGGCTTCGCCGGCCACGGCCCGCGCCAGCAGGGTCTTGCCCGTTCCCGGTGGCCCCACCAGCAGGACGCCGCGCGGGATGCGGGCGCCCAGCGAGTTGAACTTCTCCGGATACTTGAGGAATTCCACGACCTCGGTCAGCTCCTGCTTCGCCTCGTCGACCCCTGCCACGTCATTGAAGGTGACGACGGTCTTGTTGCCGAGGAACATGCGGGCGCGGCTCTTCCCGAAGCTCATGGCCTGGTTATTGGTGCCCTGCGCCTGTCGCATCATGAAGAAGATGAAGGCGCCGATGAGCAGCACCGGCAGGATCGAGATCAGGAGGGTGGTGATGATGCCACCTGCCGCAGATGCCTCGACCGCGTTGTACTTGATCGCACAGTCAGCCAGGTTCGGCGTTCCCGCCGCAGTGCAGACCTGCTGGTAGACGTCGACGTTGCCGGTGTCCGAGACGATCACCGAGTGGGTGTTCGCATCGTTCTTCAGCTGCACGGTCAGCTTCGTGCCGTCCTGGGTGATCTGCGAGATCTTGCCGGTGCCGGCGTCGGACAGCATCTGACTGTAGGTGTACTGATCGGTGGGTCCGCTGTCGACGAGGTACGTCCACAGGAGCGCGAGCCCGAAGACGGCAAGGACGACGAGCACGACACTGTTGCGGACGAGTCGGCTGCTCAAGGTAGGTCTCTTCTAGCCTCTGTACGGAAGGCGGAGAACGGGTTCCCCCGATGTTCGCCGCGTCGTCTGCGAGCCCGCAGACGACGCCAGTATAGGTGGGGGTCGCTCCGCTCAACAACCGGCCGTTCGAGGGGCCGCTCGGAGCATCCTCCCAACCTCCATACGTGTCGAGGGTACGGATGGGTCACCGCACCCCCTCGATCCGCATCCGCCGGTGCCGAACGGCGGCATGCCGGCCAGCCCCCAGCTCGATCGTCCGTCCGCCGACGCCGTCCGCCGCAGCCGCCAGAAGTGCGTCGATGCGCTCGGCCCGTGGGGATGGGTTGCCGATCGCCAGCCGAAGGACGCGTCGGGCGATCGCCACGGGGGGCGGCGACCGCCAGGCCAGCCAGCCGTCCGGCTCGCGGCGCGCGGCGAGGTACGTCGCAGCGAGCTCATCCAGGATGGCGTCGTCCGCGGCGGAGATTCGCGCGGTGCGTGCCAGGGCCGGAACCGCGCCGGGATGGATGGACTCCAGGAGCGGAACGAGGTCCGCCCGCGCACGATTCCGGGCGAAGCGCGGATCCGCGTTCGACGCATCCAGCCGATACGGGATTCCCGCCGCGTCCAGCGCAGTGCGCAGCGTCCCGCGTCGCATCCCGAGCAGCGGTCGCGCCAGCGGTCCGCGCCGCGGCGCGATCCCGGCGAGCCCGGCCAGGCCACTTCCCCGCGCCAGGTGCAGGAGCACCGTCTCCGCCTGGTCGTCGAGCGTGTGAGCGGTCATCGCCACGGCTCCCGGTGGAGCATCCGCCAAGAGCTCGGCGAGATAGGCGTAGCGCGCGACGCGACCGGCCTCCTCGAGCCCCTCGCCGCGGTCCGCTGCGAGCGCGGCGACATCGGTCCGTCGTACGTCGACCGGCAGACCCAGGTCAGATGCCACAACGGCGACGAAGCGGGCGTCGGCGGCGGAATCGGCCCGCAGGGCGTGGTCGAGATGTGCGACCCGGAGGTGCCACCCGGTGCTCGGCGCCGCGAGGACGCCGAGATGCAGGAGCGCAACGGAGTCAGGGCCGCCCGAGACGGCCAGCACGATCGTCGCGCCGTCGGTCACGCCCAGCTGGCGGCAGGCGGCCACGAAAGGCTGGACGAGGTCGGCAAGCGCTGGCGGCGGATCGCCAGATGGCATGGCGGCAGGGTATCCCAGCGTCGCGCGGGCCCGGCTCACAGCTGCTAGAAGACGTGGTGCTCCTGGCGATGCGTCCGAGTGACGAGCTCCCGGAAAAGCGCTTCGACCACCGAGGGGTGGGCGTGCATCAGGGCGGTGAACTCCCATGCGACCACCAGGAGGCACTGCGTCGGCTCGATCGCGGTGACCGATGCGGTCCGCGGGTGATCCTCGATCAGCGCCATCTCGCCGAAGAAGGTCCCCGCTCCCTGCTCGACGAGCTTGGTCTCCTTGCCATCCATCTCCCGGCTGATCGAGACCCTGCCGCTCAGCACCAGGTAGAGCGCCGATGCCGCGTCGCCCTGCCGGACGATGATGTCCCCGGGCTGGTAGGTCCGGCGGGTTGCCTGCTCGACGACCCGATGGATCGTCCGATGGTCCACACCCGCGAACAGGGGCGACTCGCGCAGGATCGTCTCGGTGTCCGCCATCTCACCTCCTCGCCACGGTCAAGGGCCCGCGGCTGCTGGCCGGATTCTGACCCGGATGGGCGCGAACCGCCAGCCCTCAGTGTGCGCCCTGGAGGAAAGGCTGGTAGCGGAGGGCGGATTCGAACCACCGACCAAGGGCTTATGAGTCCCCTGCTCTACCACTGAGCTACTCCGCCACGCCGAGCAAGAGTACCGAGCGTGAGGAACCGCCGCAACCGCCGATGACGCACCACATGACCATCCAACAGCACATAACTCTCCGAGTTCACCGCCGGCGAGTACGCCGGGCCTTCGGGCGTCATCAACAGGGCGTCTGCCGAGCGAGATGGAAGGTCCAGCTAGAGCCGTGCACGAGGATTCCCAAGCACGCCCAGCCCATGACGTACGGCACTTGTCTGGTGGGCAGGCCCTCCCCGAGATTAGCCTTCTCATGCGGAGCGCAGCGCCTGCCAATCGTTCCGTCAGTTCGCTGGCAGCTGCCGCCTTCGTGCTGGCCGTCACTGGATGCACCAGCGCACCACCGTCGGAGACTTTCACGAGCGCGACGCCTCAGGCGTCACCTTGGCGTCACCCTCAGCGTCACCCTCTGAGGCCCACCGGGCGGCGCCCGTGTGGCTCGCCACCGGGAGCATGATCGAGGCCCGCTACGGTCACACGGCCACCCTGCTCGCCGATGGCCGCGTGCTCGTGGTCGGTGGCGTCAACGAGCTCGGCGGCCCGTCGCTGGCCTCCGCCGAGCTGTACGACCCCACCAGCGGGTCGTGGACCGCTACCGGGGCGATGATCGAGGCGCGCGATTTCCACGCAGCCACCCTCCTGTCCAATGGCAAGGTGCTGGTGGCGGGCGGTGCCGGCGCCGGCAGCCCGCTGACCTCGGCCGAGCTGTACGACCCGGCCACCGGGTCCTGGACCGCCACCGGAGCCATGATCGACGCCCGCCCGTCGCCCACGGCCGTGCTGCTGCCCACCGGCAAGGTGCTGGTGGCGGGTGGCGGCACCGGCAGCACGCAGGCCTCGGCCGAGCTGTACGACCCGGCCACCGGGTCCTGGACCGCCACGGGGAGGATGACCGCGCGTCGCGCCGCTCACACAACCACGCTGCTGCTCGATGGCAAGGTACTCGTCGCAGGCGGCTTGGGCCCCACCCTGGCCTCCGCCGAGCTGTTCGACCCGGCAACCGGGTCGTGGACCGCCACCGGGAAGATGACGACCCCTCGCCAGTACTTCTCCGCCACGCGGCTGCGCGATGGCAGGGTCCTGGTGGTGGGCAGCGTCGGCGACACCCTTGGCCCGCTGGCCTCCGCCGAGCTGTACGACCCCGGGAGCGGGTCGTGGACCGTCACCGGAGCGATGATTGAGCACCGTGGCGGATACACGAGCACGCTGCTCTCAGATGGCAAGGTGCTGGTGGCAGGCGGCAGCAGCGCCAGGAGCACGCTCGCTTCGGCCGAGCTGTACGACCCCGGCAGCGGGATGTGGACTGCCACCGTCGGCATGACTGAAGCCCGCAACGCGCAGACCGCCACCCTGCTGCCCGACGGCAGTGTGCTGGTGGCGGGCGGCTATGGCGTCAGCGGAAGCGCGCTGGACACCGCCGAGCTATACGACCCTGGCAGCGGCTCCTGATGTGCCGGTTGGAGCGCCGGCATGTTCGCCCTGCCCGGTCGTCAAACGCGCCCCGCAACGCCGAACCGCCCTCAGAACGGCAGATACAGCCCCGCGGGGTCGGGAACCGTCTGCAGCGACGGGCCTGTCGTGTTGATCCCGAAGACCCAGGTCAGGATAAGCAGGAGACCGACGACGGCCGCCGCGACAACGAGCGCCCAGGCCAGATCGAGGTTCGAGTAGGAGGAGACGCGGCCCGAGTGGGTCGTGCTTCGAAGCGTCATGGTGCGCCTCCGTGGGCCGACGGATTCAGAATTCCGCCAGAGACTCCGCGCAGCTCGTCGACCCTTCCGACTCGCGCGTTCGCGAGCCACTGACGTCAACAACCCTACTGAGCGCATCGTCACGCGGTCGGCCCGCCCGTTCAAGTGCCGTTCGGCCTCGTCGAAGGGGCCGTGATGCGCATCCAGATCGTGGCGCTGCCCGCTTGTCAGACGCGGCGCGCCCCCCTCGAGCCCATCAGAGCGACCGCGAATAGCGCACCAGGCCGCCATCGACGTAGTACGTCGAGCCGGTGACGTATGACGCTCGATCCGAGGCAAGGAAGAGCGCGACCTCGGCCACCTCGCCCGGCTGTCCGATGCGGCCAAGCGGCACGGTCGCCTCCAGGGCATGCATCTTCTCGGGATCGTGCAGCTCACGATCGTTGATTGGGGTGGCGACGGCGCCGGGGGCAACGTTGTTGACGCGGATCCCGTGCGGTGCAAGCTCGATGGCCGCGTTGCGCATCAGCATCCTCAGCCCGCCCTTGGAGGCGGCGTAGGGAGCGAAGCCGGGGAACGGAAGGTCCTCGTGCACCGAAGAGATGTTCACGATGGAGCCACGCCCCTGATCGCGCATCACGCGCCCGCACGCTTGCAGGCAGAGGAAGGCGCCCTTCAGGTTCACCCCGAGCACCCGGTCCCAATCCGCCTCGGCCACCTCGAGGACGCCCGCTGGCTTCTCCATTCCGGCGTTGTTCACCAGCACGTCGATGCGCCCGAACGCGGAAACCGAACGCTCCACCATCGTCCCGACGTCGTTCCCGCTCGCCACGTCGGCACGCACCGCCAGGGCGCGTCCGCCGCTGGCAACGATCTCCTTCACGAGCGCTTCGGCCGCCTCCGAGGAGCTGTGGTAGTTGACCACCACGGCCGCACCCTCCATGGCGAACCGGCGTGCGATTTCCCGGCCGATGCCCGTTCCCGCGCCGGTGACCACTGCAACCTTGTCCTGAAGTTCCATGGTCACACGGTACCGCGACACGAGAGCTGTCGCGAATTCGGCCTATCTCTGCTCTCGTGAGAGCGCAGCCCGGGAACTCAGCGCCCGAAGAAGAGGTCCAGCCACTGCTCCAGCAGCGGCTTGGGGGCTGGTGCTGTGGCCTGGAGCGCGGCGGGCAGCTTGGCCTCGGAGCCCGGCGGAATGATGAGCAGCTGGTCACCGGAATGGCCGAGGTTCGCGAGGCGTCGCGCCTCGGCGCCGACAAACGCATCGGACTGCAGGTAGTCGAGCTCCTGGCGCAGCTGATCGTTCTGCTGCTCCATGGCGGTGATCTGGTTCTGCAGCGCGGCGGCCTGCTCGGTGATCGAGTAGTTCGTGTACACCTGACGGCCTACCTGGATCGCGAGCAGCGTCCCTACCACCAGCAGGACCACCAGCCAGGTGACGCCGGCCCGGCTGGCAGGCAGGCGCAGCCGCGGGCCGCGGGAAGTGGGCCGGCCGCCGCGCCCCGCGCGTTCGGCCGGGAGCTCGATGCCGGTCATCCTGACGGCAGTCTAGGGGCGGGTTTTCCACAGCGTCAAGGAAACCCGCACGTGCCTGCGCGCGATCCCCGGGGATCGTGGTCGCCTCCGGCTGCTAGGCTATCGAACATGCGTTCTATTCCGATTGTGTCGCGATGCTGACCGAGCGCCCCGCCTCTGCGGACGCGGCCATCGCCTCCCTGCTCGCCGACGATCGGTTCGCCGCGGTCGTCGCTGCGCACCGCGAGCTGGAGCCCACGGCACCGCGATATGCATCCTGGCCCGAAGACCTCGACGGCCGTCTCGTGAGCGCGCTCCGGGCGCGGGGGGTCGAGGCCCTCTATACGCACCAGGCGCAGGCGGTGAATGCCGTGCGGGGTGGGCGGAACGTCTGCGTCGTCACCCCCACCGCGTCCGGCAAGACCCTCTGCTACAACCTGCCGGTGCTCGACGCCGTAGCCCGGGATCCCACGGCCCGCGCCCTCTACCTGTTCCCCACCAAGGCGCTCGCCGCCGATCAGCTCGTCGAGCTGCAGGGCTTCGCCCAGGCAGCGGAGCTCGACCTGCGCACGAGCACCTACGACGGCGACACGCCCGCCAACGTGCGCAGCGTGGTCCGCGCCGCCGGCCAGGTGGTCATCACCAACCCGGACATGCTGCACGCGGCGATCCTCCCCCACCATACCAAGTGGTTCAAGCTCTTCGAGAACCTGCAGTTCGTGGTCATCGACGAGCTCCACACCTACCGGGGGCTCTTCGGCAGCCACGTGGCGAACGTCATTCGTCGCCTGCGGCGCATCTGCCGCCACTACGGCGCGGATCCCATCTTCATCTGCGCCTCAGCCACCATCGCCAACCCCGCCGAGCTGGCCGAGCGCCTGATCGAGGCGCCCGTGGAGCTCATCGACGAGAGCGGAGCCCCACGGGGGCGCCGCCATGTCGTCCTCGTCAATCCGCCGGTTGTCAATCCGCAGCTGGGAATCCGCGGCTCGTCGCTGCTCACGGCACAGCGGATCGGCGAGCGCCTGATCCGCGACGGGGTGCAGACCATCATGTTCGCGCGCAGCCGCACCGCCGTGGAGGTCCTCACCACCTACCTGCGCGAGGCGATTCCGTCAGCGCCGGGCCACCCGTCCTCGATCCGCGGCTATCGCGGCGGCTATCTACCCAACGAGCGACGCGAGATCGAGCGCGGCCTCAGGGACGGGCGGGTGCGAGGCGTCGTCGCCACGAACGCGCTCGAGCTCGGGATCGACATCGGCGGCCTCGATGCGGCGATCAGCGTCGGGTACCCGGGCACCGTTGCCAGTACCTGGCAGCAGATGGGTCGCGCCGGACGGCGGTCAGGGACCAGCCTCTCGATCCTCGTCGCCTCATCGGCGCCTATCGACCAGTTCCTGGTTACCCACCCGGACTACTTCTTCGACCGCTCGCCGGAGCATGGCCTGGTCAACCCTGACAACCTGCACCTGCTGCTCGATCACCTCAAGGCCTCCGCCTTCGAGCTGCCGGTGCCCGCCACCGAGCGGTTCGGCATCCCGGAGACCGCGGCCCTGCTCGACGTGCTCGAGGAGGACGGGATGCTCCGGCGGGCAACTGATGATCGGTTCTACTGGAGCCACGAGAACTTCCCGGCGAGCACCTTCAGCCTTCGCAGCGCCGCGCAGGAGAACGTCGTGATCATCGACACCGGCGGCGATCGACGCCGGGTCATCGGCGAAGTGGACATCTTCGCGGCGCCAATGCTCGTCCACGAGCAGGCGATCTACATCCACGAGGGGCGCCAATTCCATGTCGACCGGCTCGATTGGGACGAGCGCAAGGCCTACGTCCGGCCGGTGGACGTCGACTACTACACCGATGCCGACCTGGGCGTGACGCTCAAGGTCCTCGACGTCGCCGAGGAGGCTGCCATGGCCACCGATGGCGCGCGGCAGCGCGGGGAGGTGATGGTCGCCTGGCACGCGACGCTCTTCAAGAAGATCAAGTTCCACACCCACGAGAACGTCGGCTGGGGACCCATCGCGCTTCCCGAGCAGCAGATGCATACCGCCGCAGCCTGGGTCGTGCTTCCCGATCACGCCGTCGCGCGGTACGACCGCGAGACGCTCGACGGCGGCCTCATCGGTCTCGCGCGCCTCGCGCGAAACACGGCGCCCCTGCTGCTGATGTGCGACAGCCGGGACCTCGGGGTCATCGCGCAGGCCCAGGCACCATTCACCGGACGGCCGACGCTCTTCTGCTACGACGCGGTACCCGGCGGCGTCGGGCTCTCGGAGCGCCTGTACACGCTGATGGACGACCTGGTGCTGGCGTCGGCCGGGCTGGTGCGGGACTGCCCGTGCTTCGAGGGCTGCCCGTCCTGCGTGGGTCCAGCCGCGGAAGTCGGCCCGCGCGGCAAGCAGACCGCCGCCGAGCTCCTCACCGCGATGTCCTCCTGATGTCTGGATCAGCCGAGTCCTTCGCCGCGAGGCTGGCCGCTGTGCGAGAAGAGCGCAGCCCGCCGTCCCCGCCCAAGCCTCCTCGCCAGTCCGATCGGGCAGAGGCCCTGGCCCGCTGGTTCGGCGCCCGGCTGGAGGTCGCCGACGGAGACGCGACCGTCGTCCTCGAGCGATCGGTGCGGCTCAGCCCAGACGAGGTCACCGCCCTTGCCGCGCTCCCCGTCGGCGCCTACTTCGACACCGAGACCACGGGTTTGTCGACCGGTGCCGGCACCGTCCCGTTCCTTGCCGGCGTCGGCTTCCTGCGCGGCGCCGACCTGGTGGTTCGCCAGCTCCTGCTCCCCGACTACCCGCATGAGCGCGGCCTCCTTCGCCGCCTGTGTGACGACCTCGCCGATGCCGCGCGACTGGTGACCTACAACGGGCGCGGTTTCGACCTGCCGCTGCTGGTCGCCCGCCTCACGGTCCATGGCTTCTTTGCAGAGCAGGCCCGTCTGCCCGCCGTGCATGACGACCTCCTCCCCGTCGCGCGCCGTCTCTGGCGGCGCCCCCTGGGCAGTGCGCGCCTGGCTGACGTGGAGCGCGGGGTGCTCGGCGTGCGGCGGTCTGGCGACTGCCCCAGCGCAGAAGTGCCGCTGCGGTACTTCGGTTATCTGCGGGGAGGATCTCCTGAGCCCCTCGTCGCCGTTCTGGACCATAACCTCCAGGACATCGTCTCGCTGGCGCGTCTTGAGGCAACCATCGAGCTCCTTCGGCGCGGTGGTTGGCGCGCCGCGCACGTCCTCGACCACCGCGGGTTCGCGCTCGAGCTGCTCCGGGACCACGATGCCCGGCGCGCCACTGAGGTGCTCGAGCACGCGCTGGCGGCCGGTGGTCACGACGACGGGCTGCGGCTGCGCCGCCTCGCGGCGCGGCTCCTGGTGGCCGGGGGTGCGCCGGAGCGGGCGGAGGCACTGTGGCTGCAGGAGACACGCGCGGCATCGGTCTCCGCGGCATGGGCCTGGATCGAGATCGCGCGCCTCCGCGAGCGGCACCGAGCCGACCTGCCCGGAGCCCTGGAGGCAGCCACGGCCGCCAGCCGCGCACTCGACCTCGCCTTCGCGCTCGGGCGCGGAGGAGCGATCAGAGAGATCGGCGCAGCCCGACTGGTGGTCGAGCGCCGGTTGCGACGCCTGCGGCGCTGGACCGCTGCGAGGGCGCGTCGCGCCTACAGCTCGACGACGAAGCCGGGGCCGCCGAGGTACAGCCCCGGATCTGCAGCAACCGCCCGCCCGGTGCCGTAGCGGCGGGCGCGGTCCGCGACGGCCGGGTGGCCATCGACGAGGGCAGCGACCGGTGTGTGCCCGTGGATGACACGCAATGCGCCGAAATGATCGAGGAAGCTGCCGAGGGCCTCTTCGTTGGAGAACGCCCTGCGCTCCGAGAGATCGCCGAGCAGTTGGTCCCAGACTGCCGGCTCGGGAGCCGCGAGGATACGGGCGACCGCCGCATTGACGGCATCCACGGACTCGCCCAGGCGGGCGTAGCCCAACGCATCGGCATGGATCAGCAGGTCATCGTCCACGAGCGCCATGGCAGGCCGCGCCCGCAGCCATGCCGCGATCTCCGGCGTCATGCGCGCGAGGTCGCCTGCTCGTCCGCCGTTCGCCATCCACTCCAGACGGAACGTGCCGCCGGGCCCGCCCGCGGCAACCTCCGGCATGAAGTACGCGGCCAGGAGAAGGACCTCGTGGTTCCCGAGCACGCTCTCCACGCGGCCCCCGGTCGCCCGCGCCTCGCCCTGCAGCCGCCGAACCAGCTCGATCACCCCGATCCCATCGGGACCGCGGTCGGTCAGGTCACCCAGGAACCACAGCTCCGCCGTGCCCCCTTGCCAGGCCCCGCCGGCATCCATCAGCCCCGCCTCGACCAGCAGACGGGCGAGGCGCTCATGGTGACCATGCACGTCGCCGATGGCCACGCGACGCCGGGATCGCCGTCGAAGGAACCGCGCGGTCTCGTCGACGGCGATCTCCGTCGCGCGCAACGGATCGTGGCCGACGGCCAGCGCGTGCAGCAGCACCGCGGCAAACGCATCGCCGGCTCCGGTGGTGTCCACGCCGTCGACGACCCGCGGCGGGGGCACGTTGACGCGCGACCCGCGATCGTCGAGCCAGACCCCGCGCCGGCCGTCCGTGAGCGCCACCACCGGCCCGGGGCCTAGCACATCCCGCAGTCGGTCGAGCAGGGCTGCCGGGTCCGCCACCGGTTCCGCGGCCAGATCCTCGGTGCTGGCGCAGACCAGGCGCATGCGGGCCAACTGCGCAACGAGCTGCGCGTCCAGCGCCGTGAGCGGCAGTGCGCGAACCATCTGCCCCGGCTCGAGGGAACGCAACCATCCCTGCAGGACCGCGCCGGTCGTCGCTCCGGGATATGCCTGAGCCGCCAGATCGGCCCCGAACTCGGCGGCCAGCGGGGCATACAGCACCGCCGCCGGGCGCACGGCCAGCGAGGGGGCGGTCAGCGCCGCGCCCCGGTCGCTGAGCGCGAGCGCCCGCGTCTCGCCAGAGATCACGTGGCGAAACGCGATCGTCGATGGCGCGGGCTCCGCGTGCACTGCGGCCATGCGGGAGAGCTCATCAATTCCGGCGCGCGCCTCCGGCTCATCGCCGGCGCTGGTCACCACGCCCACCCGCAGCCCCGCTGCCGTCGCCGCCCGGGCCGCGTGGAGCACCGATCCTCCCGGCGCGTTGCCGCCGTCCGCGAAGGTGTCAACGGTGAGACTGCCGACGACCAGCAGGTCGACCTCCAGCGGCGCGCGACCTTCGGCCGAGGAGGGCGGCATCGGCGATTGCAGTGGCATCGGGCTATGATCGGTCAATGCCGCTCTACTTCTACGAGCTCCACGAGGGAGCCACCGACCTGATGACCGACGCGCTCCTCGTCACTGAGCGCCAGCACAGCCGCGAGGAGTTCGCTGATCTGGTCGAGAGGGCACGCGCCGCGGTGTTCGAGACGTTCGAGGAGGACACGCTCGTCGAGGCCATCGCGCGTGAGCTCGAGCGCAGCGCCGGGTTCACGTACATCGGTGACGAGAAACTCACCGCCAGCATGAGCGTCGGGATGGACCCGGAGGACACCTATCTCGTCGACCAGAGCGACGAGTTCCGCAGCATGGTCGTTGAGCTCGAGCGCTCCTGACACCGGCTACCTGGCGACGTTGAAGAGGACCTGGATCACGTCGCCGTCCCGAACCTCGTAGGTCTTTCCCTCGGAGCGCAGCACCCCGTGCCGACGCGCTTCGGCCATGGAGCCAACCTGCATGAGGTCGTCGTACGTGACGACCTCCGCGCGGATGAAGCCGCGGGCCAGGTCCGAGTGGATTGCTCCCGCGGCGTCCACGGCGGTCGAGCCGTGTCGGAGCGTCCAGGCGCGGCACTCGTCTTCCCCCGCGGTGAAGAACGAGAACAGCCCCAGCAGGCCGTAGGTCAGGCGGATCACCCGGCCCCGCGACGCCTCGGCGATGCCCAGGTCGTCCATGAAAAGCCGGACGTCATCCTCGGGAAGCTGCGCGATCTCGGCCTCCAGCTTGCCGGCGATGGCGGCCGCGTCGCTCTGTGGCTGGTCATACCGGCCCCGGGCCTCCACCTCGAGCGTTGCGGCGCTTGGGAGATTCGCCTCGTCAAGGTTCACGAGCAGGAGCACCGGCTTCTGGGTCAGGAAGCGGAAGCCGCGCAGCCGGCGCTCCTCGTCGTCCTCCAGGGGTAGCGATCGAAGCGGGAGGCCGTCGGCGAGATGCGGCTCCAGCCGCTCCAGGAGGGTCTCCTCCAGGAGGTTCGCCTCGCGCTCGGCCGCCGATCCGTGGCGGCCCGCGGTGCGCAGCTTTTCGAGCCGCTTCTGGACCACGGTCAGGTCGGCGACCGTGAACTCCAGGTCGAGCTCCTCGATGTCGCGCATCGGGTCCGGCGATCGGTCGCCACCCTCGAACGCACGCGCCACGTGGAGCAGGGCGTCGGCGTTCCGGATCTGGGCCAGGAGATCCGCCGATACCGTCCCCTCCCGGGTCGCACCGGCGGGAATCGCGACGTCGACGTAGGTGACGTCAGCGGGCGTGGTCTTGCGGGGGTGGAAGAGCTCCGCAAGCCGATCCAGCCGCTCGTCGGGGACCTTCACGACCCCGATGTTGGGGGCGGCGCGGCCGCCGGAGAAGCCACCCGTCTCGGCCTGCACGCCGGTCAGGGCATTGAACACGGTCGTCTTGCCGCTGCCGGGCAGTCCGACGATGGTGACCTGCATCCGGCTAGTACCCGGCCTCCAGGTCGACGACGTTCTCCAGCGGATCGCCCGCCAGATAGCGGCGCAGGTTGCCCACGAACAGCTCGATGCCTCGTTCCACCACCCGGTCGCTCGACCACGAGGTATGCGGCGTGACGATCAGGTTCGGTGTCGCGTAGGCAGGCGAATCGGCGGAAAGCGGCTCCTCGTTGAAGACGTCGAGGACGGCACCCGCAATCCAGCCGCTCTCCAGGGCGCGACGCAGCGCGGTCTCGTCGACGAGGCGGCCCCTGGCGATGTTGATCAGCCACGCAGACTCGCGCATGGCCTGCAGCTGCGCCGCACCGATCATGCCCGCCGTGTCATCGGTGAGCGGAGCAGTGAGCACCACGACATCGGATTCGCCAAGCACCCGCTCGGTGGCATCCTCTCCGAAGATCTCGACATTGCTCCTGCCCTGCGCCCCGAGCTGCGGGCGTCGTCGCGTGGCGAGGACGCGCGTCCCGAACGGCTCCAGGAGGGCCGCGATCTCGGAGCCGATGCTCCCGTAGCCCAGGATGCCCACCGTCCGCCCCCCCAGCTCTGTGCCGCGCAGCGGCTGCCAGGTGCGTTCGCGCTGGAGCTCGAGGAGCTGCGGCAGGCGATGGGAGATGGCCAACAACATCATCACCACGTACTCGGCGATGGGCCGACTGAAGACCCCGCGGGAGTTCGTGACCGTGATGCCGCGCGATCGCACGGTCGGGGTCGCGACCTGGTCCACGCCGGCAGACGCGGAATGGATCCAGCGCAGGCGGGGCGTGCGCGAGAGCACGTGGTCGAGCACGGAACCCGGGAAGCCGCTGCGCAAGAGGACCTCGGCTGCATCGAGGGCGGCCTCGCCATCGGCGTGGACGACCCCGTCCCGCGAGAGCGGCACCACGCGCACGTTGCCGAGGGACTCGATGCGCTCCACGACGGCCTGGGGCAGGCCGGTCCCGTAGATGGGGGTGGTGAGAATGACGACCTCGCCGCTCATGCCTGCCGGGTCTCCCGGTCGCCCGCCTCGGCTCCGCCTTCCATCCGGCGAATCCATTCGTCGGGCGTGCGGATCTCGTCCATCGTGGGTAGCGCCTGCGGACCGCTCCATACCTGCTGGAGGAAGACACGGTCGCGCCGCGCGAGCACCGCGTTGACGAAGGCCTCGCCCGCGGCGTACTGCTCCATCTTGAGATCCAGGCCGGTCACCCGCATGATCGCCTGCTCCATGGCGCCGCGACGCTCATTGCGCCGCTCGAAGCGATCGTGGAGCGCGACGAAGCCCGGCAGGAGGCGCTCCCCTGCTGCGTTCATCACGTGGTTCGAGTAACCCTCGAGCAGCGACATCAGCGCCTGCGTCTGCCGGAACGTCGCGCGCTGGCGTTCGCTGAGGAGCCGTTCGATCCAGTGACCGTTTCCGGCCCCCGAGAGGACCTCTCGCAGCCGTCCACCGAGCCCCCCCGCATCCGTTGCCAGCTGCTCCACCGATTCCGAGACCAGGCCGGCGAAATGGTCGCGCAGCCAGGGGTGCGCTTCAAACTCGAAGGCGTGCGTCGCTTCGTGCAGCGCGATGAAGAAGCGGAACTCGTCGAGCGGGACGCGCAGGTGCGCCGCCGTGGCCGTGATGTTCGGCTCGACGAAGTGCAGCCGCCCCCGCGGCGCCGGGCCTGCTGCCAGCAGGCTGACGTCGTACTGGCCCAGGACCTTCCTGGCCAGGAACCCGAGCAGGAAGCCCAGCTGCTGGTTGCCGATGGAGCGGTTCACGATCCGGGCCAGCGCACGCCCGGGCGTCTCCGCGGTCCCCGCGGCCTCCGTCAGCAGGCCCTCAACGCGCCCGAAGAGGGACTGGAAGGTGGCGAGGTTGAGGTCCACCCACTCCAGCCGATCGATCACAGCCGGCACCTCGAGTGCGGCTGGCAGCGGGCGCCCGATCTCGGCCTGGACGGCTGGCTCGATCCGAATCAGCGCGTCGCGATAGTAGGCCTCCGCCTCCTCGCGCTCGCGATGGCTCAGCGGAGCGGCGTGGGCACCAAGCCGTCGGCGAGCGATGCCACGCACCGCCTCCCAGTCGATCAGCCGGGTCCCTGCGCGCCTGACCAGCTCCCGCTGCGCCACGGTGGCACCCATGGCCAGCAGACCCCCCACGACGATGCCCATGCCGATACGGCTCGCGTTCCGTGTCACGTCCGAAGTCTAGGACCTCCGACCCACGGTCGCGTCCACGCGTACGCCCTCGACGTCGGGGAGGCCCGCGCCGAAGATCCGTCCTGCCACGGAGGTGAACGCCTGCACGTCTCCGGTCGTTGCGATCCGATTCGTCCCGATACCCGTGCTGTCGGTGCGCGCGTGGAGCGCGTCGAGGAGGTCCTCCACGGCGATCGCGGTGGTGAACGCCGAGTCGACCACCGCCACCGGGCTGCCGACCACGCGTTCGATGAGCGGCCGCAGGAGGGGGTAGTGGGTGCAGCCGAGAAGAAGCGTGTCCATGCGGGGATCCGAGCTCAGCATCGGCTCCAGGTACCCCCGCAGCGCCTGTTCGGTGTCTCGTCCGTCGAGCTCGCCGGCCTCGACCAGCGGCACCAGTCGAGGGCAGGCCTGCTGGGTGACGACCAGGCGTTCCTCCGCCTCCTGGATGGCGTCCGGATAGGCACCCGATTCAACGGTCCCGGCGGTGGCAATGACCCCGATGTGACCGCTTCGCGTCGCGGCTGCCGCGGCGACCGCTCCCGGGCGAACGACGCCAACGACCGGCACCGCCGCCCGCGCGCGAACCTGGGGCAACGCGCGGGAGGTGGCCGTGTTGCAGGCGATGACGAGCAGCTTCACGTCCTGCCCGAGCAGCCAGGCGACGCACTCGTCGGTGAACGCGCGCACCTCGCTCGCCGGACGAGGGCCGTAGGGCGTCCGCGCGTTGTCACCCAGGTAGACCGTCGATTCCGCGGGCAGACGTCCGCGGAGCTCGGAGAGGACGGTGAGCCCACCGACTCCGGAGTCGAAGACGCCGATGGGGCGTCGGTCCGGGGTCCTGGCCACCCGGGTCAGCGGTGTCCGGCGAGCGCCATGCCGCGCTCGGCCTGGACCGCCACCAGGGCCGCGGCGATCTGGCGGACCCCCTGCGCGATGGGTGACTCGGGGCTGGAGAGCACGAACGGAACGCCCTCGTTGTTGGCGTTGAGCACGAGCCGGCCGTCGGAGACGATCTCGAAGTCGATGTGCTGGCCCAGCGTTTCCTCCAGGTCGGCCTTGACGATGCCACCCGATGCGTCGGACCGGTTGAGGATGGTCGCCAGCTTGGACTGCGGGTAGCCGATGGCGGCGAAGGCCTCGGCGGCCATGGCCAGCCCACGGATCGCCATGGAGTCGTAGCTGAGGACCTGCAAGATGAGGTCGGACGCATCGAGGAAGACCAGCACGTCGTCCGAGAGGGCTGCCCGTGTGTCGACGATCACGAACTCGTACAGCTTGCGGATGATGCCCAGCACCTTCTCCACGTCGCGGGTGGTGACCATCTCCGCCATCTCGACGCGCGGTGGCGCGAGCAGGATGTCGATCCCGGATGGGTCTTTCCACAGCACCTCGGCCAGGTCCGATTCGCGGATCCGGTCGGTGGGCAGGTTGACGATGGACGGCGCGACGGCGGGCACGCGCAGGAGGCCTCGCAGGTCGCTGAACTGGAACGTGCCGTCCACCAAACAGACGCGGTGACCGCTGCCGCCGAGCGCCACGGCGAGGTTGTAGGCGAGTGTGGTTCGACCCACGCCGCCCTTCGGCGAGAAGAGCGCGACCATCATGGACGACGCTCGCGACGACTCGACTGATCGCTCATCGTGGGTCTTGCGGATCAGGGTGGTGAGATCGAACCCGGTGAACGGCATCTTCAGGACCGCGTCGATACCGTGGTCGGGATCCTCGCGTACGGGGTTCTGCGGCACGGTCAGCATGATGATCGCCACGTTGGCGTCCGCCTCTCGGATCGCCTTCGCGACGTTCGGACCGCTCATGCGGCCCTGGAGCAGGGCGTCGACGATCACGAGATCCGGCCGCATCTCGCCCACTGCCGCAACCGCCTTGTCCCCGCTGGTCACCACGTCGAGAATCTTGATCTGGGTCTGGGCGTTGAGCAGCGACCGCATGTGCGACGCGACCTGGGGAACGTCTTCGATTACCAGCAGTCTGATCTGCTCGCCAGCCAATTCCCTACCCCTTCCGACGCTCGTTGCATCCCCCCGCACCGCCTCGCGCTGACCCTGTCCCTCAAGTAGCTCGACGCGCGATCGCGATACGGCGCTCGCTCTCCCGGCCGAGTGGTTCCAGATCGTGTGACCCGTAGGTCATCTCGGTCACGAATCCGCCCTCGACGAGGAGTTGCTCGAGCACGTCTTGTGAGGGATACCAGAGCCGGAAGCTGGCCGGAAGCCGCGCTATCGTACCATCGGGTCGTACTGTGTCCGTCAGTGTCGAGTAGTCGACGTGGAGGCCCTCGGGGCTCTCGCGACGGGCAAGCTGCGACCGTCGTGTGACCCGCCTGCCCTCCAGCTCCCGCTCCCAGTCGAGGCTCATGGGCAGATCGCGCCACGGCAGACCCGCCGGACCGATGTCGTCCAGTACCAGTTGACCCGCGCCCTCGATCCGCTGGGCGGCGGCCGCCAGCATGCGCATCGCGTCCTCCGGCCCGGCCAGGTGGGGCACGACGCCCACGGCGACCGCCAGCGCAAAAGGCCCACGCACCGGTGGCCGGCGCACGTCCCCCGCCAGCACCTCGAGCCTGCCGGCCCCCGACGCCTCGGACAGCACGGGGTCCTCCGCGATCCGTGCCCGGGCCCGACGAAGCAACGCCTCCGACCCATCAACCCCCACGAGGCGGGGCGCTCCACCGTCGATCAGGGCCCGGAACAGGCGCCCCGATCCGCAGCCGAGGTCCAGGACGGCCCCGTCCGCCCGGTGGGCAAGCTCGCGATAGAAGACCAGATCCTCGGCGACCGCGTCGTGCTCGAGGTCGTAGATGGCCGCCAGCAGGTCAGGGTCTCCGGGCTGGTCCGCGAAGATGTCAGGCCCGCGGGGCTCATTCATGGCGCATCGATGCGGCGGATCGCAAACCACTCGGCCAGCCCCGCCAGCAGGCTCACGAAGATCGCAACCGGCACCGAGAGGGCGCCGCCCAGCCGCAGGCCGGCCAGTGCGGCCAGGACGGCCCCGACCAGCAGACCGCGACGCGCCGCACGCCGCCAGGCTCCACGGAACACGATCCGCCGCCGGAGCACGAACTCGGCCAGGAACGCGAAGGGGGTCACCAGAACCGCCAGGGAGATGGACGCGATGGCCACCACCAGGGCGCGGTTGCGGCCGGCGTCCGGGCAGGGATTGCCGGTGGTCCCCGAAGGGCAGACGTTCCCCGCAACGGCAAGGAGCACGACGGCACCGAGGACGGCGACCAGCACCAGCGCCAGCACTCCGAAGCGATGCCGACCGCTCACTGCGTCACCCGCCGGCCGGCTCAGGCGCCGCGGCGGTCACCGCGCCGCATCGGGGCAGATCTCACGGAACGGGCAGAATCCACAGCGTGCCATTCCGGGGGTGGCCATGAACCGCCCGGCCCGGATGCCCTCGGCGGCGATGGCCACCTTCTCCTGCGCGCGCTCCAGCCGGCGCTCGCCCGGCTCGCTGCGTCCGACCAGGCCCGACTCGAGGAAGTGAAGGGCAAGCTGGTCGGGGAGCCGCCCGTGCTGGGCTTCCCAGGCAAGAGCGTAGATCGCGAGCTGCAGTGACTCGCGTGCGCGGCGCTGCGCCGTGGCCGGATCGCGGACATCGCTCGACTTGTAGTCGGTGATCACCACGCGGCCATCCGGCTCTTCGTCGACCCGGTCGTATCGCCCGCGGACGCGGTCGCGGCCCAGGAGGAAGGCGAACTCCTGCTCGACTGCCGTCGGGCGAGCCGGGTCCGATTGCTGCTCGTTCCAGAATCGGGCCATGGCCTCCCGAGCGGCTCCATGGCGAGCCTCCTCGTGGTCCCGGGTGAGGAATCCCACCGACTCCCAGCTCGCGTCGAGCGCGGCCTGCAGCTCGGGGAGGCTCATCGGCCGGCCCTGCATCTGCCGGCGGTGGTAGGCCTGCACCGCGCCATGGAGCGCCTTGCCGTAGCTCAGCTGGTGGCTGGCCGGGGTGGGAATCCGGATCTGGTGCGCAAACCGATACCGGGCGGGGCACTCGAGGTAGTCGTTCACCTGGCCGTAGCTGAGCGACAGCGGACGATCCGCCAGGGAGGGCCGCTTGGGCGCGGTGGTCGCGGTGGGAGGCTCCTGGCTGCGGGCAATGCGCTCTGCCTCGCTCGGACGCACCGCTGCGGCTGGCGTGGCCGGCGGAAGGTCCAGCGCCTCGTGCACGAACTGGCTCAGCCGTCGTGCTCGTCCGCCACCGTAGTCGACCGCCCAGGTCAGGACCAGCTCCTCCGCGGCACGGGTCATGCCGACGTAGAAGAGGCGGCGCTCCTCCGCGAGGTGATGGTCCCCTCCTCCAACCGGGTCGCGTAGCAGCTCCGCCGGGAACGGCAATGGATCGCGTCGGTCTCGGCTTGGGAAACGATCCTCGACGAGGCCAACCATGAAGACGACGGGAAACTCAAGGCCCTTGGCCCGATGGTAGGTCAGCACGTGCACCGCATCGCCATCATCCGGCTCTGCTTCCGCCGTCGCCGGGTCGTCCCCGGCGGCCATGAGCGTGTCGAGCTGTTCGACGAGGAAGGGAAGACGATCGTGCCGCAGCAGCGCCGACTGGCGCCGGACGATCTCGAAGAAGCGCGCGACGTTGGCGATCCGCTCGTCTCCCGAATCACGGGCCTCGTGGGTCAGGCGCCCGAGCCAGCCGCTGGCGGAGACGAAGTGATACAGCAGCTCCCCCGTGGTGCGCTCAGTGCTCATCGCCCGGTGGCGATCCAGCGTGGCGAGGAGTCGCTGCACCACCTCCATGGCGTTGCGGGTGAATCGAGCCGAGTCCGGACGCGCCACCGCCTCGCGCAAGGCCGCCTCGAGGCTCATGCGGCGCCGCGACGCCGCGTTGAGGGCACGGGTGACGTCCTGCGCGGCCAGCCCGAAGATCTCGGAGGTCGCCAGGTCGTAGCAGCTGACCGAGTCCTCGGGATTCGCGACGGCGCGCAGGAAGCTCACGAGCAGCCGCACCTCGGGCTGGTGGTAGAGGCCCGCGGTCCCGCTGAATCGCCAGGGGATGCGCTCCATGTTCAGGCTGCGCAGGAACGGGTCCGCATCGCGGTTCCCACGAACCAGGATGGCGTGATCCCCGGCGCGGCGCCCCGCTCGCATCGACGCCGCGATGCGAGCCGCGACGGCGTCCGCCTCGTCCGTGCCGGTCACGAAGGAGAGGAGCTCGATGGGAGCCCCGTTCGGTGCGGGCTGGCGGAAGATGCGCCGCGCGCGCAGCCGCTTGTCGATTCCTTCGCGGACCTCGAGGCGTTCTGGGTCGTTGTGGCTGATGAGCTGGTGGGAGGCGTCCAGGATCTCCTGCCGGTTGCGGAAGTTCTCCGTGAGGACAATGCTCGCGGTCCGCGGGTACGCGGCCCGGAAGCCCAGGATGTTGGAGAGCGCCGCACCCCGGAAGCGGTAGATGCTCTGGTCGTCATCCCCCACCACGGTGACGTTCGCCCGCGATCCGCCGGCCAGCAGGTTCACGAGCTCGAACTGTGCGTGGTTGGTGTCCTGGAACTCATCGACCAGGATGTAGCGGTACCGTCGTCGTTCGTCCTCGAGAACGAGCGGATGCTCGCGCAACAGGCGCAGGGACAGGGAGACCTGGTCGCCGAAATCGAAGCGATCGCCCGCGCGCATGAGCCGCTCGTAGGCCGCGTACGCCGCCGCAAGCTCCGCCTGCAGCGCCGCCTCCTCGGCCAGGGCAGCATCATCCGGGGCCTGGGCTGATCGGGCAGCCAGCGCGTCCGCGGCCTCTCCGAACCGCGCTGGCGAGACGTCCTCGTCGCGGGCGCGACTGAAGAGGGTTGCCAGCGCCCCCAGGAATCGGGTGGGGTCGCCGAGCGGGCGATAGCGGTCCAGCGGCAGCTCGAACAGGTGCTCGCGCAGGAAGATCACCTGCTCCGCCCGGGACAGCACGGTAGCCCGGTCCGAGAGCCCGGCCTCGAACGCGTGCTCGCGCAGGATGCGGTCGCCGAACGCGTGGAAGGTGCTGATCACCGAGTCGGTGTACCCGTAGGGCACCAGCCGATCGACCCGGGCCTGCATCTCGGCTGCCGCCTTCTCGGTGAAGGTGAGGGCCAGGATCTCCGAAGGCCGCGCGCGTTTCTCCGCGATGAGCCACGCGATGCGGCGGGTCAGGACGGTGGTCTTGCCCGTCCCGGCACCGGCGACGATGAGGAGGGGCCCGTCCCCATGGGTCACCGCCTTGCGCTGTCGCGCGGTGAGGTCCGCGAGGAGCGGCGGCTGGAGGCGGAGATGCGGTCGTGCGCGGGATGGCGGTGGCTTGGTCAGCTCCTCGAAGATGGGGAGCTGGTCCGGGGAGGGGACGACCGCTGGCACGGGCTCGATGGTACCGGACGCAGGATTCACCCCGCGGTTATCGCCCGCTTATCCGACACCTCGCGTGTCGCGCTGGCGCGGGGACCGGCCGTCCCGAGTGCGCCGTGCGCGTCGCCAGGCCAGGAGCGCCTCGGCCGCCCGCCGGCTGGTTCGCAGCTCGTCGCGGACGCGGGCAACCGCCAGCGGGCCGTGGCGCGCCATCTCGTCGATGCGGGCCATCAGCGAGGGCAGCACGTCCCGCGGGTAGTCGACCCCCTCCCCGACGGTGACCAGCTCGCCCGCCGCGCGCAGCTGGTCGAGCACGCCGGGTGGGACGCCGAGGCGGGAGGCGACCGCGTCCACCCGTGGCGTGTCCGCCCCGAGCTCGCGCAGGCCGGCCAGCAGGCGCTCGACGCGCTCGCGCATGGCCTCGTCCGCGATCATCGGCTCGTGGGTCACCAGGTGGACCCGATGCCCTTCTCTCGCCACGGATCCGGCCGTGACCAGCCCCTCGAGCTCGGCGCGCAGGGCCGCATCGGACAGCCCGCGAAGCGATCCGCCACCCCGGTGCCCACCCGGCCGTCGCTCGCCGGGGTCCGCACGTGCCTCGGCGATGACCGCGTCGATGCGGTGATCGGCCTTCAGTGGCTCACGGCGGTGCAGGCGCCGGAGGGCCGCAAGCAGGCGTCGACGGCCGAGCCGTGCGGCCGCATCGGGCGGATCGCCGGTCACCCCGCGGTGGGAAGCGGCACGGTCCCCTCGACCGCGATGCGGATCGCCTCGCTCTCCTCGTCGGAGAGCTGGTGGCGCGAGGCGCCGTTCTCGACCGGCTTGGCGAAGACGCGCGTGTTCGCCCGGCCGTGAAGGCTGCTGATCACGATCCCGTCCCGCCGATCGTCGAGCAGCGCGATGGCGAAGCTCTGGTCGGAACCGGTGTCGGCGAACGGGTTGAATCGCACCAGGCCGATGTGCTGGAGGCTGCCGCGGGTGCGCTGCTCCAGATACTCGACCAGGCGGATGAGCTCGTGCAGGCTGCTCGAGACCTCCTCGACGCGGCCGATATGCCCGTCGAGCAGATCCTGCAGCGACCCGCCCTGCTCGCCGCTCACCAGCGCGCGGTAGGTGCCCGTGGCGCGGCGGAGCCGCACCGACTGCATGACGAGCACGACGATGAGGACCAGCACCAAGAGCCCGAGCGCACCGAACGCGAGGGCCAGGTTCTCGGAGAGGAAGCGGTTCAGATCAGCCAAGGACCGCCATGAAGACTGCGGACGACGGCCGGTATAATACCGCCCCCACGGCCCCACTCCGGGCGGTGGGACGTGCAGCAGCCAACGTCAGGAGCAACAGAGAAGCGCATGGCCCGATCCCGGAAGTCGTCCAGCCGCTCACGCCGGCGTCAGCAGCGCGCGGCGTCGCGCCCACAGCCGAGACCGGCGACCCCGGCAGCCGGCGCGGTCGACGCAGCCAGCGCCGAGCCGACGTCGGTATCGACCTCCGGTACGGCGGCGACCAGCCGGTCCTCGACGTCAGCCGCGCCGAGCCAGCGTGGATCCCGCTCCAATCCACGCCTCACCGTCGGCGGACCTTCCCGGCTCACGGAGCGGGCCATCGAGGAGTACCACTACGTGGGTCGCGACCTGCGGAACATCTTCACCCTGGTCGTCGTCATGGCCGTGCTGCTGGCAGTCGCATACGTCGCCTTCACGACGCTGGGAATCGGTCACACCGCCTAGGCGATCCGACCTCCCCCGACGCGCGCGAGCCAGCGGCCGCGCGCGAGCCAGCGGCTCGCCTCGCGCGGAGAGCCCAGCCGCACGGCCTCGATCCTGGGGTGCTCCGCCAGAAGGCGCGGGAAGTCACGGCGGCGGCGGCGATAGGTTCCCAGGATCCACCACAGCAGCCCGTCGCGCTGCAGCAGGTGCATCGACAGACGCTCGCGGTTCCCGGTCCCCGGCCACAGCTCCTCCCCAGTCCGGATCCGGCGCAGGGTCCGTGTGAGGTACCGCCACAGGATGGTGCGGAGCGGATAGTCGAGCCAGACCACCGTGTCGGCGCGCGCCCAGACGAGGTCGCGGACAATGCCGTAGTTGCCGTCCACCACCCACCCGACGGGCTGGATGGCCGCGGCCACCCGCGAGCGCATGACGTCGGACGATGCCTCGGTCCACCCCGGCTCCCAGTACAGCGCGTCCAGCTCGACGTACGGCAGATCGAGGCGCGCGGCGAGGTCGCGCGCGAACGTGGTCTTGCCCACGGAGCTGGTGCCTACGACGTTGATCCGCTGGAGCCGGTCGGAGCTCACCGGCTGCTCAGTGGTCGCCCGAGGAACGCTCCCCTCCCTCCCGTCGACGGCGACGGAGCCGGGCGAGGCGCTCCCCGATCTGCTGCTCGAGGCCCTGTTCGGACGGCTCGTAGTAGACCTTTCCGGCGAGCTCGTCGGGCAGGTACTGCTGGTCCACGTCCGCCCCGTCGAAGTCGTGCGGGTATCGGTAGCCCTTGCCATACCCGTGCTCTCGGGTGAGCCGCCGATGCGATGAGGGCCGCAGATGCAGCGGCACGGGAAGGCGCCCGCGCTCCTCCACGTCGGCCAGGGCAGCGAAATACGCTGCGCCGGCCCGGTTCGACTTCGGCGCCGATGCGATGTACGCAGCCGCCTGGGCCAGGGCATACTGCGCTTCCGGGAGGCCGATCATCTCCACGGCCTGCATGGCCGCAACCGCCACCTGGAGCGCCCGCGGGTCGGCATTGCCAACGTCCTCGCTGGCCGCGATCACGATCCGCCGCGCGATGAAGGTGGGGTCCTCGCCCGCCGCGATCATGCTGGCGCACCAGTAGAGCGCCGCGTCAGGGTCGTTGCCGCGCATGCTCTTGATGAAGGCGGATGCGGCCTCGTAGTGCTGATCCCCCACCCGGTCGTAGGCGAGCAACCGCTGCTGGGCGGCCTCGGCGACCCGCTCCGCGCCGATGATCTCCTGATCCGCGGTGACCGATGCCGCGGCCTCGAGGATGTTCAGCGCCTGCCGCGCATCGCCGCCGGACAGATCGAGCAGGGTCATCCGCGCATCCTCCGCGATCCGTACGCGGTCAGCCAGCCCGTGCTCATCGGCGAGCGCCCGGTCCACGATCTCCCCCAGGTCGTCGACCGAGAGCGGCTCGAGACGGTAGACCCGCAGGCGCGACAGGAGGGGCGAGTTGATCTCGTAGTACGGGTTCTCGGTGGTGGCTCCCACCAGCGCGATCGTTCCGTCCTCGACATGCGGCAGGAGCGCGTCCTGCTGCGCCTTGTTGAACCGATGCAGCTCGTCGATGAACACCACGGTCCGTCCGCCGGCGTCCCGCAGGCTGCGGGCATCGGCGACGAGCCTGCGAATGTCCGCGACGCCGCTCGTCACCGCGGAGATTTGCTGCCAGGTCCCCTGCGAGCGCTCGGCCAGGAGGCGGGCCAGGGTCGTCTTGCCGCTGCCCGGAGGCCCCCACAGGACCATGGAGGGCAGGTAGCCGGGGCGCACGACCCGGCTCAGCGCGCCATCGGTTCCCACCAGGTGTGGCTGGCCGACGAACGCATCGAGGGTGCGGGGACGCATGCGCGCAGCGAGGGGCGCATCGGGGGGAACATCCTCCGGGAAGAGGGGGGCGCTGGGTACCTCGGAACGGCGCGGCATATGGGGCAGAGTCTACGTCCGCCCGCGACGCGCCTCCCCTGCCCATGTCCGGGGGCGAAGGCGCGGCCGCTCGGGTGGGTACCTGGTACCAATGGGCCATTCGCCGTGCGGCCCACTCGCTCGATACTCGCGCACATGGCCGATCCGTTCCAGCTTGCCCTCGTGCTGCTGGGCCTCATCGACGTGACCGCCCTGTACGCCGGGCTCGTGGCACGACGGCGGCACGAGCGCCGCATCGAGGCACGTCTCCAGCAGTCGGCGCACCTTTACGGGCTCGTCCGCGTGGCAGTCGCCGACCGCCGCTTCGCCTGAGGCCGCGCCCCAGCCCGACAGGGTGCGCGACAGATCGGGTCGCTGCCCACTGCGCCTCGTATGATGCGGCGCATGGAACAGAACCTTCGCATCCCGGGTCCCACGCCCATTCCCGATGCCGTCCTCGAAGCGCAGTCGGCGCCGATGATCGACCATCGCGGGACGGAATTCGGCGCGATGCTCCGCGAGATCACCGACGGGATCGCGACCCTGATCGGCACCCGCGACGAGGTGTTCCTGCTCACGGGCTCGGGCTCGGGTGCACTCGAGGCGGCCGTGGTCAATACCCTCTCACCGGAAGACCGCGTCCTCTCCGTGGTCATCGGCGGCTTCGGCGAGCGGTTCGCGGCCATCGCCGAGGCATTCGGCGCCACCGTGGACCGCCTCTCGGTGCCGTGGGGCGAGCCGGCCGACCCGGCCCGCGTCGCCGCACACCTGGCGGAGAATCCGCCGTACCGGGCGGTGCTCCTCACCCACAACGAGACGTCCACGGGAGTCACGAACCCGTTGCGCGAGCTTGCGGCGGTGGTGCATGACGCTCCCGGAGATCCTCTCGTCGTGGTCGATGGGATCAGCGGGCTGGGTGCGCTGCCGTTCGAGATGGATTCGTGGGGCGTGGATCTCATCGTCAGCGCGAGCCAGAAGGCGTGGATGGCGTCGCCGGGCATCGCCATCGCCGCGGTCGGCGCTCGGGCGCGCGCCGCCGGAGCGGAGGCCCGCATGCCCCGCTACTACTGGGACTTCGCGCAGGCCCGCCGGTGGGCGGACAAGGGACAGACGCCGTGGACCCCGGCCGTGAGCGTTCTCTTCGGCCTGCGGGTGGGGGTCAGCCGCCTGCTGGCGGAGGGACGCGAGCGAACCTGGGCACGACATGCGGCGATCGCCGCCGGCGCGGGGGCCGGGCTCGAGCGCGCCGGCCTGCGCCTGGTGGCACCACCGGGCTATCGCTCGCACACGGTCACTGCCGCGTGGCTCCCCGACGGTCTCGAGTGGGCGCCGTTCAACGCCGCGATGCGGGCCAAGGGCCTGGTGATCGCCGGCGGCCAGGGCCAGTGGTCGGGACGGATCCTGCGCTTCGGGCACATGGGCGACATCGAATGGCCAGCCATCGGCGACGCCCTGCGTTGCCTGGCCGAGACGCTCGCGGAGTTCGGCGTTTCCTCCGACGCGGACCAGGCTGAGGCCGCCGGTCGCGCCGCGTTCGAGGCGGCCGTGGCGCCGCCGTGAGCCGTCGCCTCCTCTTCGTCCGCCACGGTGTCACATCCTGGAATCGCGAAGGCCGCTTCCAGGGACACCTCGACCCCGAGCTCTCGTCGGAAGGGCACGAGGAGGCGCGCCTCGTCGCCGAGCGGCTCGCGGGAGACGGTGCCCTGCGACCGGCGCGGCTCATCAGCTCCCCGCTCGCACGCGCCCGGCAGACCGCCGACGCGATCGTCGCCGCATTGGGTGACGACGAACTGGACCTCGAGCTCGACGCCCGACTGATGGAGGTGGGGCAGGGCGAGTGGGAGGGTCGCACGCATGCCGAGCTCGCGGTCGAGGACGCCGAGCGCTACGACGCCTGGCGCCACGCCACCTGGGATCGCCAACCGCCGGGCGGGGAGCCGGTCGAGGTCGCGGTGGCGCGTATCGGATCCGCCCTCGAGGAAGCGATTCGCTCAACGGACCGCGTGCGCGCGTGGCCGCTGTGCATCACGGCCCACGGCGGGACGTTGCGCCTGGCCGCCCATGCGCTCCTGAACATCCCTGTCGAGCGCGCGTGGCGGCTCGAGTTCGACAATGCCGCACTCTCGGTGATGGACCTGGTGAACGGCCGATGGCGGCTGGTGACCTGGAACGACGGCTCGCACCTGCTCGGTCGCACCGCCGTGCACGTGGACGAGGATGACGGCCAGCCGCTGGCGCTCTGAGCCGAGGGGCCTTACCCGCCCCGGTGCGGGATCAGCGAACGCACCCGACGACGGACCGCGAGCCAGATGAGCGGCAGCCGCAGGCGACGCCAGGCGGCCTGCATCCGCTCGACGGTGTCGCCGGTCATCCCGCGGCCGGAGTAGCTCCCCCACACCTTCGCGTCGGCGATGGTGGTGATCTCCGGGCGGCGCGCCGGGATCTGCTCCTCGAGCCACCCGGCGTACTCGTAATCCGTCTCTGAGGCTCGCTGGCTGACCCCGGCTCGATCGGCTGCCTGCAGGAGGAGCGCCCATTGCCGCTCGCCCGGGGCCAGGAAGCGCAGGCGGCGGCCGGCGCGTCTCAGGCGCCACACGATGGCCCCTGCGACGACGAGGAGGATGGCGAAGATGACGAGCAGGTTCCCCGGCCGCGCGTCACCGGATGCAGCCGGCTGGTCGCTTCCACCCGGAACGGTGCCCCCGGAGATCGGCCGGATCGACGGCTGCGTGAAGACGTTGCTCGGGTCCTGGCCCTCCAGCAGGCGCTGGGTCGCATCGTCGGCCCCGTTGACGGGAGGCGGGAGGGTCTGGCTGGTCCCGGAATCACGAATGAACTGCGGATCGATGCCGGGCGTGGCCTCGAAGTTCTGCCAGCCGTAGCCGGGGAAGAAGACCTGCGCCCACACGTGGGCGTTCGACTCGCGGTACTCGTACTCGGACGGCGCGACCAGGGCGCCCGGCGAGAAGCCCACCGCCACGCGTGCGGGCAGCTTCAGGCTGCGCGCCATCATCGCCATCGCGCTGGCGTAGTACTGGCAGTAGCCGCGCCGCCCGTTCTGCGCGTCGAACAGGAAGAAGTCGACGAGGTCCCGATCCGTCGGCGGCGCGCCCACGTTCGTCGAGTACGACAGCTCACGCGAGGACGAGAGGAAGTGCGCCAGCGCCATAACCATGTCATACGGCGTCGTCGCGTTCGCGTCGCGGACGATCTGCTGCGCGAGAGCCCGCACCTCCGGCGTGACCTTGCTGTCGTCCATGTAGAGGGCCCGGACGCTGGGGGGGTATTCCTGGCCGGCGTTCCGCAGCTGCGTATCCGTCACGTGGGCGGGGATCGCCGCGTCGATCCCGTAGCCCTCCCCGCGCGCGATCGCATTCTGCGAGGAGAGCGCGCCAAGGAAGGGCTGGCCGGCCGGCTCGCTGACGACCGCCGGGGTGGTGATCCGCAGGGGCACGCCCGGGGTGAACAGGTTGCGCCCGATCGGCTCGATCAGCTTGACGGTGATCGTCTTGGCCTCGAAGCCATCGGTGGTGCCGGGCTTCTCCGGGCTCGGGCCCGGGAAGACCAGCTGGTTGCGACCCACCGCGCGGTTGTCGCCACCGCTCGAGGCCCAGCCATGGCCGGTGTAGATGTCGTAGCTGGCGGTCTGGAGGTAGTAGGCGTGGTCCTCGGAGACGAGCAGGACCGGCGAGTCGTTCGCGAACCAGCTGCCGGTGACCGTGAACCGCGTCCCGAACGAGTTGCCGCTGATTCGCGCGTCCTTGTTGGTGAGGCCACCGAACACGCCGTCCAGCCGATCGCGGACACTGGTCCACACGACGTCCAGGTTCTGCCAGGCATCGGTCAGCGGATGCGCCACCGCCACGCTGGTCAGCACCCATGAGATGACGATGGTGCCCGCGATGAAGGCGACCCCGGTTCGCATGATCGAGGCCGGCACCTCGGCGTTCTCGTTGACGCGACGTCGTCGCCATCCCTCCTCCCTCGTCGCGAGCGCCCCTCGCAGCCAGAGGAGCAGCGCGGCGAGCACGAAGAGAACGAGGTAGCCGATCAGGTCGATGAACGTGGCGCTCATGTTCGCGATCAGCGCGGCGCCGACCAGGACGATCGCGTCGAGGACCCGATGGTGGCGATAGATGGTGTACGCGGCGATGAAAGCGGTGATCCACATGACCAGCCCCAGCCCGATCGCGTACGGCGTCAGCTCGGTCGGGTACCCGTAGCTCGTGACGGTGCGCGTGAAGTCGATGGCGTCCGTACGCAGGGCAAGCAGACGCCCGGCCTGGGACAGCGCCGGGTAGTACTCGCCACCCACGCTCCATAGCACCACCCAGGTGCCGATGATCGCCGAAAGCGGGAGGGTAGCGACCACGCTGAGGGAGGTCAGGCCCAGGAGGGCGCCCAAGACCGCCGCCCAGGTCGCCACCGGAACCAGGTAGTCGGACTGGTCGAGCCAGCCGGCGCGCTGAACCGCCCACCCCAGGCTGAGCAGCATGACGAAGAGGAGGAAGAATGACAGCCATCCCTCCCGGGGTCGCACGTAGCGGCGAAGCCACTCAGGCACGACCGCGGATCCTTCCGCCCAGGTGCTGGCTCAGGTCGTCACCGGCGTGCAGCACATGGGTCTCGATGTCGTATTCGGCCAGCACGTGGCGGCAGGCTGCCACCTCGGCCCGCCGCTCGTCCCGCTCCGCCTTGGCGCCGTCGTCGCCTTCGGCCGGCTCAGGGAGGAACGAGTGGCGATCGAGCAGGACCGCGACCACCCCCACGCCACGGCGGCGGAGCCCTGCCAGCGCCCGTACCCAGTCCCGCTCCGTCGAGCCGGTCACGATGCAGAGGGTCATCCCGCGTCGAAGCTGCGGCAGCGTGGCCACCACGATCTCCGCCAGCGGCTGGCTGCCGTCGGCCTGCACGTTGGCGAGGAGGTGCAGGATCTTCTGCTCGACCCGCGGTCCTCGATCCGGGGTCAACTGCTGGATTCGGCGCGCGGAGGCCGTGATCCCCACCGCCCGGTTGTCGGCGAGCGTGCGCAGCGCGATGGAGGCGGCGGCACTCACGGCCGTCTCGACGGAGGCCGTCTCCCCGCTCCCCGTGCTCGCGGTGCGCTCGAGATCGAGGATCAGCCACAGGTCGGCCGCCTGCTCCAGGTCGAACTCCTTGACCTGCAGCTCGCCATGACGCGCGCTGGACAGCCAGTGCACCCGGTTGATCGCGTCACCGTGGACGTATGGGCGAATGGTGCTCGCCAGGGGCGTGGCGGCCTCGAAGCGCCGGCGCGAGGGCGAGCTGCCGTCGACCGGCGACGGCGGAAGGCGCCAGTGCGGCAGGTCGAAGACCTTGGGGAACACGACGATGCCGGTCGGCTGCCCCACGACCATCTCGGAGCTGAAGAGCCCGAACGGATCGCCGGTGCGGACACGCAGGGCGCCGAGCCGATACGACCCGCGGCGCATCAGGGTCACCTTGGCCAGCCATTGTCGTGACGCGCCGGCGCGCACGCCGATGGCGCGGCCCGGCACCGTGGCCGGAAGCGTGGCATCGTTCCAGACCTCGAGCCACGGCTTTGTCCAGCGCGTTCCGTTGTCCACCCGATAGACCGCCTGGAGAACCTCGCCCACGTGCGCGCGCGGGTTGAGCACGTGGTATCCCGCCCGAACGCCGCGCAGCCCGTTGCGCGCGTAGAACCAGGCGCCCGCCAGGAGCGCCGCGCACAGGTACATCAGGAAGAACAGGAACGGGAGCCCGGTGCTGAAGGCCGCGACGACCAGCACCGTCCCCACGAAGACGAACCGGAGCTGCCGTGCCAGAGCGCCCATGCCCGGACTCCTTCGATCGCCCGCTAGCTGGCCGGCGCGCTGACCGGCGCGGCGACCGGGACGGAGGCCAGGATCTCCCGGACGATACGGTCCGGATCGACCTCGCGCAGCGAGGCCTGGCTCTTCACGATGAGGCGGTGGGCCAGGACGGCGACCGCGAGGGACTTCACGTCATCGGGGATGACGTAGTCGCGGCCCTCCATGGCGGAAAACGCCTGCGCGGCGCGGTACAGGTTGATGGATCCGCGGGGTGAGGCACCCAGGTACACGTCCGGATGCTCGCGGGTCGCGGTCACCAGGCGAACGATGTACTCGGCCACCGCCTGGTCGACGTAGACCTCCTTGATCGCGCTCTGCATCAGCCGCAGCTCCTCGACGTCGAGCACCTGCTGCACGGCGTCGATGGGATGGGTGCGCTTCTGCTCGTCGAGGATGACGATCTCCTCCATCGCCTTGGGGTAGCCGATGCGAAGGCGGAGCATGAAGCGGTCGAGCTGCGCCTCGGGGAGGGCGAAGGTTCCCTCGTACTCGATCGGGTTCTGGGTCGCCATGACCAGGAACGGCGACGGCATCGGATACGTCACGCCGTCAATCGTCGACTGTCGCTCCTCCATGCACTCGAGGAGCGCGCTCTGGGTCTTCGGCGTCGCGCGGTTGATCTCGTCGGCGAGCACGACCTGGGCCATGATCGGCCCGGGCCGGAACTCGAACTCCTGGGTCTTCTGGTTGAAGATGGAGAGCCCCGTGACATCGGACGGGAGCAGGTCCGGCGTGAACTGGATGCGCCGGAAGGTGCATCCCACGCTGCGGCTGATGGCCTTGGCCAGCATCGTCTTGCCGACCCCCGGGACGTCCTCGATGAGGATGTGACCCTCGCAGAGCAGGGCAACGAGCGCCATCCTGACCTCGAGGTGCTTGCCGACGATCACGCGCTCGACGTTGGCGACGACCCGCTCTGCCGGCTCCTGGACGTTCTTCACCATTCCCTCTTTTCGGCTGGCTCGGGAGGGGCCGACGCGGCGATGGCCTCATCTCCCCTTGCGCAAGACAATACCCCAGCCTGTGACAGGACGGTTCATCCGAATCCGTAGTTCCCTGCCGTTTGCTGGGTCAGCCGGCAGCCTGGAGCTTGAGCCATTCGGCCATCACCTTGCCGCCGATGGGGGCCGCTTTGCCGGAACCCGCGCCGCCGCCCTCCACGATCACGGCCACCGCGATCGCCGGGGTCGCACCGTCCTGCGCCGGAGCAAAACCAATGAACCAGGCGTGCGGTGCCAGGGCGCCGGACCGCTGCGCCGTTCCCGTCTTGCCGGCGGTGGAAACGCCGCTCACGCCGTACAGCTGGACCGCTCCCGCCCCCGCGTAGATCCTTCCGATGGGGCCCGAGACGGCGTCCACCATCGCCGAGCGGACCTCGGCGGCGGTCTGGGTGCTGACCACGCGATTGCCGGCGGCGGGGCCGAAGCGCTCGAGCACGGTCGCCGCTGGACCCTTGGCCGGGTCGGCGGCGTGGGAGCGGATGGCGCTGACCACGTAGGGAACCGGCATCACCCCGCCGTTGGCAATGGTCGCCGCGACCAGGGCCATCTGCATGGGCGTGACACTGACCTGCGCCTGGCCGAACGCGGCCGACGCGACCTCGACGTCGTCGGAGAACGAGGAGCAGCCGCCGTCCGCCGCGGCGCGCGTCAGACGTGAGGCGGATACCGGCAGGCGACGATCCCCGGATCCGATTGCGAGCGACGAGCAGAAGCCGAAGCGCTTCGCGTACTCGAGGAAGCGGTCCGCACCGAGCGCCAGGCCCACGTGGGCGAAGAAGATGTTGCTCGAGACCTGCAACGCCGGCGACAGGTCCCAGAGCGCCGGCGTGATCCGGCCCAGGTCGTGCTCGGTGATCGTGAAGCCGGAGACCTTGAATCCGCTCGTCTCCTCCTTCGGCTGGTCCGGGAAGGTCGTCTGCGGGGTGATCACCCCGGCGTCGAGCGCCGAGGCGGCGGTCAGCACCTTCATGATCGAGCCGGGCGTGTAGAGGCCCTGGCGAGCGCGGTCGACCAGCGGCTTGTCCGGGTTGGCCTGGATGGCGGTCATGGGCTGCACCGCCGTCGACGGATCACCGGATATCGGCGTCGCGTCGAACGTCGGGGTCGAGACGCTGGCCAGTATGGCGCCGGTGGACGGGTCGATGGCCACGACCGCGCCCACCACCCCCTTCAGCTGCGTGGCGGCGAAGTCCTGCAGGCGCTGGTCGATGGTGAGCGACAGGTCCTTGGGCTGCGGCTGACGGGCGAGGATGTCGTCGAGCAGGCCGCGAAGCGGATTCGGGTCCGTCTGTCCGGTGAGCAGGTCGTCGTACGCGCGCTCGAGACCGGTCGTCCCGTAGCGCAGGCTCGCGTAGCCGATGACATGGGTGAACGCCGGATCGGTGTATGTCCGCCGCGCGAGGCCACCCGTCACTGCGGTGGTGGCGAGGACCCTCCCGGTGGCGTCGAAGATCGAGCCGCGCAGGGCGCTGCGGTGGGCGGCGATCACCTGGGGGTTGTCGGCCCGGGTGGCGAGCTGCCGGGCATCGGCCACCTGCCACCAGGTGAGGCCCCCGGTGACGATGAGGAACGACAGGAGCAGGTACCCCGCCAGGCGCCGGATGTTGCCGCTCATGACGCGCCGTCCGCTTCGACCGTGGAGCGGTGGCTGATCGCGAGCAGCAGGCCCAGCACCACGAAGCTCGCCAGGAGGCTCGACCCTCCGTAGCTCACGAAGGGGAAGGTGATACCGGTCAGCGGGATGAGCTTGGCGTTGCCCGCCACGATGATCAGCGTCTGTAGGCCGATGCTGGTGGTGAGCCCGACCGCCAGGAGGCTGCTGAAGTCGTCACGAGCCAGGATGGCGACGCGCAGGCCCCGGAAGACGAGCGCCGCCATCAGGGCGAGGAGTGCAAAGGCACCGACCAGCCCAAGCTCCTCGGCGATGGCCGTGAAGATGAAGTCCGTCTGGACGGCCGGAATCGGCAGGTGGCCGGCAATGAGCGGCAGGCCCTGCCCGAGCCCCTCGCCGAAGAGTCCGCCGCGCCCGAAAGCGTAGATGGCCTGCACCGTCTGGTAGCCCGTGCCGCTCGGATCGGCCCATGGGTTGATCCAGTTGTCGACCCGGATGCGGACGTGGCCGAAGAGCTGATAGGCCACGAATGAGCCGGCGAGGAAGAGGATGAGCCCCACGAGGACGTAGCTCCGCCGCCCGGTTGCGACGAAGAGCATCGTCAGGAAGATGCCGTAGAAGAGGAGGGCGGTGCCGAGGTCGTTGCTGATCACCACGATGCCCATCACGATGCCGAAAATGGCCAGCATCGGCAGGAAGTAGGGCAGCGGCGGGATCTTGACCGGGCCGATCCGTCGATGGGCACCCGCCAGCAACGCGCGGTTCTCGCCGAGATACCCGGCGATGAAGATGACCAGGACGATCTTGATCGCCTCCCCGGGCTGGAAGCCGATGGGGCCGAGATGCAGCCAGAGCCGGGCGCCGTTGACTTCGGCCCCGAACAGGAAGGTGATGACCAGCAGCGCCGCACCCGCCGCCGCCCAGGTGTACTTGTAGTGGCGCAGCAGACCGTCGTCGCGGAAGCCGACCGCGATGGCCACCATGGCCACAAGGCCGACCACGAACCAGGTGAGCTGGGTCCCGGCCATGCCGATCTGCGTCCCGAACAGGTTCATGCCGGTGAGGTCCTGCGGGAGGCGGTTCAACATGACCAGCCCCACGCCGCCGATGGTCGCCGCCAGCGGGAGGAGGAGCTGATCTCCCCGATGTCCCAGCGCGACCAGGACCAGGTGCGCAGCGAGCACCACCGCGACGTAGGCGATCGCAAGGCCCAGGGGCCCAGGGTCGAGCTCGTTGGTCATGGCGATATGGGTCACGGCGAACCCCAGCGGGACGAGGACGAGGAGCGGGACCAGGAGGCGCAGCTCGGTGCTCCGCCACGCGATGCGCATGCCGATCAGCGCTCCAGCCGCATGCGGACACGTCCCACGCTGAACTCGTCACCGTAGCTGAGCGCCACCGGCCGATCGATGCGGTGGCCGTTCACATAGGTGCCGTTCGTGCTGCCCTGGTCCTCGATGAACCAGGCCCGGCCCCGGAAGGTGAGCATGGCATGGGCGGCGCTCGCGAAATCATCCTCCACGAAGACCGTGCTGTTGACGTTGCGCCCTATGGAGTTGATGGGTCCCAGCGCGATGCTACGACCCACGGGCGGCTCGTCCTCGGGCGACTCGAGGACGGTGAGACGCCCGATCCCCTGCCGGGCGGCCTCCTGGGTCCGCTCGGCGGAGCGAAGGTCGCGCAGCAGCGAACGGGCGAAGGCAAAGAGGACCAGGTACAGGATGCCGACGAACGCGAACTGGGCAACCAGGATGAGGACTCGCAGCGCCTCTCCCGTCATCCGTGGACCCCGAACTCGATCGACGTGTTCCCGATCCGGACGATGTCCCCCGGGCCGAGAGCCACTTCCTGGACGGGCTGCCCGTTCACCGTGGATCCGTTGCGGCTGCCCAGATCCACGAAGCCGTAGGCACCGTGCTGCAACTTCAGCTGGCAGTGGTGCCGGCTCACGAGCGGGTCGTCCACGATGACGTCGTTGTCGCTCGCCCGCCCCACGGTAATGAGCGGTCCGCCGAGATCGAACTGGACCGCCGGCTGTCCGTCGGTGGCGACCAGCAGGAACGCCCGTCTCGCCGATTCGGGAGACGCCGCTTCGGACGAGCGAAGGACAACGGTGTCAGTCGTCACCGGCATCGGGGTGTCGGGGCGCACCCGGTCCCCGCCGTCGTCCACGACCTTGGCTGCCACCCGCACGTCTCCACGCGACACGCCCGCGTCGGAGATGAGCCGAACGTGCGGCCGGGCGACCAGGGTGTAGTGCTCGTGCCGCGCGCGGGTCAGGACGCCGTGGGCCAGGTCGTCCTCGAGCGCGGACCGATAGGATTCGAAGCTCGCGAAGTCGGCAGGGTGCAAGTGCAGGTCGAACTCGTTCGGGACGATGACCCCGTCCTCGCGGAATGACTTCGTGGTGTCCATCGCCCGCTCGATCCGCTTGGCCAGGCTGACCGGCTGGAGACGCGCCCCGAGGCGACCCGCCGGGGCCTCGAAGAGGCGTTCGAGAAACGCCTCGACGCGTTGCAGGATGCCCATCGGCGCCGATGCTAGCATGCGCCCTCGTTCGGGACCCGCACCGGCCCAATCGGCGACAGCGTCGATCGGGGTGGGGTACTTCCGGCGGGCACCGGAGGGCCGATGCGCCCATTCGGCGCATCGGCAGAGCGTCGCTATACTGGCGGCCCTGATGCTGCCACCGGGATGCGAGACCTGATGCCCGAAGCGTTGACCGAGTCATTCTGCGAGCGCTGCGGAACGCGCTATGAATTCCAGGCGCCGACCGAGCTGAACCCCCTGCGCAAGACGCGGGGCCTCGTCTCGGGACTCAAGAACTACATCATGAGCCAGGACGCCCTCGGTGACGCCATTGGCGACGCGATGCGCACCGAGGAACAGGCGCTCGCAGCCCAGCAGCTGGAAGCCTTCCATGACGCCTTCAACTTCTGCATTGACTGCCGCCAGTACGCGTGCACCAACTGCTGGAACGACGCCACGGGCCGCTGTCGCAACTGTTCTCCCATCCCGGGCAAGGACGACCTGGCCGACCGTCTCGAGGCGGCCTACCTCTCAGACCACGCGGCGATCCACGCCGCGGAGCCTCAGCTCGCCATCGACGAGATCTCGCGCCGGCTGGGGGTCGAAGCCTGGCCAACGACCGACCTGCCGGATGAGGCCACGGCGAACGACGGGGTTGGAGAGGTCGCCTGGCCGGGCGAGCAGGTGCAACCAGAAACTGTCGCCAGTGCGGAGCCGCGCCCGGACATCGCGGCGGAGCGCGCCGAGCCGTCGCCTGAGCCCGCCACTCCGGTCCTCGCCTGGGAGGACGACGCCGAGCTGACGCTCCGGACCCCGATCGAGGAGGCCCTCCCCGAGCCCGAGCCGCTGGTTGCCGAGGTCATGCCCGAGCCCGAGCCCGAGCCGCTGGTTGCCGAGGTCATGCCCGAGCCCGAGCCCGAGCCGCTGGTTGCCGAGGTCATGCCCGAGCCCGAGCCCGAGCCGCTGGTTGCCGAGGTCATGCCCGAGCCCGAGCCCGAGCCGCTGGTTGCCGAGGTCATGCCCGAGCCCGAGCTGGTGCGGCGGCTGTCAATCACCCCGATCCGAGAGGCCATCGTCCGGGTCCCGCCGCCCGTCGTGGAGGCGTCACCTCCCGTCGGCGAGGAGGCGTTGGCGGCCAGGAAGGCGCAGCTGGACCTTCTCGGACTGGACGATCCCGGTGTCGGCAAGGTGGCGGCTGAACGCACCAACGTGCTCCCCTATCGCTCGAGTGGGGCCGCGGTCCATGCCTCCGAGCTCGTGCAGCGCACGGTCGGGTCGTCTTCCGCCCTCTGGGATGCCTCGGCGCGGGAGGTTGCGGCGGCACGCAGTGCAGTCGCCGTCCAGAGCTGCGGCTCCTGCGGGCTCTCGCTCTCCGCCAGCGCGCGCTTCTGCCGACGCTGCGGGACACAGCAGGCGCGCTCCGCCTGAGCGGCGCGGCTCCGCCCGTCTAGGTCGTCGACTCTCCCGAGCCACTGGTGTCGGCGGCTGGCGCGCTCTTCGGCTCGCTGCCGCTCGACGCCGGGCCGGACGGCGCGTTCGACGTGCCGGCCGACCCGGCGGAGCTCGACGTCGCAGAGGAAGACCGGCGCCCGCCGTTCCCGGAAGACCTTGAGTCAGTGCTGTAGAACCCGCTCCCCTTGAAGATGATCCCGGTGGGATACAGCACGCGTCGGAGCGTTCCTCCGCAGCGCTCGCAGGTCGCAGGCCCGTCCTCGGTCATCGAGTGGACCACTTCGGTGATCTGGCCGCAGCTGCGGCACTGGTAGTCGTAGGTCGGCACGGTCTGGATGGGATGCTCGTCGCGGGTCAGGCGAGGGATGGATGGACGACATGCCGCAGCCCAGAAGAGCACGAACGGCGGGGCGAATGATGGCAGCCGATGCCCATTGGCGCAACGTCGGGCCGGGTCAGGCGTTCGAGGTGCGAACCCCGAGACGTGTCCACCAGGGTCGGGTCGAAATCGGCTCGCTGGCCTCCACCGTCGGATGCGTCACGAGGCGCGCGACGGCGTGCAGGTCGCGGGCGATGCGCTCGTTCGGGTACTTGGTGATGATGGGCTTGCCTTCGTTGGCCGCCATCACAGCCTTCGGGCCGTTCGAGACGATCGTCGCCGCGATGGGAAGGCCAAGCGACTCGGACATGTCGGTCAACGCGATGCCATGGTTTGCGCGGTTCACGATGACACGGATCATGTCGCCCAGGCCGACCTCACGAGCCAGCCGCAGGAACTGGCTGCTGTTGCGGATCGCCCCAACCTCGGGGGTGACCACCAGGAAGATCTCGGTTGCGAGCGTGAGCATGGCCATCGTGCGATCGTCATATCCGGGGTGGTTGTCCACCACCACGTACGTGTGGTGGGCCTTCGCCCAGCGGAGCGCCGCGAGCAGCAGATCGACGGTGATGCGCTCAGAGTCGCCCGGCTCCTTGCCCCAGGTGAGCACGCGGACCCCGGTCGCCTCGTGGACCGTCGTGATGTGTTCGAATGCGGCATCCGTCCATTCCGATGGCGAGCTGTCGGTCAGGTCGGCCAGCCCGAGACGGAACGGCACCTCCAGGACGGAGGTCACGTTGCCGACGCCGACATCGGCGTCGAACAGGAGGACCCGCTGGCCCGTCTGCTCGCGCAGAGCCACGGCCATGTTGACGGCCACCGTGGTCTTGCCGACGCCCCCCTTGGGGGCAAAGACACTGATGACGCGACCTTCGCCCATCAGCTCAGACTGCCCGATGTCGCTGGCGGGCGCCACGGTCTGGCCCGACCTGATCATCAGGGCCTGCAGCCGATAGACCAGTGCCTCGGCGGGGCACGGCTTCATGGCGTACTCGTCCGATGCGCTCCCCCAGGACGGCGGTTCCTTGCCAAAGAGGAGGATGGTTGGGGTCGCCGACATCGTTGCGGGGTGCCCCGCAAGCCAGGCGTGCAGGAGCTCCGCCTCCATCGGCTCGTGGTCCACGTCGAGCACGGCCAGGCTCGGCCGTTCTGCGCCGTCGAGCTCTGCGATCTCACCGGATGCCCGGATCGTGTCGAAGCCCGCGCGGCGCAGGACCTCCTCTGTCGAGGCGAGGCTGGCGGGATCAAGCGCAAGCAGGACGGTAGGTCGTTCCATGAAGATCCTTCGTGGCTCGTGCGGTTCCGGACCGCACAAGTGTCCGACGCACCCACCCGAACGACAATGGGACTGCGGCCTAGGCCCTACCCCACCGAAGGTACTGCCCCCCAGGCCCGTCCCGGGCTCAGGCGCGGGTCATCCGCATGCCGCACTTGGGGCAGTAGAACGCGCTGTCGGTCTGGGCCTCGAAGCCACAGTGCGCACAGGCCAGCCCGCCACCATGCGGCACCGGCTGCGACGCGCGGGCCTGCTCGGCGGCCCCCAGGGACAGGCCCGAAGCCAGCACCTGCTGGTAGAGAGAGCTGAGGAGGCGCTGGCCGATCCGTTCGGTGTCGCCGCGCAGCCCCTTTCCGCCCCACCCCACCACGGCCCGAACGATCAGCTCGCCCGAGAGCTCGTCGAAGTGGCTGGCCAGCCCCCCGACGATCGCGTTGTAATCGGGGTAGCCGCTGGTGTCCGTCTCTCCGTGCAGCATGCCGCAGGCGAAGGTGTCGACCGTCATGTCCAGCGCGTCGGTGAGCTCCAGGACGTAGAGCCCGTGGCGGCCGATGGGGCCGAGGTCACGACGTGCCAGGACCCACTGCTGCATCTCGTTGAAGCGCTCCATGGCCGGAGTCGCGTCTGAGTACTCGAGCGGAAGCGGCGGGATGAGCTCGATCGGCGTCTGGCTCAGCGGCTCGACGATGCGCGGCAGGGCGCCAAGCACCGCCGGATCCGCCGACAGCCGCAACCCGTCGCTGCTACGCCCCATGAAGGCGAGCTTGAGCGAGTACTGCTGGCCGGCCACCTCCTCGACCACCGGCTTGGGTGGAGGCGGTGGCGCCGGCTCGGACTTCTTGCGTCTCAGGAACGACATCGGATCGGCGGGAACCCCTGCGGGACAGCGAGGCGGATTCTAGCAGCCGGACCCCGACCCACGGCGATAGCCCAATCGGGTCAGCCCTCGGGCCTGCCCTCGAGCTGCTGCAGCTGTGATCGCAGCTCCGCCAGCCGTGCGCGCTCCTTCGCGACGACCGCGGCCGGCGCCTTGGCGATGAATCCGGTGGTCGCGAGCAGGGTCTCCATCCGCCCGATGCCGTCGTGCAGGTGCGCGATCTGCGCCTGCCGCCGCGCTGCCGCCTCGGGAGCCTCCTCGGCGAGGCCGAGCCAGGTCGTTCCGAGGGTGATGACCGCGGCCGACTCCGGCGGCGTCACCGCATCGCCGAGCTGGTGGATGACATAGGGCGAGACCCTCGCCAGCGCCTCCACGTAGCCGGCCGTCCCGGCGGCGAGGCCGGCCATGCCCGGCGTCGCGGCCGCGAGCTCCAGCGGGATCCGACGGCCGGCAGGGATTCCGGCCACGGTGCGCAGGTTGCGCGCCTCCCGGATCTGCTCCGCCATGGCCGCGAACGTGCGCTCCACCTCCGTGTCACGATCCGCAGGCGCGGGCCACGCGGCGGTGATCAACAGGGGACCGGGCGCAATCGCCGGCGCGGCGTCATGCAGCGCCTCCCAGATCGCCTCGGTGATGAAGGGCAGAATCGGGTGCAGCAGCCTCAGCAGGCCGGCAAGCCCGCCGGCGGCCGACTCCCAGACGCGGGTTCGTTCGCCAGGGCTGGCGCCCTCGCGGCGGAGCTCCACCTTGGCCGTCTCCAGGAACCAGTCGCAGTAGTCGCTCCACGCAACCTCGTGCACCGTCGCTGCGTAGCCGGCCAGGTCCAGGGCATCGAGCTGACGGGTCGCCCGCTCGGTGGCATCGGCCAGCCGTGATCTGATCCAGCGCTCGGGAAGGGCGGGTTCACCCTCGGGTGCCGCCATCGGCTGCGGCCGGGAGGCGAGCACGAATCGGGCGGCGTTCCACAGCTTGTTCGTGAAGTTGCGCCCGCCGGTGATCTTCGATCCGGTGAGTCGCTGATCGACGCCGGGCGCGTTGCCCGAGACCAGGGCGAAGCGCAGGGCATCGGCGCCGATCTCGTCGATCATCTCCAGGGGATCGACCACGTTGCCCTTGGTCTTGCTCATCTTCTGCCCGTACGGATCGCGCACGATGCCGTGCAGGTACACGGTGTGGAAGGGCTCCACGTCGGTGCAGAAGAGGCCCAGCATCATCATCCGCGCCACCCAGAAGAACAGGATCTCGTACGCGGTCTCCATGACCGAGGTCGGATAGAAGCGCGCGAGATCCGGCGTTTCGTCGGGCCAGCCCAAGGTGGAGAACGGCCACAGGCCGCTGCTGAACCAGGTGTCGAAGATATCGGTCTCCTGCGTGAGCTCGCCCGCGGGACGAGCGCAGGTGTCGCACGCGGCCGGACCGTTCTCCAGGTCCGAGACGGTGATGTGGCCGTCAGGGCAGTACCAGGCCGGGATGCGGTGGCCCCACCACAGCTGGCGGCTCACCGCCCAGTCGTGGATGTTCTCCATCCAGTGGGCGTAGACCTTCTCGAAGTGCCCGGGCATGATCCGGGTCCGCCCCTCGCGCACGCTGGCCAGCGCACGCTCGGCGAGCGGCTTGACGTGGACGAACCACTGCACGGAGAGCCGCGGTTCGACGACGGTCCCGCATCGGTCGCAGCGGCCGATCACCATCTGGTGGGCTGCCTCGCCCTCCAGGTCCGCCATCTCGCCGAGACGGGCGACGATCGCGTGGCGACCTTCGCGGATGTCAAGCCCGGCGAACTCCCCGGCTCCCTCGTTCAGGATCGCGTCCTCATCGAGGACCGTGATCATGGGCAGGTTGTGACGCTTCCCGACCTCGTAGTCGTCGAAGTCGTGGGCCGGGGTGATCTTCACCGCCCCGGTGCCGAACGCCGGGTCGACGTGTTCGTCCGCGATGATCGGCAGGCGCCGGCCAAGGAAGGGAAGGATGGCGGCGCGCCCGACGAGGGCCCGGTAGCGGTCATCGTCAGGGTGCACCGCCACGGCGGTATCCCCGAACATTGTCTCCGGCCGGGTCGTGGCCACGCTGATCCAGGTGTCCGGTTCCGGCGCGCCGTCGGGACCGGCCAGGTGGTAGCGAATGGTCCAGATGGTCCCCGTCTCATCGCGCTTGATGTTCTCGAGGTCGCTGATGGTGGTCCGGCATCGCGGGCACCAGTTCACGAGCGCCTCGCCCCGGTAGGCCAGGTCCGCGTCCCAGAGGCGCTTGAAGGCGACGCGCACTGCGCGGGCGCTCCCCTCGTCCATGGTGAAGCGCAGCCGGGTCCAGTCCAGGCTGGCACCCAGCCGCCGATGCTGGCGCCCCATCACGTCGCGTGTCTCGTCCATGAAGCGCCACATGCGCTCGAGGTACCGATCGCGTCCGAGCGACTGCCGAGACTCCCCCTCCTCGGCAAGGAGCCGGTCGAGGACGAACTGGGCGGCGATGCTGGCGTGATCTACCCCGGGCAGCCACAACGTGTCGTCGCCGCGCATGCGGTGATAGCGGATGAGGATGTCCTCGACGAACGCGGTCAGGGCATGGCCGAGGTGCAGCGCGCCGGTTACGTTCGGCGGCGGCTGGATGATGACGAAGCGCTCCGCCGCGGCCGGCTGCCCCGCCCTCGGGGTGAACGCACCGCTTCCCACCCAGCGTTCGTAGATCCCCGGCTCGACCGCGGCGGCGTCGTAGCGCGGGGCCAGCTCGCGGTTCGCGGTCGTCGCCATTGGCCTGCTCCTCGCTCCTCACAACAAATCACCCGCTCGTCGAAGGACGAGCGGGTGCACGTGGTACCACCTTCGTTCGGCGCCCGTTGGGCGCCCTCGATCCCGCGCTATCGGGCGGACCCGTCCGGCTCGCGTGCGACCTTCCCCCTCGCGCGTCCGGGTGGGCTCGCAGCCAGGTCGACCCACCCTCTCTGAAGGCCGATGGAGGGGTACTCCTCACGGTCAATGCCGTCCGATCAGTCTAGCACAGGGCGCCCGCCGCTCCGGGGACGGTGATGGTGCGTCTGCGAGCGGTCAGCCGGGTGTCAGCGCGAGCGCTGGACGGTCACGCGCAGCGAGCCATCGGCCTGGCGATCGATCTTCGCCGTCCCCCGCTCGATCTGCTCGATCGCGGTCGCGAGGTCGAAGTCGGGCGCGTGGGTGGCCCGGTACACGAACTCACCGGTTGGCCCCAGGCTCAGCGAGATCCCGTTGACGCCCTCGACCCGTTCCAGCGCCTGCTTGAACGAAGTGATGGCACCGAAGCTGCCGAGCCCGGCGACCATGATGGCCGTGGCAACCTCGCCGGTGGACGCCGGGGAGGCGACCGGGGCGGCGACGGTCTCCGGGGTCGTGGCTGCGTTGATACGGGCGTCGAGCTGCGCCAGCCGGGCTGCCAGACCGCCCTCATCGGAGGCGGCCACCTCCGCGCCTGGCGACGCCGGCTCGTCGGCGGCCGGTGCCGGTTCTGCGGGGATGCCCAAGGCGTCCATCCGGTCACGCAGCGTCTCAGCCGTGGTCAGCGTCTCGTCGGACACCTCAGCGGTCGCTGCCGGTTCCGGGGTCGCCGACGGGACGGCGGGACCGCCGTCAACCGGCGCGGCCACCTGCTCATCGGCCGTGACGACGGGCGGCTCAGGGGCGACCTCGGTCGTTGCCTCGGTCGTTGCCTCGGTCGTTGCCTCGGTCGTTGCCTCGGTCGTTGCCTCGGTCGTTGCCTCGGTCGTTGCCTCGGTCGGTGCCTCGGTCGTTGCCTCGGTCACGGGCGGCGGGGTTGCTGCGGGAACGACTGCTGCGGGGACGACCGCTGTGGGAGCTTCCGGCGCGACAGGCGTCTCCACCGGCACGTCCAGCGTGGGCGGGCGCGGCATCCGCTTGGCTGCGCTGCCGAACGCGGCCGGATCGGCGATCTCATACAGCTCCGCGAAGAACGACGACAGCTTCTTCTCGTAGTCGGTGGAGCGAGCGCGCAGGGCATCGATCTCGCGCTGCGTGCGCTCTTCGTGCTCGCCGAGCTGGTCCGCGAGCTGCTGACGTCGCGTCTCGGTCTTGGAGCGACCCTCTCCCTCGATGCGCTGGATCTCGGCCTTCACCCAGTCGGCGATCCCCGCGACGTCGAGGTCGGCACGAGAACGGAGCTGCTCCGCACCCTCGGCACCCCGCGTCTGGAGCCGCTCGATGGCCTCGTCGACCGCGCTCTTCAGGCTCGCCACGCTCGACGATCGCTCGCGCTCGGCAACCTCTCGCATGGCGTTCACCAGGTCGGCGAGCAGCGCGTTGTCCTCGTCCGGAATCGTGGGCTCACCAGCATCTGCACCAGCACCGGTCACCGGACCGGGCTCGGGCGCACCCGCCGCAGGCGCGATGGCCTGCTGGTCGGTCGGGTCGGCGGAGCCGGTGGCCTCGCCCGTCTCGGCGTCAGCGGACTCCTCGTTTCCAGCCGCCAGTGATCCGTCCTCGAGCTCGTCCTCGTGCGACCACGGAAGGCGAATCCCGGACCTGCGCGTCTGCGTCATGGGATGAAAGGCTCCTCAGGTGTTGCGGTCCACTGCACACGTCGAGCCCCATCCTAACGCGCCCTGCTACGGCACCCCGAGGCGACGGAAGTACTGTGCGGCATACCCGGACGTACCCCGCAGAGGGTTGGCTACCCTATCGGGGTGAGCAAGCTCCTGACCGACATCGGCCTGACGGAGGCCTGGGTTTCGCCGATCCTGACCATTGGGCAGGTGGTGATCATCGCGATCGTCGCCTTTGCCGCCTGGGCGTTCGTCCGCGTGGGCGTGGCGCAGGTCGCCGCCCACCTCCTGGAGCGTGAGGCCGAGCACGAGGAGAGCGGCCTGCCGCAGGTCGAGATGGAGCGGCGGGTACGCACCCTGCAGCGAATCGTCGTGCGCGTGGCGGGTGCCGTCATCGTCGTCATCGCGGCCCTGACCGCCCTGTCCGGGTTCGGGGTGAACATCGGTCCCGCGGTTGCGGGCCTGGGCGTTGCCGGGATCGCAGTCGGCCTCGGGGCCCAGACCCTGGTCCACGACTGGCTCGCCGGCATCTTCGTCATCCTGGAGAACCAGTACAACGTCGGCGACGTGGTCGAGGTGGCAGGCGTCGGCGGCGTGGTAGAGGAGTTCAGCCTGCGGCGAACGATGCTGCGCGACCTCGATGGCACGCTGCACTCCGTCCCCAACGGCCAGATCGGCGTCGCCAGCAACATGACCCGTTCCTGGGCACGGGTGAACCTCAACGTCGAGGTCGCCTACGACACCGATATCGATCACGCCACCGCAGTGGTCAACGCCCTCGGCCAGGAGCTGCAGGACGATCCTGCCTGGAGCGACAAGATGCTCGAGCCACCGGCCGTTGCGCGGGTCGACAGCCTGGGCGCATCAGGCGTGGAGCTCAAGGTGCTCGGGAAGGTGCTCCCCGCGCAGCAGTGGGCGGTGACCGGCGAGCTGCGCAAGCGAATCCTGGCCCGCTTCGCCCGAGAGGGCATCGAGATTCCGTTCCCGCACCGGGTGGTCATCAGTCGCACGGACGGCGCAGACGAGACCGATGGCGGCAATGGCGACGGGGACGGCGCGGGCTGACCGCTCGGCCAACCGGGGTCAGGCGGACGCTTCTCGCCGGTCGGAACGTCGCTCCTTGGGTCCTCGGCGGCGCGGCTCCGACTCTTCCGTCTCGGTGAGGAGCATGGGCGGCTGTCCGTGCTCGATCGTCTCGGTGGTGATCACCACCTTCTTCACGTCGGTGCGCTCGGGGATGTCGTACATGACCTCGAGCAGCGCCTCCTCGACGATGGTGCGCAGGGCACGCGCGCCGGTCTTGCGCTCGAGGGCGAGCTCGGCCGTCGCCTCCAGCGCCTCCGGCGTGAAGACCAGCTCCACCTTGTCGAGCGAGAGGAACCTGCCGAACTGGCGAGTCACGGCGTTCTTGGGCTCCGTCAGCACCTTGACCAGGTCGTCCTTGGCCAGCGCCGCAAGGCTCACGACCACGGGAAGGCGCCCCACGAACTCGGGGATGAGCCCGTAGTGCAGAAGGTCCTCCGGCATGAGCCGATCCATCAGCCGGCGCCGCTCGTCCTTCGTCTGCTGCGCCTGGGAGCCGAAGCCCATGCCGCGCTTGCCGACGCGCTCCTCGACGATCTTCTCGAGGCCTTCGAAGGCCCCGCCGCAGATGAAGAGGACGTTGGTCGTGTCGATCTGGATGAAGTCCTGGTGCGGATGCTTGCGTCCACCCTGCGGCGGAACGTTGGCGACCGTCCCCTCCAGGATCTTGAGGAGCGCCTGCTGGACCCCCTCGCCGGACACGTCGCGCGTGATGGACGGGTTGTCCGTCTTGCGCGCGATCTTGTCGATCTCGTCGATGTAGATGATGCCGCGCTGGGCTCGCTGCACGTCGAAGTCCGCGGCCTGGATCAGGCGCAGGAGGATGTTCTCCACGTCTTCGCCCACGTACCCGGCCTCCGTCAGGCTGGTGGCGTCGGCGATGCAGAACGGCACATCGAGGATCTTGGCCAGGGTCTGGGCCAGCAGCGTCTTGCCTGATCCGGTGGGCCCGACCAGCAGGACGTTCGACTTGCCGAGCTCGACGTCGTCGACGCCCTGACCGGCGTTGACGCGCTTGTAGTGGTTGTAGACGGCCACCGAAAGGACCTTCTTGGCCCGATCCTGGCTGATGACGTACTCGTCCAGGGCTTCCTTGATCTTCCGCGGGCTGGGGAGCGTGGCCGGCGCACTCTTCGCGCGCGGCGCCTCGAGCATCTCCTCTTCGATGATCTCCTGGCAGAGGTTGATGCACTCGTCGCAGATGTAGACGCCCTGGCCCGCGATCAGCTTGCGGACCTGCTCCTGGCTCTTGCCGCAGAACGAACAGCGGTAGGGAACCTTGGTCTTTCCGGTGGTCATGGGATCGTCTGGAGGCACCTCAAGCCGGTGGGAATCGGCGACGGCAGGATAGCACGGCCCCTGCTGCCCACCACCATCTCCCATTGAAGGGTGTCGCCAGCCGGCACCACATCCCCCACCGGTACCATCACGGCATGACCCCCAGACTCGCCATCGGGTCAGTCGAAACGCCCATCGGGCGGCACTGGATCGCCGTGTCGCGCGCGCGGTGTCCTGGCCATCGACCGCGACGACAGCCCGCTCCCGCTGGTGCGATGGCTGGGGCTCCGATACCCCGGATCCGAGCCCACGCAGAGATCGCCGCTCCTCGACCGCGCCCTCGCGGCCGTCGCGGCCTACCTCGCCACGGGAACCGATGAGCGCGCGTTACCCATCGACACCGGCTGGGCGACGCGCTTCGACCGCGAGGTCTGGCAGGCGGTGCGCGCCATTCCCTTCGGGGAGACGACCTCCTACGGCGCCATCGCCGCGAGCATCGGCCGACCGCGCGCGGCGCGGGCGGTCGGCTCCGCGCTGGCACGATGCCCGCTCTCGCCACTGGTCCCCTGCCACCGCGTCATCCATGCCGGCGGCGACATCGGCGGCTGGGGAGGAGACATCGCGACGAAGCGCTGGCTCCTCGCGCTCGAGGCTACTTCTTCGCCTTCTCCGCGTCGGCGCTCGGGACGGACCCGCCGGCCTCCTGTGTCATCGAGATGAGCGATCCCGTGCGTCCGGTGAAGACCTCGTCGATGAGCCCGTACTTCACCGCGTCCTCCGCGCTCACGAAGTAGTCACGCTCCGAATCGGCCTTGACCTTCTCGTAGTCCTGACCGGTATGGGTCGCCAGGATGTGCATCAGCCGATCGGTGAGGTGCAGCATCTCGCGCACCTGGATCTCGACGTCCGGCGTGTTGCCACGGTAGCCACCCGAACCCTGGTGGATCATGATCCGGCTGTTTGGCAGCGCGTAGCGCTTGCCCTTCGCGCCTGCCGCCAGCAGGACCGCACCCATGCTGGCCGCCTGCCCCAGGCAGATGGTGCTCACCGGGGCCTTGAGGTACTGCATCGTGTCGTAGATGGCCAGGCCTGCCGTCACGATCCCGCCGGGCGAGTTCACGTAGAGGCTGATGTCCTTGTCCGGGTCCTCGCTCTCGAGGAAGAGGAGCTGGGCGATGATGAGGTTCGCGACGTGATCCTCGATCGGCTCGCCGAGGAAGACGATGCGCTCCTTGAGGAGCCGCGAGTAGATGTCGAAGGCGCGCTCGCCGCGAGCGCTGCTCTCGATGACCATCGGGACGAGCATGTCGGTCACTCCGATTCGGTGGTGGCGGGGGCGTCCGTCGCGACCGCGGCCTCGGTGGCCTCGGCCTCCGGCGTCGTGGCGGGCTGGCGGTCGGTGGCGTCGGTGTCGGTGGCCTCGGCCCCCGACGCGTCGTCGTTGCCGAGGGCCCGCTGGCCGAGCGTCTCGACCAGCTTCTGGTTGCGCAGGGTCATGCGGAGGTACGAGCGCCCACGGCGGGACTGCAGGTACTCCCGCAGCTTGGGGTCGTCGCCGTAGCGGGACAGCTGCTGGGCGACCTCGGCCACGATCTCCTCGTCGGTCGCGTCGATCCCCTCCTTCTCAGCGATGGCGGAGAGCACGAGGAGGGTCTTGACACGACGCGCCGCGGGATCGCGGAGCTCCTTCGAGAGCTCGTCCGGCGACTGCTTGGCGAGCGCCAGGTACTGCTCAAGCCCGATCTGCTGCTCCGCCAGGCGGGCACCCAGCTCGTCGCGCATGATCTCGATCTCGTTGGCGACCATCACCTCGGGCAGCTCGACGCTGGCATTGGCGGTCGCGTAGTCGATGATCCGGTCGCCGAACGTGTGGCGGGCCTCGGCATCGTTGCGCTTCTCGAGCGCGTCGCGGATCTCGGCTCGCAGCTCGTCGACCGTCTCCACCTCCCCGGACGACTTCGCGAAGTCGTCGTCGAGATCGGGCAGGACGCGATCCCGCAGGTCGAGGAGCTCGACCTCGAAATGCGCGGCCTTGCCCCGAAGCTCCTCGACCCGGTAGTCGTCCGGGAAGGTGATGTCGAAGCCCTTCGTCGCGCCGATCTCGAGCCCGATCAGCTGGTCCTCCCAGCCGGGGATCATGCGGCCCTCGCCGATGATGAGCGGCAGCCGATCCGCCGATCCGCCCTCGAACGCCTCCCCGTCGATGGTGCCCGTGAACTTGACCGCGGCGACATCGCCGTCCTGCGCGCCCCGCCCGTCGATGGGACGCAGTGTCGCCTGCGCACCCCGCAGCTCACCGATCACCGCGTCGACGTCCTCGTCGGTCACCGGCGCCAGCTCGAGGCCGAACGGGTAGTCCGCGTAGTCGCCCAGCTGGACCTCAGGGCGAACCGAGACGGTGGCCGTGAAGCGAACCGTGCTGCCCTCCACCACGCCGTCCGGGTCGATGTCGATCTGCGGCTGGTCGATGGGAATCACATCGGTCTGGTCGAAGGCGGCGTCCACGCTGGCGGCGACCAGGTGGTCGATCGCCTCCGCGATGACCGAGGCCCGCCCGGCATACCGGTCGATCAGGTTTCGTGGCGCCTTCCCCGGGCGAAAGCCGGGGACGCGCGTGCGCTGGGCCAGGTGCTGGTACGCCGTCGAGAAGTGCCGGTCGACCTCGGCCGGCGCGACCTCGATCTCGAGTGCGACGCGCGATCCGGGCTCGGGGCGGGTGGATACGGTGACCAATGGGGGCTCCTGCGATGTTGGTGGGCGAGGCGAGATTCGAACTCGCACGTCTTGCGACACCGGCTCCTAAAGCCGGCGCGTCTGCCGTTCCGCCACTCGCCCGGCTGCTGGCGGCTCGTGATGGAGCGAGTCTACCGTTCCGGCGCGCTGCCCGTGCTCTCCCGTGTCGCCCAGCCCGCGTAGGTCTGGCCGCCGCCGATCCCGGCCGGCAGTGTCGACGAGGGAGCCGAGCTCGGCGTGTGGGCCGGTGAGAGCTCGGCGGCGGCCTCGATGGGCCGGTCGCCGGAGAGGAATCGCTCGATGGCCCGGCGAGCAAGGGCAGCCGAGATCAAGGTGGCAGCCGTCTCCACGGCGCGCCACGTTGCCCGGCTGGGGCCCGGGGGTCCATCGGCCGCCTCCCTGGCAAGCACCCGCGCCTGCTTGCGGCTGAGCGGCTCGTGGCGCCAGCGCTGCAGCTCCTCGGCCAGCACGCGGCGCGCCTCGTCGCCCCGCGGCCCGACCGCGCCCGCCAGCGCGTCGACCCAGCGCTGCATGGCCCCGGGAAGCGCGTCGTAGGCCTGGTCGGCTCGCGATGGCATGGCCACCCGACGGGCGGCCCGGAACAGGCGCCGGGGCCCGCCGGCAACGAGGAAGACGGCGCCCACGGCCAGGCCACCGTAGAGCAGCGGGTTCTCGCGCATCTTGGCCGGGATGTCGATGGCGCGACGCACGCGCGCACGCAGGCGCTCGACCGTCTGTTCGATCTCGGCGCGCTGACCGTCGACCTCTAGTCGCGTCTCAGCAAGCGTTTCGCCCATGCCACGTCCTCCTTGACGGAAGCGATCGTCTCCTCCGGCGGCCCGATCCGGATCCTGCGAATGCCGAGCCAGGCCAGGATGACGGCAATGAAGGTCAGCACCACGGCGACCAGCAGCGCGCTGAGCCACCCGGGAAGCCCGGTGAGCGCCGCCAGGCCAAGGATCACGAACACGATGAGCGCCACGAGGGCAAGCAGGACCAGCCCGACGGCAATGGCGATGCGGATGACCCCGGAGAGGCTCTCCGAGACCATCTGGCCTATCTCCTGGCGTGCCCGGGTCGCCTCCAGGCGCGCGAGCTCGACGAGCCCGCGCACGACGCTGCGTGCGAGGCCGATCATGCTCTCGCGCTGTGGTTCGGTGGCCATTCACTCTCCCTGGCGTGCCCGGAGGCCGATTCTACCAGCGGCGCCGTTGCATGCCGCAGACCAGCCGGACCGAGCGTGCCGGGCCGTTGTGCTCTAGACTTCGCCGCCAATGGCGAAACGGCGCACCGCGCAGCTCCAGCGCCGGCCGCGTGCCTCCGAGCAGGCCATCAACCGCCGGGTCTCCGTCGGCGGCGGCACGCTCGACTGGCGTATCGCGGCGATCGGTGGTGCGGTGGTCCTGGTCCTCGCCGTGGTGGTCGTGGCCGTGCTCTTTGCCGGCGGCACGTCGGCCTATGCCGGGACGATCGAACCGGACGGCGGCCGATCACACATCGCCGACGGCACCTACGGTGGCCCGTACACCTCGGTCCCGGCCACCTCCGGCCCGCACTGGGCCGACCCGGCGAACTGGGGGGTGTACACCGACGCCGCTCCGCTCGCCGAGTCGCAGTCGATCCACAACCTCGAGCACGGCGGGATCGTGATCTGGTACCAGCCGGGCCAGGTCTCGGCGGCGGACCTCGCCAGCCTCCAGGACTTCGTCTCGGTCCAGGTCACCACGACGCGATTCAAGTACATCCTGTCGCCGTGGACCGGCCAGGACTTCGGGCATCCCATCGCCGTCGTGGCCTGGCGCTGGCTCCTCGCGCTCGACACTGCGAACGTGGATGCCATTCGCGGCTTTTCGGACGCGCACTACGGCAACGCCCCCGAGCCGCTGGGCGGACCGGCGGCTCCAGGAGCCTGACCTCCCGAGAGGCCAGTTGACCGCGGGCCATCGGTCGGGCACCATCCGCGGGGGGCGACTAGCTCAATTGGCAGAGCAAGAGACTCTTAATCTCTAGGTTCAGGGTTCGAGTCCCTGGTCGCTCACCATCGATTCCGAGCACGAGATGGCTCCTCCGGCATCGCCGTGAGGGGCCCTCGCATCGGGCCTGTACCCCCGCTCGTAACCCTAGGCGCCCCCGTGGATTTCGCTCATCCGTTCGGCCGTGCGCTCGGCCATCGAGGTGGTCCAGTGGGCGTAGACGTTCGCGGTGGTAGTGATACCGGCGTGGCCGAGTGCACGGTTGACCTCGAACAGGTCCGCGCCGCTTTCAAGCTGGAGGGGCAAGGCGAACACCGAGCCGGTGCCCATGCATGTTTGACAACGGAGAACGGCTCATGGCGTAACCGTCCAATTTCCATCCGCCTCGACCTGCAGCAAGAACGTGCCGTCTGGGATCGCGCTCTCTCCGGAGTAGTTGCCGATCTCGTTGACGAGCAGATCGGTGCCGCCGCTGCTGCTGTAGGCAGTGACCACGAAGTTCGCTGAACCCTTGTACGTGATGGTGGCAGTGGCTAGGCCCGTGATGGCCGGGCTCACGACGACCACGTCATCACCCTTGCCCGCCAGGGCCGCGGACGGGTCCCACGTCCGGGCGCTGCCGAGCGGTTTGATGGTGATGGTCCACGAACCGTTGGACTCCACCTGGAGGGCCACCGAGTGCTCTCCTAGGCTCGTGTCGAACAGAACCGTTCCGCTGTAGGAGCCGATGACGTTCACCAGCAGGGCGTTTGCCGAGCCGTCGGCGGCCAGGCTCGTGACCACGAAGTTCGCCGAGCCCTTGTTGGTGATGGTCGCGATGGCAGCCGCGTCCTCGGGGATCGTGAACTTCGGCACCTTATTGCCGCTGCCGCTGAGCTTGATGGCGGTGAACGAGACCGGGGTGGCTTCCGGGGTCGGCGTGCTGCGGTCGACGAAGGGTGTCGGCGTGGCGTCACTCAGGCCGGTGCCCGGTTGTGGACCACCAGACGAATCGGATAGGTACGTGATGGCGATCACCGCCACGGCCAGTCCGATGACCCCCAGGACGAACATTCTCGCCAGCCGCCCAAGATTCACGACCGGCCCCCGCGTGGGCGGTGACGTCGTCACGGGAGGCCCGGCCGTCGGCGGCTGAGGGCCTGGCGGGGTTGACTCAGTGGGCGGTGTGCCTCCTGACTCGGCGGCCTTCCAGAAATCGAGGCCGCAGCTCGCGCAGAAGCGTTGGCCGGTCCGCGGCGTGCCGCAGTTAGGGCAGAACCCCCCGCTCATCGGATGATCCCTCCGTTCGATGAGTCCCTATCGGGTGTGAGGATACCAGCGCTCAATGACAAGCCCCGTGCCCAGCGGGCCGAGCAAGCCGGGGATAAGCGCCGGACGCCTGCGGTAGCGCCGTGCAGGAGCCAATCCAACTAGACTCCGATGAACCGCTGGAGAGAGCACCGATGTTTCGGTTCCGCGCGCCCGACGACATCGGGCACGAGTTTCGTCTGACCGTCGAGCTCGAAGAGAGTGGCACCCGTCGGCCGCAACGGGCGCAGATCATCGGCAAGCTGCTCGGGATCGAGCCCGCCGGTTATCGATTCGAGGTGCTTGGTCCCTGGCTCGACGAAGACAGTGGGCGGCCCTGGTATGACGAGGCCCGGTCGCCGACCCCCGCTGGCGGAATGCTCATCGTCGAGCAGCAGATCCTCTCGGCCGAACCGATCTAGAGCGGCTCGTGCACGTCAGGCGGTGGGCCTACGGCGAGGCGCGCAGACCGTAGCCCCTGGACGCGCCTGCCCCCCAATCCGTACCCCTTAGCGGTGCGTCTCGGGGGCACCCTGGGACGCCGCGCGACGTGCTGCACGCTCAATCCCCCATCTTGGGTACGGACCGGATCGGACCCTCAATCTCTGGGTTCAGGGTCGAGTCGCTGGTCGCTCACCAAGATTGCCTCCATGAACGCCGGCCCGCGTAGCTGGCGTTCGCGTTGTCGGATGCCCGACGAGCAGGGGGCGGCACCGCGTCGCGCTCACGATCCCGATCTGCGTGCTACCCTCGCCACCGACCGGGCAGCGGCTCCGAGGTTGTCGGACCGGGCCGACTCCGGCGCCACAACTGTGAGCAGCAGCGAGGTGTGTCGTGCCCTCCGTCCCCATTGAGCGCCATCGGCTCGAGAACGGCCTGCGCGTGATCCTCTCGCGCGACGATCGCGCGCCCGTCGTCGCCGTCAACCTGTGGTACGACGTTGGGAGCAAGCACGAGTCGCCTGGCAAGACCGGCTTCGCCCATCTCTTCGAGCACATGATGTTCCAGGGATCGGAGCACGTCGCCAAGACAGAGCACTTCTCCTACGTGCAGGGCGTCGGCGGCACCCTCAATGCCACGACCTGGCTCGACCGCACGAACTACTTCGAGACGCTGCCCAGCCATGAGCTCGAGCTGGCGCTCTGGCTCGAGGCCGACCGCATGGCGAGCCTCCTGCCGGCCATGACCCAGGAGAAGCTCGACAACCAGCGCGACGTGGTCAAGAACGAGCGGCGATTCTCCGTCGACAACCAGCCGTACGGCGACTGGGACGAGAAGGCCCAGGAACTGCTCTTCCCCGACTGGCACCCATACCATCACTCGACCATCGGTTCCATGGAGGACCTGAGCGCCGCGTCCCTGGACGACGTGCGGCACTTCTTTGCCACCTTCTACTGCCCGAACAACGCGGTCCTCTCGATCGTGGGCGACTTCGAGCCCGATGCCGCCCTGGCCATGGTCCGGCGCCACTTCGGCGCCATTCCCGCCAACGCCGACCTGCCCGCTCAACCGCGAGTCGCGCTGGATCCGCTGGTTCGCGACGGGGAGATCCGGCAGGTCGTCCCCGACCAGGTTCCACTGCCCCGGGTCTACCTCGCGTACCGCATGCCGACCTTCGGTACGCCCGGGCACGACGCCGGCGAGGTTGCCGCCGACCTGCTGGGCTCCGGTCGCGCCAGCCGCCTGTACGCGATCCTGGTGCGCGAGAAGCAGCTCGCGCAGGACGTGGCGGTCTTCGTCTTTCCGGTGGTGGGCGGTGCCGCGATCCTGTCCGCCTGGGCCACCGCTCGTCCCGGCGTCGGGCACGAGGTGCTCGAGGCGGCGATGCTTGCGGAGATCGAGCGGCTGGCGACCGACGGCCCGTCTCCAGAAGAGCTCGAACGCGTGCGGAACCTTCACCACGCCGGATCTGCGGCCGCCCTGGAGCGCATCGCGGAGCGGGCCGATCGCCTCTCGATGTACACCTGCCTCTTCGACGAGCCGGAGCGGATCAACGAGGAGATCGCGCAGTACGAGTCGGTCGACGCAGCCCGCGTTCAGGACTTCCTGTCCACGTACGCGTGTGCCGACAACCGCCTGGTCCTGACCTATCTCCCGGCCGAATCCGCCAGTCCGGGGCCCGACACCACGCCCGCCAGCGACGAGGAGACCCAGCGATGAGCACGGCGAACGCCCTTCGACCCGCCCCGCAGGCTCCGCGTCCATACCAGTTCCCGGCCTTTCGCCGCCAGCAGCTGGGAAACGGCCTGACCGTCTGGCACATCCCGCTACCCGACCGCGAGCTGGTCAACGTGCATCTGCTCTTCGACGCGGGGGCTGCCTCCGAGACGGAGGCCGTCGCCGGCGTCGCGGCGCTCACCGCCCGGCTCCTGGTCACCGGAACCCGGTCGCTCGACGCCACCGCGTTCGCCGAGGCGACCGAGCGCTTGGGCATCGAGGTGAGCAGCGAGTCGAGCTGGGACTCCGCCCGCGCCGCGTTCCAGGCGCTTCCCCGCTTCTTCGGAGATGGGCTTGGCCTCCTCGCCGAGATGGTGCGTGAGCCGCGGCTCGATCCCGGGGAGTTCGAGCGGCTGAAGGCCGAGCGCCTGGCCGACATCCTGCAGGCACGCGCCGAACCGGGCCGCCTGGCCGACGAGATGTTCCTGCGCTCCCTGTATTCCCCTGACACGCCCTACCGACGGCTGAGCGCCGGCACGCCGGAATCGGTCGGTTCGCTGACCCTGGACGACGTGCGTGACCATCACGCCAGGCAGGTTCTGCCAGGTCGGGCCCACCTCATCATCGCTGGGGGCGTCGACTTCGACACCGCGGTCGACCAGGCGGAGCGCCGCTTCGGCAGCTGGACCGGCGCCGGACTGGGCCATCGCCCAATCGAACCCCACGCGGTCGGTGGACGACGGATCGTTTTGGTCGACCGGCCGGGATCGGTGCAGAGCGAGCTTCGGGTCGGGATTCCCGGGATCAGCCGCTTCGATCCGCGCTACTTCGGTGCAAGCGTGATGGCCGCCATGCTCGGCGGCGTCTTCAACAGCCGCCTCAACATGCGCCTGCGCGAGGACCTGGGCTACACGTACGGCGCCCACGCCGGGCTCGACATCCGACGTGCGGCAGGCCCGATGAGCGCCCGCAGCGCGGTCCAGACCGAGGTCACGGCGCCGGCCCTCACCGAGCTGCTGGGCCAGCTCGACCGAATCCGGACGGAGGACGCTCCGGACGACGAGCTTCGGTCCGTGAAGGACTACCTGATCGGCGTCTTCCCGCTCCGGTTCGAGACAACCGGGGGCATCGCCGCCGCGATCGAGCCACTGGCCATCTACGGTTTGCCCGACGAGTACTGGCAGACCTACCGGGCCAACCTGGAGGCGGTGGGCGTGGAGGACGTGCGGCGTGCCGCCGAGGAGATCATCGACCCGTCCGAGCTGCTTTGCCTGGTGGTGGGCGACGCGGCCCGGGTCCGCGGCGAGCTTGAGGCGACCGGGATCGGTCCGCTCGAGGCGGGCAGCCCCGGCTGAGGCCGCTCAGCCTCCAGGGGTCCCAGCCGCCTCGGCAAGCTCGCGGATGGCCGACAGCAGGAGGTCGTTCTCGTCGGGCGCCCGAGCGCCGACGCGAAGCCACCCGGCGAGGAGCGAGGCGCCGGGATACTCGCGGACCACCAGCCCCCGACGCAGCAGCCCGTTCGCCATCATCGGCGCCAACCCGGCGGGCGGGCGGGCGAGCAGGAAGTTGGTCACCGACGGCAGGACCTCCCAGCCCAGCGCGTCAAGCGCCTCGCCGATACGGGCCCGCTCTCGAACGATGAGCCGCCGCCGCGCCTGCGCACCCGCTTCGTCGCCGAGCGCGGCGATGGCCAGGGCCTCGGTGTGCGATCCGACCGGCAGCGGGAGCCGCTCGGCGTTCACCCGCTCCGCGAGCCACTCGGGAACCACCAGGTACCCGATGCGAGCCCCCGCCAGCCCATACGCCTTCGCCATGGACCGCAGGACGAGCAGGTTCGGCGCTCGCGGCTGGAGCCCCACCGCCGAGAGCGAGGAGGCCTCGGCCTCGAGCGAGGCAGCTGCGAACTCGAGGTAGGCCTCGTCGACGACCACCATGGCGTCAATCCCGGAGGCGATCGCCTCGATCTCGTCGAGTGGGTACGCGTCGCCGGTCGGGTTGTTGGGGCTGCAGATCCAGACCAGCCGCGCTGTCGAGCTGCGTGCCGCCGCCTGCAGCTCGTGAACGGTTTGACGCCTGCCCGGCTCGCGTCGCGCCACCTCGACCGTCCTCGCGCCGGCCAGGCCGGCCTCCACCGCGAACATCCCGAAGGTGGGTGTCGGAATGACGACCCCGTCCCCGTCGCCCGCGACCAGGCGGGTGACCAGCCGGATCAGCTCGTCGGCGCCGGCGCCGATGGTGACGCGTGCGGGGTCGACCCCCAGCCCGGCTGCCAGTCGCGCCCGGATGGCGCGGTACTGCTGGTCTCCGTACTCGACCGCCCGGGCGGCGTCGAAGGTCGCGCTGGCCGCAGCCACGGCCGGCAGCGGTCCGCCCCCCAGCGTGTTCAGGTCGAAGCGGATGACGTCCGCGACCGGCAGGCCCACCGCGACGGCCACCTCCTCGTCGGAGGGCTCGGTGGGATACGCGACCGGATCGGCGGGGCGTCGCAGGAGATGGCGTGGATCAGCTGCCATCGGCACCCTCGCGGGGGGCGCGGCGAAGTCGGAGCGCAAGCACCGCCTGCGGCGTGCGCTGCTCGAGCCGGACCGATCCGCCCTGCGCATCCATCATCGCGCGCACAAGGTACAAGCCGAGGCCCAGGCCGCGACCGACCGCGACGCGATCCCGAAAGAGCCGCTCTGCCACGTTGTCCGCGATTCCCGGCCCGCCGTCCCGCACCCGGACGACGACCCCGTCAGCGTCCGAGACCTCCACCAGGATCGGCGTGCCCGGCGTCGAGTAGCGGTCCGCGTTGGTCAGCAGGTTGGTGATGGCCTGCTCGGTCAGATGCCGATCGCCCAGGGCCCGGACCTGGCCCGCAGCCCGCACCCGGACCCGTCGCTCCGACCCGCGGGCGCGAAGCCGCTCGATGGCGGCGGCGAGCGCTTCGGCCACGTCGAACGGTGCCTCCTGGGCCTCGACCATGCCCGCGTCGGCCCGCGAGAACATCTCGAGGCGCTCGAGGATGGCGATCGCGGCCTCCACCGATTCGAGCGCCCGCATCCCGTGGGCGGCGGCACGGTCGGGGATGTCGGGCTCCCGCTCCGCGAGCTCGATGCGCGCCCGCGCGACGGCCAGCGGATTCCGCAGCTCGTGCGCAACGAAGCTGGCGAACCGGCTGAGTCGCCGCCGCTCGTCCTCCTCGCGGCTCACGTCGCGGAGGAGGAGGACGCAGCCGCCGCCCCGGATGGGCGTGCCCTCGACGTGGATCAGCAGGTCACGGCCGGACATCGGGAGGCGAACGAGGAGACGCTGGCGCACCGTGGCGGCCTGCGCGGCGACTTGCGGCCACTCCGCGGGAGGCAGAGCGCCACCGCGCTCGTCACGCGGGTCGACGGCACGCGCCCAGGCTTCCGGCGATCGGTCGAAGAACGAGCGGCCCAGCAGGCGCAGGGCTGCCCGGTTGGCATACGAACCGACCCCGTCGGCGTCGTAGACCACCAGGGGCTCCGGAATCGCCTCAGCGACCTCCTCGAGGCGGCTGCGTGCCTGCTCTGCCTGGCGGAGCGCGACATCCGTCTCGAGCCGCGCCGCGACGGCCTCCTCGCGTTCAGCATCGATCCGACGCCGCGAGGCCGCGATCGCATCCCGCGCCTCGCGCGTGGCCAGCTGCTGACGGTCGGCGCGCAGCGCCAGGAGCACCACCAACGGCGATCCCAGGACGAACGCGCCAAAGTGGACGATGTCGACGAGGGTCAGGCCGCTCGATGCCGGGACGGTGCTCATGGCGATGGTGATCACCCCCGCGGCGGCATACGCGTACAGGGCCGAAGCCGCGCCCAGGCCGAGGCCGACCATGGCGACCATCAGGACCAGGACGACGGTGAATGGCGTCGTCGACCCGGCTGCCCGTGCCAGCAGCGCCGCCGAGGCCGCTGCGCCGGCCCCCACCGCCGCCCCCGCGAGGGCGCGCCATGTGGGTCGCAGGGTTCTCACGTCGCGATGGAGCGGCCAGTCGGCCGACCGGCCTTGCGATGTCGCGCGCGTGTGAGACGCGCCCGTGCCGCCGCGAGGCGGCGGATCGGGTCGCCGTGGATCAGCTTCCGCTTGAGTGCATCGGGGTGCTCGCCGCGCGCGATGGAGGCGAGGAGCGCGGATGCACGGTCGAGCTGCCCGGCCTCCGTGAGGAGCTGCACGATGCTGTACCAGCGGCCCGCCTCGTGAACGGGCCCCTCGACCGCGCGTTCGACGAGCTCAGCGGCACGGCCCTCGTGGCCGGCTCGACGGTGGGCCGCAACCGCGGCCCGGATATCGGCGATGGACGGTTCGCCGCCGAGCGCTTCGAGGAAGTTGAGGAGCAGCTCGGCGTTCTCGGCGCGCTCCTCCGGTCGACCGCGCCGCACCCGCGCATCGCGGAACTCGCCAAGCAGAACCCGGATCTCGCGGTCGATCCAGCGGCGCTGCGCGGTGTCCGCGGGCCAGCGGTGACCGACGCGCTCGAAGAACGACGCGCCACGCAGATACATCCCCGCTGACAGGTAGGCGTCTCGCAAGCCAGCGCTCGCCAGTGTGTCGAGCGACGGGTCCAGGTCCACCAGCCGTTCCAGGGCGCCGATCCAGTCATCGATGCGATTGCGCTCTCGGTAGTGACGGGCCGCGTACCGCAGCCAGTACCGCTCGTCATGGGAACGCCAGTCCTGGCCGGCGATGTGGTGCTCGATGATCCACCGGTCCTGGGCGGTCGGGCCCTGGATCCAGACTTCGACCGGGATGCGGAAGCCGGCCACGTTGCGCCACTGCGGCTGGTGCCAGCGGCTGGGGGTTGCGACATCGGGCAGGATCCGGCGCAGGCGGGGGGCCGGTCGGATCCCGGCGTCCAGGGGCCAATGGAGGGTGGCCGCCGTGCCTCGCTCCAGGTCGCGGTCGTAGTGGAGGCGGCGCAGCGGATCGCGCAGCTCCGCCCACGCGCGGTTCAGGATCGCTGTGCGCCGGGTCGCGAGCTCCGAGCTGCTGGCGCGGTCCGGGTGATGCCGCAGCACAGCCTCCCGGAACGCGGTGCGCAGCTCCGCCACGGTCGCGGACGGCTCCGCGCCAAGGATCGCGTAGAAATCGCGCTCTTCGGTTTCGAGCGCATCGGTGACCGGTTCGCGGCGCATCCGGTCGAGTCTAGCGCCGCCCCACGCCCGGCCCAAGGCCGCTATGCTGCCCGCCATGGTCGAGACGCCCCGCTCGGCGCCATCCCGAGCCGGCCACCTGCTGGTCGTCGGCGGTGCCGAGGACAAGCTCCGGCAGCGCCAGATCCTCGCGCGCTTCGTGGCGCTCGCGGGAGGACGCGATGCACGGATCGCCGTGATCAGCACGGCGTCCGCCCTCGGCGACGAGGCAACCGAGCTCTACCGCTCCCTCTTCCGGTCCATGGGCGTCCGCGAGGTCCGCGGGCTGCGACCGCTGAGCCGCGACGAGGCTGATGACCCGCGTCTCTGTGATGCGCTCGAGGATGCGACCGCGATCTTCATGACCGGGGGCAACCAGCTGCGGCTGGCGAGCGTCATCGGCGGCACGCTGTTGGGGCGGACCATCATCGAACGCCATCGGCACGGGGTCGTCGTGGCCGGCACCAGCGCCGGAGCGTCCGCCATGAGCAGCCACATGGTCTCCTTCGGAACGCCCGGCGCCACGCCGAAGCAGCGGATGACCCAGATGAGCGCCGGTCTGGGCCTGCTGCCAGGCGTGATCGTGGATCAGCACTTCGAGCAGCGAAACCGGATGGGACGCCTGCTTGCCCTCGTCGCGCAGTCGCCGTCGCTGCTGGGCATGGGCATCGACGAGGACACCGCCGCGCTCGTCGGCCCCTCGGGCGTGCTGGAGGTGCTCGGCAAGGGGTCGATCACCATCCTCGATCCGGCCCGCCTGCAGACCGATGCCTACGAGGTGAAGCGGCACGGGCCGATCATGGTCAGTGGCGTCGTCCTGCATTCCCTGCCCTCGGGATACCGCTTCGATCTGCGTCGACGGCGCCTGCTGGCGCCGCTGCGACCGGTGAGCGGAACCGGGCCGGGCGGGGCGACGCTGGAGGCAGCGGGCCGCGAAGCGCGCCGCATGATCCGGCGCATCGCCAGCGAGGGAGCGGACAGCGACGCGCCGGAGCGGGCCCGTCGCCGGGCGCTCAGGACCCGGCGGCGCGAGGAGGCCAGCGAATGACCGATGGCGCCAGCGGCACTGGTTCGGGCGGCCGGTCGGCGCGCGCCTCGGCCAGGGGCGCGAGCCGCACGAGCCGCCGAGCCTCGACCCGGACACGCAAGGCGGGTGGGAGCCCGCCCGCAGGCGGCGTCCCGCGCGGAACCCTCACGATCGTAGAGACCCGCGTCTACCGCGGGCCGAACTATTGGAGCTACGACCCGGCGATCAAGCTCGTCGTGGACCTGGGAACCCTGGAGCAGTTCCCGTCGAACACGATTCCGGGCTTCGTGGACCGTCTGCTGGAGACCCTCCCCGGCGTGGCATCCCACTCATGCTCCACCGGAAAGGCCGGCGGCTTCGAGAAGCGCCTGCGCGAGGGTACCTGGGCCGGGCACATCGCCGAGCACGTCGCCCTGCAGCTCCAGCGCGACGCCGGCACCGAGGTCGGCCGCGGCAAGACGCGAGGCACCGGCGAGCCCGGTCGCTATCACGTCGTCTACTCCTACGCCGAGGAGAGCGTGGGCCTGGCCTCGGGCCGTCTCGCGGTGCGGCTCGTCAACCACCTGGTGCAACCCGACCGGCACTTCGTCTTCGCCGACGAGTTCGAGAAGCTCGTGCGGCTGGCCGAGCGCGCGGCATTCGGGCCGTCGACCCAGGCCATCCTCGACGAGGCGGCCCTCCGCGACATCCCGTTCATTCGTCTCAACGATCAGTCGCTGGTCCAGCTCGGCCACGGCGTCTACCAGAAGCGGATCCGCGCCACCATGACCAGCCAGACCAGCTCGCTCGGCGTCGACATCGCATCCGACAAGAAGCTCACCAATCGGCTCCTGGCCGCCACCGGCATCCCGGTCCCCCGCTCGGAGGTTGCCTGGAGCGAGGACGAGGCCGCAGGGGCGGCGATCTCGCTGGGGCTGCCGGTCGCCGTGAAGCCGATGGACGGCAACCACGGTCGCGGCGTGATGCTGAACCTCGCCGACGAGGCTTCGGTCCGCGCCGCCTACCACGTCGCCCGCGGCGAGAGCCGTCGCGGTGGCGTCCTCGTCGAATCCTTCATCTCCGGCAACGACTACCGGTGCCTGGTGATCGACGGCGAGCTGCGCGCGGTTGCGCAGCGCGTTCCGGCCCACGTCGATGGCGACGGCACGCACACGGTTGCCGAGCTTATCGAGATCACGAACCAAGACCCCCGGCGCGGGATCGGCCACGAGAAGGTGCTCACCCGGATCACCGTCGACGAGGAGTCCACCGAGTACGCCCGAGATCAGGGCTATGAACTGACCGATGTCCCACCGCGCAACGGGCGCGTCTACCTCAAGCGCACCGGCAACATGAGCACCGGCGGCATCAGCATTGACCGGACCGAGGAGATCCACCCGGAGAACGCGGAGATTGCGGAGCTCGCGGCGCGAGTCGTGGGCCTGGACATCGCCGGGATCGACTTCATCTGCCCGGATATCAGCCTGCCGGTGAGCGAGGTCGGCGGGGGCATCGTGGAGGTGAACGCCGCGCCGGGCTTCCGGATGCACACTCATCCGACCGAGGGCCAGGCCCAGTACGTGGCCAAGCCGGTGATTGACACGCTCTTCCCGCCGGGACGGCCGTCACGCATCCCCATCGTGGCGGTCACGGGCACAAATGGGAAGACCACGACGGCGCGCATGATCACGCACATCCTCAAGGGGATGGGCCGCAAGGTCGGGCTCACGTCGACCGACGGCATCTTCGTGGACGGCCGTGTCATCCGCAGGGGCGACATGAGCGGTCCGCGGTCCGCTTCCACCGTCCTCCAGAACCCGAACGTCGACTTCGCGGTGTTCGAGGTCGCCCGGGGCGGCATCCTGCGGGAGGGGCTGGGCTACCAGACCAACGACGTGGCCGTGGTCCTCAACGTCGCCGGCGATCACCTGGGGCTGGGGGGCATCCATTCGATCCGACAGCTCGCGGCCGTCAAGCAGGTCGTCGTGGAGGCGGTACCGCGCAGTGGCACCGCCGTGCTGAACGCCGACGACCCGCTCGTTGCGGCCATGGCTCGCCACTGCTCCGGCTCGGTCATCTACTTCAGCATGGACCCCGACAACGAGATCCTGAAGCGCCAGGCATCCCGCGGGCGGCGGTCGGCGACCATCGAGAACGGGCGGAACGGGGAGATGATCGTCCTCCGCAACGGCCGCAAGAGCATGGAGCTGGCGTGGACCCATCTCCTGCCCGCGACATTCGAGGGGCGCGCGCGGATGAATGTCGCGAACGCCCTGGCGGCCGCGGCCGCGGCCTGGGCCGCGGGCGCGCACCTCCACGACATCCGCCAGGGACTGCGCACCTTCACCACCAGCTACTACATGGCCCCCGGCCGGCTCAACGTGATGGACCTCGATGGGTTCCGGGTCGTGGTCGACTACGCGCACAACGCGCCTGCCATGGAGGCGCTGGGCGGCTTCGTGGAGCGCCTGGCGGAGCCCTCTCCCGGCGGTGCCAAGCCCCTGGTCACCGGCCAACGGATCGCGGTGGTCGCGACGGCCGGGGATCGCCGGGACGAGGACATCCGGCAGCTCGGGGAGACGGCGGCGGGCTACTTCGACCGAATCATCGTTCGCGAGGACGATCGTCTCCGTGGCCGGCAGCCCGGTGAGACGGCCGCGCTGGTCGAGGAGGGCGTCCGACAGGCAATGGCGGACGGCGCGCGCTGCACGTCGGTGAGCACGGTGCTCGACGAGATGGCGGCGACCCGCGCAGCGCTCGATGCCGGCGAACCGGGGGACGTCGTGGTCGTCTGCGTGGACCACGCCAACGCGGTGTGGAAGGAGCTCCAGCGGCGCCAGCACGGCGCCTCGAGCCTCGACGAGCCGATGCCGGCCTAGACGCCGGTCAGGCGTCGGACACCATCCACCCCTACGGGCCGAAATCGCCGGCCTTCGAGCCACGCGAAGATCTCGCGGCGCTCGACATGGGTCATGACCGCCGCGACGTCCCCCCGTCGGCTGCGCCGCAGGAGCGCCTGGAGCGCCGCCAGCTCCGTGGGGAACGCGGGCACCGGTCGCCGATAGCCGGCGCGCCGCAGCCCCTCGCGGAAGAGCTCATTCATCTCGTCGAGCTCGCGCCCGCGCAGGTAGCGCCGTTTCTCGCAGATGACCACGTCGTCCGCGCCGCGACCCGCCAGCTCCCCGAGGCTGCGCAGGATCTCGTCGGTCCGGTCGCCCGCGGTGCCCAGCGCGAGACGAACCCGGCCCGGGCCGCGCGTGTCGTCGTCCGACCGGCTTGTGCCCACCAGGGAGCGGCAGACGTCCAGCAGACCTGCCAGCCCCGCCTCGTTGTGGGCAAAGTCGACCAGGGCCAGGACACCGTTGCGCTCGTAGAGGTTCATGCGGCCCGGGTTCGCGTCCGCGTCCTGGGCGAAGGACCGCAGGCCATCGCGGATCGCGGAAGGCGCAAGCCCCAGGGCGTCGGCGGCAGCCGCGGCGGCCAGGGCGTTGGCCACGTTGTAGCGTGAAAGGCCGCCAAAGGTGACCGGCAGCTCGGCGGCCTGAACCAGCCGGGTGGCCCGAGCGCCGGCTCGTCGCAGGACGATCCAGCCCTTCTCAAGCACCGCCGCCCGGGCGCCCCGATCCAGGGCCGCGACGATCGCCGGCGAGGACGGGTCGAGCGTGAACGGATACCACCACGCCTTCGTCTGGCGCCGCATCCGCCAGACCCGTGGATCATCCGCGTTGAGGACGGCCCAGCCACCGCGGCGCGTCACCCGCACCACGGATGCCTTCACCTCCGCCAGCTCGTCGAGCGTGTCGATGCCCTGCAGGCCCAGGTGATCGGCGCTCACGTTGGTGACGACCGCGACATCGTTGTGGTCATAGCCGAGGCCCCGCAGCAGGATCCCGCCGCGGGCCGTCTCCAGGACGGCAACCTCCACGTCCGACTCGCCAAGGATCCGCCCCGCGCCGCCGAACCCGGTCCAGTCGCCGGCCTCGACCAGCTCGCCGCGCAGGTAGATGCCGTCGGAGTTTGTCATCCCCACGACGCGGCCCGCGCCGGCGACGACATGGGCGATCAGCCGGGTGGTGGTGCTCTTCCCGTTCGTGCCGGTCACCGCGACGACCGGGATGTGCGGGACCGGAACGGACGGTCGCGGGCCGGGTGCCGTGGCCCGCAGCTGGGCCACCTCCCGCCGCCGGGTGCTCCGGCCGAGCGCGAGCCGCGCCGCCGCGGCGGCGATGGCCTGGGAGATGGCGCGGCGGCGCCAGGGAAATGCCACGAGGGCGCGCAGCCCATCGGATGACGATCGGAACGTGCGACCAGGCACCGGCATCTCGAGCGCGGCATGCAGTTCGGCCACCCAGCGTCCGGCATCGTGCGCGATCGCCGCCGCGCGGCCCGGCTCCTCCCCCGCGAACTCGAGCTTCACGGCGGGGCGGACGAAGAAGCGGTTCGGGCCGTCGAGCACCCGAAGCTCGCCGAGATCGACGCCCGTGGCTGCCCCCGGCCGGCTCGGCATGGCCGGCAGTATACTCACGCGCCCATGCCGAGCGACCGCCCCACGCCCGATCTCGCGCACCTCCGCGCCGGCGTCGCCGCCGGGCTGGATCGGTACCTGGCCGAGCTCGAGGCGATGGTCGCCATCGACAGCGGCTCCTACACCCGCGACGGGGTCAACCGGGTCGCGGATCACGTGGCCGCCGCGCTGGCGGAGCTGGGCGCGCAGGTGGAGCGGCACGTGCACCAGCCGGTGGGCGATGAGCCGCCCCTGGGTGACGTCGTGGTGGGCCACCTCGCCGGCGATGGTCCGCGGATCCTGCTCATCGGGCACATGGACACCGTCTTCGATCCCGGAACGGCTGCGGAGCGCCCGTATCGGCGCGTCGGCGATCGTGCCACCGGTCCCGGCACGAGCGACATGAAGGGCGGGCTGCTCGCCGGGCTCCTCGCCGTCCGGGCACTTGCCGCCGCTGACTGTCGGCCATCGCTGACCTTCATCGCCAACCCGGACGAGGAGATCGGCTCGCCCTTCTCCACGCCGCACATCCGGCGCCTGGCGCCGGCGCACGCGGCCGTGCTGGTGCTCGAGTGCGCGCGGGCCAACGGCGACATCGTGAGCGCCCGCAAGGGAATCGCCGACCTGCAGCTGACGTTCCACGGTCGGGCCGCTCACGCCGGTGTGGAGCCGGAGAAGGGCCGCAACGCAATCCTGGCCGCGGCGCGCGCGGTCGAGACGCTCCACGGGCTGAACGGCCGCTGGCCGAGCGTGACGGTGAACGCCGGGGTCATCGGCGGGGGCACGCGTCCGAACGTGGTGGCCGCCGAATGCCGCCTGGAGATCGACCTGCGCGCGGCGACGGCGACGGCGTTCGACGCTGCGCGCGCGGCCGTCGACGAGATCGCGGCGCGGCCCGCCGTCGATGGCGTATCCGCCGAGCTCACCCAGCTCGCCAGCCATCCCCCGATGGAACGATCCGATGCGTCGCTGCGCCTCGTGACCCTGGCGCGCACCATCGCCGGGGAGCTGGGCTTCACGATCACGGACGCCAGCACCGGTGGCGCCAGCGACGCGAATACCACGGCGGCGCTCGGGCTGCCGACGCTCGACGGGCTGGGGCCCATCGGTGGGGACGATCACTCGGCCGACGAGTGGCTCGACCTGTCCAGCGTCGTCCCGCGCACGACGCTGCTCGCCGGCCTGATCGCCGCCATCGGCGCAGAGCGCTGACCGGAGGCGCCGGACGGCGAGGCCCGTGCGAGCAGCCCGTGTAGAATCGGGTGCCCGTGACAGACGAGTTCCGTCATCACACTCGCGTCGAGGTGCAGTTCCGCGACCTGGATGCCTATGGGCACGTCAACAATGCCGTCACCACGAGCTACGTGGAGCACGGCCGGAACTCGTACCTCCGCGACGTGCTGCAGGTTGACCCGGTCGGCGTGATGCCGCTCATCCTGGCCATGATCCAGGTCGACTACGAGACGCCGATCCTCTTCGGCGGATCGGTCGAGATCGCGTCTCGCGTGGACTGGATCGGCCGCACGAGCCTGGCGATGGCCCACCGGCTTGCCGACGGCGGGGACGGGCACGAGCTCGCCCGTGCGCGCTCCGTGCTGGTGACATATGACTACGCAGCCGAGCAGCCAATGCCGGTCCCCCGGGATTGGCGGATGACACTCGCGGCGTACGAGGGCCGGGACCTGGACAGAGCAGAAGGAGACGCATGACCGATACCGCCACGTTCGACCTCCTGGTCCTTGGAGGCGGCATGAGCTACGTGGGCGCCATCCGCGCCGCGCAGCTGGGCCTGACGGTGGGTGTCGTGGAACGCGATGCCCTGGGCGGGACATGCCTGAACCGCGGATGCATCCCATCCAAGGCGCTTCTCGAGACCGCGGACCTGCTGCACCGCGTGACCGAGCAGGGTGCCGAGTTCGGGCTCAGCGGCTCGGAGGCGATCGGACTCGACTACTCCGCCCTTGCCACGCGCCGGGACGCCATCGTGGACAAGCACGTCCGCGGGGTGGAGTTCCTGCTCAAGAAAAACAAGGTCACCGTGCTCCACGGCAGCGGGGTGCTGAGCGGGCCTACCTCGGTGCGTGTCTCCGGGGGCGAATCCGGCGACGTCGACGCCAGCGGCACCGACCTGATCCTGGCCACCGGCTCCGCGCCGCGGTCGCTCCCGGGGCTCGAGCCGGACGGCGAGCGGATCATCACCTCCGACGAGGCGCTCAAGCGTGGCAGTGTCCCGCGCTCGGTCACGATCGTCGGTGCGGGTGCCATTGGCGTCGAGTGGGCCAGCCTCTACCGCGACTTCGGGGCGGAGGTGACGCTCGTCGAGTTCCTCGACCGCATCGTGCCGCTCGAGGATCCCGACGTCAGCCGGGAGCTGAGCCGCGTCTTCCGCAAGCGCGGGATCGCGACGCACACCGCATCGACCATCGACCCGGAGACGATCCGGCGCACCGACGAGGGGCTTGCGTTCACGATCACGGCCCGCGAAGGCGACGGGCGCACGGAGCACGCCAGCGAGCTGATCCTGGTCGCAGTCGGCCGGCGGCCACTCACCGAGGGGATCGGCCTCGAGGCGATCGACGGGCTGCGCACCGAGCGCGGCTACGTCATCGTCGACGACCATATGCGGACCGGCGTCCCGCACCTGTACGCGATCGGCGACATCGTGCCCGGCTTCGCGCTGGCCCACGTGGCCAGCCACGAGGCGGTGGTGGCGGCCGAGACCATCGCCGGACACGATCCGGAGCCGGTGCGCATGGACCTCATGCCGCGTGTGACCTTCTGCCGGCCGCAGATCGCGTCCGTGGGACTCACGGAGGCGGAGGCCGCCGAGCAGGGACGCGAGGTGAAGGTTGGCTCGTTTCCGTTCCGTGCCCTGGGCAAGGCCACCATCGTGGGCGAGGTGGACGGCTTCGCCAAGATGGTCGCCGATGCCGAGACCGGTTTGCTGCTTGGCGCCCATATCATCGGGCCGCACGCGGGCGACCTCCTCGCCGAGCCGACCCTCGCCCGCCTGGTCGAGGCGACGGCGGCGGAGATCGCCATGAGCGTGCACGCCCATCCGACCCTCACCGAAGTTCTCGCCGAGGCCGCCCTCGCGGTCGACGGCGCAGCGATCCACGTCTAGATCAGCGGAGGTGCCCCGCGTGACCAACGCCAACGTCGCCGCCGAAGCGCGACACCGCCAGCTCGGGCTCTCCGATGAGCAGGTCCTGGCCATGTACCGCCAGATGCTTCTCGCCCGTGCCGTCGACGAGCGCATGTGGCTGATGCAGCGGGCCGGCAAGATCGCGTTCATCATCTCCGGCCAGGGTCACGAGGGTGCCCAGGTCGGCATCACCTGGCCCATGCGCCACAACCAGGACTGGATGGCGCCGTTCTACCGCTCCATCGCGGCGACCATGACCTTCGGGATGAGCGCGGAGGACATCATCACCGCCCACCTCGCCAAGGGCGATGACGTGAGCTCGGCCGGTCGCCAGATGCCGGGCCACTACGGCGGCGCTCCGTACAACATCGTCAGCGTCAGCTCCCCGGTCGGCACCCAGGTCCTGCATGCCGTCGGCGTGGCCATGGGCGCCTGGATCCGCGGCGACGACGTGGTGGCGATCACCTCCTTTGGCGAAGGCACCGCGAACCAGGGCGAAATCCACGAGGCCATGAACTTCGCCGGCGTGCACAACCTGCCGGTGATCTTCGTCTGCGAGAACAACGGCTACGCGATCAGCGTCCCGCTGGCGCGCCAGGTCGCCGGACTCTCCGTCGCTGCGCGGGCGGAAGGCTACGGGTTCCCCGGCGTGACGGTGGACGGCGGCGACGTCCTGGGCTGCTACGCGGCGGCGCGCGACGCCCACGAGCGAGCGCGAGCCGGCGAGGGTCCCACCCTGATCGAGGCCCGCGTCGTTCGGCTGACGAGCCACTCGTCGGACGACGACCAGCGCCGCTACCGCGATCCCGAGGAGGTCGCGGCACTCAAGGCCCAGGACCCGATCTCCGTCTTCGGCAACGAGCTGCGTACCCTTGGCGTCCTGAACGACGAGATCGAAGAGCGGCTGCGGACCGAGGTGAAGGCGGAGATCAACGAGGCCAGCAAGCGCGCCGAGGCGCGCCCCGAGCCGGACCCAGCGACCGCCGAGATCGACGTGTATGCCGAGGAGGGCCGCTAGCCATGGCCGAGCTCAACATCCTCGAGGCCATCCGCCTCGCCATGGACGAGGAGATGGAGCGCGACGAGCGGGTCATGGTCCTCGGCGAGGACGTTGGCCGCAAGGGCGGCGTCTTTGGCGCGACCGACGGCCTGTGGGCCAAGTACGGCGACAAGCGCGTCCTCGACACGCCTCTCACCGAGGCAATGATCGCGGGCGCCGCGGCCGGGGCCGCCGTCTACGGGCTGCGCCCCATAGCCGAGATGCAGTTCGCCGACTTCGTGTACCCCGCCTTCAACCAGATCGTCAGCGAGATCAGCCGAATGCGCTACCGGTCCAACGGAACCTTCACCGTGCCCATGGTGATCCGCATGCCCTACGGCGGTGGCGTGCACGGTGCGCTCTATCACTCGCAGTCGAACGAGACGTACTTCACCAGCACCGTGGGACTCAAGGTCGTCGCGCCAGGCACGCCGGCAGACGCCCGTGGCCTGCTGAAGGCCGCCATCCGCGACCCGGACCCGGTGCTCTTCTTCGAGCACAAGAAGACGTACCGCCTCTTCAAGGCCGAGGTTCCCGAGGGCGATGCGGTGGTCGAGATCGGCAAGGCCGATGTTGCCCGCGAAGGAAAGGATCTCTCGATCTTCTGCTACGGCTACATGCGCTACTGCACGCTCGAGGCGGCCGAGACGCTGGCCCGCGAGGACGGGATCAGCGCCGAGGTCGTCGACCTGCGCAGCCTGCGCCCGCTCGACGTGGCGACGGTCCTCGGCTCGGTCGCGAAGACCGGCAAGGCGCTGGTCGTCCACGAGGCGAACCGGTTCGGCGGCTTCGGCGCAGAGGTCGCGGCCACCATTGCGGAGCAGGGGTTCGAGCATCTCGACGGGCCGGTGACCCGCCTTGGGGCACCGGAGGTGCCCGGCGTTCCCTATCACCACAGCCTGGAGGACTGGTACATGGTGGGACCCGAGAAGATCGTCGAGGCGGCTCGCACGCTGGCCGCGTACTGATCGGGTACGCTCACCCGGACACGAACAGAGGAGCCACATGGCAACCACGATCAAGATGCCGCAGCTCGGCGAGTCCGTCACGGAGGGCACGATCGAGCGCTGGCTGGTGAAGGAGGGCGATCGGGTCGAGCAGTACGACCCGCTCTTCGAGGTGGTGACCGACAAGGTCAACGCCGAGGTTCCCGCCGAGGTGGCGGGCACGGTCACCAGGATCATCGTCGGTGACGGGCAGACCGTGAAGGTCGGAACCCCCCTCGCCGAGATCGACGCCGGTGACGGCGCGATCGCCGTCGAGGCCGAGGCTGCGGCTCCTTCCGACGCCGCAGCACCCCCAGACGCCGCAGCACCCCCCGAGCAGTCGGCCCCACCGGCCGCGCCCGAGCCCGAGCCCGAGCCGCAGCCCGTCGCCGCCTCCGACGCGCCAACCGAGGCGCAGCCGGCTGCCTCGGTGAGCAGCGGACCCGCCACCGACGCGTCGGTGCGTATGACGCCGGCGGTGCGCCGGCTGGTGCGCGAGCACGACCTCGACATCACCCAGATCAACGGCAGCGGCAGCGGTGGCCGCGTGACCCGCGACGACGTCCTCGACTTCGTGGCCCAGGGTGCGGACCAGGCGGCGGCGCCACCGGCTCCCGCGCCCGCACCGGCGCCTGCGGCCGCACCGGCTCCTGCGGCTGCTTCGGCTCCGTCGGCTCCGCCGGCGCAACCTGCTGCGGCCGCCGCGCCGCCACCGGCGGCGCCGCCGGCCCCGACCTTCACCCCGTCACCGGTCCCGGCCCCGACCACCGGCGACCAGGAGATCGCCCTGTCGCAGATGCGCAAGGGGATCGCCGCCAAGATGACGCGCGTCAAGCAGACAGTCCCCCATGCCTACACCGTGATCGAGGTCGACATGGGCAACGTCGTCCGCTGGCGCGAGGCGAACAACGCCGCCTACAAGGCGCGCGAGGGGATCGGCATCAGCTACGTGGCGGTCGTGATCAAGGCCGTCACCGAGACGCTCCGCCAGCATCCCATGGTCAACAGCCAGTTCGCCGAGGATCGCGTGATCCTCAAGCAGGCCATGAACATCGGCATCGCGGTCGCTGTGGAGAACGGGCTGCTCGTGCCGGTCATCCACAACGCGGACCAGCTCTCGATCAGCGGCGTGAACCGCCAGGTGCAGGACCTGGCGGCTCGGGCGAGGACGAACAAGCTCCGGCTCGAGGAGATCCAGGGCGGGACCTTCACGGTGAACAACACCGGCTGGTTCGGCTCGGTCAGCTCCATGCCCATCGTCAACGCGCCCGAGGTTGCCATCCTCTCCATGGAGGCGATCGTCAAGCGGCCAGTGGTGATCGAGGTGGACGGGTCCGACGTGATCGCCATCCGGCCGATGATGAACATGACCTGCAGCTTCGACCATCGCGTGCTGGACGGCGCCCAGGTCGGCTACTTCCTCGCCGACGTTCGAAAGCGGATTGAGAGCTGGGACATCACCACCCAGATCGGCTGAGCGGGAAGGAGCCGATGTCGCCATCCGAGCAGGCGGCGGCCCACGACGCGAACTTCATCGGCACCTTCGGCCTGATCGCGAGGTTTATCGAGGGCGGGTCCCTCGAGCGCGTGCGCGGGATCACCGTGGCGGTCACCGGAACGCCGGTGCCGTTCTTCAACGCCGCCTGGGCATCGGCCACCACGACAGCCGAGGATCTTGGGCAGGCGGTCGCCCGCCTCCGCGCGGCGAACGTCCCATACGTCGTCCACGTCCCCGCGGAGACGGTTCCGGCCGCGAAGGCCGCGCTTGGGCTGGGCCTCACCTTCGCCGGCCGGCTTCCCTGCTTCGCGCTGGAGCCGGGCCCGTTGCCGGAGGCACCCCCGGATCTCGTCATCGAGCGCGTCGGACGCGCGAACCTCGACGCCTTCCTGACCGCCACAGAGGCCGGATTCGACATGCCGCGAAGCCTCGCCGCACAGCTCTATCCCATCGCGTTCACAGAGGATGAGCGCGTCCACGCCTTCGTCGGATCGCTGAGCGGCGTGCCCGTCGCGACATCGCTCGCGGTGCGGACCGGGGACACGGTCGGGATCTACAGCGTCGCGACCGTGCCCGAGGCGCGCGGCCGCGGGATCGGTACCGCCATGACCTGGCACCTGCTCCGTGACGCGGACCCGGGCTGGACACTGGCCGTCCTGCAGGCCAGCGACATGGGTCGCCCGGTCTACGAGCGGATGGGCTTCACCCTCGTCCGTGAGTTCGACGAGTACGTGGGCCCGCCGGCGATCTGACCGATGGCCCCCGGCCAGGCCCGGCGGCGCGAGAGCCGCGCGCCCGAGCCCGGTACAGGGCCATCAGCCGTGCGGAATCCTCTGATGGCAGGTACTTCACCGCCTCGCGCATCGTGACCCCACTCGCCTCCGTTGCCCGCGGGGTCAGCCAGGCGACCACCTGGTCGGGACGACGCTTGCCCGCCTCACGCAGCACCCAGCCGATCGCCTTGCGGATGAAGAACTCCGTCTCCGAGAGCATGAGATCCGCGCGGACCGCGAACGGCTCGAACGGAGCGCCGCTCTTCAGCGGCAGGAGCTCGGCGAGCAGGGACGAACGCCGCATCCAGAAGTCGGCGTCGCCGGCCCATCGGTCCAGGGTTGGCCGGACCGCATCCGGCTCCCGGAGCGCGATACCGCCCACGACGTTCGCGGCCAGCCCATCGACCAGCGCCCAGGTCCGCGACTCGCGGAGGAGCCGCTCCAGGAGCGGGAGGTCGTCCGCGCCGAGCTGTGTGGCGCGCGCCTCGAGGATCGCGACCGCGGCCGCGCGCCGTTCGAAGACCGGCGGCGCCCACAGCCCGGTGGCGAGGGCCACCGTTGCGTCATGGTCGAGCCCTTCGCGCTTCGCGATGGTGCGGGCGATCTTGCCGGTCTCCCAGTGCGACGCGCCCAGGAAGTAGAGGTCGCTCTTGAGGTAGCGCCGTTCCTGCTCCGCCCGCCCCGGCGTGCCGGCCGAGACGAGGAGGGCGACGATCTCGTCCACAAGAGCCGTGACCGATGGAGCCATCGCCGGTATTGTGGCGCCGACCGCCGACGGGGTGCGCGGATTCCTCGTCAGGATGGAGGCTCACATGGACGACACACCGAGATTCCCTGCTCGATGTTTGCCGCGCCCTGCGCGGCGCATGTTCGTGCGCGCCGTGATCGGCAGCCTCGCGGCCGTCGTCCTTGTCTCCGGCGTGGCGCTGGGCGCCACGACCCTGTCAAGCGCCCAGGTGAGCCCGCGCACGGCCACGGTCGGCGATGTCGTGACGTTCACGGTCACCACAACCGGCAACGCCAACGTCATGGTCCAGGTCGAGCTGGCCAGATCGGGAGCGGCAACGATCGTCCGCGACATGGCGGCCCTCCCGAAGTCGGGCAGCACCACACCCTGGCAGTTCCAGAGCGCCACCATTCCGGCGGGTACCTGGACGGTGACGTTCGCCGTTGTCTCCTCCGGACCGACCCTGGCCGGCGGTAGCCTGCGGGTCAACGCCGCTCCGACGCCCACGCCCAAGCCGACCCTGGCCCCGACGCCCACGCCCACGCCGAGGCCGACCCCGGCCCCGACGCCCAGGCCAACCGTGCTTCCGACGCCGCCCCCCGCCCCGGTGGTCACGACGTCCCCGGCGACCTCCGCGACCGCGACCACGAGCGTCTCGCCGGCCGAGACGCCATCGCGCCCCGGATCCGCGTCGGAAGCCCCGTCCGCGGGGGTAACCAGCAGCGCGGTCCCCGCGGCGGCGGCCGGCAGGAGCGCACCGGCGGACGGAGCCTCCGGCACCACGGGCGGCGGCATCGATCGCACCGGGGCGCTGCTGCTCTCCGTGTTGCTGGGCCTGTTCGTGATCGCCGGCGTCGCGGGGATCGCCATCCTCACCGCGCGCCGCCGCGAGGATGAGCAGCCCGCGTCGACGCCTGGTGCATCGGCGGCCGCCTTCGCCGCATCGCCTGCCCCGGCCGAGTCCACGTTGCGCGGGCGCGGGGTGGCGCCACCCACGACTGCAGCGGGCCGGAGCCCTGGCTCGCCGGCTCCGCGCCGGCGGGCCAGCTGGGAGGTGTACAGCGCGCTCGAGGACGAACCGATCGGGTCCGTCGATCAGCTGCTTCCGGGCCCGGGCGCTGACTTGACCGGGGGCGAGCCGCCGGGGGGCGACGCGTAGCTGCCGGGACGCCCGCTGCGATCGGTCGCACCCTTCGGTAGACTGACCGCATGTCCCTCGATCCGGCCGATCAGCGCGATTTCTCGGCGCTCGGCGAGCTCTCCGTGCTCGCCGCCGCGGAGACTGCCCACCACGGGCACGTCTCGCCGTCGGAGATCATGTACCCGGGCGGCCCCTCGGTGGACGGCGGGCTGCTCGCGCCGGGCGATCCGGTGCCCGAAAACGCGCGTCCGGGCGGCCGGCGACCGGAGTGGCTCAAGGTCCGGGTCGGCGCCGGCGACACCTACTCCGGCGTGAAGCGGCTGCTGCGTGCCGAGGCCCTGAACACCGTCTGCGAGGAGGCGCGCTGCCCGAACATCGGTGAGTGCTGGGCACTGGGGACAGCGACGTTCATGATCGGTGGATCGGTCTGCACCCGGAACTGTGGTTTCTGCGCCATCGACACCGGCCGGCCGCCGATCACCGATCTCGAGGAGCCGCAACGCGTTGCGGAGGCGACTCGCGGCATGCGTCTGCGGCACGTGGTGGTGACCATGGTTGCCCGCGACGACCTGCCCGACGGCGGCGCCAGCCTCATGGCCGACACCATACGCGCCATCCGCCTCGCGACCCCGGGGACGAGCATCGAGGTCCTCATCAGCGACCTGAACGGCCGCGCGGATGACATCCGCACCGTGATCGAGGCAAAGCCGGAGATCCTGGGCCACAACGTGGAGACGGTCCCGCGCCTGCAGCGCCCCGTGCGGCGGCGGGCTCGCTGGGACCGCAGCGTTGGCGTCCTGACCACCGGCCGTGGTCTCGCCCGTGAGATCGGGTTCGACACCATGGTCACCAAGACCGGGATCATGCTGGGCCTTGGCGAGACCTGGGACGAGGTGCTCGACGCGATGCGCCTGCTGCGCGATGCCGATGTCGACGTCCTGACCATCGGCCAGTACCTGCGCCCCAGCCGTCAGCACCTTCCGCTGCTGAAGTACTACACCCCCGCCGAGTTCGCGACGCTGCGCCGCCTGGGCCTGGAGATGGGCTTCCGGCACGTGCAGTCAGGACCGCTGGTGCGATCCAGCTACCACGCCGCCGAGCAGGTCCCTGATCGGGTCCCCGCCGCAGCGGTCTGATGGACGGCGCAGCAGGCCCAACGCCATGACCATGCGCGACATCTCGCTGCGACCCGCCACCCCGGAGGCCGCGCCGCGCCCTCGTCGTCCGCGCGCCGACCAACCGTTCGCCCCCGCCAGCGCCGAGCGGCCACTCCTGGCGGCGCACGGCGGCCTGCTCACCGTCGAGCGGCTGGGAACGGTCCCCTACCAACCCACGTGGGAGCTCCAGGACGAGCTCGCGCAGCAGCGACGCGAGCGGCGCATCGGCGATCGCCTCCTGCTCCTGGAGCACTTCCCGGTGTACACCATCGGGCGCGGGGGCGACGAGACGAACCTCCTGGCCGGACCCGAGCGCCTGCGCGAGCTGGGCGCCACGTACCTGCGCATCGACCGCGGTGGTGACATCACCTTTCATGGACCCGGGCAGCTCGTCGCCTATCCGATCGTCGAGCTTCACGATCCGCTCGACCTGCGCCGCTACGTGCGGACCCTCGAATCCGCCATCATCGCCACCGCGGCGCGCTTCGACGTCAGCGCAGGACGCGTGGATGGCCTCGCCGGGGTGTGGGTCGACGACGAGCGCAAGCTCGCCGCCATCGGCGTCCGGGTCCGGCGCGGTGTGACCACCCACGGCCTGGCGCTCAACGTGAACACCGACCTCGGATGGTTCGACGAGATGATTCCCTGCGGCATCCGCGGGAAGGGCGTGACCAGCCTCCAGCGCGAGCTCGGGCGGTCCGTCCCCATGGAGCGGGTGGAGGAGGCGCTCGCGGCCGAGCTGGCCATCGCGCTCGGCCTGCGCCTCGCGGACGGCGCACCATCGCTCGCCGGTCCGGCCGGCGCCAGCGAGCAGTGAGCGAACCCGTCGTCGAGCGCGCATCCGGCCCGGCGGCGCACCCGCCCCGCATCGAGACCGGCTCCTTCGGTCCCTGGGGCACGAATGCCTACCTGGTCTGGGACGGCCGCTCGCCGGATGCCCTGGTCGTGGACCCCGGGATGGGTGCCGCTGGAACGCTCATGGAGCGCGTGGCGGCCAACGGGCTGCGGCTGCTGGTGATCGGCAACAGCCACGGCCACGTGGATCACGTCTTCGACAACGCCCCGCTTCGACGCGCATCGAACGCGCCGATCGCCATCCACCCCGACGATGCGTATCGGCTGTCGGGGCAGAACTCCTATGGCTTCGACGTGGAGCCCAGCACGGCCGATCGCGAGCTGCGAGCGGGTGATCAGCTGACGATTGGAGACCTCGTGTTTGACGTCCTGCACACGCCGGGCCACACGGAGGGATCGGTCTGTCTCTACGAGGAGCGACACGCCCTCCTGCTGTCGGGGGATACGCTCTTCGCCGGGAGCTACGGGCGGACCGATCTGCCCGGTGGCGACGATGCGGCCATGGTCGCGAGCCTCGCCAGGCTGGCCGCCACCATTCCGACGACCGTCCGGGTCCTGCCGGGGCACGGCCCGGAGACCACGCTCGAACGTGAGCTGCCCTGGATGCGCCGGATCGCGCAGGCGGGCAGGCTGCTCATCCCGGGGTGAGTGCCGGCACGCCCGGGTCGGACTAGGATTGGAGAGCAACGAAAGGAGACGGCACCACATGTCCACCCTGCGTATCACCCGGCTCGGTCACGGCGGTGTCCTCTACCGATCCCCATCCGACACGTGGCTCTGGGTCGACCGCTGGACCGGTGCCCCCAACTACGCGGAGGCGTACCGAACGGCCGAGCAGGTCGACATCGTGGCCCCCACCCACGGCCATTTCGATCACATCGGCAACGACGCGGCGGACGTCGTGGAGCTCGCATCGGGCGGCGCCACCGTGGTCGGCAGCCATGAGCTCCAGATCTACCTCGCGTCGCGCGGGGTCGAGGCCATCGGTATGAACACCGGCGGGACGGTGGAGGCGGCAGGGATCAAGCTCACCATGGTTCACGCGGTTCACACCGGCGGGGTGACGATCACCGGGGACGGCCCCGACGTCACCCGCGAGGTGGGCTGCTGGGGCTGGCTCATCGAGTTCGAGGACGGCACGCGCGTCTACCACTCGGGAGACACCGATGTCTTCGGCGACATGGCGCTCGTCCGCGCCTGGAGGCCGAGCATCGGCGTCTTCCCCATTGGCGGTCACTACACCATGGGACCGGAGGGTGCCGCTCGGGCGGTCGAGCTGACCGGTGTGCAGGCCGTCATCCCCGTCCACTATGGAACATTCCCGATCCTGGCAGGCACGCCCGCAGAGCTCGCGGGTCTGACGACCGCGCGAGTCATCGAGCTGGAGCCGGGTGAGACACTGGAGGCAGGGTCATGATCATCTCCACCATCGCCGCCCTTCTCGGTAGCGGGCTGGGCGGCGCCGTACGCGCCGCCGTGACGATCGTCGAGCGCCAGCTCGGCACCGCCGAGCCGTCCGATGCGCCGATCAGGGTCTCCGGATCGCTCGTCGCCGCCATCACCGCCGGCATCGTGTGCAGCCTCCTGGGTCGCGGGCCGCGCCTCGCCTTCTGGTTCGGGGCACTGCTTGCCGCCGCCGGCACGGAGCGGATCGACTGGTGGGTACTTCGGCGTCTCGGCGTGGACCCCCAGCGGCTCATGGAGCAGGCGCGCGCCGTGGCGGCCGCACGAGCGTCACGGCGCTCAGCCGCGGAGGACGCCGCGTAGCGCGTCAGCGCCAGACGGGCGCGTACGGGTGCTCGCCGCGGACAGGATCGTCCTCGGCGAAGCGCTCGAAGCGGTACGGCCGCAGATCCGCGGTCGTCGCTTCCCCGTCCAGGATCAGCTCTGCCAGGCTGCAGCCGGTGGCCGGCGCGATCTTGAAGCCGGTGCCCGAGAACCCGCAGTCGAGGTAGAAGCCATCCGGCCCGGCCGGACCGATGATCGGGTGCTGGTCGGGCGTGATGCCGTCCTGGCCGGAGTGTGCGCTGTGCAAGCCGGCGGCAGCGAAGTCGGGAAGCCGGAGGCAGAGCCGCTCCGCGGCGCGCTCCACGAACCCCGGCGCGGCGGCATCGACTGGTCGGTCGGGATCGTCGCCGAACTCGTTGCCGTCCTCGAGCCCGATGAGCGTCAGATTCGTGCCCTCGGGGCGCACGTAAAAGGCATTGGCGAAGTCGATCATGGCCGGGTGCGCAGGAAGGTCGTCCGGCCGGCGAACATACGCCACGTCGTGGCGCCAGATCTCGATCGGGAGCCGAAGGCCCACCAGGGCCGCGATGCGGCCGGCCCAGGCACCGGCGGCATCCACGACGATCGCGGCGTCCCACGAGCCGCGTGGCGTGTCGACGCCGATGACCCGATCGCCCTCCACCCGGATCGCGGTCACCGGCGCCCGCTGGACGAGCCGCGCCCCACGGGCGATCGCCGCGGCCATGAGCGTCGAGGTCGTCGCCGTCGGATCGGCGTAGCCGGATTCCGGCTCCCAGGCGGCGAGGGTGTAGTCGTCCATGGCGACGCCCGGCAGGAGCTCGCCAAGCTGCTCGGCCTCGAGGAGCTCGGTCACGATTCCCACCCGCGAGAGCATGGCCACGTTGGCGCGCAGGGCCTCCTGCTCCTCCTCCGGCACGAGCTGGAGGAATCCGGTCCGCACGAAGCCCGCGTCACCGCCAACCCGCTCCGCCCATGACCGGAAGTAGGCGTGCGAACGCCACGCCAGCCTGGCATCGGACTCCACGTCGTAGTGCATGCGCACCAGGCCCGATGAGCGCCCGGTCGCGCCGGAGGCAATGGTGGTCGCCTCCAGCACCACGGGCCGCAGCCCGCGCTCGGCGAGGTGGAAGGCGAGACTGGCACCATGCACTCCGGCCCCGATGACGATTGCGTCGGCGACGTCAGCCATGCAACGCATGCTTGTCGGGCAAATGCAATGCGAGGGAGGGCCTTCTGGCCCCATTCCCGCGGTCCGTTCGGTGCCCAAGCGTCCAGACAGGCCCCGGAGGAGAACGCCGGCCGTCAGCGACCGAGATACGCGATGTCGAACGGGCGCGGCACGACCCCGAAGGCCCGCTCGAACGCGTCGAGGTCGGTGTAGTTCGGCATCCGCAGCGATCGCACCTGGTCATGGCTCACCGGAAAGATGGGCAGGATGCGGTCCGTCACAGCGGTAAGCGCGCTGATGATCGGGATTGGCATGTTCAGCTTGAGCCGATGCTTCCCGGTCACCCGCATCACCGCGTCGACGATCTGGCGGTAGGTGAGGTAGTCCGGCCCCCCGAGCTCGTAGACATGCCCCGGGCGGCCGGGCTCCGCGAGGGAGCGCTCCACGGCGATGGCGAGATCATCGACCGAGAGTGGCTGGAAGCGCGCCGAGCCGTCGCCGGGGATGGCCACCACGCCGGGCGACCACCAGGTCAGCGTGGTGCGGATCAGGGTGAAGAAGCCGTCTCCCTCCCCGAAGAGGAGCGATGGACGCAGCACCACCCACTCGAGCCCGGAGCCACGCACGATCTGCTCGCCCCGCCACTTGCTGCGCAGGTAGGCGAGCGCGGCATCATCCACGGCACCCAGCACGGAGAGGTGGACGAAGCGACGTGCTCCGGCCGCGGTCGCGGCCTCGACCACGTGCTGGACGCCGTCCACGTTCGTCCGCTCGAACGTGCGCCCGCGCGCCTCGCGCGGGATGGCAACCAGGTGCACGACCGCCTCCGCGCCGTCAATGGCCGCGTGCAGTCCCGTCCCGGTCTCCACCTCGACGGCCGTCGTGCGCACTTGCTCCTTCGACCATTCGGGAAGCCGTGCGCCGCTCCGTGAGAGCGCACGCACCTCGTGGCCCGCGCCGACGAGATGCGCAACGAGGTGGCGACCAACAAAGCCGGTGGCCCCTACGACCGCAACGTCCATTGGTGTGCTCCTTCCCACCCGGTGCCACACCGGACATCGCCGGCGGGTCAAATTACATGCTACCCGTGCCTCGCAAGTATCGGCTGTCGCGGGATGCCGGTCAAGAATGCCCGCCCGCAAGACTACGAATCCGGGCCAGCCGGTGGATCACGCGGCGGATCACCGCGCACGGGCCGATCAGGGAGGCTGTACCTGACGCGGCTCGTCAGGCATCGGTAGAATCATCCGTCCATGCCCTCCCCGTCCAGCGGGTCGCTCGTTCACGCCCGAAACCTGACCAAGCGCTTCGGTGGCTTCACCGCCGTGGATGCCATCGACTTCGACGTGCATCCCGCGCGCGCCTTCGGGTTCCTCGGCCCCAACGGTGCGGGCAAGACCTCCACCATGCGGATGATCGCGTGCTCGTCGCCCGTGACGGATGGCGAGCTGAGCGTGATCGGAATGGATCCGCGGACCCAGGCGCGGCAGATCAAGGCCCGCCTGGGCGTGGTTCCGCAGATCGACAACCTGGACCAGGAGCTCACCGTCCGCGAGAACCTGGAGATGTACGCGCGCTACTTCGACATCCCGCGCGACGTCGCCCGCCGCCGCGCCGACGAGCTCCTGGAGTTCGTGCAGCTCGCGGAGCGCGCGACCGACCAGGTCGAGCCGCTCTCCGGGGGGATGAAGCGGCGGCTCACCATCGCCCGGGCCCTCATCAACGAGCCGGAGCTGATCATCCTCGACGAGCCGACCACCGGCCTCGATCCGCAGGCCCGCCATCTCCTCTGGGAGCGGCTCTACCAGCTCAAGCGCCGCGGCGCTACGCTGATCATCACCACGCACTACATGGACGAGGCGGAGCAGCTCTGCGACCGGCTGGTGGTGATGGACAAGGCGAAGATCGTGGCCGAGGGCTCCCCTCGCGAGCTGATCGACCACTACAGCACCCGGGAGGTGCTGGAGCTGCGCCTGCCCGATGCCGCCCGCGACGCCCTCGACGGGCGCCTCGAGGGCCTGGCCGACCGGGTGGAGCACCTGCCGGACCGGCTCCTCCTCTATACCGATGACGGCGAGCGCTCGCTCGACGAGGTCCATCGCCGCGAGATCGCCGTGGAGAGCGCTCTCGTTCGCCGATCGACCCTCGAGGACGTCTTCCTGCGGCTCACGGGCCGCACCCTGATCGAATGACCGCGCTTGCCCGACCCACGCTCCACGTCTTCCAGCGCAACTTCCTCGTCTACAAGCGCGTGTGGCATCGGAGCATGTTCTTCGGCTTCCTGCAGCCGTTCATGTTCCTGACCGCGATGGGCCTTGGCCTGAGCCAGCTCATCGGCGCGAACTCCACGCAGGCGCTCGGCGGCGTGACCTACACCGCCTTCCTGGGCCCCGGGCTGCTGGCGGCCATGGCCATGCAGACGTCGACCTTCGAATCGACCTACCCGATCATGAACAAGATCATGTGGGGCCGGAACTACGAGGCCATGCTGGCCACGCCCCTGCGGACCCGCCATCTCCTGCTGGGTGAGCTCTCCTGGATCAGCTTCCGCGTCCTCACCCTGGCCGTCGTGTTCATGATCGTCCTTGCCATCTTCGGCATCGCCCGCACCCCGCTCGCCCTGCTGGCCATCCCGGTCGCCGTGCTCACCGGGTTCGGCTTCTCCAGCTGCATCATGGCCTTCACCGCCCGGCAGAAGCGCAATGACACCGGCTTCACCTGGCTCTTCCGGTTTGTGATCAACCCGCTCTTCTTCCTGTCCGGGACGTTCTTCCCCTTGAGCGCCATCTCCGGGCCGGTCCAGGTGATCGCCTGGGCCACGCCGCTGTACCACGGCGTCGAGCTGATCCGTGGGCTGGTGCTGGACCGCCTCGACCTCGCCACGGCGCCATGGCACCTGCTCTATCTCGTGGTCTTCGCATCGGTCGGGCTCTGGCTCGCCGATCTGAGCTTCTACCGAAGGCTGGCGGTCTGAGCATGGCGGTGCAGGCGCGTATCGATCGCGCACCCGGGCCAATGGAATCCGCCCTGGGCCAGGTCTGGCGCGCCCGGCGCCTGGTCGAGCGCAACATCATGGTCTACCGCCACCAGTGGATCGTGATCGTCTCCGGCATCTTCGAGCCGGTCCTGTACCTGGTCGGCATCGGGCTCGGCGTCGGCGGCTTCATCGCCGGCGTGGCGCTGGCCGATGGCCGTTTCGTCTCGTATGCGGCATACGTGGCGCCCGCCCTCCTGGCCACGGCAGCCATGAACGGCGCGGTGATGGAGACGATCTTCAACGTCTTCTTCAAGCTCAACTACGCCAAGACCTACGACGGGATCCTGGCCACACCCATGGGGATCGGCGAGATCGCCGTCGGGGAGATGCTGTGGGCGCTGATGCGCGCCGTCCTCTACTCGGTCGCCATGCTGGTGATCATGGCGGTCAGCGGCCTGGTGCTCTCTCCGTGGGTGGTCCTGACCTTGCCCGCCGCGCTGCTCGTCTCGGCGGCCTTCAGCGCGGCCGGCCTGGCGGGCACCTCGTTCCTGCGCACCGTGCAGGACTTCGACATCCCCATGGGCCTCATCGTGCAGCCGATGTTCCTCTTCTCGGGGACCTTCTTCCCCATCTCGGTCTATCCGGCCTTCATCCAGGTCTTCATGCAGGCCACGCCCCTCTACCACTCGATCAGCCTGATCCGTGGGCTGGCGACCGGGATCCTGGGATGGCAGCAGGCCTGGGACCTGGCCTACCTGTTGGGCTTCTTCGCCCTGGCGATGTGGATCGCCACGCGGCAGATGCAGCGCAAGCTGATCAAGTAGCCGGCGCGGCGCCTCGCAGCGCGTCGAAGATCGCCCGCGCGTCCGCTGCCCGATCCACCGCCAGGGCAGCGGTTGCCGACTCCGCCAGCTGCGCCCGTGTCGCCGTGGCCAGGGCCCGCTTCACGCCACCGAAGCCGCCGGCATCCATCGACAGCTCGTCGATGCCCAGACCCACGAGTGCCATGGCGCCGCTCGGATCACCCGCCATCTCGCCGCACACCGCGACCGGGATGCCGTGCGCATGGCCGCCCTCGATGACGCGGGCGATCGTGCGCAGCACTGCGGGATGCATGGGGTCCTGCCGTGCGGCGAGGGCCGGGTTGGTGCGGTCGGCGGCGAGCAGGTACTGGGTCAGGTCGTTGGTGCCGATGCTGAAGAAGGCGACCTCAGGAGCCACCAGGTCGGCGATGAGCGCCACCGACGGGATCTCCACCATGATCCCGACCTTGGGCTTGACCGCGAGGTCGCGGCCGGAGGCTGCCGTGGCGACCAGCTCATGGAGCCGATGCACGTCGGAGAGGTCCGCCACCATGGGCGCCATGATCCACGGGACCCGACCTGTCTTCTCTCCGGCGGAGAGGATTGCCCGCAGCTGAGTCACGATCAGCTCCGCGTGACCGGCATCCGCCAGGCGCAGGGCGCGCACGCCGAGGAACGGGTTCTCCTCGGGCGGGAGCGGCAGGTAGGGAAGCCCCTTGTCCCCGCCGAGGTCGATGAGGCGGATCACCACCGGCCGTTCGCCGAAGGCCGCCAAGACCGAAGCGTAGGCTGCAGCCTGCGTGGCTTCGTCCGGGGCGGTGGCCCTGCCCATGAACATGAACTCGGTGCGAAAGAGGCCCACCCCCTCCGCTCCGGCATCGATGGCGCGCGCCGCTTCCTCAGGGCCGCCGATATTGGCCGCCAGCATCACCCGCTGGCCATCCGCCGTGGCGAGCGGCCAGTCGTGCATCGCGGCATCGGCCGCGCGTCGCTCCACCTCGACCGCGGCACGGCGATCGATATCGGCTCGCTGCCCGGCATCCGGATCGCAGAAGACCTCGCCGCGCTCCCCGTCCACGGCCAGCTCGGTGACCCCCTCGACCGCCGCGAGCAGGCCGACGGTGCCGACCACCGCCGGGATCTCCAGGGCCCGGGCGAGGATCGCGGCGTGCGCCGTTCGTGATCCGGCCTCGAGGGCAATCCCCACCAGGAGGGCAGGGTCCAGCTCCGCGGTCACCGAGGGCGGAAGGTCGATCGCCACCGCAATGGATCGCCGGTCGAGCCGCGGCGGCGCCTCGCCTCGCATGATCCGCGCGATTCGAGCCGCGACGTCGCGCACGTCCGCGGCGCGGGCCGCGAGCACCTCGTCGTCGATAGCCGCAAGCACGGCCGCCGCCTGGTCACCGGCGGCCAGGATCGCCGCATCGGCGGCCATTCCCTGGGCCTCCAGGACCGCCGCTGCGTCGAGCAGCTCCGGGTCGGCGGCCATCATCGCCTGCGCCTCGAAGATCTCGGCCTCCTCGGGACGGCCCGCCGAGCGGAGCCGCTCACAGAGCCCAGCAAGCTCCTCCGCGGCTCGCTCCGCCGACGCCGGCAGACCCAGGAGTGGTTCTCCGGGAGCATGGACGGCAGCCTCCGGTGGCCGCCAGGGCGGAGCGATGGCCACGCCTGGCGCGGCCGGCACACCACGCAGGGTGGTCGGGCTCATGAATGCTCGACCTGCTCCCCGAGGCCGGAATGCACCATCTCGACCAGCGTGGAGACGGCTGCGTCCGCATCCTCCCCCTCTGCGCTGACGCGGATCGTGTGACCCTGGACGACCCCCAGCCCCAGGATGCCCAGGACGCTCTTCGCGCTCCCGGTCTTCTCCGGGTTGCGGGTCAGGTTCGTGACGCGGATGTCGCACCCGAAGCGGGCGGCAGCCTTGACGAAGGTGGCCGCCGGTCGGGCATGGAGACCGGATGGGTTGCGAACTTCTACGGTCGCCTCAGCCATCGACGTGAATCGTCTCCTTCTCCCCCACCGTGACGTTCAGCCGCGCCTGCTGGCGGCGCGGGGTGTCAATGTGCGCGACCGGACTGCCCTGGCATTCCTCGCGGGGTCGCTGCCCTGTTCGCTCAGCGCCGGGTGGGGCTACCTCCTGGACCCGTTCGCTGCGCAACACGCGCACGCCGACGCCACCAGGCGAAGCCTAGGGAGAGGACGATCCACCCGACGCCCACTGCGGCCCCGATCACCAGGGCCAGCTGCGCGCCGTTGTTCCATGCCAGCGAAAGCCCGAGCAGGAACGCAGCCGCACCACCGCCGAAGACCCACACGGCCCCTCGCCGTCCCAGCAGCCGCGCCGGATCGGAGCCCTGCTGGGCAGCAAGACGCCTGGTCCGCTGGCGCTCCATGCGCACCTTCGCGGCTCCCGCCACGGGCGGCGGCGCGTACGGATCCTGGTTCTTGGTCATGCGCTGGTAGGCGCGACGTTCCGCACGAGACATGGCGCTGGAGAGTCTAGCGGCTCTGATCGGCCCCGTCGCGCTGCGGTGAACGCCGGCGGCCGGTGGACCCCAATGCGCTGGACGCGTCCTCGACCTTGAGCTGCACCGAGTCGGCGCCGAAGAGGGCGGTCAGCACCCAGTCGATCGCGACCCGGACCTTGCGGTTGAAGCCCGGAACCCGCGACCAGTAGTAGCCCCGCCACATGAACCAGGCGAGCCAGCCGCGCACCCGGATGCCGAAGACGACCCCGACGCCGGTGCGATGACCAATGGAGGCGAGGGTGCCGATGGTCTGGTAGCGGAACGGGGCCGGACGACCCCCGTCTATGCGGGCGAGGATGTTCGACGCCAGCAGCTTCGCCTCCCGGACGGCGTTCTGCGCCGTGGGCGCGAACGCGGCACCGTTCTTCCCGTCCACGTTCGGGATCCGGGCACAGTCGCCGATGGCGAAGACGCCGGAACGACTGGTCTCCATGGTCGGCGCGGTGGTCGCACGCCCCGCGTGATCGACCTCGACGCCCGAGTCGGCGACGACCGGCGCCGGGCGGACGCCGCCGGTCCAGATCACGGTCCGTGTCGGGATCACCTCGCCGTCACCGATCGTGACCGCCGTCTCTGTCACCTCCCGGATGGGCGTCCCGAGCCGGATCTCGTAGCCGCGCTGGGCGAGTCGGCGCCGCGCATACGCACCCATCTGCGGTGGAAGATCGGCCAGCACCTCGTCCTTGAGCTCGACCAGCACCAGACGGATCTCGTCCTCGGCGATCTTGCGGTAGTAGCGCCGCCGCACGCGATGGGCGAAGTCCTCGATCTCCCCGGCCGTCTCCACGCCGGAGCTGCCGCCACCGCCGACCACGAAGGTGAGATCGGCGCGCCGCTGCGCCTCGTCGTCCTCCAGCTCGGCCCGCTCGAACATCTCGATGATCCTGTTGCGGAGGCTGAAGGCATCCGCGAGGGTCTTCATGCCTGCCGCGTGCTCGGCCAGCCCGGGAATCCCGAACGTATGCGTGATCCCGCCAAGGGCCAGCACCAGGGTGTCGTAGTGCAGCCTATGGCGGTTCCCGTCCCCGCCGATGACCCGGACCACGGCCTCCTGCGTGTCGATCGCCTCGACCTCCGCCGTGATGCACCACGTCGAGGCATGACGGACCATGCCGCGCAGCGGGCTGACGACGTGGCGTGGCTCCAGGCTCCCGGAGCAGACCTCGGGGAGCAGCGGCGTGAAGAGCAGGAAGTTGTCGCGGCTCACCAGCCAGATCTCGACGTCCGCGCGCGACCCAAGCTGGCGCTCCAGTGCCTGCGCGGTCATCGCCCCGGCGAAACCCCCGCCGAGGATCAGAATGCGATGCGGCGCGCCAGTCGCGGTGGCGGTCATGCCGACCATGGTGACAGCATCGGCGGGGTGACGAAACCGGCGCCCGGCCCCGGGCAGCCTGACCTTTGCCGTGCGGCTACCATACGGTCCGTGCACGAGATCTTCGACCAGTTCAAGCAGCAGCTCCCGGACATCGATCCCACCGAGACGCAGGAATGGATCGACTCCCTCGACGCGGTCGTCGACCAGGCCGGTCCGGAGCGAGCGCGCTTCATCATCTTCAAGCTCCTGAAGCGGGCCCGCATGCTCCAGGTCGGCCTGCCACCGCTGGTGCAGACGCGATATATCAACACCATCAGCCCTGAGCAGGAGCCGTTCTTCCCCGGTGACGAGGAGATCGAGCATCGCGTCCGGCGCATGATCCGCTGGAATGCGCTGGCTATGGTCCTGCGCGCCAACACCCGTTTCGAGGGCATCGGCGGACACCTCTCGACGTATGCCTCCGCCGCCAGCCTGTACGAGGTGGGCTTCAACCACTTCTTCCGCGGTGGCCCGGACGGCGACATGGTCTTCTTCCAGGGCCACGCGGCACCGGGCATCTACGCCCGCGCCTTCCTGGAGGGCCGGATCACCGAGGAGCAGCTGGACCATTTCCGTCGCGAGGCCCTGTGGCCCGGCGGCCTGGCGTCCTACCCGCACCCACGGACGATGCCCGGCTTCTGGCAGTTCCCGACGGTCAGCATGGGGATCGGCCCGCTGAGCGCCGTCTACCAGGCGCGCTTCAACCGATACCTGCACGCGCGCGGCATCAAGGACACCGGCCAGAAGCGGGTCTGGGCCTTCCTCGGCGACGGCGAGATGGACGAGCCCGAGGCGCTCGCCGGCCTGTCGCTGGCGGCAAGGGACGGCCTCGACAACCTGACATTCGTGGTGAACTGCAACCTGCAGCGCCTGGACGGCCCCGTCCGCGGCAACGGCAAGATCATCCAGGAGCTGGAGGCCACCTTCCGCGGCGCCGGGTGGAACGTAATCAAGGTCATCTGGGGCCGGGAATGGGACGACCTGCTGGCCCGCGACGTCGACGGCATCCTCGTCAACAAGATGAACGAGACGCTCGACGGTGACTTCCAGCGCCTTTCCATCGCCGATGGCGCCTACATCCGCGAGCACTTCTTCGGACCGGATCCGCGGCTGCGCGCCATGGTCGAGCACGTTTCCGATGAGCAGCTCCCCAAGCTGCGACGCGGGGGCCACGATTATCGAAAGCTCTTCGCCGCCTACGCGGCCGCGGTGAACCATACCGGCACCCCGACGGTCATCCTGGCCAAGACGGTGAAAGGGTGGACCCTGGGTCCCGGCATCGAGGGTCGCAACGTCACCCACCAGGCCAAGAAGCTGACCGAGGCGGAGCTGAAGATCTTCCGCGACCGGCTCGAGCTTCCGATCCCGGACGAGGCGCTCAAGGAGGCGCCGTACTACAACCCGGGGCCGGAGTCGCCGGAGATTCAGTACATGCTCGAGCGGCGCCGAACGCTTGGCGGCTTCCTGCCGGAGCGGACCGTGCGCGCGAGGGCGCTCCCCGAGGTGCAGCCCTCCGCCTTCGACGAGCTGTTCAGCGGATCCGAGCGGCCGGCGAGCACGACCATGGCCTTCAGCCGGCTGATCCGGAACCTGGTCCGCGATCCGGGCGTCGGTCGGCGGATCGTGCCCATCATCCCAGACGAGGCCCGCACCTTCGGCATGGACCCGCTGTTCAAGGAGGTGGGGATCTACTCCGCGCTCGGCCAGCGCTACACACCCGTCGACAAGGAGCTGCTTCTCAGCTACGTCGAGGCCACCGACGGCCAGATCCTGGAGGAGGGCATCACCGAGGCGGGCGCCACGGCATCGTTCACCGCCGCCGGCACGAGCTACGCCGTCCACGGCGAGCCCATGATCCCCTTCTACACGTTCTACTCGATGTTCGGCTTCCAGCGCACCGGCGACCAGATGTGGGCCTTCGGCGACTCACGCGGCCGGGGCTTCCTGATGGGGGCCACGGCTGGACGGACCACCCTGCACGGGGAGGGCCTCCAGCACGACGACGGCCATTCGCACCTGCTCGCGTCGGTCCTGCCCAACGTGCGCGCGTACGACCCGGCCTTCGCCTACGAGCTCGCGGTCGTGGTGCGCGAGGGGATCCGGCGCATGACCATCGAGAACGAGGACGTCTTCTACTACCTCACCATCTACAACGAGAACTGGGTGCAGCCAGCCCGGGCGGAGGGGGTTGACGAGGGGATCCTGCGCGGGCTGTATCGGTACCGTCCGGCCCAGATCGACGGTCGACGGGTCCAGATCCTGTCGTCCGGTTCGATCCTCCACCAGGCGCTCCGAGCCCAGGAGATCCTCGCCGCGCACAACGTCGCGGCTGACGTGTGGAGTGCCACGAGCTTCCAGCAGCTGCGCGTGGACGCGCTCGACGTCGAGCGCTGGAACCGGCTCCACCCCGATGCCGAGCCGCGCGTCCCGTACGTCACCCAGGCCCTTGCCGGGGCGCAGGGTCCGGTCATCGCCGCGACGGATTACGTCAAAGCCATCCCGGACATGGTTTCGCGCTGGATCGAGCCCCCGTACACCATCCTGGGGACCGACGGGTTCGGCCGGAGCGACACGCGCGAGGCGCTGCGCACCCACTTCGAAGTCTCGCCCGAGCACATCGCCTACGCCTCGCTCCACGGCCTGTGCCTCACCGGTCAGGCCGATCGCGCTGAGCTGGCGGGAGCGCTGGGAGAGCTGGGCATCGACCCGGAGCGCGTGAACCCCCAGTTCGCGTAGGCGACCCGCCGCAGCAGAACCGCGTTCACCACCCACTCCTCCGACCGCACCGAGCGATTGCGGTCGGGGCTGCCGGACCTCGCCGCATCCGCCAAGACGCCCCAGCCAGCCCTCTCCGCCAGCCGAATTGGTAGCTCGGCCTTACTAATGACAATGTCATGATTGGTAATTGGCAAGTTTGGTATTGACAAGCCGTTTCCATCGTCCTAGAATACGGCCACGAACTTAGAAACAGAACACTCCAGATACCAATTCGCGACAAGGAGCTTCCAATGCTGGACTACCGCCTTCACTACGCGCAGATGGTCGCCGAGGATCGGCTTCGCCAGGTGCGCAACGAGTCCATGGCCCGCCGGGGCACGAAGCGCGTGTTCCAGCTGTCCGGCCGCCGCAGCAGTCGAGACGGAAGCGCACGCTGATGGCACACGACGTCATCTCGACCTGTCCCGTATGCCAGGGCGAGCTCACCATCACCCGCCTGCACTGCAACACCTGCGGCACGGCGCTGGAGGGCGAGTTCGGCGTCGGGCGGTTCGGACACCTCGAGCGCGAGCAGCTCGCCTTCCTGGAGAGCTTCCTTCGCGCTCGGGGCAACCTCAAGGAGCTGGAGCGGGAGCTCGGGATCTCCTACCCCACCGTGCGCAGCCGGCTCGAGGTGCTGCTGCGCGCCCTCGACCTGGCCGACGGCGAGGCGGGACCCGTATCCGACGAGGAGCCGGCGGGCAGTGCGGAGACCGCGGTTGCGGCCGAGCCCGTCGCCGAGGACCCGACCGCGGCCGAGCGTCGCGCCATCCTCGAGCAACTCAAGAACAAGGAGCTGACCGCCGACGAGGCGGCCGCCCGGCTGCGAAGCCTGGGCAGGAGCTGAACCGATGCCCACGTACGTTCGGCAGCAGGAGATCACCCACCGCATCGGGGCGTCGGGGCGCCTGCATCTGCGCGTGACTGACGCCGACGTCCGCCTCCAGGCGAACGACGACGAGGAGGTCCGGCTACGCGCGACATTCGAGATCCGCGCCGGATCCGACGAGGAGGCAGACCGCACCTTCGCGGAAGCCCGGCTCGACGTCTCGGCCGCTGATGGCTCGCTCGAGGTCGCTGATGTCAGCGGACGCGGCGACCTGGGATCGGCGATTCGCCGCCTCGTCTCGGGCCGCGGCCACATTGGCCTCTCGGTCGAGGGGACGGCCCCACGCCGCGCCGAGCTGCGGATCGAGGGCGTCTCCGGCGACCTCGTCCTCGACGGAATGCGCGGCGAGCAGCGGTACACCACCGTCAACGGGGACGTCTACGGAACCGAGCTGGGCGGGAGCGCCCAGGTGACCACGGTGTCCGGCGACGCGACCATGCGCGCCCCCGAGTCCCTCGCTCTGCGGGTCCAGACGGTGTCGGGAGACCTTTCGGTGGTCACCCCCGTCCTCCGCGAGGCGCGCCTGAGCACCGTGAGCGGCGACCTCGAGCTCGAGGCCGCTCTCGATCGGTCCGGCGACTTCCGGGCCGAGTCGGTGAGCGGCGACCTGATCATCGGCCTGGTCGGCAGCGCCACCGTGGAGGTCCGCGGCCTGTCCAGCGACATCCACTCGGAGGTCAACCACCGGGTCGAGGGAAGCTCGGACCGACGGCGCATCGTCATCGGCGACGGCGCACCGCGGTTCGTGTTCAGTTCGATGTCGGGCGACGTGAACGTGCGCCGCCCACGCCGCCTTGACGCCGTGTCGGCCGCCGAGCCCGGCGCCCCTGGGGCATCGGCCACCCAGGCACCGCTCAGCGAGCAGGACTCGCTCGAGATCCTGCGGGCGCTCGAGCGCGGCGAGATCGACGTGGATGAGGCGAGCCGCCGCCTGGGAGGCCAATCCGATGCGTGACGAGCTTTCGACCATCCTCCGCCTCGTGTCGGACGGCACGCTCTCCCCCGAGGAAGCCGCGCCGATCATCGAGGCCCTCAGCCGCGCTCCGGGTGGCAGCACCCCATCCGGTCTCCAGCCGGACGGCCGCCCGGAGCGCGGCCCTCGCGACGAGCCACCGCTCGGCGCCGCCTCGACCGAGGACGCGAGGCGCCAGATGCGAATCCGCGTGCTCGAGCGCGGGCGCCAGGTCGTGAACATGCGCATCCCGTTGCCCTTCGCCGACGCTGCGCTGCGCTTCGTCCCCGGGATCAGCGCCGAGCGCGGCGACCAGATCCGACAGGCCATCGCGGCCCATGTCACCGGCCCCATCGTCGACGTTGAGGACGAGGACGGCGACGGCCTTCTCATCACCCTGGAGTAGACGCATGCAGGCAGAACCGATGGTCTCCTCGAACGAGGCCGAGAACCACGCACCCCAAGGCGCGTCCGAAGTGACCGGGTCCGGCCCCATGATGCTGCGCCCGTTGCGCATCCGCGACTTCCGGCTGGTCTTCTCCGGCGAGACGGTCTCGCTGCTGGGCGACCAGTTCCACTTCGTGGCGCTGGCCTGGCTGGCGCTGCAGCTCACCGGCTCCGGCCTCGCGCTGGGAACGGTGCTCATGACGGCGGCCATCCCGCGTGCCGTCTTCATGCTCGTGGGCGGCGCGTTCAGCGACCGGCTTTCCCCACGCAACCTGATGCTGATCTCGAACGCCATCCGCGCCGTCGTGGTCGGCATCCTTGCCGCGCTCGTGATCAGCGGCAACGCCCAGCTATGGCACCTCTACGTCCTGGCCGCCATCTTCGGCCTGGTGGACGCCTTCTTCTATCCGGCGCTCAACACGATTGTGCCGATGCTGGTCTCCGAGACGCACCTTCCCGCCGCGAACGCGCTGATGCAGGGCACCCAGCAGCTGACCGGGCTCATCGGGCCGGCGATCGCCGGTTTCGTGATCGCGGCGGTGCAGACCGGTCCGGCCTTCGCCGTCGATGCGGTGTCGTTCGCCGTGGCGGCAACGGTGCTGGTGGCCGTTCGCGGCGGCCGCCGCGGCGCCGCACCCGTCACCGACCCCGGCCCCACGGTCGCAGGGCCTTCCATGCTGGCGACCATCGGTGAGGGGATCGCCTATGCCTGGCGGGATCCCGCGATCCGCTCGCTCCTGGTGCTCATCGCCGCGTTCAACTTTGCCTTCACCGGACCGGTCAACGTCGGGATCGCCTGGATCGCCGACAACCGCTTCGGCGGCTCGGCCGACTTCGGCATCCTCCTCTCGTCCTGGGGCGCGGGCGCCCTGGTGGGCGCCGTGATGGCCGGCTCGATTCGGCACGTTCCGAACCTGGGCTGGGTCACCATGGGAGTCTCCCTGGTCCTGGGCGCGGGCCTCGCGGGCATCGGGGTGGCTCCCAGCATGCTCTCCACCCTGGCGGTCCTGGTCACCATGGGCGTCGGGATCGGCTTCATCAACGTCCGGGTCATAGCCTGGGTCCAGGGCCGCGTGCCGGGGTCCATGCTCGGGCGGGTCATGAGCCTGGTGTCCTTCGGTTCCGTCAGCCTGGCCCCGGTATCGCTGGCCCTCGCCGGGGCGACCATCGACTTCGGTGCCACCTCGGCCATGTTCGGCGTCGCCGGCGCGATCGTGGTGGCGGCGACCCTGGCGGGTATCTCCTGGGGCATCCCGGCCCGGATGGTCGAGACGCCGTGACGGCCCCGGCCATCGAGGCCACCGGCCTCATCAAGGAGTTCGAGCGCGGGCGGCGCACCGCCTGGCAGCGCCTGCGCCGAGACCCGGACCGCCGTGAGCGGTTCCGTGCCGTGGACGGCATCGACCTGCACGTCGCGCGCGGCGAGATCTTCGGCCTGCTGGGTCCCAACGGCGCGGGTAAGACGACCACACAGCGAATGCTCGCGACGCTGCTGGAGCCGACGGAGGGGACGGCGCGCGTGCTCGGCATGGACGTGGTGTCACAGGCGCGCGAGGTCCGCCGCAGGATGGGCGCGGTCCTCTCCGATGGACGGAGCCTGTACTGGAAGCTCACCGCGCGCGAGAACCTCGAGTACTTCGCCGCGCTCTACCACGTCCCGCCCGGCGAGGCCCGCGCGCGGATCGCCCGCGTGCTGGAGACGGTCCATCTCGACGACCGTGCCGACGACTACGTCGAGCGCTTCAGCTCGGGCATGCGCCAGCGGCTGGTCCTCGCCCGCGCTCTGCTTCCCGACCCCGAGCTGCTTCTGCTGGACGAGCCCACGGTTGGCCTCGATCCGCAGAGCGCCCGCGACCTGCGCGACCGGGTGGTTGCCCTCCGGGCGCAGGGCCGCACCATCGTCCTCACCACGCACTACATGGAGGAGGCCGACCAGCTCTGCGACCGCATCGCGATCGTCGACCACGGGCGAATCGTGGCGCTGGACACCCCCGCCGCCCTGAAGCGCACGATCGCCGCGACCGACGTGGTGCGCCTCGAGCTGGCGACCGACGGAGCCCTGGACGGGATGGCGCCCCTCCTCGAACGGCTGGGTACCGCCGGCACCATCGCCCACCGGGAACGGACCGATGGCGTCCTGGCGCTGACCGTCCATTGCCGGAACGCCCGCGACTTCGTCCCCGCCGCCTTCGACGCCGCGGTCCGCGAGGGCGCCGTGATCCGGCACGTCGAGGTCGTCCCGGTGACCCTGGAGGACGTCTTCCTCTCGCTGACCGGGCGGGCGCTGCGCGAATGAACGGAGCCGACGGGCGCCTCCGCGATGCCCTCGCCGACCTTCGCGCCTTCTGGGCCGCCGGGCGCAAGGAGTGGCGGCTGCTGCGCCGCTACCCGACCCTCTTCATCGGCTTCCTCTTCTGGCCCATCGCCCTGCCGCTGGCGTACGTCTTCCAGGCACGCGGGTACGCCGGCGATTCGCAGGCCTCCGTAGACGCCTTTGCAGCCCGCACGGGCACAGTAGAGATCGCCGGCTTCCTCTTTCTCGGGTGGGCAGCCTACATGTGGATCAGCATGATCCTGTGGGGCCCCGGCACCGCGCTGCGGACCGAGCAGGTGCGAGGGTCGCTGGAAGCGCTTTTCATGACCCCAGCCTCGCGACTGGTGATCCTGTTCGGGCCCGTGGTCAGCCAGATCGTCTGGGCGCTCTGGATGTTCGCCATCGTGGGCCTCACCCTCGTCGTCTTCTTCGGCCTGTCGATCACCCCTGTTGCCGCGCTGCGCGCGCTCGCCATCATCGCGGTGGCGGTCCCGGCGCTCTACGGACTCGGCGCCCTCTTCGCGTCGGTCGTGCTCCGCTTTGGTGAGGTGAGTGCCCTGGTCCAGGGCGTGCGAGGCGTCTTCACCATCTTCTGCGGCATGACCTTCCCGATCGTGATCCTGCCCGAGTGGGCGCGCGGCGTGGCGCTCGCCCTGCCACCGACCTACCTGATCGGAGATCTGCGCAACGTGCTTCTGGCGGGGGCGAACCTGGCGCAGCTCGTCCCCGACCTGGCGGTGCTCTTCACCATGGGCCTCGTGCTGTGCGCCCTTGCGGTGGTCGCCTTCCGACGGACCGAGCGCCACGCCCGGCGGGGCGGCAGCCTGGCACAGTACTGAGGACGCGCTCATGACGATCCCTCGACTGCGACCAAGCGCTGACCTGGCGGCCGAGCTTCGCGCCGCCCGGGCGATTGCGGTGAAGGAACTGCGCATGGCGCGGCGCTACCCATTGAACCTCGCCAACGAGGTGCTCCAGCCGCTCTACCAGTTCCTCCTCCCGTCATTGCTGCTGGGGGCCACCTTCTTCGTTGGCGGCCGGGCGCTCGGGCTGGAGGAGAGCACGGGAACCACCGACCTCGCGGCCTACCTCTTCCTGGGGATGCTCGTATCTGGGCTCATCGCGACCGGCTTCTGGGAGCTGGCCTTCAGCTTCAAGCGGGAGATGGACGCCGGCACCCTCGAACCGCTGTTCCTGACGCCCACCCAGCCGAGCACGCTCGTGCTCGGACGAGCGCTGAGCGGGATGCTCATCGCCCTCGTCGCCAGTGGAGTGCTGCTCGCCATCGCCTCGGTCTTCTTCGGGGCCTCGATCTCCGCCACGGTGCTGACAGCGGTGCCTGCGCTCCTGCTCGGGGCGGTCAGCATGGTGGGCGTCGGGTTCCTGGTCTCGGCCGCCGTGCTGCTGATCCGCGAGCCCAACTTCTTCGTCGACTCGACGAACTTTGTGTTCGCCATGCTCTGCGGTGCCGCCTTCCCGGTGGTCGTCCTGCCGTGGTTCCTCCAGTGGATCTCCTACCTGCTGCCACCGACCTACGCATTGGACCTCATCCGGGTGCAGGGCATCGGCACCCGTCCGCTGCTGCCCCTGCCGCTCGAGTGGGTCGCGCTCGCCGGCCTCGCGATCCTGATCACCCTGGTCGGCCTCTGGGTCTTTGGCAGAACGGAGCACCACATGCGGATCAAGGGCACGCTCGGACAGCACTGAGCGGGCGAAACGGTCACAATCGGACGCCGTGAAGACCGAGCCCTGGTGGCGCGGCGCCGTCATTTACGAGATCTACCCGCGCAGCTTCCGCGACAGCAACCGAGACGGCATCGGTGACCTGCCGGGGATCGTGGAGCGCCTGGACCACCTGCGAGGCGGACAGAGATCCCTGGGCGTGGACGCCATCTGGGTGAGCCCCTTCTTTCCCTCGCCCCAGGCGGACTACGGCTATGACATCAGCGACTACACCGATGTCGACCCCGCCTACGGAACCCTCGCCGATGCCGACCGCCTCATCGCCGCGGCCCACGACCGCGGGCTGCGCGTCATCCTGGACCTCGTCGTCAGCCACACCTCGGTCGAGCACCCCTGGTTCGCGGAGAGCCGCTCCTCTCGTCGCGCGGCGCGACGAGACTGGTACCTGTGGGCCGACCCGGCGCCGGATAGTGGCCCACCGAACAACTGGGTCGGCATCTTCGGCGGATCCGCCTGGGCGTTCGATGCGCCGAGCGCCCAGTACTACCTGCACTCGTTCTACCCCGAGCAGCCCGACCTGAACTGGCGCAACCCCGCGGTGGCCGACGCAATGGCCGGCGTGATGCGCTTCTGGCTGGCGCGCGGGATCGACGGCTTCCGCGTCGACGCCGTGCCCAACGCCATGAAGGATCCGTTGCTTCGGGACAACCCGCCAGCGGGGATCGAGCATCCATTCTTCGGGCGCGACCTGACCGGCCAGGAGCGGCTCTGGAACGTGGACCGGCCCGAGGTGCTCGAGGTGGTGCGTCATCTTCGGCGGGTTGCCGACGAGCGTCCCGGGACGCTGCTCCTCGGCGAGGCCTACCTGCCGGCCGAGCGTCTCGCCGCCTACCTCGGAGGTGGCCACGACGACGGCTTCGAGCTCGCCTTCGACTTCGAGCTGACCTACGCGCCGTGGGATGCGGACCGATTCCGTCTCGCCATCGAGCGCGGCATTGCCCACGCACCGGCCGGCTCCGGGCCCACCTGGGTGCTCTCCAACCACGACCTCGTGCGGCATGCGACGCGATACGGGCGCCACCGGGCGGCCCTGGCCGCGCTGATCCTGCTCACCCTGGAGGGGACGATCGTCCTGTACGCCGGCGAGGAGATCGGCATGGTGAACGGACCGAGCGGCGAAGGTCGCGACCGCGCCGGTCGGGATGGAGCCCGCGCCCCGATGCAATGGGACGCGAGGCCGGGCGCCGGTTTTACCGAGGGCGACCCGTGGCTACACCCGGTGGACCCGGCGCATACGAGCGTGGCGGCGCAGGACGGTGACCCCGGCTCGCTGCTGTTGCTCTACCGACGGCTGATCGCGCTGCGCGCGGGCTCGACCGCGCTGCGAGAGGGCCCGCTGCGGATGATCCACGACGTCCCGCCGGGCGTCCTGGCCTGGACCCGCGAGACTGCCGACGAGACCGTGCTGGTCGCGGCCAACATGTCCGACGAGCCGCGCAGCATCCCGCTCGGTCGGGTCGCTCGCGCAGCGTCGCGCCTGGCCGGCACGCACCCCGGTGCCGAGGTCGTGACCCTCGAGCCGCTCGCTCTTCGCCCGCACGAGGGAATCGTCGCCCGCCCTGTCGTGCTGTAATAGGCGACCGCATGAACGCCCGCAACCATCACGAACGCCCAAACGGGGAAGGGACCCGAAAGGTCGACCCCTTCCTCGAGGTCCGTGAGACCCACCTCGGAAAGCGGCCCGGCGATCGTCGGGTCAAGATCGTCCGGCCCTTCGAGGACGAGTTCGGCCGTGGCGAGGAGGGGCACCTGGTCGCCTCGGAGCGGACCGTCCTCCAGCGGACCGGCTGGACCGCGACGCTTCGCGCCGTGCGGACCTTGCTCATCGGTCGACCGATCAGCTCCAAGCACGAGCACACCGAGCGCCTGACCAAGCTCAAGGCGCTCGCGATCTTCAGCTCGGACAACATCAGCTCCTCGGCCTACGGCCCCGAGGAGATCATGCGGGTGATCGCCTTTGCCAGCGTCGGCGCCCTGAGCCTGACCCTCCCGCTGGCCGGGCTCATCGTCCTGATGCTGCTCATCGTCACCGCCAGCTACCGGCAGACGATCAAGGCCTACCCCGCCGGCGCGTCGAGCTACATCGTCGCCAGCGACAACCTGGGCGATCGGCTGGGTGTCCTGGCCGCGGCGGCCCTGCTCATCGGCTACGTCGTCACTGTCGCCGTCTCCATCTCGGCGGGCGTGGCGGCCATGACCTCGATCATGCCCTCGCTCTTTCCGATCAAGGTGGAGCTGACCATCGGCTTTGTCGCCCTGCTGACGGTGGGCAACCTGCGCGGCATCCGCGAGTCGGGGTCGATCTTCATGGCGCCCACCTACCTGTACCTGGGAGTGATGCTGTCCCTCATCGTCTACGGCCTGTGGCGCGTGGTCGCCGGTGACCTGCCCACGTACGTGCCGCCGGCAGCCTGGGAGGCGACCTTCGCATCCGGTGGCAGCGCCCTGGGGCTGTTCGTCATCCTGCGCGCCTTCTCCCAGGGCGCGGTGGCGCTCACCGGAGTGGAAGCCATCTCCGACGGGGTGCCGGCCTTCAAGGCACCGGAATGGCGGAACGCGCGGACGACCCTGACCTGGGCGACCTCGATCTTCGCCGTCCTGTTCGTGGGGATCGCCTTCCTGGTGACGAAGATCGGCATCATCCCCGACCCCAACGAGGAGGTCACCGTGCTGAGCCAGCTGGTCCGGCACTTGGCGGGAGAGGGCCCCGTGCTCGTCCTGGCCCAGGTCTCCACCGCCCTGCTGCTGGCGCTCGCGGCCAACACCAGCTTCGCCGACTTCCCGCGCCTCTCCTCGTTCCTAGCCCGCGACGGCTTCATGCCCCGCCAGTTCGCCTTCCGCGGGGAGCGGCTGGCGTTCACCACCGGGATCGTGGCCCTGGCGGCCATGGCGATCTTTCTCCTTTGGCTCTTCGACGCGAGCGTCAGCGGCCTGATTCCCCTGTACACGCTGGGCGTGTTCATCGCCTTCACCCTCTCCCAGGGCGGGATGTTCGTGCGCTGGTACCGCCGCCACGAGCCCGGCTGGCGGCGCGGGATGGCGATCAACGGTCTGGGGGCGGCCACCACCGCCGTGGTCGCCGTGGTGGTGGGTGTCAGCAACTTCACCGCCGGCGCCTGGGTGGTCGTGATCCTGGTCCCCCTCCTCATGGCCCTGCTGATGAGCATTCGGCGGCACTACCAGCACCTGCAGCGCTCCGTGAGCGTGGCGCGCATCGCGGAAGGGGCCGAGGTCGCCGTGCCGCCCACCGTCGTGGTTCCCATCGCGCGACTGGACGCGCCGGCGCGCCAGGCCATCGCCTTCGCCAACTCCATCTCCGACGACGCTGTGGCGGTCCACGTCACCAACGATCCCGAGGAGGCCGCCGAGCTGCGGTCGCGCTGGCCGAAGTGGGCGGGCACGACCCGGCTGGTGATCGTCGAGTCGCCATATCGGGCCCTGGTGGGACCGCTGCTGTCGTACCTCGACGCCCTCGATCGGCAGGATCCCGATCGCCCGGTCCTGGTGGTACTGTCCGAGGTCGTGCCGCGCCATTGGTGGGAGAACCTGCTGCACAACCAGACGACGCTGCGCCTGAAGCTTCGCCTCTTCTTCCGGCGCAACACGATCGTCGCGGACATCCCGTATCACCTTCCTCCCGGTGGAGGACCGGATCCCGGTAACTCCTCGGCATGAGCATCCGTGCCTGACACCGATCCCCCGCGACCGATCGACCCGCTCCTGGAGGTCCGGGAGCGGCGTCGCGGCGCACGTCCCGGCGACACCTACGTCCGCATCGTCCGACCATTCGAGGAAGAATTCGAGCGCGGCGAAGGCGGCCTGATCGCCACCGAGCGCACCGTGCTGGATCGAGCCGGCTGGGCAGGCCGCGTGGTGCGTGGCCTGCGGACCACGCTCATCGGCCGGCCGATCTCGACCCACCGCGAGCACACCGAGCGCCTGACCAAGCTCAAGGCCCTGGCGATCTTCAGCTCGGACAACATCAGCTCGTCCGCGTACGCAACCGAGGAGATGATGCGGATCCTGGTCCTGGCCGGGATCACCAGCTTCTCCCTGGTGATGCCCATCACCCTGGTGATCGCCGCCATCCTGGCCATCGTCGCCACGAGCTATCGGCAGACGATCAAGGCCTACCCCGAGGGGGCGTCGAGCTACATCGTGGCCAGCGACAACCTGGGAGCCCTATCCGGGCTGATCGCGGCGTCCGCGCTGCTGATCGACTACGTCCTGACCGTGGCGGTCTCCGTCTCGGCCGGGGTCGCGGCCATCACCTCCATCGCGCCGTCCCTCTTCGGGGACCGGGTCCTGATCGCCATCGGCATCGTGGCACTCCTGATGCTCGGCAACCTGCGCGGCATCCGCGAGTCGGGCACCATCTTCATGGCGCCCACCTACCTGTACATCGCTGCCATCGTGGGCCTCATCGGGTGGGGCCTGTTCCGGGCTTTCGTGCTCCACGACCTGGGCACCTTCGCGGCCCCCGCCGGGTGGCTCAAGGCGGAGGAGGCGACCTCGGCGCTGACCCTCTTCCTGATCCTGCGCGCCTTCAGCTCAGGCGCCGCGGCCCTCACCGGCGTGGAGGCCATCTCGGACGGCGTGCCAGCCTTCAAGACCCCGGAGTGGCGGAACGCCCGCATCACGCTGACCTGGGCGGCGATCATCTTCGGCAGCCTCTTCATCGGGATCAGCTTCCTGGCCAGCGTGATCCACGTTGTCCCGGACCCCAACGAGCAGCAGACGGTCCTCTCGCTGATCACTCGCCACGTGATGGGCGACGGGCCGTACCTGGTCGTGGTCCAGCTGGCCACCACCTTGATCCTGGCCCTGGCGGCCAACACCAGCTTCGCGGACTTCCCGCGCCTGGCCTCGTTCCTGGCCAGGGACGGATTCATGCCGCGCCAGTTCGGGTTCCGCGGCGAGCGGCTGGCGTTCACCACCGGCATCGTGGCCCTCTCCGGCCTCGCGACCCTGCTGCTCATCGTATTCAAGGCGAGCGTCACCGCGCTCATCCCGCTCTACACCCTCGGGGTCTTCGTGGCCTTCACCCTGTCCCAGAGCGGGATGGTGGTCCGATGGTGGCGGCGCCGCGACCCGGGCTGGCGCCGTGGCCTGCTGATCAACGGCCTGGGCGCCGCCACGACCGGGGTGATCGCCCTCATCGTGGCTTCGACGAAGTTCCTCTCGGGAGCCTGGCTGGTGATCGCCATGGCCCCGGTCCTGATCACCGTCATGCTGGGGATCCGTCGCCACTACCGCGGGATCAGCGAGGCGCTCGAGCTCGACCACATCCCGGAGGGCCGCGAGGCCGCAACCGAGCCGATCGTGATCGTGCCCATTGCCCGCCTCGACCGTCCGGCGCGCCAGGCGATCGCCTTCGCCAACTCCATCTCGGACCACCCCACCGCCGTCCATGTCACCAACGATCCCGCCACCGCGGCGGCCCTCCGCGAGCGCTGGCCCACCTGGGCCGGCGCCACCGAGCTGGTGGTGGTCGAATCGCCGTACCGGGCCCTGATCGGCCCGCTGCTGGCGTACATGGACGCGCTCTCCAAGCAGGATCCCTCCCGGCCCATCCTCGTGGTGCTCACCGAGTTCGTCCCGCGCCACTGGTGGGAGAATCTGCTGCACAACCAGACCGCACTGCGGCTCAAGCTTCGGCTCTTCGCGCGCCGGAACACGATCGTGGCCGACGTCCCGTACCACCTGCCGAGCCGCCGCCGGTCGTAGGCGCGTGGAGGCACTCATGGACGCGCAGATCCTTACCCATCCCGCCGCCCAGGGCCTGCCGCCGGTCGAGGCGGCCACTCGTCCCGCCCCGGAGCCGGGCCATGGCGAGATGCTGATCTCGATCCTGGCCTGCGCCTGCTGCCGCACCGATCTGCAGCTGGTGCGCGGCGACCTGCCGGCCCGCCGCCTGCCGGTGATCCCCGGCCACCAGGTCGTTGGGCGGGTGGTCGCCGTCGGTCCGGGCGTGGAGGGCTGGAGGGATGGCGACCTCGCCGGCGCCTTCTGGCTCGCCTCGTCCTGCGGGCACTGCGCCTTCTGCGAGAGCGGACGCGAGAACCTGTGCCCCGACGCGCGCTTCACCGGCTGGGATGTCGACGGCGGCTACGCGGAGCAGATGGTGCTGCGGGCCGATTTTGCCGCGCGCCTCCCCGCCGGCGAGCCGGCCGCGCTGGCTCCCCTGCTCTGCGGCGGGGTGATCGGCTACCGGGCCCTCCGGCGGTCCGGCATTCGACCGGGCGGCCGGCTGGGGCTCTACGGGTTTGGCGCATCGGCCTCGCTGGCCATCCAGGTCGCGCGCCATTGGGAGTGTGAGGTCTATGCGGTGAGCCGCTCCGAGGAGGACCGCCGCAGGGCCCTGGAGATGGGCGCCGCCTGGGCCGGCGACTCGGGCGAGCGGCCGCCGGTGCCGCTCGACGCGGCGGTCACGTTCGCCCCGGTTGGCTCCGTGGTGCTCGACGCGCTGCGCGCGCTTGACCGCGGCGCGACGGTGGCCATCAACGCCATCCACCTCGACGGCATCCCAGCCTTCAACTACGACGAGCTGTGGTGGGAGCGCGGCATCGTCTCGGTCGCCAACGTGACCCGCGCCGATGCCCGCGAGTTCCTGGAGATCGCAGGGCGGATCGGGATCGCCACCAACCCGACGCCCTACTCGCTCGACCAGGCGTCAACGGCGCTCGCGGACCTCGAGTCCGGCCGCATTGGTGCCGGAGCCGCGGTCCTGCTTCCCCATCGCCGCTAGGCGCGGCGAAGCGGGACGCCCGCGTCTGCCGCGACCCTCGGTGGGCCGCGAGACACGGGCGTCGGAGGGAGCGCCGTGATCGTCGCCGCCACGGCGACGGATCACGTCGTCAGACGCGGCCCTTCGGAACCGTGTGCCAGTACGTCTTGTTGAAGACGATCTTGCCCAGGTGCCAGAGCCGGTTCGGCGTCGGCGGCTTGGGCGGATGGTCGTAGTCGAACTGGAGCAACGTTCCCTTGCCATCCCCCACCTCGAAGAAGCACATCACCTTCCCGGTGTAGCTGCCCTTCTCCTCGTGGGGCTCGCGGCCGGTGATGGCCGCCGTGATCCGTTCCGTCACGATGGGTGCCTCGAAGTGCGCGGTCGACCCGGCCTTTGAGAGCGGCAGGTCGGTCGCGTCCCCGAGGGCGTGGATGTTTGATCGGCCACCCACCTCGAGGGTGTGCTTATCGGTCGGAAGCCAGCCGCCAGGCGCCGGCGCCAGCCCCGAGTCGATCAGGAACTGCGCGCCACGATGGGGCGGCACCAGGATCAGCAGGTCGTAGGGCAGCTCCTCCCCCTCCAGGCTGATCACCTTCTTTGCCTCGCGGTCGATCGACTCGACGTTGAAGAAGGTGTGCAGCTCGATCCCCTTCTCGGCGAGGATGGGCGTGGCCATCTCGCTCACGCTCTCGATCGTGAACGCACGACCGATGGGCGAGCAGAAATGGATCTCGCTCTTCTCGCGCAGCCCGCGCTCGCGGAGCTCCGACTCGATGAGGAACGAGACCTCCAGCGGGGCCGGCGGGCACTTGTAGGGCATGCCCGCGATCCCGATGACGATCTTGCCGCCCTTGAACGCGTCGAGCGCCTCGCGCAGGCGCTGCGCCTGCTCCACGCCGTAGAAGTGGTGCGCCTCCTCGGCCAGCCCGGGGACCAGCTCCGGGACGATGCGCGACCCGCTGGCCAGGACCAGCTGGTCATACGCGAGCCGCTCACCGCCGGCCAGCTCGACGAGCTGACCTTCGGCATCGATACGCGTTACCTCGCCCACCTCGAGGCGGACCCGCTTGTCGAGCAGGCTCCGCTCGGAACGGACCAGACCCTCCGGCTTCTGGTTCCCCATGGCGATGTACATGAACCCTGGCTGGTAGACGTGCTCGCCCTCGAGGTCGACCACGGTCAGGCTGACCTCACCGCGGTCGATCTGCCGGCCCAGCTCGCGGGCCAGCAGGTTGGCGGTCAGGGTCCCTCCGACCCCGCCGCCGACAATGACAATGCGCTGCATGGGCGGGCGCCTCCTCAGCGCAGCTTCTCGACCACGATCTCGTCGTGGCCGTCGTCAGCGGTCGTGATGCCGACGAGCCGATGGCCCGCCTTCTCGACCCACTTGGGGATGTCGATCTTGGACCCGGAGTCCGAGGAGAGGACGGCGATGACGTCGCCCACGGCTCCCTCGCGGATCGCCCGGATCAGCTCCATCAGCGGGCCGGGGCAGTAGCTGCCGCGCGCGTCGATGGTGCGGGTGGCGGAGACGCTCGGATTCTCGAGCATATCGATTTCGTCCTTTCGGTCAGATGAAGAGGGCCGGCGTGCCGTCGGCGATCATGGCCAGCACGGTCGCGGCGCCCACCGGCTCGTCGATCCCGTCGATCAGGTCCTCGCGCTTGAGCCCGAACATGTCCATGCTCATCTGGCAGGGCAGGATCTTGACGCCCATGGCCATGGCCATCTCCAGGAGCTCGCCCGGCTTGGCAACCCCGTACTGCTTGGCGAGCTTGCCCATCATCCAGGGGCCCATGCCCATGAAGTTCATGCGGCTGAGCTTGAGATGATCGATGCCGGGCCGATTCATGACCGACATCATCTTCTGCATCCAGTTCTCGCCGAAGGTGCGCTTCTCCGGCTTCACGAGCGCCATGAAGCCCCAGAAGGTGAAGAAGATGGAGACCTCCATCCCCGATGCCGCGGCAGTCGAGGCAAGGATGGTGGTGGCCCAGGTCTTCTCCAGGTCGCCGCTCTCCGCGATGAGGATGATCGAGTTGGTCTTCTTGGGAGCCTCTGCCTCGGTGGCGGGCTCGGTCGACGGTCCGGCGATGAGCGACTCGTCGTGGAGCAGCTCTTCGACCGCATCGGGCGTGGTCGTGGCGGTCATCGGTGGGTCCTCACTTCTTCCGGAGGACGAAGCGGAAGACCCCGTCCTCGACACTTTGCTCAACAAGCACGTTGCCGGTCGTCTGGCTCCAGGCGGCGAAGTCCTTCGTCGAGCCCGGATCGGTCGCCAGGACCTCCAGCAGCTGGCCGGAGGCGAGCCCCTTGATGGCCACCGCTGTCTTCACGATGGGCATCGGGCAGGAGAGGTTTCGCGCGTCAACGTGTTGGGTGATCTCGACGGTCATGTCACGCGGATCCTTTCGCTCTAGATGAAGACGACCTGGCCCTCGGAGGCAGCGAGCCAGAAGGCGGTGACGCCCTCCACGCCGTCCACCAGGGGATCGAGGTCGTCGGGGGTGAGATGCAGAAGGTCCATGGAAAGCGAGCAGGCCTCGATGTCGACCTGGCCGATCTCCTTGGCCTGGGCGAGCGTCTCGCGCCAGCCGGACTGTCCGGCAGCGGCCAGTGCCTCGACCGCGGCGCGGCCGGCTTCGCCAGCCTCCGGTGCGAGCGAAAGCGCCCGCTCCGCAGCGTTGAAGCGGAAGGCGTCGAGCGCCCAGTACTGGAGGAAGATGTGCACCGGCCGTCCGATGGCCGCCGCCCCGGCGACCAGAACGGCTGCCGCGGTGAGCTTGTCGTCGGTGCCGGAGAACAGGGTGATGGCGAGAGGCTCGTCCATCGGGCTACATACCTCGTGGGGCCGCGTCAGCGGCCGGTTCCTTCGACGACACGCGGCCGTGCAGGGCGGTCGTTCGTGTCGAGCTGATACAGGTCGGCAAGCCGCTGCAGGCGTCGCTCGAGCACGCCGCGCATGAGACCGCAGGCGGTCACGATGGCGGTGTCCGTGAGCCGATAGCGCACCTCGCGTCCCACCCGGTCGCCCTCGACGATTCCGGCGGTGCGCATCAATGCCAGGTGCTGGCTCAGGTTGGGCTGCGCGATGCCCATCTCGTCGGCGAGCCGACCAACCTCGTGTGGTCCCTCGGCCAGCCGGTGGACGATCTCCAGGCGACGCGGATTGGCGAGCGTCTTGAGGACCTCGGCCTGCAGTTCATAGATCGCGTCCATGGCAGCACGATCGCATGTATTCGCAGGTGCGCATACGTGCTGAAGGGACGAGTCGGGCAGGCCGACATGCCCCATCGATGGGTCCAATGGGCACGTGCCATTCCGGGCCCGCGAGGGCATCCTCGACGGCGTTGACCGCCGGCTGCGGCGCTGCCGGCCGCCGTGACCCTCAGGGTTCGCGCTCGAGCAGCGCCCGCACCTGGCGGACGATCTCCAGGTCCTCCCTGGCGGTGACGACGAAGGCGCGAACACTCGCCCGCCCATCGGTCAGCTCGCGATCCGCCGGTTCGGTCGCTTCGTTTCGCTGCCCGTCGACCTGCACGCCCAGGAACCCCAACCCCTCCGCTGCGCGTGCGCGGATCTGCGGCGCGTGCTCCCCCACTCCGCCGGTGAAGACCAGCACGTCGAGCCCGTCCATGGCCGCGGCCATAGAGGCGATCCCCGCCCGGAGCCGGTGCAGGTAGACCTCCGCGGCGAGGTGCGCCTCGGGGTCGCCGGCCGCCTCGGACGCCAGCACCTCGCGCATGTCCGGGGTCCCGGCCAGGCCCAGCAGGCCTGACCGGCCCTCGAGCGTCGCCGCCAGCTCGGCCGGCGGGGTGCCCACGTGCTCCTGCAGCCAGAGGACCAGGCCAGGGTCGACGGAACCCGACCGAGTCGCCATCGCCAGCCCCTCGAGTGGCGTGAATCCCATGGTTGTCTCCACCGAACGGCCCCCGGCCACGGCCGCCAGCGAGGCGCCCGCTCCCAGGTGGCAGGTGACGATGCGCAGCGCCTCCACCGATCGGCCGAGCAGCTCGGCGACGCGATGCGATGCGTACGCGTGCGAGAGCCCGTGGAAGCCGAACCGGCGCAGCGGCCAGCGGCGGCGCCACTCGCGAGGGATCGCGTACGTGGCGGCGGCATCAGGCAGCGTCGCGTGGAAGGCGGTGTCGAAGCAGGCGACCGCCGGTGTGTCCGGCAGCACCTCCCCCACGGCGTCCAGGGCCGCGAGCGCCTTCGGCTGGTGCAGCGGCGCCAGGTCCGTGAGGCCCCGCAGGCGCTCGACGATGCCCGGGTCGAGGCGCACCGCGTCGCGGAATTCCACGCCGCCATGGACGATGCGATGGCCCACGGCGTCAACCGCGCCGAGCGAGTCGATGGCCGCCGAGACGCGGTCCCGGGACGCCAGGCCACCCGGGGCCGGGAGGTCGACACTCCCCGCGACCCGGTCGTCGGCGTCGAGCAGGCGCAGCTTCAGGCTGCTGGAGCCGGCGTTGACGACCAGGATCCGCATCGGTCCGCGCGCCACGCCGGTCAGTGCGGCCAGGTCCAGTCGCGGATCTCCGGCATGTCCTCGCCGTGCTCGCGCGTGTACTGTCGCGCCTCGAGCCGTCGGTCGCTCATCTCCTGGCGGATGTGCCCGGCCCGCGAGACAAGCCCCGGGACGCGGTCGATGACGTCCATCACCAGATGGAAGCGGTCGAGGTCGTTGAGCATGACCATGTCGAACGGCGTGGTCGTGGTTCCCTCCTCCTTGAAGCCCCGCACGTGGATGTTGTCGTGGTTGGACCGCCGGTAGGTGAGCCGATGGATGAGCCAGGGGTAGCCGTGGTGGGCGAAGATCACCGGCCGGTCGGTGGTGAAGAGGGCATCGAACTCCGCCTCGCTCATCCCGTGCGGATGCTCGTGCTCGGGTTGCAGTCGCATCAGGTCGACCACGTTGACGACGCGGACCGCCAGGTCGGGAAGGCGCTGGCGCAGCAGGTCCGCGGCGGCGAGGGTCTCGAGGGTCGGGACGTCGCCGCAGCACGCCAGGACCACGTCCGGCTCTCCGTCGTGGTCGCTGCTCGCGAAGTCCCAGATGCCCGCCCCCCGGGTGGCATGGATGATGGCCTTGTCCATTGGGAGCCAGTTCAGCGCGGGCTGCTTGCCGGCCACGATGACGTTGACGTAGTTCCGACTGCGGAGGCAGTGGTCCGCGACGGAAAGCAGCGTATTCGCGTCCGGGGGCAGGTAGACGCGGATCACCTCCGCCTTCTTGTTCACGACATGGTCGATGAACCCCGGATCCTGGTGGGAGAAGCCGTTGTGGTCCTGCCGCCAGACGTGGCTCGAGAGCAGGTAGTTCAGCGAGGCGATGGGCCGCCGCCACGGGATCTCGTCGAGTCACCTTCAGCCACTTGGCGTGCTGGTTGAACATCGAGTCGATGATGTGGATGAACGCCTCGTAGCAGTTGAAGAGGCCATGGCGCCCCGTGAGCAGGTAGCCCTCCAGCCAGCCCTGGCAGAGGTGCTCGCTGAGCACCTCCATCACCCGTCCATCCGGCGCCAGCTCGACGTCCATGGGGATCAGCTCCGCGTCCCAGGTCCGATCGGTCGTCTCGAAGACGGCCGAGAGCCGGTTGGACGCGGTCTCATCGGGACCGAAGAGGCGGAACGAGTCGGGGTTGTCGCGGATCACGTCGCGCAGCAGGGTGCCCAGCACCCGGGTCGCCTCGCTGAACGTGGTGCCGGGCTTCGCAACCGGGACCGCGTAGTCGCGGAAATCCGGCAGGCGCAGGTCGACCAGCAGCTCGCCCCCGTTGGCGTGCGGGTTCGCGCTCATGCGGCGATGCCCCTTGGGCGGCAGGGCCGCCAGTGGCTCCGCGAGGGCGCCCGTCGCGTCGAACAGCTCCTCGGGGCGGTAGCTGCGCATCCATGACTCCAGCATGGCGAGATGCTCAGGGTTGGTGCGCACCTGGGTGAGGGGCACCTGGTGTGCGCGGAAGGTGCCCTCGACCGGGAGACCGTCCACGACCTTGGGTCCGGTCCAGCCCTTCGGCGTGGCTAGCACGATCATCGGCCAGCGGGGACGGTCACGGCCCGATGCCCGGCCGCCGGCGCGCGCGGCCTTCTGGATGCCCGCGATCTCGTCGACGACGGTGTCGAGCGTCGCGGCCAGCTGCTGGTGCACCGTGGCCGGGTCGTCGCCGGCGACGACGTGCACGCGGTGGCCGTATCCGGAGAGCAGCGCGACCAGCTCCTCGTCGGGGATCCGCGCCAGGACGGTGGGGTTGGCGATCTTGTAGCCGTTCAGATGGAGGATGGGCAGGACCGCGCCATCGCGTGCCGGGTCCACGAACTTGTTCGCGTGCCAGCTGGCGGCGAGGGGCCCGGTCTCCGCTTCCCCGTCGCCGATCACGCAGCAGACCACCAGGTCCGGGTTGTCGAACGCAGCCCCGTAGGCGTGGGCCAACGAGTAGCCCAGCTCACCGCCCTCGTGGATGGAGCCCGGCGTCTCGGGGGCCACGTGGCTGGGAATTCCGCCCGGAAAGCTGAACTGGCGGAATAGCCGGTGCAGCCCCTCCTCGTCCCGGGTGATGGTCGAATAGCGCTCCGTGTAGGTTCCCTCCAGGTAGGCGTTCGCCACGAGGCCGGGACCGCCGTGGCCAGGACCGGCCACGTAGATGGCGTCGAGGTCCCAGTTGCGGATCACGCGGTTCATGTGGGCGTAGATCAGGTTCAGCCCCGGCGTGGTGCCCCAGTGCCCCAGCAGGCGTGGCTTGATGTGGTCGGGGGTCAGCGGCTCGCGGAGCAGCGGGTTGTCGAGCAGGTAGATCTGGCCGACCGACAGGTAGTTCGCCGCCCGCCAGTAGGCGTCGATGAGCTGGAGCTCGTCCGCGGAGAGTGGGCCGGTGGCCGAGGTGGCGGTCGTGGTCATGGATGCATTCTCCCTCATGACACCATGGCACGGCGGCAGGCCTGGGGTCCCTCCGCGCTAGGCGATGACCTTGCCGATGAGCGAGCCGATGCCGAACGTCACGGCCGCCGCGGCCAGGCCGAAGGCGACCTGCCGCGCTCCGGAGCGCAGCGCAGACTGCCCCGTCACGATCGTGATCGCGGCACCGACGGCGAAGAGCGCGACACCGGCCAGCGTGGCGGAGACGGCGATCCCCGCGGTGCCGTGCAGGAAGAGGAACGGCAGGACGGGGACCAGGGCACCCAGGCTGAAGAGCACGAACGACGTGCCTGCGGCGACCCACGCGGACCCGCCCAGCTCATCGGGGTCGATGCCCAGCTCCTCGCGCGAGAGCGTGTCCAGCGCGGATGCCCGGTCGCCGGTCATGATCCGGTTGGCAAGCTGGCGGGCCGCATTGGGCTCGAGACCTTTCGCCTCGTAGATGAGGCGCAGCTCCTCTTCCTCCTCCTCGGGGATCTCCGCGATCTCGTTGGCCTCGATCCGGATCTGGTTGGCATACAGCTCGCGGGCGCTCTGGACGCTCAGCCACTCTCCCAGCGCCATGGAGAGCGCTCCAGCCAGCAGGCCGGCGAAGCCGGCGATCAGGATCGCGTTACCGGAGCTGTCCGCGCCGGCGACCCCCATCACCAGGCTGAAGTTGCTCACCAGCCCGTCATTGGCGCCCAGCACGGCGGCGCGCAGCGCGTTGCCGCCGATGGCCCGGTGCCGGCCCTCGAAGCGGGCCAGCGATCCGCCCTCCATGCCGCGCGAAACCTCGCGGAGGACGCGAGCGTGGGACCGCTCGTCGCCCGGCAGGCTGGTACCGGCGGCCTCCGGTTGGTCGTCGTACATCCCGCGCGACGCCGCCTCCTGGCTGGCCATGGTGGATGCCACCAGGCCCGGCCCGAACCGTCGGGCGACCCAGGCCAGCACGCGGGCGCGCCACGAGGGCGCGACCTCGACGGAACCCGCCGCGTTCAGGAGCTGCTCACGCCACAGTGCGCCGTGCCGCTCCTCGGTCTCGGCGAGCCGGTTGTACAGCTCGCGCAGTCGCTCGTCGTCGCAACCGGCGGCCATGCCCCGGTACACGGTGGCACCGTCGACCTCCCCCTGGAGGTTGGCGCGCCACCGCGCCAGGTCGGATGAGCCAGCGGCGTTCATGCGCCCTCAGCGTAGTCCGGCCAGCTCCTGCAGGTCCCGGACCGACGCCGTTCCCGGCGGAATCCGGCTGCGAGCGACCCCGGCGTCCGCGGGGAGCGCCGCGTCCGTCGTGCCCGTCCGATAAGCGGGCACGACGGAGCGGATGAAATCATCGCGGCGCTTCGCCCTCGACGAGCGCGCGCACGAGGTCCATGGTGGACAGGACACCCGTGGGACGGCCGGCGGTCTCGACGACCAGGCGATGCACGTGGTGGCGCTCCATGAGCGCCGCTGCCTCCGCGATGGGAGCATCGGCTTCAACGGTGAGCGCGGGGGATGTCATCAGGTGGCGAACCGCAAGGCCGGGCCAACGCGCCCAGTGATCGTCGACCACGTGGGCCCGCAGGAGGTCGGTCTGGCTGATGACGCCCACCAGGCGTCCGGCCGCGTCGACGACGGGCAGCCCGGTGACGCCCCGCTGCTGCATCAGCTTCTCCGCCTCGGCGAGGGAGGCGCCGTCGAAGACCGTGACCGGCTCGATCGACATCAGATCGGCCACGCGAAGGGAGGCTAGCTGCGCGTTCATTACCTTGTCTCCACCAGTTCGCGGGCCCTAGCAGTATCCGGGTCCTGCCCGCGGGTCAGGGCCCCGGTGACGTCGATCAGGCCGTCGTACGCCTCGGTGACGACGGCAGGGTTGGCCTCGACGACGGCACGGCCACGCTTCCCGTGGAAGTGGGTCAGCTGGTCATCGACGGCCTGCAGGAGCAGCGGGGTACCCCACAGGTTGGTGCGCCCGTTGGCGACGGACGCCTCGAAGAGGGTCGCCAGGTTCGTCGAGGGGGCGATCGGGTAGGCGCAGGCTCCCTCGGCAATCCGCGATTCCACGGAGGCGATTGCCTCAGAACCGTCCATGATCACCGGAATGCCCGGATACGGCGGGATGCGCTCGGTTGGCTTGGCGGGCCCGGCCTGAACGTTCATGACCTTCCGAGCCTGCGGTCGGAGCCGAATGCCGGGGCAGGGGCACGCGGCACGTTGAGCCGGGCCGATCGGCCCAAGGTTGGAAGGACCGGGCCGGGTCGGGTGCGAGGGATCGTGGAGAGGGGCGGCCGAGCTCCCCGGCCAGCCGTCGGCGAGTCATCGGGCGTACCAGACTTGCCTCGATGACGATCTCCGGACTCCCGCGCACAGACCTGCGCTCCGACACCGTCACGCCCCCTCCCTCGAGATGCGGCAGGCGATCTTCGACGCGGAGGTCGGCGACGACCAGTACGGGGAGGGCCGCATCGGTCAACCGCCTGCAGGAAGAGGTGGCCCGGCTGCTGGGCAAGGAGGCTGCGCCGTCCCTGCCCACCGGTACCATGGCCAACCAGGGGGCATCATGGTGGGGATGGCAGAGCCAACGGAGGCCTAGACGTGACGATCGAGCCCAACGCACAGCAGGAGCCTGACGATCTCGACGGTATCGCGGCCGCCCCGGAGCACCACTGGGTCCTGTTCGAGAATGATCGCGTTCGCGTCATCGAGACCGTGATCCAGCCGGGCGACGTCACTCCGGTCCACACCCATCTTGCCCCGTCGGTGCAGCACGTCGTCTCCGGATCGCATTTCGTGCGGCGTGACCCGGCGGGCGGCGTCCTGCTCGACACGCGTGCCGGAGATCAGCCGTTCGAGATGCCCCGCATCCTCTGGTCAGACCGAACGCCGGCGCACACCCTCGAGAACACCGGGCCCGACGACCTCATTGTCATCAGCGTCGAGCTGAAGGACCAGCCCGCCTAGGGGCATTGGTCCCGGGGTTGGGTTGGGTTGGCGCGCCCGGCAGGAGCTGGACCCGAGGTCGCGATCGTTCACCTACCCGTTGCGGCCCATACCATCGCGTGTTGCCTGGGTTCAACCGGCCGACCTGCAGGTCTGTGACTGTCTATGGGCGATCGGGTGCAGGCTCGACGGCCAACCACCTTCGAGCTCCGCCGAAGCCTGGACCAGCTGTCGTGACCGGTCAGACCCCCAGTGCGCTGGAGGCGAGTTCGGTTCCGGCGACGCGTGCCCGGATCTTCGCAAACGCCGTGTCGCGCGATGTGGACGTGTCGTCGCCAAACGGAGAGAAGCCGCAGTCGTCCGTCGTGCCCAAGCGCCCCGGCTCGATGAACCGAGCGGCTTCGAGCACCCTGTCGCGCACCTCCTCCGGTGTCTCGACGCGCGGGTCGATCGGGTCCGTCACGCCCACGAAGATCCGACGGTCGCCCGTAGCATGGTCCCCGAGGATTCTGAGCACGCGCTCACGATCGGCCTCGCTCGCCAGCTGCACATAGAACGTGTTCACGTTCATGCGGAAGAGCGCGGGCAGCAATTCCGCGTAATCGACATCGGCGCTGTGCGTCGAGTCCCTGTCGCCGCCGGGGCAGGTGTGGACGCCAACGTGCGCACGTTCCTGCTCCGAGAGTCGCTCAAGGACCCGGTTGTTCAGGTCGACGAAGGAGTTGAGAAGCTGCTTCGATGGATCGAGCTTGATCGACAGGCGCGCCTCGGTGAAGTCGATCTGGACGATCGCCCCACGCTCGATGCATCCACGAATCTCCGAGGCTGACTCGGCGACCAGGTCATCGATGAACGCGTCCCGCGGATAGCCGGCTAGCCCATCGGTCGGATACATGAGGCTCAGCGCCGACGCGGAAATCACGGCCTGCTTCAGCCTGGCGGTCGTATGTCCGCGGGCAGCGTCAAGGTACGACCACGCCTTTGTCGCATACCTGAACGGGGCGGCGGTGAGCACAGGCAACTGGCGCGTATGGCCGTCCTTGAACGGGATCGTCACACCGTCGAGGCCAACGTTGGCCAGGCCCGCAACGGGGTACGTCGCGAAGCTCGGCTTCCGCTGCTCGCCGTCGGTGACAACGGGCGAGCCCGTGTCCTCGAACCGCCGCAGCGTATCCCGCACGGCGTCGTCGTACAGGGCGTCCAGCTCATCGGAGGAGGTCCCTCCAGCAGCGGCCGACTCCATTCCGTCGAGCAGAGCCTGTGGTCGAGGAATACTCCCGATCGGTTCGGTGGGAAGTGTCATCTGCGAATCACCAAGTCCTCTCGCTTCCTCGCTGTCGAGCCGAAGAGTCCCGGCCATCGAGCGGGCGAACCAGGCCGCCACGCCGCTGCGTGTCCGGCCATTCCGAGCGGCACGTCGCGGTCGCCGCTCCCGAGCCGAGCCTTACTCTCGACGCCAAGGAGTTTCCCTGCCAGTGCGGAAACTCCCGACCTCTCGGGCCGGACGGACCGCCAGGCGACCGGTTGAATGGCGAGGGCAACAGACCGAGCCACCACCCAACGAGACGGCCGATCCCCGCCGAGCAGGCGCTGTCTACCTTGAGGGGCCTGCTCGGCTACGGGATGAGTCCGGGAAGCGCGAGCGGTCTGACGTTATGCACGCGATCTACCCGAGAGTCGAGGTGCGGGTGCGGGGTTCGCGGCCATCCACCTGACCCCTAACGCGGAAGCTCGCGGACTGGCAATCGCGCTCTCGCAACGGTGTCGATGGCTTTGGCGCGCCCGGCAGGAATCGAACCCGCGACCTGATGGTCCGAAGCCACCCGCTCTGTCCGCTGAGCTACGGGCGCGCGTTTCACGCTCAAACAGAGCGGAAAACCAGACGCCGCATTGTCGCACAGCGCTCGACGAGCGGTATTGTCGGTGTACGCCTTCCGCTGACATGTCACGCTCGACCGCTGCCCAGCCAATCGACCGGTCGAGGGGAATTCGGTACGGTCGATTTCCCTTGACGCGCTCGTACCGAACTGGTACTAGACTTCAGTACGATCCCAATATTTCCCGATAGGCGTACTGAATTCCAATGGCGATCGAAATCCCACACCGTGGCCGACCGACGCGCACAGCCATCTTCGAAGCAGTCGATCGGGAGATCGACGAGCTCCGCCGTATCGGCGGCCTGCCAGCGCCGTTCGAGGCACGCGACATCTGGAAGGGCATCTGGTACGAGGAGGCGCATAACTCGACGGCGATCGAGGGAAACACGCTGGTTCTGAAGCAGGTGCGGCTCCTGCTCGATGAGGGACGTGCCGTGGGCAACGAAGAACTCGCCCAGTACCTCGAGGTCCAAGGGTACGCGGAAGCCGCTGAATGGGTGTATGAGCAGGCAACGAAGGCAGTGGCCTGGGCACCAAGCAACCACATCACGATCACTGAACTGCGACAAATTCACCGGACCCTGATCGAGGGGGTGTGGAAGGTGCAGCCACCGGAGCAACTGGCTCCCGGCGAAGGTCCGGGGTCCTTCCGCCTGCACGACATCGCCGCGTTCCCCAGTGGCATGCAGCCTCCCCCGTTCACCGACGTCCACGCGCTCATCACCGACTGGATCCGGGACTCCAATGCGGCGCCGCGCGGCGGGCAGCACCTCATGGAGCACCTCGCTGGACTCCATGCTCGATTCGAGCAGATCCACCCGTTCCGCGATGGAAACGGCCGTGCGGGTCGCCTGGCCCTGAACCTGCTCCTCGTCCGGCGAGGATATGCGCCCGCCGTCATCTACAAACGGGACCGGCCCCGGTACTTGGCAGCGCTCCGCCGGGCCGATGCAGGGAACGCAGGGTCTCTCGCTGAACTTCTTGCGCGAGCGGTCAAGGACGGACTGGACCGCTTCCTCTTGCCGGCCCTCGCAGGCCCACATCGGCTGCTGCCGTTGTCGGCGCTCGCGGATCGCGACCTTAGCCTGCTGGCGCTTCGGAGGGCCGCACAAGCCGGTCGACTGCGGGCGACTCACCAGGACGGGCTCTGGTACTCAACGAAGCGCGATGTCACCGCCTACAAGCGAAGCCGGCGTCGCGGGCGGCGCAGCACCTAGGCCGTCGCAGGCCAGCGGCAGGTGCTGGACATCACGGCGGTATGCATCCCATCGGCGCTACGACACAGCGGATAACTCGACCCGTTTCGTTCGGAAGCTCACGCTCGAACCACAGCGCATCGGCCGATCTAGTCCGAAGCCATCCGCTCTGTCCGCTGAGCTACGGGCGCGCGTTTCACGCTCAATCTGAGCGGGAATATGGACATCGCATTCTGCCACAGCGCTCGGACAGCAGCATGGTTGGCCGATCCGTCTTGCATACCGGCGTCGGGCGGACATGCGAGTTGACAACTTGACAACTTGACAACTCGGCCCGATGCTGGCCCTATGGACGCCGTCGTGTACTCGAACGCCCGCAATGAGTTCGCCGACATCTTCGATGCGGCGATTGCTCATGCGCCCACGCGCATCGCCCGACGCCGGTCTGGGGAGGCGGTCCTCATCGGGCGCGACGATCTGCTCGCGCTAACCGAGCCGTTCGCCTTCCACCCTGCCGTCTACTTCGAGCCGGGCGCAGTGTCGGTGTGGCTTCCGGAGTTCGAGGTGTGGGGACGAGGTGCCGACTTCGAGTCAGCCAGGGAGGACCTGATCGCCGAAGTGCGGCAGTACATCGAGGAGTACCTGGCCGATGAGCGCGTCCGCATGGCTCCCAATCACCGGCCACACGTTCCGTGGGTGATGCGTGCCATGCTGCTCGATGATGCCCAGCTCGCGGGCGCCATCTTCGCCGAGCCAACTCCATCGCGCTGAGCCGCTTTGCCAACCTTCCGCGACCTGAGAACCTACCTTGAGAAGGACGGTTGGGAGGAGGTGCCGAATCTTGCTCGGGGCCGACGCCGGGTTGGCGACCACTGGCGCTACCGGAAGATCCTCGCCGATGGCACCGTCTTGCGCACCAAGGTGTCTCATGCCCTCAACGACGAGATCGGGCCTGACCTCCTCAGCCACATCGTCGGCGATCAATTGCGAACCACCATGGAGCACTTCCGCGACGTCGTGGCCGGTCGCGCATCGTCACCCGAGCAGCCCATCCAGTCGACCGTCGAGCCCATCCCTGGCTGGCTCGTCACCAGGCTGATCTACACCGTTGGCCTCCCGGAGGATGAGGTACGGCGGATGTCGCCGAATGAGGCACGCGCACGATGGGAGCGCTTCACGCTCGGCGAGCGCTAACCAGCTGGTCTCGGGCAGCAGTTGCGAGCCCAGCCCTTGCAGTACGACCGCACCTGGGCTAGCTGATGGGACAACGGAAGACTCAGCGCGAAATGGTTGGCGTTCCACGAGGGCAAGCACACCGCAGGAGGATTTCTGGTCCGAACCCATCCGCTCTGTCCGCTGAGCTACGGGCGCGCGTTTCACGCTCACACTGAGCGGAAAACCAGACGAGGCATTGTGCCACAGCGCTCGCACGGAACATGGTCAGGAGCAACGGCGAGCGGATCGGTCTCAAAGTCCACGACCAACAGGCCGCCCACCGGGAAGGCAACTCGTGACGTTCGGCTGTTGGCGATGGTCTGGCCCTGGTGAGTGCTCGGTCACGAAGAGTGAACGATTCAACGCACGCTGCCGCCTCATCCGTGGTGCCAAGAGATAGGTGCACTGGAGGCCCCACCGTGGGGTGGATCCCAAGCGGGTGGGGCGGAACGTCGGGAGGGGCTGATGGCCTGGAAGAGATCGGTCGCGCCGTTCTGCGTCGGTGCTATGGCCTGGCTGCTGGTCGGATGTGCGTCGAATGGCCCGGCTTCAACGCAGGCCGCCACACCGAGCGCCGTTGCGGTGCACGGTTTGGAGGCCTGCCAGATTGTTGATGCCGTCTACGAAGGCAACACCGACCGCGAACGCTTTCACTGCCAGGAAACCAACTCCGACGAGCGACTGAACGGCGAATGGGAGTCGTGGATCATCACCGAGGAGACCGGAGGCGGCCTCGGCTCGTGGACCGGTGAATTCGTGATGACCAATCCCGGCGGCACCTGGCGCGGACAGGGAACTGGCACGACAACAGGCATCCCTGCCAGCCCAATGAACCTCGGGCTGGTCGTGTGGGTTGGAGAGGACGGCTATGCGGGACTGACGTACCACGAGTTCGTCCACGGCTCCAACGGCCGGCTCGAGACCGCCGGATGGATCGAGCCTACGTAGTCCCCAATGCACCGTCATTCGAGCGTCCAGTAGAGAGCGGATAACTCGACGTGATTCGGTCGCCGACCGACGCTGGAGGCTAGCGCATCGGCCGATCTGGTCCGAAGCCACCGCTCTGTCCGCTGAGCTACGGGCACGCACGCTGCGGATGGTAAGCCAGTCGACCCGGCCTTGGCGGGGACCGGGAAGGTCATGGCCGCGGGTGCACCGTCCGGTAGGAGGGCCGCGCGGGGCCCCGGGCCGTTACCAGAGGGCCAGGCCCGTACGCTCGTCGTGCTCACGGACCAGGGTGACATCGGTCAGCTCGCGGATCTCGACCTCGACCATCCAGACCACCGTCCCGGTGCGGATGTGGCCCGTCACGGATGCGCCCTGGTCGTCGCCGAAGCTCGCGTGAGCGTGCAGCATCGGGCTGCCGTCGCGCAGTGACACGTTTCCCACGAACCCGGCAATCTCGTGGTGGAGATCGGAGCGCAGCTCCTGGTAGCGGAGCGTCTCCTGGTTGTAGAAGGCGTACTCGAGATGCTGGACGGCTCCCACCGCGTTGACCCAGGCAGCGTCGACCTGGTGCTCGGCGCAGAAACGCTCGATCTCGCCGACCAGGTCACTGTCCGTGGGAAGACGCCCGACGAATGTCCGTCCGAGCGTCGCCGGTCGCAGTCCGGTGCCCATGCCTGTGTCTGCCTCCTTGTTCCTCGACGGTTCTCACTCGAAATGGCGCAGGCTGCCCACGATCGGCAACCGAGCGGCCAGTCGGGCCGGGTAGATGCCCGCCAGTGCGGCTACGCCCGTGCCCAGGAGCACGATGATCACCAGCAGGAGCCAGGGAACGGCGATTCCTCCAAAGTCCGATACCGATCCCACCGCCACCAGGGTCCACGCGACGAGCAGTCCGACGCCCGCGGCACCCAACCCCCCGATCGTCCCCATGATCGCCGCCTCCGCGACGACCATGGCCTGCACCTGGCGGACGGTCATCCCGTGCGACCGCAGGATGGCGATCTCACGCACGCGTTGGATCACGCCCACCGACAGGGTGTTCACGATTCCCAGCGCGGCGATGAGGACCGAGATGAAGGCGAGGGCGTCGAAGAGGCCGATGAGCCGATCGAGCGACTGCGAGAGGTCGCCGGCGAGGTCCGCGGCGCTGATGGGCTGCGCGGCCAGGACCTCGGCCGTCGCGGCCACGGCGGCCCGGAAGACGCCCCGATCCACGCCCGGCTTCGGCGCCAGGGCCCAGAGCGAGGCATCGGAGGCGCCGAACGTCTCCTTCGCGTCCGCGAGGCTGACCAGCACATCGCCATCCCCGCCCTGCGACGGAATCGAGTAGGCCACGATGCCCGCCACCTCGAAGGACGTGGGGCTCTTTCCCGGCAGGCCAAGCATCATGCGGCTGCCCACCGCCAGGTCATCCCGGGCGGCAATGGGTGCCGGCACGAGCACCGCACCGCCCGATCGCAACGCGGCGAACGCTGAGCTCCGGTCCCCGCTCGTGAAGATGAGCGACCCGGCCTGCGCATACACGTCGGGGTCGATGCCGGCGACGGCCACCTCTGTCCGCTGCGAATCGCGCACCTGGACCGCCGGGAACTCCACGATGGGCGTCGCGACCTGGAGGCCGTCCGTGGCCTTGAGCGTGTCGCCGATGTCCGCCTCGCCCACGGCGATCCCCATCCGGATTCCGTAACCACCCGGCAGCACGGAGTCGACCCAGCGTTGCGTCGTGCCGCGGGCCGTCTCCGCAACGGTGCCCAGGGCCATGACCGCAGCCAGCCCGATCAGCAGGGCACCCACGGTGAGGCCGCTGCGCGCGCGGTCGCGACCCAGGTTCGCGCGGCCAAGGAGGCCCTCGGCACCAAAGAACCACTCGAACGGCCGGCCCACGACGCGGCTGATGGGCTCGACCGCCAGGGCGGTGATGGCCGCGCCGCCGACGAGAACCGCGACCGCCAGCAGCACGGCCGGCAGGGAGGCGCTGCCTCGGGAGAGCGGATAGGTGGCGAGCCCAGCCAGAAGCAGCACGAGCTCCAGGGCCAGCAGCCATCGCAACCGGTCGCGCAGGCTGCGCACCGGCTGCCGCGAGGGGCGCAGCGCGTCGAGCGGGCCCACCCGCGCGGCAAGGAGGGCGGGCACCCCGGCGGAGGCGACCGTCACCCCAACACCGACCGCCAGGGCGAGCAGCAGGGAGAGCGGGTTGAGCGGCAGCCCATCGATGAGCACCGCCCGAGTGCTGCGCAGGAAGCCGATCATCCCGGCGGCCACCGCGATGCCGAGCAGGACCCCCAACACCGAGCCCGCGACGCCCAGCGCCAGCGCCTGCCGTCCGAATATGGCCAGGACCTGGCGCGCGGTCGTGCCCGCGGCCCGCAGGAGGCCGATCTCGCGGCTTCGCTCGCTCAGGGTCATGCTCATGGTGTTCGCGACCAGGAACCCGCCCACCGCCATTGCGACCAGCCCGAAGAGGAACGCGATCCCAGCGAATCCCTCCTGCGCCCGCTGCAGCTGGGCCGTGGTGGTGGCAACCGTCTCCACGACGAACGGCTCGTCAAGCGAGCGATCCAGGCCGTCCTGCACGGTGGCGGTCTGCCCCGGCACGACCACGAGATCCACCGACGTGACCGGTGCCACCACGACCGTTGTGCTGTCGCCGGCGAGCTGGTCCTGGATCGTGGCGCGGGGCATCACCGCGACGGCGCCCGAGCCCAGCGCGCCGAAGCCCACGTCGTCCATGAGCCCCACGACGGTGAGCGCAGCGGCTCCGGGCTTGGCGCCGGAAAGGAGCAGTTGATCACCAACCCCGAGGTGGTGGCCGGAAGCCCACTGCGCGTTGAGCAGCACCTGGTCCCCACCCTCGGCGGACAGGTAGCTGCCGTTGACGAGGTGCGGGTCCCGGACGGCCAGATCGTCGACCGGGTCGATGCCGATCACGAGCATGCCGTTGAAAACCTGCTCGTCCGGACCCGGCAGGGTGGTGAGCTGCAGGCGGCGCTCAGTCAGCGCGGCCGCGGCTTCCACGCCCGGCAGCCCTCGCAGCGTCGTGACCGCGCGTGCGGTGAGCCCGGTGTCTGCGAAGGCGCGCACCCGCAGGTCGGCTCGACCGAACAGCTCCGTGGCCGCGCGGCGCACCGTGTCCGTGGCCGCCTGGTTCGCCACGAGCGTGGCGGAGATGATCGCGACGCCCAGCGCCACCCCGAGGATCGTGAGCGCCGTGCGCAGGGGCCGGGCCGCCATGCCCCGCCAGGCGAGGGCGCTCAGGCGCATCGGCTCACGGTGCGCTCACAGGCCGAGCTCGGCGAGACGGCGGATGAGCGGAGCGGCCGCGTGGTCGGACCGCCGGCCGAGCGCAATCTCCTCGAGGATCCGCCCATCCCGCACGACCAGCACCCGATCCGCATAGGCGGCTGCGCGCGCGTCGTGCGTAACGAGCACGATCGTCTGGCCCAGTCGCTCGCAGGAGTCCCAGAGCAGGCCCAGGATCTCCGCTCCGGTCGTGTAGTCGAGGTTGCCGGTGGGCTCGTCCGCCAGGAGCAGCGCCGGCCCGGTGGCCAGGGCGCGCGCAAGCGCAACCCGCTGCTGCTCGCCGGCCGAGAGCTGGTCCGGGCTGTCGTGTGCCTTGGCGGCCAATCCCACGAGCTCCAGGAGCTCGGCCACCTGGTCGCGATGGGCCCCCAGCGAGTCGCCGGCGATCAGGAACGGCAGGGCGACGTTCTCGCTCACCGACAGCAGCGGAATCAGGTTGAAGTACTGGAAGACGAACCCGGTCTTGGCACGGCGGGTGAGCGTGCGCTGCTCCTCGTCGAGGCCGGTGAGGCTGACGCCGTCGATGATGACCTCGCCGCTGGTGGGGAGGTCGAGGCCGCCGAGCAGGTGCAGCATGGTCGACTTCCCCGACCCCGAGGAGCCCATGATCGCGACGAACTCGCCGCTCGCGACCGAGAGTGAGACGCCACGCAGGGCCTCGACGTCGCGCTTGCCGAGCGGGTAGCGCTTGACGAGGTCGTGGGCCTCGAGGATCAGCGACATCGAGGGACAGGATAACTGAGCGACGTCCAGTTGGCGGCCGGGGGCGATCAGGTCAGCCCAGGAGGATCCCCAACAGGTTGCCGATCACGGTCTCGAAGAATCCCTGATCCGCGGGCGCTGCCGCGTCGATGCGGTACTCCGACGCGACGACCGTGGCTCCCAGCGGGTACCGCGCGAACGGGTCGCGCGCGACGAAGAATGCCGGCATCTGCCAGGCGTCACCGGCACGCATCACGGTCGATGCGGCCAGCGGGACCACCGGCGTGGGCGTCGGTGTCGCAGCCGGGGTGCCGGTGGGTGCGGGCGCAGCAGGCGTGGAGGCTGCAGTGGGCGTCGACTGGGACCCGGTGGGCGTCGCCTTAGGCGTCGGCTTCGGCGTCGGCTTCGGCGTCGGCTTGGGGGTCGGCTTCGGCGTCGGCTTGGGGGTCGGTGCGGGAGCGGACGACTTCGCCTGCATGAACAGCTCGGTGTACATGCGCGGGTTGCGGAGCACTCCCTGCCATACGATGCCGTTCAGGCCATAGGCGCCGATGCCGCCGTGCGTCCAGACCGGGTTCAGGATGTTGTCCCGGTGGTCGGTCGAGTCCATGAAGTCACGGTTGATGGCGACCGGCGAGTCGGCATCCGAGTAGCCGTTGTTCCAGCCGATGTTCTCGCCGGCCCACGAATACGAGAGCCCGTTGGTGTCGTAGTAGTGGAAGACGAGGCACCCGCAGGCGGGGATCTTGTGGCTGAAGTAGTCGTTGACGATCATGTCCTTGCTGCGCCATCGGGCAATGCTCACCAGCGTGGCGTTCTGCTGAATGGGCTTGACCCCGTTGTTCACGCGGTCGCCGTTCATGAGCTGCCAGAGGGTCGCCTCCGCACCGCTCTGGTTCCACCCGGCCACCATCGCCGGCGTCCAGGCCAGCAGGGCAGCGGTGAGCAAGGTGATGCCCGCGAGCGATGCGGCTCGCGCCAGGGGACGCCGCGTTGAGCGCTTGTGCAGCAAGGGTTCGGACATGGAATGCTCCGGTGGTTCACTGCCCCCCACGTCGGGGTGACCTCGTAACCGTACGGCCGCTCCCCCGCCGGGTCAGTAGCGCGGTGGTCCGGTTGGTCCGGGTGACCAATGGGCCGATAGTCCCAATCGCAATCAGCATCCTGCTTGCCCTGCTCCTGGTCTGGATGGCCGCCACCGCGGCGCTCTCGGTTATCGAGGCTCGACGGCAGCTGCGCCTCCCTCCGACGTAGGTCCAGCGCGGGTGGCGAGTGTCGGATCACCCATGGGCCATCCGACCGCCATCACGCAGGCCGCTCCGATGGCGAGCGCGGGCCGTTCGGCCCTTGCCCGACATGGCAACCGATCCGACGCTGGGTTGGTCCGGTCCGGCCCCGGATCGGCGCTGCGATCGTCACTGGAGAGCCACGTATGACGGTGAACCTCCCGAGCGCTCCCACCGATGTGCGGCGAACCAGCTGGTCGCCGCTCGATATCGCCACCGACCGATGCAAGGGTTGCGAGCTCTGCATCGGTGCCTGCCCCAAGGACTGCCTGTCGCTCGACGAGTCGATGGTCAACGTCCTGGGCTACCACCCCATCCGGCTGACCGATGCTGGCGCCTGCACCAGCTGCGCGTTCTGCGCTCGGATCTGCCCAGACGCGGTCTTTACCGTCTACGCCGCGCCGCGCAAGGAGGCGCGCAGATGACCGCCACGGTCCGTCCGTCCCGCAACGGCAAGAGCCCGCACGCCGCCGGCCGCGATCCGCGCGCGCGGGTCCTCATGAAGGGCAACGAGGCGATCGCCGAGGCGGCAATCCAGGCCGGCTGCGACGCGTACTTCGGGTATCCCATCACGCCGCAGGCCGAGCTGCTGGAGTGGATGGCTCGGCGCATGCCCGAGCTGGGTCGCGTCTTCGTCCAGGCCGAATCCGAGCTGGGTGCCATCAACATGGCGCTCGGCGCCGCGGCCACCGGGGCGCGGGTGATGGTCTCCAGCTCGAGCCCGGGGATCAGCCTGATGGCCGAGGCGATGAGCTACATGGCCGGCTCCGAGACACCGATGGTGCTGGTCAACGTGATGCGCGGCGGTCCCGGGCTGGGGAGCATCGGCCCGTCCCAGAGCGACTACTTCCAGGCGGTGAAGGGCCACGGCCACGGCGACTACAAGGTGCCCGTGCTCGCTCCCGCGTCGATCTCCGAGGCGGTCGAGCTGGTCGCGACCAGCTTCGAGCTGGCGGAACGCTACCGGACACCGGTCATCATCCTCGCCGACGGCACCATGGGACAGGCCATGGAGCCCGTGGACCTGAGCTTCCGGACACCGGACCGCGAGGCCTTCGACTGGGCGCTCACCGGTGCCGCGGGCCGGCCACCGCGCGTGGTTCGCTCGCTGCACCTGGCGCCCGAGGATCTCGAGCGCCACAACCAGGCCCTGCAGGCCAAGTTCGCGGAGATCGCCGCCCGCGAGGTGCGCTGGGCCGGGGAGCGGCTGGATGACGCCGACCTGGCGATCGTGGCCTACGGCACCGCGGCCCGCGTGGCGCGCTCGGCGGTGGCCCGGGCGCGCGAAGAGGGTCTCTCCGTCGGTCTCTTCCGGCCCATCTCGCTGTGGCCGTTCCCAAGCGACGAGCTGCGCGACCTCAGCGCGCGGGTGCGCGGCATCCTGGTCGTCGAGCTCTCTGCCGGCCAGATGGTGGAGGACGTGCGGCTGGCCGTGGAGGGGCGAGCGCCCGTGGCCTTCCACGGGCGCACCGGCGGCATGGTCCCCACACCCGATGAAGTGGTGGCGGCGCTCCACGCGCTGGCCGCGAACGGAGGCGCCCGATGACCGTCGTCGAGACCCGTCCCCCGGGGAGCGGGTGATCTTCCGCCGCCCGGAGCTGCTTGTCGACAAGTCCAGCCACTACTGCCCGGGCTGCGGTCACGGCATCATCCATCGGCTCATCGCCGAGCTCCTCGAGGAGCTCGAGCTCGCGCCGCGGACGATTGCCATCGCCCCCGTCGGCTGCTCGGTGTTCGCCTACGAATATCTCGCCGTCGACTGGGTCGAGGCACCCCACGGCCGGGCGCCCGCAGTGGCAACCGGCATCCGCCGTGTCCGGCCGGATGCGTTCGTGCTCACCTACCAGGGCGACGGTGACCTCGCCGCCATCGGCACCGCGGAGATCGTGCATGCCGCCGCCCGTGGCGAGCTGATCAGCGGGATCTTCGTCAACAACGGCATCTACGGCATGACGGGCGGGCAGATGGCGCCGACGACCCTGCTGGGCCAGAAGACGACCTCGTCCCCGACGGGGCGCGACGCGCAGCTGGCCGGGTTCCCGATCCAGATCACCGAGATGCTCGCCCTGCTGCCCGGCGTCGCCTATGCCGCTCGCGGCTCGGTGGCGGATCCGGCGCACATCGGCAAGACCAAGGCCATGATCAAGCGGGCCTTCACGGCCCAGCTCAACGGCGAGGGGTTCGCGCTGGTCGAGATCCTGTCGAACTGTCCGGTGGGCTGGAACATGACAGCGCCGGAGTCCATGGCGCATCTGCGCGAGGTGAGCGAGGTCTACCCGCTTGGTGTCCTCGTCGATCGCGCGAAGGAGGCATGACCGTGGAGCGATCGGTCGTCTTCGCCGGATTCGGGGGGCAGGGGCTCCTCTTCGCCGGGCAGGTGCTCGCGCGGGCCGGGATCAAGGACGGGCTCGAGGTCTTCTGGATCCCCTCCTACGGCCCGGAGATGCGCGGCGGCACGGCGTCATGCACCGTCATCGTCGGTGACGGACCCATCGGCTCGCCGGTCGTCGACCGCTACGACGCCGCGGTGGTCATGAACCCGCCGTCGCTCGCGAAGTTCGCGTCGCGAGTGGCAGACGGCGGTCTGCTGATCCTCAACAGCTCCCTGGTCGAAGCCTCGGCCGAACGCCCGGAGATCGACGAGTTTCGGCTCGACTGCACCGCCGTTGCGGCCAAGGGCGGAGACGACAAGCTCGTGAGCGTTGCGGCGCTGGGGGCGCTCGTGTCGCGACTGGGCTGGGTCACCGTCGAGTCGGTGGAGGCGACCCTGCGCGAGATGGTGGGTGCCAAGCGGCCGCAGATCCTGGAAGCCGACCTGGGCGTGTTTGCGGCAGGCGTCGACGCCGGTCGCGTGCCGGTGGGAGCGCCCATCGGCCGGTGACGACCGGCACCTCGGAAACGGGCAGCTAGCCCTTCGCGCTCCGCTCGCCCCCACCCCCCGGGCAGGGCTGGAGCAGGAGGACGTGGTCGACCCGGAGGAGGTCAAGCGCCTGGCGCATGCCCACCGGCACGAGCCGATGCGCCAGGTCCACGGTCACCGCCGGCTCGCACAGCTCATCGATTCGGCCCCGCGTCTCGAGCCGGCAGTACCCAGCCGCCAGGACGTTGCGGACCCAATCCGCATCGGCCCCATAGGTCAGCGGGATCACCGTCATCGCGCCGCGATGAACGACGTTCACCGGCGTGCGGAACTCGCGACCCGTCCGTCGTCCCCGGTGGATGACGACGCCGAATCCGGGGAGAACCCGTGCCACCGGCCCGGTGAGCCGGTTCGTGACGCGGGCGTTGAAGCGACCAAGGGCGCGCGGCAGGGGCATGGCCCCAATGATGCGCCGGGACGTCTCATGTCGCCCCGGCGCAGGCCGCGCGCCGCGGTCGCGCACCCATGGTGCGGATCGGCTCAGGCGACCGCCTGCACCGCCGCCGACATGATGGATCGCGCCGCGTCGATGGGAATCGCGAAGCCAAGGCCCTGGGCGTCGGAGGCGGTGGCCGTGTTGATCCCGATCACCTGGCTGGCCGCGTTGACCAGCGGGCCGCCACTGTTGCCGGAGTTGATGGCGGCATCGGTCTGGATCAGCCCGCTGAGCTGCTCCGCGTTCCGGGGTCCGCTGCCGGCGGTGATCTCGCGGTCGAGACCGCTGACGATGCCGGTGGTCACGGTGTTGGCGAACTGCCCGAGCGGGTCACCAATGGCGACGACCAGCTGGCCGACCTTGAGGTCCGCGCTCGAGCCGAGGGTTGCCACCGGCAGCCCGCTCGCGGCGATCTTGACCACGGCCAGGTCGGCGGAGGCGTCCGCCTTCACCACCGTTCCGGGGAACTGGCGGCCGTCGGCCAGCGTCACCGTGATGGTTCCGCCGTCCGCGATGACGTGGTCGTTGGTGAGGATGTAGCCGTTGGCGTCGTAGATGAAGCCGGAGCCGATACCGGTCGCCACGCCGCCGAATCCGGCGCTCTGCGTCTCGATGACGACCACGGCCGGCCCGACGGATGTGGCGGCGTCGATCACCGCGGTGCTCTGGTCGCTGGTCGTGGCTGTCACCACTGAGGCAGCCTGCGCGGTGGTCGCCGTGGAGACGGACGGTGTCGCGGTTCGGCTGGCCACCAGTGCTGCGGCCCCCGCGCCGGCGCCGCCGCCGGCCACGATGCCGATCGTGAGTGCGGCGACCGTCATTCGGAGCCAGCCGGCACGCCGTCCAGGATCCGCGTCGCGGACGGCGGATGCGGGGGGAGCAGGGACAGGGAAGACCGGCGCTGGATCGGTCACGGCGGCGGAGAGCAATGGGTCTGCCGGCTCAGGGGTGCCTGCCGGCGCGTTGATTGGGTCCATGGAACGGATTCCTCGGATGCTGTTGCGGTATCTGCTCCCGAGCATCCGCCCCATTTCCTTTCGAGCGGGTTACGACGCCGGCGGGCCCGCCCGTAACCGAACCGAAAGGGTGCGCCGGGCATGCTCACCACGGGTCCGCCGGGGAACCCACCTCGCGGATCGACGCAGCAGCACAGTGGAGAACCCGATGACAGTCTCGAGCACGACGCCCGACGAGCCGGAGGAACGCGATCCGCGCGTCTTCACGCCGGCGAACAGCGAGGTCGTCTTCCAGTCTCCGTTCACGAACCCGGCCGGAACGCGGCGCCGCGTGGGCGGCATCTCGGCGGTCTCCGTTCTTCTCGCCCTGGCCGGCGCGATCGCGATTGCCGGGGTCGCCTTTGCCGTTGGGCGGACGACCGCCGGCACCACGTCCACCTCGCTGCCCGCCGGCGCCCGCGCCGATCTCGGCAACAACGGGACGGTCCCCAACCTCGGGGTCCCCGGGGGCCGCGACGATGCGGGTGGCGGGGACGATGCCAATCGAAACAACGAGTCGCGCAGCGTCACCGGGACGGTGACATCGGTCTCCGGCGATACGCTGACCCTGCAGCTGGCGGACGGTCAGACGGTGCAGGTCGCCCTGGGCTCGGCGACCACGTACCACTCGCAGGCCAGCGCGTCGCAGGGCGATCTCACCACCGGCTCCCAGGTGATCGTCACGGTCTCCGGCCTGGGTGGACCGCCCGGGGCGGGAACGACCTCGGGCCTCACGGCCACCGACGTGACGATCGCCGGCGGCTGAGCGGACAATGCTCCGGAGGGCGCACCCGCGCGGTCGCCCTCCGACCAGATCCGCACGCCCTTGGGGAAGGACATGAGGTGAGCTTCGCGCGCAGGCACGCCGGGTTCCTCGCCGTCGCGGCCACCGGGCTCGGGCTTCGGATCGTGCTGGCCTACGTGCTGTTCCCGGGCCAGGGTCTCTCGACCGACCTGGGCTTCTTCGCGAGCTGGGCCCGGACGCTCTCCGAGGTAGGCCCCGGCTCGTTCTACGCCAGCGCCGCAAGCGCGAACTATCCCCCCGTCTATCCGGCCATCCTGTGGCTCGTGGGCGTTCTGGCCCACCCGCTCGCTGCGGTGAGCGGGACCAGCCTGGACCAGTCCATCGTTGCCCTCCTGAAGCTGCCGGCCATCACCGCGGACCTGCTCATCGCGCTGCTGCTGTATCGCGCCGGGTCGCGATGGTTCGGCCGGCGGGCAGGGATCATCGCCGCGGCGCTCTACCTGTTCATCCCGGTCACCTGGTACGACTCCGCCCTGTGGGGTCAGGTCGACGCGGTCGGGACGCTCGTCATGCTGGGGGCGCTGGTGCTCCTGGTCGAGGGCTGGAGCGAGGCGGCCGCGGCCCTGGGCGTCTTCGGCGTGCTCATCAAGCCGCAGGACGCCATCGTCTTGGTCGTGATCGCCCCCGTGCTGGTGCGACGACACCTCCTGCGGGTTGGCAGTGGACCGATGCCGGCACTCGGCGTCCGCCTCGCGGCCCTGGATCGGGCTTTCGGCGGGCTCCTGCGTGAGCAGGGACCCGTCCGACTGGGCACCTCGGCCGTGGCTGCAGGGCTGGCGGGGGTGCTGCCGCTGCTGCCGTTCGACATCATCCACCTGGCGCCGTCCAGCCTCGCCGACGTGCCGGTCATCGGCCATGTGGCCGGGGTCGTCAACCTCGTCCTCTCCCTGGGCAACGAGTTCAGCGTCCTCACCGTGAACGCCTACAACGCCTGGGCCCTGGTGGGACCCGCACCGCTGGCCGGGCTGATGGGCAGCAGCGGTGGCTCGTGGACGCCCGACTCGCTGGCCGTGGTGGCGGGCATCCCGGCCTGGCTCTTCTCCGCGGTGCTGCTGGGGACAGCCGGGATCCTCGTCGTCGTGGGGCTCCTGCGGCGCGACGGCCGGATCCCGATCCTGCTGGGCTTCTCGATCCTGGCCCTCGCCTTCTACCTGCTCCCCACCCGGGTCCATGAGCGCTATCTCTTCGCGTTCTTCGCCCCCGCCGCCCTCCTGGCGGCCGGCGGCCTCGCGCGCGCATCAGGCTACGTGGCGGTGGGGCTCCTCAACGCGGTGAACCTCCACGCCGTGCTCGCCGCACCGCTGACCGTCTTCCTCGGACGGGGTGGCGGCGGCTTCGGAGGCGGTAGGTTCGGGGGCGGCGACTTCGGCGGATTCGGGGGGTTCGGCGATCTCGTCACCCCGATCTCCCTCCCGTTCGCCGACCTCGCCCGCAGCGAGCTCGTGGTCACCGCCGTGGCGCTCGGACAGACAGCCGCGCTCGTCGGGCTCCTCGCCGTATGGATCATCGTGGTCATCCGGCCGTCGGTCACCTGGTCGCCGACCGAGCGATCCGGCGCCCGAACCGTTCCCGGCTCCAGCCGCTGACGCCGTCCCGCGCAGTTCGCGGGCGCCTGGCGAGCGTAACCGAGCCGAAAGGTTCGGCCCCGGAGACTGGCGCCATGAAGACAGCGCAACGACTCACCCCGGCACAGCGCAACCGCGCCATCGAGCGGCTCCGCGTGCTGACGGCGGGCGCAACCTTCGTCGGCGTCTCCGCAACCGTGGGCTTCGGCTGGATTGCCGCCATGAGCAACCCCGGTACGCAGGCATCGGCCGCCGTCTCCACCCCGAACAGCTCGACCCCCGCATCGACCACCACCTCCGGAACGAGCTCATCGTCGACGAGCTCCGCGCTGGGCACGACGATCATCGGCAGCACGACCAGCGGCAGGGCTCACGCCTCCGGCGGTGGTTCGTAGCCCATGATCACCACGGCCACCTGGCGCGCCCTCGGCACCGGCGTGCGTCTCGTGACGAGCGGCGGCCATCCCGAACGGGCTCGGCGGGCGGTCGAGGAGCTCCTCGAGCTCGTCGACGCGACGTACAGCCGCTTCCGGCCCGACAGCGAGCTGTCCCGCCTCAACGCACGGGCGGGCCAGGTCGTGCCGGTGAGCGGCCTCCTGGCGCACGCCGTGGCGACCGCCCTGCGCGGCGCCCGGTTGAGCGGCGGCCTCGTCGACCCCACCGTCGGGCGGGCCATGCGGCTGATCGGCTACGACGATCACTTCGAGACCATTGCCGCGCGCACGCGCGGGCCAGCGCTCCGCTTCGAGCCGGTGCCCGGATGGCAGTCCGTGCGCCTCGACGAGCGCGCGCAGACGGTACGCCTCGAGCCGGGCGTGGAGCTGGACCTGGGCTCAACCGGCAAGGCGCTGGCCGCCGACCTGGCCGCGGCGGCCGCCAACCTGGCCATGGGTGACGGCGGCGTCCTGGTCAGCCTGGGCGGCGACATCGCCGTCGTCGGAACCGCCCCGCGGGGCGGCTGGCGCGTGCTCGCTGCCGAGGACCACGCCGTGCCGGTGGACACCGACGGCGAGATGATCACCCTCACCCAGGGGGCGGTCGCCACCTCGAGCGTGACCGTCCGACGCTGGACGCGCGACGGCATCGGCCTGCATCACCTCGTCGATCCCCTCAGCGGGCGCCCGGCCGATGGCCCGTGGCGGACCGCCAGCGTCGCGGCGGCAACCTGCGTGGATGCCAACATCGCCGCCACCGCGGCGATCCTCCTTGGCGAGCGCGCGCGGGACTGGCTCACCGAGCGCAGCCTCCCCGCGCGGCTCGTCGCCAACGACGGGAGCATCGAGCGCCTGGCCGGCTGGCCCGCGCCGGAGACCATGGCGGTGCCGGCGTGATCGAGAGCTTCCTGTGGTACGCCACCCGGGGCGCCGGGATCGCGTCGCTGATCATGCTGACCGGCGTCGTCGCCCTGGGCGTGCTGACCGCCGTGCGCTGGCAGCGACCGGGCTGGCCGCGCTTCCTGAGCGCCGAGTTCCACCAGGCGGTCTCGCTGCTGACGATCGTCTTCGTGGGGATCCACATCCTGATCGCGGTCCTCGACCCGTACACCTCGTTGGGCGTGGGTGCCGCGCTGGTGCCGTTCTCGTCACCGTACCGGCAGATCTGGCTTGGACTGGGCGGCGTGTCCATGTACCTGATCGCGGCCATCATCGTCACCAGCATGCTGCGGCCGCACTTCGGGCGCCGCACCTGGCGGGTCATCCACTGGCTCACCTATGCCGCCTGGCCGATGGCGCTGATCCACGGGATCGGCACCGGGTCGGACACCGGCGCGCTGTGGATGTGGGTCCTGGACGCGGTCTGCCTGTTCACCGTCCTCGGCGCGGTTGCCTGGCGGGCGACCGCTGCCGACGCGGCGCTGGTCACGCGGGAGTCGGCACTGCCGCCTCCTGCCTCGCAGCGGATACCGCGATGACTGCCATCGCCATCTCTCCCTACCGGCTGCTGGCCGGTCCGCGCTTCGACGAGGGCGCCGAGTCCTACGCCGACCACGTCGCGCGCCTCGGCGAGCCGCCGTACGGGTTCGCGGGTCCGCGGCTGATCGAGAGCCTCGAGCGCAGCGGTCTCCTGGGGCGTGGGGGCGCAGGCTTCCCGGTGGGTCGCAAGTGGCGCGCCGTGGCGGACCGCGGCCGGCGCGGAACAGTGGTGATCGCCAACGGGGCCGAGGGCGAGCCGCGCTCGGCCAAGGACCGCGCCCTGCTGACCCTGCGTCCACACCTGGTGATCGACGGCGCAATTCTTGCCGCCCTGAGCGTCGGGGCAGGAACGGTGCGCGTCTATGTCGGCACCGAGCACCGCGAGGCGGTGGCGGCCGTCGCACGCGCGATCGCCGAGCGTCCGCGGGTCCGCGGCATGCGCCTCGACCTGGTCGAGGCACCCATCGGCTACGTCTCGGGCGAGTCGAGCGCGGTGGTGCGCTACCTCAACGAGCGCGACGCCCGTCCGACCACCTCCCCGCCGCGCCCCTCCGAGCGTGGCGTGGGTGGCCGCCCGACCCTGGTCCAGAACGTCGAGAGCCTCGCCTACGCCGCGCTCATCGCCCGTCACGGCACGGAGTGGTACCGCGAAGCGGGTCGCGGCGAGGTCCGCGGTACTGCGCTGGTGACCATCACCGGCCCGGTCCGCGAGCCGGGCGTGCGCGAGATCGAGTACGGAACCACCCTCCGCGAGCTCATTCAGCTGGCCGGCGGCACACCCGACGGAATTGGCGCGGTGCTCCTGGGCGGCTACTTTGGTGGCTGGGGCAATGCGACCGACCTGCTCGACATGCCGCTCGACCCCGTCACGCTGGCCTCGGCCGGCCTGGGCTTCGGGTGCGGCCTGGTGAGCCTGCTTCCCAACGAGTCCTGCGGGGTCTGGGCTACCGAGCAGATCGTGGCCTACATGGCCGGCGAGAGCGCCCGCCAGTGCGGGCCCTGCATCTTCGGCCTGGGCGCCATGGCCACCAGCCTGCGACGCCTGGCGACCGGCGGATCCGCGCGTGACGACCTGGTCAACCTCGACCGATGGTCGGCCGAGCTCATGGGACGCGGCGCATGCCATCACCCCGATGGCGCCGCCGCGCTGCTGCGCAGCGGCCTGGCGGTCTTCGCCGACGAGTTCGCCCTGCATGCGGCCGGACGCTGCTCCCGGCCGCCTCGCCACGCGAGGGAGATGGCGTGATGCGACACCGGCTTGCCCTCGATCGGATCAAGTGCGACGGCTACGGCATGTGCGCTGAGATCCTGCCGGAGATGATCGCTCTCGACGACTGGGGCTATCCCATCCTGCGCGACGCCCCCATCCCGGGGCACCTGCTCGACCTCGCGCTGCGCGCGGTGGACGTCTGCCCGGTCCTCGCCCTGCGCCTGGAACCGGTGCTACGCGACGCGGTGCGCGAGCGGCGGGCGGAGGGAGCGCTCCTCGGAGGAAGATGAGCCCATGCGCATCCTCGTGGCCGAGGACGATCCCGGCCTCCAGCAGATCATCGCCCTGGGCCTGCGGGACGCGGGATACCACGTCGACACGGTCGACCGCGGCGACGATGCCATCGACCAGATGAAGTGGTACGAGTACGACGTCGCGGTCATCGACTGGCGGATGCCCGGGGCCGAGGGGATCGACGTCGTGGCCTGGGCGCGACGCAACGGGCGGCCCACGGCGCTCCTCATGCTCACCGCCCGCGACGCCCCGGCCGATCGCATCCGTGGCCTCGACACCGGGGCGGACGACTACCTGGTCAAGCCCTTCGACTTCGGGGAGCTGCTGGCCCGGGTTCGCGCGCTCCAGCGGCGTCCGCGCAGCGTCGGGGGGCCGGTGCTCGAGAAGGGCAGGGTCTTCCTGGATCCTGCGCGGCGGGAGGTGACCGCCGACGGCCGGCCCATGGGCCTGACCGGCACGGAGTACCTCATCCTCGAGCTGCTGATGCGCCGATCCCCGGCCGTCGTGGACCGCAAGGCGATCGCGGAGCACGCCTGGGCGGATGAGACCGATCCGCTCGGCTCCAACGCCATCGACGTCCAGATGAGCCGCCTGCGCGCCAAGCTGCCGAGCTCCGGGATCCGCATCGTCACCGTCCGCGGCGCCGGCTACCGCCTGGAGGAGGCGTGAGCGTGGCCGGCCCGACGCACGACGTCCGCCGCGCCTCGATCCGCGTGGCCCTGGGCACCGCCGGCGCGGTGGCCGCGGTCTACGTCGTCGTGGCCATCGCCTTCTTCGCCATCGTCTCCACCAACCTGACGCGCCAGGTCGACGATCGCCTGACCGCCGCCCTCACCCAGTCGCAGCCGCCCACCGGCGGATCGGGCGATGAGCCTCCCGAGAGTCCGCACGACCGTCCACTGGGCCCGCCGGTCCTCGCCTGGCTCGTCCGGTCTGACGGCACCGTCCTCACCAGCGTCAACGCCTCGCTGCCGTCCGGCGAGATGGACGTCATCGGCCCCACCACCACGACCATCAACGGGACCCAGGTTCGGATCGCCGGCACGGAGATCGCGGGCGGCCACCTGGTCGTCGGCCAGGACATCACCGACATCGGCCGCACCCAGTCGAACCTGCTGCTGGCCGAGCTGCTCATCGGCCCCATCCTGCTCGTCTTCGTCTTCGGCGGCGCTGTCTTCGTCGGGCGGCGAGTGGCAACCCCCATCGAGGTCGCGCGGCGTCGCCAGCTCGACTTCTCCGCCGACGCCTCCCACGAGCTGCGCACCCCGCTCTCGGTCATCGAGGCGAACACCAGCCTGGCCCTCTCCGAGCCGCGCAGCGCCGACTGGTACCGCACTACCTTCGAGCGCGTGAGCGGCGAGTCCGCGCGGATGCGGCACCTGCTCGACGACCTGCTCTGGCTCTCGCGCTTCGACACGCGCCAGGGCCAGCCCGATGCCGAGCCCGTCGACCTGGGGATCCTGGCGGCACAGGCGGTCGACCGCTTCCACGCCATCGCCGAGGCGCGCCACCTGACCCTCACCCTGGACGCGGCGGAGGGCCAGATCATCACCGCCCCGCCCGACTGGCTGGACCGGCTCCTGGGCGTTCTGCTCGACAACGCCTGCAAGTACTCGCCCGAGGGTGGCAGCGTGGCCGTGAGCGTCCAGACCGATGGCGGCCGGGTCGCGGTCACCGTCGATGACGCCGGCCCGGGTATCCCCGAGGAGGAGCGTGCGCGCATCTTCGACCGCTTCCATCGCGCGACGGAGACCGGCTCGGGCGCCGGGCTGGGCCTGGCCATCGCCGACGAGGTGGTCCGGGCCAGCGGCGGGCGCTGGCGCCTGGAGACCGCACCCCAGGGCGGCGCGCGGATGTCGGTCAGCTGGCCACGGGGACGCCTCGCCTAGCACCGGCGAGACGCGTAACCGAACCGAAAGACGCCGCCGGTGAGACTCCGCCCATGACCAGGACGTACGCGCCGGCGGCGGTCCGGCAGGTAACGAGCTTCGCGGCCATTGGCGTCGTCAGCACCGCGGCCTACGCGCTTCTCTACACCGCTTTGCGCTTCACCCTCAGCGCCGAGGCATCGAACGCGCTGGCCCTGCTGGGCACGGCCGTCGCCAACACCGCCGCAAACCGGCGGCTGACGTTCGGCGTTCGCGACCGCGACGGCATGGCGCGCGACCAGGCCGGTGGCCTGCTGGCCTTCGGCGCCGCCCTGGCCATCACCACCCTCTCGGTGCTCGCGCTCCACGTGGTCACCGCCAATCCCACGCGCATCGTGGAGCTCGCGGTGCTCATCGGCGCAAACGGGCTTGCGACCGTCGTCCGGTTCGTCATGCTTCGGGCATGGATCGCCCGGGGCCGACGGCCGTCAGAGACCGCCATGGAATTGAGAAAGGCCCTGTCATGACCTCGATCACCCGCCCATCGACCGACGCCACGCTGCCGCGAACGCCGGGCGTCCCCGGGCTCGCCGGGCTGGTGCGCGGTCGCGCCGAGGACGCCGCCTGGGTCCAGCCCGCGTTCCTGGGGGTCACGGTGCTTGCCGCGATCCTGTACGTCGTCAACCTGACCGTCTCGGGCTTCGCCAACACCTACTACTCGGCGGCCGCGCTGGCCGCCAGCCAGAGCTGGTCGGCCTGGTTCTTCGGCAGCTTCGACGCCGCGAACTTCATCACCGTCGACAAGCCGCCGCTGGCAACCATGCTGATGGGCCTCTCGGTGCGCATCTTCGGGCTCTCGTCGTGGAGCGTGCTGCTGCCCGAGGCGCTGGCCGGGGTGCTGAGCGTGGCGCTCCTCTTCGTCATCGTGCGGCGCTCGTACGGACCGGCGGCCGCGGTCATCGCCTCGCTGGTCATGGCCCTCACCCCCGCGGCGGTCCTCATCTTCCGCTACAACAACCCCGATGCCCTCCTGACCCTGCTGCTGGTCGGCGCGGCCGGCGCCTTCCTGCGCTCCCTCGAAAAGGGACGCGTCCGCTGGGTCGTCCTGGCCTCGCTGCTGGTTGGGCTGGCCTTCAACACCAAGCTCCTGCAGGCCTACCTGGTCCTGCCGGCCTTCGCGATCACCTACCTGATCGCGGCACCGGGCGCGGTCTGGCGGCGCCTGGGCATCCTGGGCATCGCCCTCGTCACCGTCCTCGTCAGCAGCAGCTGGTGGGTGCTGGTCACCGTGCTCCTGCCGGCATCGGCGCATCCGTTCATCGGCGGGTCCACCAACAACTCCGCGCTCGACCTGATCTTCGGCTACAACGGCCTGGCCCGCATCTTCGGCAACACCTTCGGTGGTGGCGGTCCCGGTGGCGGCGGCCCGGGGGGCGGTTTCGCCGGCGGCCCGGGCGGCGGAGCCGGCTTCAGCGGCACCCCCGGTCTCTTCCGACTCTTCAACTCGGAGCTGGGTGGCCAGGTAGCGTGGCTCCTTCCCTTCTCCGTGGTCGGCCTGGCCAGCGGCCTGGCCCTGCGCTGGCGGGCGGCACGCACCGATCCGCGCCGCGCGGCAACCCTGATGTGGGGCCTGTGGCTGGTCGTCACCGCGGCGACCTTCAGCTTCATGTCGGGCATCATCCACAGCTACTACACCGTGGCGCTGGCCCCGGCCATCGGCGCGCTGGTGGGCATCGGCGTCGTGGAGCTGTGGTCCTGGCGTCGTCGCTCCATCGCCGGCGGCCTGGTCCTGGGCGCCACGATCCTGGGTTCGGGCGTCGTCGCCTGGCAACTCCTGGAGCGGACTCCGAGCTTCGCCCCGGGGCTGGGCCTCATCGTGCTGGGTGTCTCCGCGGTGGTCGCCCTCATCGTTGCGATCCCACATGACGAGCATCAGCGCCACACCCAGATGGCCGCCGTGGCGCTGGGCCTGGCGGTGCTGCTGGCCGGCCCCACCACGTATGCGGTCGACACCATGCTCACCGCGCACTCCGGTGGCGACCCGGCGGCGGGGCCAAGCGCGGGCAACTTCGGCAGGGGCGGCGGCGGTCCGGGGGCAGCCTCGACCGACGCTGCCCTGGTCCAGTACCTGCTCGCCAACCAGGACGGCGCCACCTGGATCGTGGCCACCACCTCCGCGCAGGAGGCCGGGTCCATCGAGCTGGCGGCCGGCGCGCCGGTCATGGCCATGGGCGGCTTCTCGGGCAGCGACCCGGCCCCCACGCTCGACGAGTTCAAGGCGCTCGTCGCCGCCGGCAAGATCCGCTACGTGCTGGTAAGCGGCCGCGGCGGCTTCGGCGGGCCGGGCGGCGGGTCGAGCTCCGTCTCGGCCATTGACACGTGGGCCGCCTCGGTTGGGACCCCGGTCAGCTACGGCGGCAGCGCCACCCTGTACGACCTGTCCTCCCTCGTCACCGGGGCCTGACCGGCCCACCTCGTCCTCCGCGCCCCGGCGGTTTGCTCCCGGCGGTTTGCGCCCTTACCGCCGGGGCGTCGCTGGCGGGACAGGCGGCGCGGATGGTCGACCGGCTGGAACGTAACGTCGCCGGGCAGCCTCAGCGGGCCACTTGCCCGACGCAGGGTTCGGGCGGCTGGAACCCCAGCTTCGCCGGGACCCTGGTAATTCGCTGTGACGGAGGGCTTTCCCCGACGTTACGTTCGGGTGGCCGTAACACGGCAGGACCGTATATTGACAACCATCAATATACTGGGAGGCATGAAGTCCGCCGACCCCGACGTCCAGCTCCTGCAAGCCCTCGCCGACCCGGTGCGCCTGAGCATCGTGCGGCAGCTCGCGACCGCGGACGGGGCGGTCTGCGCCTGCGACTTCACCGAGTGCTGCACCGTGAGCCAGCCGACGGTGAGCCACCACCTCCGCGTCCTGCGCGAGGCGGGCCTGGTCACCAGCGAGCGGCGCGGCACGTACATCTACTACGACCTGTCACCGGACCTCGCCCAGCGCTGGACGGGGATCGGTTCGAGCCTGTCCGGGCTCGTCCAGGTCAGCTGAGCAACGCAACCGCGCGAAGGAGCACCAGACCGATGACCAACCAGATCCACGACCAGGTGCGCGAGCGCTACGCGCAGGCCGCCGTCAGCGTCGCGCAGACCGGCAATGCCGCCTGCTGCGACGAGCCGGGCATCGGTCCGGAGCTGTACTCCGCGTTGGAGCGCGCTGAGCTGCCGGACGCCGCCGTGATGGCGTCGCTCGGCTGCGGAAACCCCCTCGCCGTCGCTGACCTCCATCCCGGGGAGCGGGTCCTGGACCTGGGCTCCGGCGGCGGGATCGACGTCCTTCTCTCCGCGAAGCGGGTGGGACCGCAGGGGCGCGCCATCGGCCTGGACATGACCGACGAGATGCTGGCTCTCGCACAGCACAACGCGGCGGAGGCCGGCGCCACGAACGTCGAGTTCCTCAAGGGCACCATCGAGGCCATCCCGCTCCCGGCGGAGTCTGTGGACGTGGTGATCAGCAACTGCGTCGTCAACCTCGCCGCGGACAAACCGTCCGTCTTCCGCGAGATCGCGCGGGTCCTGCGCCCGGGCGGGCGGATCGGGATCACCGACATCGTGGCCGAGGACATCCTGACCGCGGAGCAGCGCGCGGAGCGCGGCTCGTACGTGGGCTGCATCGCGGGGGCCCTCTCCTACTCGGAGTTCACCGCGGGCCTGCGCTCCGTTGGCCTGGCCGATGTCTCGGTCACCCCGACCCATGCCGTGGCCGAGGGGATGCACAGCGCCATCGTGCGGGCGACGAAACCCGCGGATGCGGCGCCATCGGTCTCGCTCACGCCGACCGAGCTGCCCATGGCGACCGGAGGATGCTGCGGCGGCTCTGGCTGCTGCTAGACGCTGACCCCGATCAGCGAGCCCACCCCAAACGTGACGGCCGCGGCGATCCCGCCCAGGGCGAGCTGGCGCAGGCCGGTGAGCAGCGGGCTGCGGTGGGTCATGATGCTGACCCCCACGCCCAGCACGAAGAGCGCCGCCAGGCTGAGGACCAGGCTCAGTCCGAAGGCCAGGCCGCCCGAGGCGAGCAGGTAGGGCACCAGCGGGATCAGCGCCCCCAGGGTGAAGGCGAAGAAGGAGCCGATGCCGGCCGTCCACGGCGACCCGATCGACCGGGCGTCCAGCCCCACCTCCTCGAAGATGAGGAGCCTGGTGGCAGCCTCCGGATCGGCGAACACGCGATCCACGAACGTGGCCGCCTCCTGGTCCGTGAAACCGCGGTCGCGGTAGATGCCGATGAGGATCTGCCGCTCCTGCTCTGATGCCTCGCGCAGCTGGTGCCGCTGGAAGGCGAGCTGGTAGGCGAGCAGCTCCTGCTGGCTCTTGACGCTGATGTACTCCCCGACGCCCATGCTGAACGCGCCGGCCAGGAGGCCCGCGATGCCGGCCAGCACGATGATCCCCGGCGCCGGGTTCGCGCCGGCGACGCCCATCACCAGCGCAAGGTTGGAGACCAGGCCGTCGTTCCCGCCGAACACCACGGGGCGCAGCACGCTCGTGGCGCGCGTCTCGTGCGGCTGGGAGGGATCGGGGAGCTCCGGTGGATGCAGGAAGGGGATACGACCGAACATTGCGCACCATTCCAGCGGTCCGCGGCCCGGAACGCAAGAGGCTGAACGGCCCCGAACCGCGGGACCCGCGGTCGCGGCGACATCGGCCCAGGTACCGGCTGGCTCGGGTTGTTCGTCTGGCGAACCCTGTGACCGCCGGCAACGCATCTGCGGCGCCCGGAGGCCGCGTCGGCGGTCGCCCGGTTCGCGTGACGAGCGCAATGACCGTCGGGGCCTGCCGGAGCCACCCGCTCCGCGCGCCCGCCGGTCGTATGGTTCGTGTGGCGAACATGCACCAACCACAGGGAGCGTCCCCGCCCATGTCCGAGTGGATCTACTTCATCCATCCCCCGCGCGAGGACTTCGCGGCGACCATGACCGCGGAGGAGCAGGAGGCCTGGGCCGTTCACTTCGCGCGCTTCCAGCGCATGCTCGCGGATGGCTCGCTGATCCTGGTAGGCCCCACGCTGGGCCGCATCAACACCGGGATCGCCATCTTCGAGGCACCGGATGAGGAGGCCGCCCGCCGCATCATGGACGAGGACCCGGCCATCGCCGGCGGCTTTGCCATCGGCGAGCTGCGGCCATTCAAGGTCTCGCTGCTCCGCGGGCGCGAAAGGTAGGGTGTACGCGCTGGTCGGCGCGTGACCATTGCTCGTGGTACATCCGCGGCCGACGCGCCACCCTGCCGTCGGCCAACGCCGAGCGCTGGTACAGGAGTGGCGGCATGGCCCTCCCGCCACCGATGTACCACCGATGAGCGTATCGCCGGGGTCTCTGCGGGATTTCACTCGCGGGCTCCCGCTGCCGGTCGTCCGCACTGCCGCCTCATGCAGTGCTCCAGCCACGCCCTCCGCCTAGGTCCACGCTGCGGGCCGCCGCTGCCGGCCGCGCGCCATCGTCCAAGACTGCTCATGCCGTCAGGACGGCTGCTGCCACGAAATGGTTCACCCAGCCGATGCCGCCCCGTACCACCAGTTGCCGGCGTTGTCGGTGTACAGCAGGCCGCCCGGGAGCACGGTGAGCACGCCGGTGTTTTGCGGGTTGGCGGGGACGTCGCCCTTCATGGGCACCGCTATCCAACTGGCACCGTCGAACGACACCCACGCTGTCGGATCCGCCCTCAGACGCAGCGCTGCCAGCCGGTTCCCATCACTCGTCATCCAGCCGTCGGGAATGCCGTTCATCCCCTCGCCCGGGCCTGGCCAGGCACCGATGGGCGGGTAGTTCTCGAGCTTGTGCCAGTGACGCCCGTCACTCGACTGCCACCACAGGGTCATGCCTGGCGCTGCTGCGATGCCGCCGATGGCGATCGCGCCCTCCGACCCCGATTCGATCGACGCCACGCTCCAGCCTGGAGGCCCGGAGACGGCGAGCGCGTTCCCGCCCCGGACCGCGACCAGGGCCCCCTCGGCAGGTACCCAGGTCTCGCCGTCGCTAGACCAGAGCGCGAGCCCGGTCGTGTTCTCGATGTCCGGTCCGATTGCACCCACCGCCGCATAGCCATCTGCCCGGCCCCAGAGGCCACCCAGGACGAACCCGTCCGGGAACGCGGAGGTGGGGATGGGGGTCCAGGTCATGCCGTCTCGTGAGATGGCCCCTTCCGTCTCCTGCTGGACGCCGCCGGTCCGGCTGAAGATCTGCCCTGTCGCGACGACGATGCCCCCCGGGCCGCTGGCCACAACCGGTGGTTGCTCGTCGACGCCGTCCGCAATGAGGCCGGGCCCCGGGTGTGGCGTCCAGGTCCGCCCGTCGGTCGAAGTCCACGAGGCCAGGACACCACGGATCGAGGGGCACGGGCTCGTGAGACAAGACGGGGACGTGGCGGTGATTGCAACCAGGCCGCCCGGCACCTCCACGACGCCGACAATCACCGTCGAGAATCCGAATACGCTCGGCCGCAGCGGAGCCCAGGTCACGCCGTCCGCGGAGATCCAGGCTGGCGTGCGCATATTGAGACCCGAGTCCAGGACCTCCTGCCCCAGGGCGATGTACCCGCCCGACCAGCGAACGACCCGAGCCACCTTGGTACGGACGTCGTCCTGCGCGAGCCGCGTCCAGGTGATCGAGGTCCATGTCGCGTCGGCCGCTGGCGGCGCATTGGTCGTGAAGCCCGGCTGCCCCACGGGCTCAGAGGCCGATGGCGACGCGGGCGGCTCGGTCGAACCGGGTTCGGGGAGGTCATTGCGGTCGTACACGATCGCGCCGTGCGCGTCCACGTAGAGGTTGAAGAAGGCGTGGAGTGGACTCAACCAGAACCGCACCTCGGCGCTTCCGATCGGAGACGCGTCCGACTTCAAGGGGGGCGCGCACGGGATGGCGTGGAACGGGTCGCCGAGGCAGAAGGAGCCTGTCGTGATGTCGATCGCGCGGATCGGCTTCGCGACGTCGGCCACGGCCGGGGTGATCACGTCGAGGATGTCCTGGCACCGCGGTGCGCCGCAGGTCACGGTAGCCGCCTGGAGCGCGGGCCGCTCCAGGACGTTGATGTGGTAGCCGATGGCACCCGTGAGCCGATCCTTCGCGTCGGCGAACCGGTAGAGGTTCAGGAACGCCTCCTGCGTCAGCCCGCTGAACCGGACCCGAGCCCGAGCGATGTACGTGGCTCCCTGCGGGGGCGCGACAATCGAGCAGATGATCGGGTCATAGGGATCGACGAGGCAGTAGGTACCGTCGTCGACGGTGATGGACTCGACGGGCGCGTGGAGGTACGCGACGGCACCGTGCACCACGGGAATGAGCTCGTCGCAGCCGTCGGCCAGACCGCAGGTCACGGTGTACGCCGGAGACGCCAATTGGCTAGGCGAGACACCAGGGGCGGTCGATGGCAGGACGTCCAGGAGCAGCGCAGCGGCCAGGACGCCCGCGACGACCACGCCTGCCGCCAGGACGCGGACGACCGGCGGCGTCGCGAAGAACCAGGCCAAAGTCCGGCGCTGCGGAATACCACGGACTGCGGACATCCCTGTGGGCACCAGCCCCTCCGGTGCGGAGCGCGGCGCCTGGTCGTGCAGCCATCCTCGCAGGTCGGCCTCGAAGCGGTCCTGGCCGTTCATGCCGTGCCTCCCTCGGTGACGGTCTCGCCATCGGTCTCGAGGGCGGCTCGCATGGCAGCCTCCGCCCGGGACAGGCGCGACTTGGCCGTACCGAGCGGGATGCCCAGCGCATCGGCCACCTCTGGGACGGAGTGACCCAGGTAGTGGCGCAGGACCAGGATGGCCCGATGCTCTGCGGTCAGCTCGGCGAAGGCCGTGGTGACGGCATCGCGGTCAGTGATGACCCGCGCGGGATCCGAGGTCGAGGCGACATCGGTCGGCAGCGGAAGCTCAGTTCGCCGATGGCGGTCAGACCGCGCGAGGTCCACGCAGGCATGGACCAGGATGCGCCGCGCCCAGGCGTCGAAGCGCTCCGGGTCGCGGAGGCGGGGCAAGTCGCGCCAGGCCCGGATCATGGTCTCCTGCACGGCATCCTCCGCCCGGCTGCGATCGTGGAGGATCAGGGAGGCGGTGGCGTACCAGCGATCGGCCGATGCGGTGACGAGCGCCTCGAAGGCGTCCTCGTCGCCGTGCTGCGCCCTGACCACCAGCTCGCCCGGCACGCTCCTCCCCTCTCCTCGTCTCGATGGCTCCCCCGGACGGTATGGCGGACGATACGCCCGAATCGTTCCCCAGGGCGTCCGCGCAGCGCTGCGCCGATGGCGGCGCCAACGCGACGCGGTGCATCCACCGCGGTGGATTCGGGGGCAGGCGGCGGCGGACGTTGTCTGCCCCGCTCCACCACGCGCACCAGGAGTGTTGGTACATCAATGGCGGAGCCCTACCTCAGGGGTCCCCGCACCATGATTGCTGGTGGGCCGACGGCACACGACTGCCTAAGCCGCGGATGTACCAACGGCGGTGGTACGCGGTCAAGGGGGAAGGCGCCGCGCCGTCAGCGGGTGTAGATCCCGTTGGGGTCGAGCTCGTCACGGACAAGGCGCAGCTCATCGGCAGAGGGTGGCTCCGTGCGGCCCACGCGCGCCACGCGGCGCGGCGCCCAGGCCATGGAGGCTGCCAGCTGTGCCTCGGTCACGCCGGGGTGCAGCGAGCGCAGCTCCATCTCCCCGTCGTCGGCGAAGCCGAAGACCGCGAGGTCGGTCACGACCAGGGTTGGACCGATGCCGCGCCACGACGGACGGGCGACATCGGTGCCGGCAGCACGCCCGGGTGACGTCCGGAAGTCCAGGCGCTCCACGAAGCTGCGCTGCGACTGGCGCATGATCACCAGCACCTCGCGCGCGTTCAGCGCGATCTCGCAGGCACCGCCCGAGCCCGGCAGCCGCACCGAGGGTGCCTCGTACGGACCGATGACCGTGGTGTTGAGATTCCCGAACCGGTCGATCTGCGCTCCGCCCAGGAACCCCACGTCGACGAGCCCGCCCTGCAGGTAGAAGGCGAAGAGCTCGAACATGCTCATGGCCGCGGTGGCACCGGTGACGATGGTCGGATCGCCAATGGAGAGCGGCAGCCGCGCCGGTCGCGCGCCGAAGACGCCGGCTTCGTACACCAAAACCAGCTCCGGGGCCACGGTGAGGCGGGCGAGGTTGACCGCGATGTTCGGCAGGCCCACGCCCACGAAGCAGACCCGCTTGCCGGCCAGGCCACGCGCGGCGGCGGCGATCATCATCTCGCTGGCGGTGTAGGCGGCCGGCCGCTCACCCGCGTCGCTCACCGATACTCCCCGTAGTCCACGCTGCCGGACGGCGCGTGTCCCGGCCGAAGCGCCTCTAGCCGGTCGTTGCCCAGCTTCTCGACGTAGGCGTCCCGACCTTCCAGCCCATAGACCCACTCGCGCAGCCACCCGTCGAGCGCACCCGGATCCCGCGAAATCGCATCCCACTCGACGTAGAAGGCGTTGTCCCGGTCATAGCAGCCCTGCGCGTACGAGGGATGCGCGCCCCACGGCTCCACCACGACCGCGTCGACGACCAGCCCGGGCACCAGCGTCCGGTTCGGATCGGCGCGGATGACCGACTCGTCCACCAGCTCCTCGACCACGGCGATCACCCGGTCCGCGGCAAAGGCGGCCTCCTTCTGGCAGCCCAGCAGCCCCCAGACCTGCACGTCCCCGGCGGCCGATGCCCGCTGGGCATGGATCACCGTCACGTCGGGGTTCAGGGGCGGAACCACGGCGATCCGCTCGTCCCCATAGGGCGAGGCCACCTCGCGGATCAGCGGGTTGGCGCGCGGCAGGTCGGAGTCCACGTAGGAGCGCAGCGGGAAGAACGGCAGCCGCGAGGCACCGGCGGTGTATCGGCCCACCATCCCAAAGTGGCTGTACTCCTCCACCTCCAGGGCCGGACCGATGTCGGCGCCGCCATCGGCCTCGATGCGCCTTCGGATGGCGTGCAGGCCGCCCACCCCGGGGTTCCCTAGCCAGCTGAAAATGAGCTTACGGGCGCATCCCGCGGCAACCATCTGGTCGTAGACGAGGTCCGGGGTCAGGCGTGCCAGGGTCAGGTCGCGACGCCCCTGGCGGATGATCTCGTGGGCCGCGGCAAAGCTGATGAGGTGGGTGAAGCCCTCGATCGCCACGGTGTCACCGTCGCGCACGAGCTCCGCGATCGCGTCGTGCATGGTGGTGACCTTGTCCGGCATCGGCGCGGAGGCTAGCACCGCTGCGAGGTGCGTGCGGCGACGGCGTGGCGTGACAGGTGTACAACTGGCCGATGGAGCAGAACGGGCCGCATCTGCAGGTCGGCATCGTCCTCCCCGGTGGCCGTGCCGATCAGCAGCTCGAGCAGGCCGTGCTGGCTGACGAAGCCGGCTGGGACGGGGTCTTCGTCTGGGAGGCCGCCTACGGCGTGGACGCCTGGACGCTGCTGGGTGCGATGGCGGCCAGGACGCGGCGCGTGAAGCTCGGCACGCTGCTCACCCCGCTCCCCTGGCGTCGTCCCTGGAAGGTGGCGAGCCAGGTGGCGACGCTCGACCAGCTGTCGAGCGGCCGAGCCATCCTGGCCGTTGGCCTTGGCGCGGTGACCGATGACCTGCCGCTGACCGGGGAGCTGACCGACGTGCGGCAGCGGGCGGACCTTCTGGACGAGGGCATCGACCTGCTGCGCGAGCTGTGGGACGGCCGTCGCTCGCACCACGGACCGGCGTACGAGTTCGAGCTCGCGCTCGACGACCAGATGGTCGTGGCGCGCCCGGTCCAGGCGCGCATCCCGATCTGGGTGGTTGGCGCCTGGCCGCGGCCGAAATCCATGCGCCGCGTCCTGCGCTGCGACGGCGTCATCCCGCAGTTCACCGATGACGAGAGTCCCGAGCAGGTCCGCGCCGTGCGGGAGTGGCTGAACGCCCACGGCGCGAGCCCGGCGCTCGACATCGTCATGCAGGGCCAGACCGCCGCCGATGACGCGAGTGCGCCGGACCAGCTCGCGGCGTGGGCGGACGCCGGCTGCACGTGGTGGCTCGAGACGCTGTGGGAGATGCCGCACCACGTGGACGAGCGGATGGCCCAGGTCCGGCGCCGGATCATGGCCGGTCCTCCACGTCCCCCGGGCGCGTCCTCGTCCTGAGACCCGTTCAGCCCTGGACCGATGGCGCCCAGTCCGCGCCCACCAGCCGCTCCACGCCACGGAACGCCAGGTATGCCAGGGCCACGCCGGCGGTGTTGACGATGACGTCGTCGATGTCGGCGACGCGGTAGGTGTAGCCCAGGATCGTGGAGACTGCCAGCTGGCTCAGCTCGATGGCCACGCTCATGGCCATGCAGGCCGCAATCACGCGGACGGCCGTCCGGTAGCGCGGCGACAGGAGCGGCAGCCAGACCGCCGCCGGGGCCAGCACCAGCAGGTTGCCGATGAGCTGGGTGGTGTCCCAGATGCTCGTATCGCCTTGCGCGAAGGCGACCAGGTGCACCAGGGGGACGAGGTTGTTGTCCTGGAGATGCTCGGCCGCGCGCTCCGCGATGAGCGATGTCTGCACCGGCAGCGGGAAGAGCACCAGCGCCACGACCCCTGCCAGGTGCAGCACGACCACGAGCTGGAGCGCCAGCCGCGGCCAGGGCAGGCGCAGACGCCAGGCCCGCACCACGAGCACTCCCGCGACGAAGACCGCGGGCACGACCATGACCGTGCCCTCGATCACGGATCGCCGCGTCCGATGCTGTCGCAAGTGACGGCTACGCGGTCAAGGGGGATGCCGAACAGCGTGTAGGCGGTCACCTCCCAGGTGGATTGGTCGCCATCGGCCTCTGCTGCGCACCTGCCAGTTGCCGGACCGGTTCGCCGAACGGCATACGCGCGGAAGACGACGCGTTGCGCTGCGTTGTCCCAGTGGCTGTACGCCGCGCCGCGCACCATCGCGCGCTCCTCGG